>JAJPKP010000066.1 GCA_021323675.1 Pseudomonadota bacterium | reverse complement strand
CCGTAGCCGCGTTCGAGGGGCTCGGCGTAGAACTTCCCGTATTGCGGGGTCAGTTCCTTTTCTTCGAATTCAACCGCTTTGGGTTTGATCAGATCGCGCCAATCGTTCTGCATAGTCACCGCTTGAGAGCTTTTTGAATTTCGCCGCGGACAGGTCCGCCACGGACCCCGCAGGCGGCTCTTTCCTCCGATTTATCGCGAGTAGTGCTCGACGATTAATTTTTCGCTTATCGGCATCGTCAGATCCGCGCGCGCCGGCAGGGCCTTGAACGTGCCGCGGAACTGCTCGCGCTCGAGCGCCATCCAGGCCGGCACTCCGCGCCGCTGCGCCATCTCGATCGCCTCGACGATCACTTTCTTCTGGCGGCTCTTCTCGCCGATGCTGATCACGTCTCCGACTTCCACGAGATAGGAGGGAATGGTCACCACCTTGCCGTTGACTTCGAAGAAGCCGTGGCGCACGAGCTGGCGGCCCTGCGCCAGGGAGCTTGCAAAGCCGAGCTTGTAAACGACGTTGTCGAGGCGCCGTTCGAGCAGCATCAGCAGGTTCTCGCCGGTAATGCCCGGCATCCGTTCCGCCAGCTCAAAATAATGCGCGAACTGCTTTTCGAGCAGTCCATAGATGCGCTTGACCTTCTGCTTTTCGCGCAGGCGGATTGCGAATTCGGAAAATCGCGTGCGCGCCTGCCCGTGCGCTCCGGGCGGATAGTTGCGCCGCTCGATCGCGCACTTGTCACTGAAGCATCGCTCTCCCTTCAGGAAGAGTTTCAATCCTTCGCGCCGGCACAACCGGCATACAGGTCCAAGATTCCTCGCCACTTCGCTGTATCCTTCCCGATGATCAGACGCGCCGGCGCTTCGGCGGGCGGCATCCGTTGTGCGGAATCGGAGTTACGTCCTTGATCGATGTGACGCCAAGGCCCGCGGCCTGCAGCGCGCGCACCGCCGACTCGCGGCCGCCGCCCGGCCCCTTGACGTGGACAATCACGCTGCGCATCCCAACTTCCGCCGCTTTCCGCGCGCACGCTTCCGCCGCCATCTGGGCGGCAAACGGCGTACCCTTGCGCGATCCCTTGAAACCAACCGAGCCGGCGCTCGACCACGCCACCACCAATCCTTGCGGATCGGTGATGGTCACGATTGTGTTGTTGAAGGTCGCGTGGATGTGCGCGACGCCCTCCGGGACCGATCGCCGAACGCGGCGGCGGCGCGGAGCGGCCGGCGCGGTACCCGCCGCCTGAGCGGCGCCCGCTGCCGGCGCGGGCTGTTTGGTTTCTTTGGTTTCGTCTGCCATCAGTATCTCGTTTCGAATAAAAGCCGTCAGTGTCGCGGCCGCGTGTGTCCGCGGCCGATTACTTTCCTATCCCTTGGGAGGCGCCTGCTTCTTGCCCGCCACCACTTTGCGCGGTCCCTTGCGGGTGCGCGCGTTGGTATGGGTGCGCTGGCCGCGCACGGGAAGACCTTTGCGATGGCGGATGCCGCGGTAACATCCGAGATCCATCAGGCGCTTGATATTCTGCTGAACCTCGCGGCGCAGATCGCCCTCGACCTCGTAATCGGAATCGATTACCTGGCGGATACGCACCTGCTCCTCGGCCGAAAGATCGTCGCTCCTGCGCCCCGGATCGACGCTGGCCTTGGCCAGAATTTTCATCGCCGAGCTGCGGCCGATTCCATAGATATAGGTGAGCGCAATCTCCATGCGCTTGTTCTTGGGCAACTCGACTCCCGCTATACGTGCCATCGGAAAAGTCCCCCTCCTAGCCCTGGCGCTGCTTGTGGCGCGGGTTGGAGCACAAGATGCGCACGACGCCCTGGCGGCGCACCACCTTGCAGTTTTTGCAGATCTTTTTGACTGACGCCCGAACCTTCATCGTTGCGTTTCCATTCCCGGTCTAGCGCTGCCGGTAGGTGATTCTGCCCCGGCTAAGGTCGTACGGCGAAAGCTCGACGGTCACTTTGTCGCCGGGGAGGATCTTGATGTAATGCATTCTCATCTTGCCCGAAATGTGGGCCAGCACCTTGTGCCCATTGTCGAGCGTCACCCGAAAAACGGCGTTCGGCAGCGCCTCCTGCACCGTTCCCATTACTTCGATTGCGTCGCCTTTAGACATTTGCGCGCTCGCTCAGAATTTCGGGCCCGTTTGAGGTGATTGCGATGGAATGCTCGAAATGGGCCGATAGTTTACCGTCCGCCGTTACCGCAGTCCACCCGTCCGATAAGATTTCCAAATCCGCCGTTCCTTCATTCACCATCGGTTCGATCGCCAGAACCATCCCCTCCTGCAGCCGCGGATTCGGCATCCCGCGCCGAAAATAGTTCGGCACCTGCGGGTCCTCATGCAGGCGGCGCCCGATGCCGTGTCCGGCGAAATCGGTTACGACCGAGTAGCCGGCCTTCTCCGCCACTTCCTGCACCGCGCGCGAGATGTCGGCGATTCGGTTGCCTACCCTCGCCTGCGCGATACCCGCGTACAGCGCCTCGCGCGTAACTCGCAGCAGCCTCATCGTGGCCTCAGGCACATCGCCGACCGGCACGGTCCTGGCCGCATCGCCGTAAAATCCCTGATAGACGACTCCGTAATCAAGGCCCACGATATCTCCGGTCTTGAGTTTGCGCGAAGACGGGATGCCGTGAACGATCTCCTCGTTTATCGACACGCAAAGCGACTTGGGATAAACCACGTCGCCGGGCTTGTAGCCCTTGAAGGCCGGCCGCGCGCCCCTTTTGAGGGTCGAGCTTTCGGCAATCCGGTCGAGTTCATCCGTAGTGATGCCCGGGCGCACGGCCGCGACCAATTCGTCGAGGACCTCGGCAACGATCTGGCTGGCGCGCCGCATGATGGCGATCTCTTCGGATGTCTTGATCGTGATCAATGGCTCATTCCGGGCTTGGCGTTGGCGGGAATCAATCCGCCCAGCGCCTTGATCATCCGGCGTTCAACTTCTTCGGGCCTTCCGACCCCTTCGATCCGGGCGAGAATTCCGGCTCCGGCGTAATAGTCCAGCAGCGGCCTGGTCGTCGCGTTATAGACCTCGAGGCGATGGCGCACAGTGGCTTCGGCGTCGTCTTCCCGCTGGTAAAGCTCGCCGCCGCACTTGTCGCATGCGTCGGGTTTGCGAGGAGGGTCGAAGATCACGTTGTACATCGCCTGGCAGTTCCGGCAGGTTCGCCGGCCGGAAATCCGTTTGACGATTTCTTCGTCCGGAACCATCACCGCCAGCACGCGGTCGATTGCGGCGCCGCGTCCTTTCAGCATCGCGCCCAGCAACTCGGCCTGCGGGACCGATCGGGGAAATCCGTCGAGGATAAATCCCTTGCGCGCGTCGGGCGCATCGAGCCGCTTTTCAATCAATTTAACAACCATTTCGTCGGGCACCAGGTCACCGCGTTCCAGGATGCCCGCCACTTTTACTCCCAGCGCCGTTTTCTCACGCACTGCCGCACGCAGCAAATCGCCGCTTGCCACCTGGGGGACGCCTGCCAACTCACTGAGCATGCGCGCCTGCGTGCCCTTTCCCGCGCCGGGAGGGCCCAGCAGTATCAGCCGCACCGCTACGCACCTCGTCGGGACTTCACTCGTCCGCGCCGCATAAAGCCTTCGTAGTTGCGGGTGAGCAGGTGGGTTTCGATTTGCGCCACCGTGTCCAGAGCCACCCCCACCACGATCAGCAGCGCGGTGCCGCCAAAGTAGAACGGCACGTTGAACCGCTCGATAAGAATCGTGGGCAGAACGCAGACCGCGCTGACATAGATCGCGCCGCCCAGCGTAATTCTCGAAAGCACCCGATCGATATATTCCGCGGTGAAACGGCCCGGACGAATTCCGGGAATAAAGCCGCCGTGCTTCTTCAGGTTGTCCGCCACATCCACCGGGTTGAATGTGACGGCGGTATAGAAGTAGCAGAAGAACACGATCAGGACGACGTAGATCAGGTCATAGATAACGCCGCCCGGCGTGAGAAACTGCGCGTAATCCTTGAGACTGGGCACAAACGCCGCAAGGGTCGCCGGAAACACCAGGATCGACGACGCGAAAATGGGCGGGATAACGCCCGACGTGTTGACTTTGAGCGGCAGATGCGACGATTGGCCGCCGTAAACTCGCCGCCCCCGCGTGATTCGCGCGTACTGGATCGGTATCCGGCGCTGTGCCGTTTCCATGTAAACGATCCCGCCGGTGACCGCCGCCGCCAAAGCGACAATAAAAATGAGCAGGAAAACGCTCAGTTCACCCTCGCGGACGAACTGCGCCGTGGTCGTGAGCGCGCTCGGAAGCCGCGCCACGATTCCCGCCATGATCACCAGCGAAATGCCGTTGCCGATTCCGCGCTCGGTGATCTGCTCTCCAATCCACATCACGAACATCGCACCCGCGGTAACCGTCAGCACGGTCATGATGCGGAAGCTCCATCCGGGGTCGAACACCACCGATCCGCCGCCCGGCGCCTGAATCTTTTCCAGCGACACGGCGATCATGAACCCCTGGATAATCGAAAGTCCGACCGTGCCGTATCGCGTGTACTGCGTGTTCTTGCGCCGGCCCGCCTCGCCCTCCTTGTAGAGCTCATCGAGGTAAGGCGATGCGACCTTAAGCAGGTCGAGGATGATGGCGACGGAGATGTAGGGCATGATGCCGAGCGCGAAGACGGAAAAGCGCTCGAGCGCGCCGCCCGAGAACAGGTTTACCCATCCGAACAGGGTCCCGGATGCCGCGTCGAAGAACGAGGCGAGCGCCTGCCCGTCGATGCCCGGCGTCGGCACGGCGACTCCGATTCGATACACGGCCAGCATCAGGGCCGTAAATACGAGCCGGCGGCGCAATTCCGGGATGCGCGAGGCGCCTGAGAACCCCTCCAGCATCAGGATTTCGTCGGGGCGATAAGCTCCGCAGTGCCGCCCGCGGCGGCAATTTTATCGCGCGCGCTCTGCGAGAACGCATCGGCGCGCACGGTCAGTTTACTCTTCAACTCGCCGGAGCCGAGAATCTTTATCTTGCTACCGGCCGGGACCATTCCGCGCTGCGTGAGCAACGCCGCATCGACGGTGGTCCCATCGGGAAATTCCGCCAACTTCTCGATATTGACGGGCGCGTATTCACGCCGCCGCGTTTCGTTCTTCTGCAGGCGGCGAAACCCGCGCTTGGGCAGCCGCCGCTGCAGCGGCATCTGGCCGCCTTCGTAGCCGGGCGGCGTATTGCCTCCGGAGCGCGATCCTCTTCCCTTATGCCCGCGGCCCGCGGTCTTGCCATTGCCTGAGCCGATACCGCGCCCGACGCGCCTGGAGCGCCGAACCGATCCGGGAGCAGGCTTGATTTCCGAAAGATTCATCTAAGCCTCAATTCTGAACTTCAACCAGATGCTTCAGGCGGCGAATCATGCCCTCGACCGCCGGCGTCCGCTTGAGTTCCCGTTCGGTCCCCACCTTGCCCAGTCCGAGACCTTTGACGGTTTCGCGGACGCGGTTGTTGGTGCCGATCGGGCTTCTTACCAGTTTAACTCGAATCGTCTCGCTCATAGGAAGCGTCCTCAGGCGGCGGCAGTCGTATCCGCCGCGGCGCGGGCGCGCAGTTTTGCGATGTCCTCAGGGCTCCGCAGCTCCATCAACGCCTCGAGCGTGGCCTTGACCAGGTTGTGCGGATTCGAGGAGCCGAGACGCTTGGTGAGGATATTGCGAATTCCGGCCAGCTCGACGACCGCGCGCACGCCGCCGGCCGCGATGACTCCGGTTCCTTCCGCCGCGGGGCGCAGCACGACCTTGCCGGCGCCGAAGCGGCCGACCACTTCGTGGGGGATAGTGCCTTCGCGCAGCGGCACGCGGATAAGGCTTTTCTTCGCGCGTTCGACGCCTTTGCGGATCGCTTCGGGAACCTCGTTGGCTTTGCCCAGGCCGAAGCCGACCAGTCCGTTTTGATCGCCGGCCACCACCAGGGCGCTGAAGCTGAAGCGGCGTCCGCCTTTGACGACCTTCGCGACGCGGTTGATGTGGACGACCTTTTCTTTTATTTCGAGACCCTGCGGGTCGATTCTGTACGCCACGTCCTTCCTCGATTTCAGAACTTGAGGCCGGCTTCACGAGCCGCGTCGGCCAGCGCCTTGATTTTGCCGTGATACAGGAAGCCGTTTCGATCGAAAATCACGGATTGTATTCCGTTTGCCAGGCATTTCTCGGCGATCATCCTGCCGACCGCCTTCGCCGCTTCGACGCTGTTCCTGCTCTTAAGCCCGTCGGTCTTCTGGGTTGAAGCGGCGACCAGCGTGCGTCCGCTCGTGTCAGAGATGACCTGGGCATAGATATGATGCAGCGACCGATAGACCGACAGGCGTGGACGCGCGTCGGTGCCTCTGACGGTCTTGCGCACTCGCTGCTGGCGTAGTTCTCGTTTTTCCGCGCGCTGCAAAGCCATTGCCATACTACCCTAACCCGCCGCCGATCCGGCCGCCGCTTTGCCGGCCTTGCGGCGAATTGTCTCGGTCGCGTACTTGATTCCTTTACCCTTGTAAGGCTCGGGCGGCCGGAGCTCGCGGATCTGCGCCGCGACGGTGCCAAGAAGCTGGCGGTCCGCGCCTTCCAGAGTTATCACCACCTGCCGCTCAACCTTCGCGGTCACTCCGGGCGGAAGTTGATAGACAATCGGATGAGAATATCCGAGGCTCAGGTTGATGGCGCTGCCTTTGACCTCGGCGCGGTAGCCGACGCCGTTGATTTCCAGCACGCGGGTGAAGCCCTTGGCCACGCCCTCAGCCATGTTGGCGATAAGCTTGCGCGTAAGGCCGTGCCATGCGCGCTGCTGGCGGCTGTCGCCGGGCCGCTTCACGCTCAGTTCGGAGTCCTTAATCTCCACGGCAAAGCCCGGCTGAAGCTTCATCTCCAGCTTGCCCTTGGGGCCCTCGAGGCGGACGGTTTCGCCCTGGACCTGGGCCTTCACGCCTTTTTCGAGCTTTACCGGCAATCTTCCTATACGTGACATCGATCGTTACCTGTCACCACACGCGGCAGAGAATTTCGCCGCCCACGCGCTTGCGCCGCGCCTCGCGCCCGGTCATCACGCCGAGCGGGGTCGAGACAATCTGCACGCCCATCGCTCCGCGGGTGCGGCCGATTTCATCGGCGCCGGCGTAGCGGCGCACGCTCGGGCGGCTTACACGCTGAATTCCGCGGATAACCGGTTCGCGTGACGCCGAGTAACGGAGTTTCAGGACGAGCTTGCGCTTGGGCGCCTCGCCACCCACCTCGACGCCGTCGAGGAAACCCTCGGCCATCAGGACGCGGCAAATCGCCTCGCGGATTCGCGAATGGTCAACGATCAGTTCGTTGAACCGCGCGCGCATCGCGTTGCGAATTCGGGTCAGCAGCTCTGCGATCGGATCGGTCTGCGACATCTTAGGTTCTCTCTACCAGCTTGCCTTGATAACGCCCGGGAGGTGTCCGCGATGAGCCAGTTTGCGCAGGCAGAGCCGGCACATCTTGAAGCGTCGATAATAAGCGCGCGCGCGTCCGCACAGGGGGCATCGATTGTAGCGGCGCACCTTGAATTTGGGCTCGCGCGTCGCCTTGATTTTGAGGCACTTCTTCGCCATCGCCTACGCCTGGGCGGCCACCGCCGCCTTCTCCTCGCGCTCCGCCTGTCCGCGGAACGGCATCCCGAGCGCGCGAAGCAGCATCAACCCTTCGAAATCGCTGCGGGCGCTGGTGGTAATTGAAATCGTAAGTCCTTTTACCTTCTCGACCTTGTCGAGGTTCAGTTCCGGAAAGATCGTATGCTCGCGCAGGCCGAGCGAGTAATTGCCGCGGCCGTCGAACGCCTTGTCGCTCACGCCGCGAAAGTCGCGCACGCGCGGCAGGGCCACGGAGACCAGGCGGTCGAAAAATTCCCACATCCTCTCCCGCCTCAGCGTCACCATCACGCCGATCGGCATCCCCTGGCGCAGCTTGAAGTTGGAGATCGCCTTGCGGGCGCGGGTCAGCACGGGTTTCTGCCCGGCGATTTGGGAAAGCTCCTCGACCGCGGCATCGAGTATCTTCACGTTCTCGCGCGCCTCGTTGAGCGCCATGTTGATCGTGATCTTCTCGAGCCGCGGCACGCGCATCCGGTTTTCGATCTTCAGCTCGCGCATCAGCGCCGGCGCGACTTCCTGTTCGAACTTGACGCGCAGGCGCGCGGGAATCTTCGGCTCGGGCTCGCGCGGTTTGGCTTCCGCGGCGGCCGTCTCCGGCGCCCGCCCGGCGGCCTTTCCGCCCTTGTCCGGCCGCTTCTGCTTCTGCGGCTTTTCCGTCTTTTCCGCCATCAGTCGTTACCCACTGCTTCGCCGCATCGCCGGCACACCCGGGACCGCTCGCCGTCCTGCGCGATTTTCACGCCGAGGCGCACCGGAGCGTTGCAGCGCTCGCAGAAGAACATCACGTTTGAAATCTGAATCGGCGCTTCCTTCTCGACGATTCCGCCGGGGCTTGCGGCGCCGCGCGGCTTCGAGTGGCGTTTGACGATATTGAGCCGCTCGATCACGACGCGTCCGTCGTCCGGCAGCACGCGCATCACCTTGCCGGTCTTGCCGCGGTCCTTGCCCTTTACGACCATCACGAGGTCGTTCTTGCGAATCTTGTATTTGGCCGCCGCCCGCGTGGTCGCCATCACAACACCTCGGGGGCGAGCGAGATAATCTTCATGAACTTCTTAGCCCTGAGCTCGCGCGCGACGGGACCGAAGATACGGGTGCCAATCGGCTCGTGCTGATTGTCGAGCAGCACGGCTGAATTCCCGTCGAACCGGATATAGCTTCCGTCGCCGCGGCTGATTTCCTTGGCGGTGCGCACGATCACCGCGCGCGTCACATCGCCTTTCTTCACCTTCGCGTTCGGGATCGCCTCTTTCACCGCGACCACGATTACGTCGCCCACCGTGGCATAACGGCGGCGCGAGCCGCCCAGCACCTTGATGCACATCACTTTGCGGGCGCCGGAGTTATCGGCCACATCGAGCACTGTTTGGGTCTGGATCATCGCCCCTTGAACCTCAGCCCGCCGCGCGCTTGAGAACCTTGCTGACCCGCCATCGCTTGTTGCGCGAGAGCGGACGCGACTCGATTATCAGCACGCGGTCGCCCTGGCGGCACTCTCCGCGCTCATCGTGCGCCATGTACCGTTTGCGGCGGCGGACCCGCTTGCCGTAGAGCGGATGCTCCACCAGGCGGTCGACCTGCACGACCACGGTCTTGGTCATCTTTGCGGAGACTACCGTTCCTTCGCGCCGTTTAATTCGCTCGCGCATCGCTTCCCTTCGCATCCGCGGCAGTTTTCTGCCTGATCACGGTCAAAATTCGCGCCAGCTCGCGCCGCGCCTTGGTCAGCGTGGCGGAGTTGTCAAGCTGATTGGTTCGCAGCTTGAGTTTCAGCCGGAAAACTTCCTCGCGCGCCTCGCGCTCCTTGACCCGCAAGTCGCCGGCGTTCATCTGCCTGAGTTCGTCAAGCTCCAAGGGCCGCCTCCTCGCGTTCGATCACGATCGTCTTGATCGGAAGCTTGTGCGCGGCAAGACGCATCGCCTCGCGCGCGGTGGCCCGGTCCACCCCTTCCATCTCGAACAGGATTCGTCCTGGCCGCACCACCGCCGTCCATCCTTCCGGAGAGCCCTTGCCTTTACCCATCCGGGTTTCAGCGGGCTTTTTGGTGAAGGGCTTGTCGGGGAACACCCGGATCCAGACGCGGCCGCCCCGCTTGATATGGCGGGTCAGCGCGACGCGGGCGGCTTCGAGCGCGCGCGCGTCAACTCGCGCGGTCTCGGTCGCCTTGAGCCCGTAGTCTCCGAAGGCAAGGGTAAGTCCGCGCGATTCGGCCCCGCGGACGCGCCCTTTCTGGATCTTGCGATATTTGACTTTCTTGGGTGCGAGCATGACTTACTGTTGCTGCGCCGCCGCGCCGGATCGTTTGGCTTCAGCTTCCGAATGGGTCAGGATTTCGCCGCGGAAGATCCAGACCTTGATTCCGATGACTCCGTAAGTGGTGCGCGCTTCGGCAAATCCGTACGCCACGTCGGCGCGCAGCGTCTGCAGCGGCACCCGCCCCTCGCGATACCACTCGGCGCGCGCGATTTCCGCTCCGCCGAGCCGTCCCGCGACGTGAACTTTCACTCCCTGCGCCCCCATCCGCATCGCCCGCGTCACCGCCTCTTTCATCGCGCGGCGGAACGCGACGCGCCGCTCGAGCTGGAGCGCGATATTTTCCGCGACGAGCTGGGGATCGAGATCGGGCCGGCGCACTTCGTGGATGTTGATGAAGGCTTCCTTGCCCTTCATCATCTTCTGGATGTCGGCCTTGAGCTTGTCGATCTCGACGCCTTTCTTGCCGATCACGATTCCCGGCCGCGCGGTGTGAATATTCACCTTGGCCTTATTGGCCATCCGCTCGATCTCCACCTTGGAGATTCCCGCGTGATAGAGCCGCTTCTTGATGAAGTCGCGCAGCTTGAGGTCTTCATGCAGCAGCGTGGTGTAGTCGTGGCTGGAAAACCATCGGGAGTCCCAGCTTTCGATGATGCCGAGCCGAAGCCCGCGCGGATGTGATTTCTGACCCATAGATGCCTCAGGCTGCGCGTTCGTCCACCACCACGGTAAGGTGGCTGGTGCGCTTGAGAATCGGCGTTGCGTGCATATGCGCGCGCGGCAGCGATCGTTTCCAGGTCGGCCCCGCATCCGCAATCGCCCGCTTCACGTAAAGCTTGTCTTCGTCCACGTTCTGCTGGTCGCGCGCGTTAGCCACCGCCGCAAGCAGCGTCTTGGCGACGAAGCGCGCGCCCTTCTTGGGGGTGAATTCCAGAATAGACAGCGCCTGTCCGACCGGCTTGCCGACCACCAGATTGCAGACTAGCCGCAGCTTTTGCGGCGAGATGCGGATGTAGCGGCTTCGCGATAACATTTCCATCGTCGTCGTGCCTACGCTTTCGGAGCCGCCGGCGCCGAGCTCTTCACCTCGGCCTTGCGGTCGCCCGAATGGCCGTGGAAGGTCCGGGTCGGAGAGAACTCTCCGAGCTTGTGGCCCACCATGTTCTCGGTGCAGTACACCGGCACGAACTTATGGCCGTTGTGCACCGCGAACGTAAGCCCGATCATGTCGGGCACGATCATCGAGCGGCGCGACCAGGTCTTGATGATCCGCTTGTCGCCCGCCGCGGAGGCCGCTTCGACCTTTTTCTTCAAATGCCCGTCGAGGAACGGGCCTTTCTTGAGCGATCGCATCTTCCTTTAATGCTTCCCGCTTTAGTGCTTTCCGCGCGGCCGCCGGCTCACGATATATTGATCCGACGGCTTCTTGCCGCGCGTCTTGTATCCCTTCGTCGGCATCCCCCACGGCGACTGCGGATGGTTGCCCTTCGAGCGTCCTTCGCCGCCGCCATGCGGATGGTCAACCGGGTTCATCGCGATTCCCCGCACGTGACCGCGCTTGCCGAGCCATCGCGAACGTCCCGCCTTGCCAATCGAAATATTTTCGTGGTCGAGGTTGCCGACCTGGCCGATCGTCGCGCGGCAATCCGCCAGCACCATCCGCTGCTCGCCAGAGGGCAGCTTGAGCAGCGCGAACTTTCCCTCTTTCGCCATCAACTGCGCCTGCGATCCGGCTCCGCGCGCGAGCTTCGCGCCGGCTCCGGGCTTCATCTCGATCGCGTGCACGATGGTGCCGACCGGAATATGGCGCAGCTTGAGCGCGTTGCCGGGCTTGATGTCGGCCTGCTCGCCCGACTCGACCTTGTCGCCGACCTTGAGCCCCTCGGGCGCCAGGATGTACGACTTGACGCCGTCGGCATAATGCAGCAGCGCGATATTCGCGGATCGGTTCGGATCGTATTCAAGGGCGGCCACGCGGGCCGGAACACCGTCGCGGGTGCGCTTGAAATCGATAAGCCGCAGGCGCCGCTTATGTCCGCCTCCGCGATGACGCGTAGTCATCCGGCCCAGATTGTTGCGGCCGCCCGATCGCTTGACCGGTTCGAGCAGGGCCTTCTCCGGCTCCTTCTTGGAAAGGCCGGAAAAATCGGCCACCTGCATGAACCGCTGTCCGGGGGTGCGCGGATTCAGTTGGATTACCGCCATGTCAGTTGCGCTCCGCTAAACTCCCTCAAAAAACTCGATCCGGTCGCCTTCCTTGAGCGTGACGTAGGCTTTTTTCCAATCCGCCTTGCGGCCGCGAATGACTCCGCGCCGCCGCTCTTTGCCCATGAAATTGGAAGTGCGAACTTTAAGCACCGTCACCTTGAAGAGCTTCTCGACCGCTTCGCGCACCAGGTCCTTGCTCGCTTCGGACCGGACGCGAAACACGACCTGGTTGGACTTCTCACCCGCCAGGGTGCCTTTTTCGGTGATGACCGGGGAAACGATTACGGCTTCGAGATTCATCGGGCATCTCCCGCCAGGCGCTTTTCGATTTCGCGCGCCGTCGCCTCGGTCATCACGAGCTCGTCATAGTTAAGCACGTCGTAAACATTCAGCCCGGCCGCGAGCAGAACCTTGTGACTGGCAAGGTTGCGGGCGGCGCGCTGGAACTGAGCGTCGTTTTCCCCCAGCACCACGAGGGCATGCTTTACGCCGAGCTTTTCCAGCGCGGCTTTCGCAAGCTTTGTCCTGGGTTCCGGCAGGGCGAGAGATTCGACCACGAAGACCTTGCCTTCGCGCGCGCGGGCCGACAGCGCGAGGCAGAGTGCGCGGCGCCACGCCTTTTTTGGAATCTGGTACGAGTAGTCGCGCGGCTGCGGCCCGAAGATCGTGCCGCCATGCCGCCATAGCGGCGATCGGGTGGATCCCGCGCGGGCCCGTCCCGTCCCTTTTTGCCGCCAGGGCTTGCGGCCGCCGCCCGAGATAAGTCCCCGGGTTTTGGTCGCCGCGGTTCCGGATCGGCGGTTGGCAAGCTGCATTCGCACCGCGTCGTGCAGAAGGCTGCCGTCGCCGTCGCGGCCAAACACCGCTCCCGCGAACTCCGCCTCGCCGGCCCGTTCCTGGGCCGATGAGTAGAGAGGGAGCTTTACCGGAGCCAATTGCGCGTTCTGCTCAGGCATTGACCGCCACCACGTTAGCTTTGCGCCGCGGCCGCGCCGCGTGCTTCACGATAACCATCGCGCCATCCGGTCCGGGCACCGCGCCCGCCACCGCAATCGCGTTGTCTTCGGAGAGAATTTCCACGATTTCGAGATTCAGCACCGTCACGGTTTCGTTACCCATCTGCCCCGCCATCCGCAGCCCCTTGCGCACGCGGCCGGGGAACGACCGGTTACCGATCGATCCGCCGTGGCGGAAGTACTCGTGGGTGCCATGGGTGCCGGGGAAGCCGGCGAAGTGATGGCGCTTGATGACTCCGGCATAGCCGTGCCCCTTCGAAACGCCCTGCACATCGACCTGCTCGCCCGCCTTGAACACGTCGCCGACCGCGATCGCCTGGCCGAGCGCAAGCTCGCCATCGCCAAGCTTTCGGAATTCGACGGTCCTGGCGCCGGGAGCGACGTTGGCCTTTTTGAAATGCCCGCGCTCGGCGGAGGTGACACGGCTCAGTTTTTTCCTGCCCCAGGTCACCTGCACGGCGTCGTAGCCGTCGGTGGGAGCGGTTTTGAGCTGGGTGACGGTGCACGGGCCGACCTGGACGACGGTCACCGCGCGCACGCGACCCTGCGCGTCCGCCACCTGCGTCATCCCGAGCTTTCTGCCGATAAGTCCGCTAAGCATCGGTCCTACTCGAGCTTGATTTCCACGTCCACGCCGGCGGCAAGATCGAGCTTGCCGAGCGCGTCGATTGTCTGTTGAGTCGGCTCCAGCACGTCGAGCAGCCGCTTGTGCGTGCGAATCTCGAAATGCTCGCGCGACTTTTTGTCAACGTGCGGAGAACGGTTGACGGTGAAGCGCTCGACCCGGGTGGGCAGCGGAATCGGTCCCGCCACCCGGCCGCCCGTGCGCCGAATGGTATCGACGATCTCGCGCACCGACTGATCGAGCAGGCGGTAGTCGTACGCCTTGAGACGTATGCGTATCTTGTCGTTCATCCTGAATGCCGCGCCCGATAATCAAGCGCCCCGCTTCCGTTCGCTCCTACTTTTCAATCTTGGTGACCACGCCCGAGCCGACGGTGCGGCCGCCCTCGCGAATCGAGAAGCGCAGCCCCTCGTCCATCGCGACCGGCGTGATCAGTTCGCCCTTGATATTGATGTTGTCGCCCGGCATCGCCATCTCGGTCCCCTCGGGCAGGGTGAGGACTCCGGTGACGTCGGTGGTCCGGAAGTAGAACTGCGGGCGATAGCCGTTGAAGAACGGGGTATGGCGTCCGCCTTCTTCCTTGGTAAGGACATAAACCGAGCCCTCGAACCTGGTGTGCGGCGTAATCGACCCCGGAGCCGCGAGCACCTGGCCGCGTTCCACTTCCTCGCGCTTGATGCCGCGCAGCAGCACGCCGATATTGTCGCCGGCCTGCCCTTCATCGAGCAGCTTGCGGAACATCTCGACGCCCGTGACCACGGTCTTCTGCGTGTCGCGGAAGCCGACGATTTCGACTTCGTCGCCGACCTTCACCTTGCCGCGGTCGACGCGTCCGGTGACGACCGTGCCGCGTCCGGAAATCGAGAACACGTCCTCGACCGGCATCAGGAAGGGCTTGTCGACTTCGCGCTGGGGCTGCGGGATGTAGCTGTCGACCGCGTCCATCAGTTCGAGGATCGGCTTGCAGTTCGGGCAATCGTCCTTGCCGCATCCGCAATCGAGCGCCTTGAGGGCGCTGCCGCGGATAACCTTGGCGTCGTCGCCCGGGAAATCGTAGCGCTTGAGCAGGTCGCGCACTTCGAGCTCGACCAGATCGAGCAGCTCGGGATCGTCGACCATGTCCACCTTGTTCATGAACACGACGATCGCGGGGACTCCGACCTGGCGGGCGAGGAGGATATGCTCGCGGGTCTGCGGCATCGGGCCGTCATTGGCCCCGACCACGAGGATCGCGCCGTCCATCTGCGCCGCGCCGGTGATCATGTTCTTGATGTAGTCGGCGTGGCCCGGGCAATCGACGTGCGCGTAGTGGCGCTTGGTGGTTTCGTACTCGACGTG
>JAJPKP010000087.1 GCA_021323675.1 Pseudomonadota bacterium | reverse complement strand
GGGGGAAGGTCCCCCTCGCTCTCCCCCTGCCAGACACCAGCAGGGTGGGTCAGTTTTAGATCGGCGAGCTCGCGGTAAACCGGGTCAACATTCAACCGGCGTTGACACGGCCGTGTCCATAACGGAGTTGTGCGACCGAAGGTAGACGATTCTGATGGAAATTCATATTAACTCGGATTACCTGAGTTGACCCATCAGCTCGCAACCCACGCGGGTAGACGGAGAAAAGATCGCTAATCTCGCGGCTCTATCCGCGGTGGTGCCTCAGTAACTCTCAGTGACCAGGCGCTGGTTTAGATTTTGACTCCACTGCGTCTGATCTTTATCGCTTGCCGCAAGGCTCGGGGTTCGCCCATGACCTTCAGAGGCGAGAGGCCGGTCCTCGTATAGGCGATCGCGTGCGCTGCCGCCTCAGAGTGCTTCGGCGATAGCGCGAGCCTTCTGGACCGGAAGCTCGATGCTGACGAAACAGCTCTCAGGGAACAGGTAATCCTCTCCTGACTCGTCCACGACCCTAATCAGCCGATGGGATTCCGCCACCGCATCGGGGATCGCGCAGTAGATTTTGCGGAGCTCCAAGGACGCGGCGAAGCCGCGGTTCCTTACGCAAACCACGAAGCGGTCAGGCAATGTCTTGCGTTTCATGTTTCCGCCGACAGAAGACGCTTGATTTTCAATTCTTTCCGTCCGATGCCATGCGCTTCATACCAATGGACTTCGGCGCAAGTGATTTTGCCATCCGGGAGGCGCATGAAGGCAACGCCCTTCATCTTCCGCCATCGGCCGGCGTTGTACGTTTTCCGCAGACGCCGCAATTCACGGATCGACGACCGCTGGCGATTTCCTCGGGGCTCCCTCCGCGATCCTCGACCATCAGTACTCCGGTCACTTCTTGTCATGTTGATCAGGGCTACTGGTGCCAAACCCACCCGCAGACTTAGAGCCCCTCGCCCGTTAGGTCGCGGGCGGGGGCAAGTATCCCCTTGACGACAGTACTGGCATCTGATACATATCCAAGGTATGAGCAAGTCTAATCGAAACAACCCTATCGGTTGCGACTCATCCGAGGGCACATTCTCCATGATGGAGTTCAATGCCGAGTTCCCTGACGATGCGGCTTGTCTCGATTGGCTCAAGAACCGGCTCTATCCGAATGGAATTTTCTGTTCCAAGTGTCAGAAGGTCACTAAACATCATCGGGCTACTGGTCGTCCTTCTTACGTCTGTCAGTTCTGCGGCCACCATGAACACCCGATGAAGGGGACCATCTTCGAGGACTCCGCTACGTCTCTGAAACTCTGGTTCCACGCAATCTTTTTGATGGCCTCTACTCGATGTGGGATTAGCGCAAAGCAATTGGAACGCGAGTTGGGTGTTACGTACAAAACGGCATGGCGCATCTTCCACCGGATTCGATCCTTGCTCGAAGAGAACGACAGCGACCCCTTCAAGGGCAAGGTCGAGATGGACGAGAGCCTTTATGGCGGCAAAGACAAGAACAAGCACGTCAACAAGCGCAAGGGCCACGACGCACACTATCAGGGCAAGGCAACGGTGTTTGGTATGGTCGAGCGTGGTGGTCGGGTTGCGGCTCGCGTTGTTTCGACTCCTGCGAAGTCTGGCGACATGCTCCCGCAGATTCGAGCGCGGGTACTGCCCAGCGCATGATCTTAACCGACGAAGCGTATTTCTACGACTCGCTGAAAAACATGGGATATGAACACAAGCGCGTTAACCACTCCGCACAGGTATACGTTTCTGGCGATGCACACACGAATACCATTGAGGGTTTTTGGAGCCTCACCAAGAATGGGATTCGGGGCGTCTATCACAACGTCAGCCAAAAGTACTTGCAACACTATCTGAACGAGTATGCCTTCCGGTTCAATCGCAGAAAGAGCGTCGCCAAGCGCAATATGTTCGAGGCGGCTATGAATCGGATCGAGAAGAAGGCGTCTTAGGATTCCGTCTTCCGCGTTGCCTTCTTTAACTGATCAAAAAATCGTTCACGACTAATCGCCGGTATCGGAACGTTTCGGTTCTTGGGCGTGGACTTTTGCGCCGCCTTTGGTCGCAGGGTCTTTGTTTTGGTCCTCATCCTTGTTTATTTTTGCGTGCAGCTGCTTCTTTCATCAAGTGCTGCACTGCCCGCTCCATTTCCGCTGATGTAACCGCACTATCAATGCCTTTCTGAACTGCTTCTATGACATCATCGGGATATGGATTCGTGCGTTGACTTTGCACAGCCGTTCTAACCGCGTCTATCTCTCGATTTCGTAGAAACCGTTCTGGCGCATCCGCTCTCTCGGATTTCGGTTGGACGATGACCCCCGCACATGAGTCCGGGCCTACGTAATCTCCCTCTGCGCAAAATTTCGCTTCCAACACTCGACACATCAGTTCCGCTTGCGAAGGCATTGGTAGCTCTCTTGACAACAATGAATCTTGAGCACGTCGCGCGCCTGAACCTATTACCACAAAGGCTTCATGGTCACGGTTTTCTGATGTACCAGGCTCTACAACGGTAAAGACATGCGGCACGTTGCGGCTGTCGTATCCGAGCACGATTAACTCAACCCCAACATCAAAGTTTTCAATGGCTCGGTTTATCCGTGCGACTTCGACATCGCCAAAATGCGCCGCTTTTACAATCCATTGCGCCAGAGTCATTCCGTACATGCCAAGGATTCGTTCATTCACTAGGCGCTCGCGTTCGTTTCGATAGGCCAGCGAGCAGGCGGCGCTCACTGCTTGTAAGTCGTAAGGACAAGAGTAGTTACTAAACTGTAAAAAATGGCGTGCAGACCGAATGATTGGCATTACATTCGTCACATCATCGGCGGCAAACATTGTCGTCCAGCGATGATCTGGAGTGAGCAGTACGCGCTTGAGCGAGATGCTGTCCATACTGTCTCGACCGTAAGAAAACAGGCGGTCGCCTGCCACGATAAACGACTTGTCTTCTTGGCAGCGCGCAACGATGCAGACGGTCATCCAATTAATCCCCGGCGAAGCCAGCCGACAGAAGCGGTCCGGCTTGTCCGGTTTCACTCCCGTGGCGTTTCTGCGCCACATTAGAACAAACTCCGGTACTAGCGTCTAGGGGATACTTACCCGGGCGTAGAAGCTTCTGAAAATGTTCGCCTCACGGGTCAGTGATTGAGCCCGTCTCGCAGAGCTTTCTTAGAGTTAAAACTACAAATGGCCCATTAAATCTCTATTGGACCATTTGCAACCTATTTAAATAGGTTATATAGTGTCATTGCAATTCTAAAAGTTTAAATGCAAGAAATTTATCGTGAAAGGTGCCCGTTCCGGGTTAAGAAGAATGGTGATGAGCGCTTCAGCAATGGCTAGAAATTGTGCGCTGCTTTCTGTTGCAGGCGCTCTGATTTGTCTTCTTCTTGGCGCGTGCGGCGGTAGTTCTTCGTCCACGTCCGGACCCGCAACTCCCACCGCGACGCCTACTTCCGTTGCCGACACCATCATCTTCTCACCCGTGGCGACCACCCTAACCCCGTCCTCCACTTCGTCGCAGTTCACGATCACGCTCACGGCGTATGACTCCCACGGCGGTATCATCACGCCGAGTTCGACCAATCAGTTCAATCTCGCCGTGTATGGAGTTCCCGATGGTGTGATTACGCCACCGACTCAAACCCTGAGCACCTCGTCCGCGACCTTCACCTACACCGGCGCATCGTTCCCCAACAACGTCTTGATTGATGCCTGGATTTCCGATCCTCGGACGGGCGGTTTTGCCATCGGTCAGACGCTGGTTCTGCCACAGCCAGCAACCTGCGCAACGGCCACTCAGAACTATTCGGTATCCCTTACCAGCACCCTGCCTAATGCGCTGAAGATCGCGGCCGCGGTCGGTTATACGAACCCCAGCGCAATCCCGACTCCCGCGGCTGACTACACGGTTGATACGGGATCTTTGGGAACGATCGTCCCCGAGAGCGAGATCGCGGCCGCGCAGAAAGACGGCGCGAACGGTTTCGTCATAGGTCCCGGACCGAAAGGAACGACCTGCTACGATAGCAGCAACAACGCCTACTGGGGCCGCTATTACCTGGCGCCGGTCGATATCCAAACCAATAGCGGATGGATTCAAACCAATCCGATAATGGTGCTGGCGGTTCAATACACCTGCAAGGTTTCAAGTTGCGCCAGCGTGCCCAGGAATCCGCCTTGTAAGAGCGCCGCCAACTTGCATTACATCGGAGTCGGCTACGACCGTGAGAGCGGTAATCCGAGCGAGCTGTTCGAAAGCCCCGCCCAGAACGCCTTCCTGCAGGTCACTGATGCAAACAACGGCACCGACATCGGTCCCGGGTATGTGCTAACTACGAGTGGCGTGACGGTGGGGGTCAATTCGACCAGCCCTGCCGGCTACGGCGCCTACCAACTAACCCCCGACAGCGCCCACCCCGGAGACTTTCAATTGATACCAGGCTCCTTCAGTTTTCCTTCTCTCTCCTCTCAATTTTCCGGCAGGGGCATTTTCGATGTGGGAATCGACAACATGCTCCTCAAACTTCCGAAGGCCCAGTGGCCCGCTGGCGCCGCCACGCCGATTCCCTCAACCGCTTGCCCCGGCAACTATCAGGTCCCGACGGGGGTGGCGATGAATGTAACGCTGGGCAACCCCAGCAGCCCGGTGGTCTCCTATAGCTTTACCAACGGTGGCACACCGAGCGGCAATGACCCCGACAGCATATGTTGGCAAGACACCACCAATACGTCTCTTGCAGGGACACCCATTGTTAATACCGGGCGCAACCCCCTCAACTGCTATAACTACTTCTACCAGGGACAATGCGGAGTCGTCGGGTTCCAGCAGATTTCTCCCGCGCCCAGCGGCTGTCCCACGCCCTGAGCGGCAGGACGCTCTTCGGTCCGCCTTTCGCATCTGTCGAACCCGGACCAGAAGCGTCATCATCGCCGCAGGCGCGACGGGAACGCCGGTATTTTTGCAGCGCCACGCTGGGCGGCCGTGCGGGCGACGACTTTGGGAGCATCGCAACTCGAACCTCTGAACCGCTTGAACTCAAGCGGCCGGATCGGAGTGGGGTTCCCGAATCTGACCGCAGCCGCTGCCGGCTGATGAGCGTTGCCTGGAGGCGCTGGAGGAATACTATCGAAGCCGAGGTTATTTCAGGTGCGCAAGGCCAACATCGCGAAAGCATCGCCGGATGATCACGTCATTCCACAGCGAGGAAGCTGGGGATTGTTCCGTTACACACAGAGAGACGTTGAGAGATTGGGCTGGAAAGGCAAATTGGGGCTTCTTCGCAACCTGGACCGCTGGCTCACCAAGTGCAAGCCCGATTCCATCGAGCACATTCAAGCCATCTGGCTGGAGAACCCGTTTCAAAATTACGTTGCAACGATCTATTGCAAAGCGGGGCGGGGGGAACTACTCAAGCGGGGTCCGATCGTCTCAATCGATATCCCCTGGCGGGATCCTGCTGACGACCAGAAGAACAATGATCCCAATCAGGAACTCCTGCTCGCGCTTGGGAACGCCACGATACGGATCATCGGCACTTCCTACGGCGCAGGATGTAATACTCTGTATCTGATCACCGCCGGGTCCACGGGCAAGGAAGTGCGCAAAAAGATCGAGCTCCTTTGGGCCCACCCCTGATCCCCTGGCCTCGACCGCGAGACACTCGCTTCGATGCCGTAGCGCGGCGTTGTGAAGGCGAAACGCGAACGACGGTGCCGTTGGTTGCTCTCAGCATCCTGCGAAGGAAAGGTCCTCTTTCCTTTAGTTCTCTCTCCTTGGGAGAGATGACGGTTATGAGGCAGGCTGTGAAAATCCTCTTTTGCAGCCGGCTAAAACAGAACGATTAGCTGCGCCGTTGCCGTGACCGCACCCTGAATCCGCGTGCTGGCCCCCGGATTCGGCATGTAGCTGATCACCGGCTGAATGAATGAAGTCCCGATGAGATGCGCCTGGTAGTACCATTGCAGCATCGCCTCGTTGCTGCGAAAGCCATAGCGCCGGTTCAGCCACGACCACGCCAGGCCCGTGCCCATCGAATCCGACAGTCGTCCCGGGATCAGCCCGAACCCCGTTAAGCCCAAACCCACGTAGCGGTTCGCCAACAGCGTGTTCGATGCGTTGAAACCGAATTGGTAAAAGACTGAGATTCCGCTGTTGTCCACTCCGGGATTTCGGTACCAAATCCGCTGCGAACCCAGTGAGTACGCGCCCTGCGCGCCCTTTTCCTGCACCCCGGGACCATATAGTTCCCCGGTCTGAACCCATCCCCCGATCCCGAACTTGCCGGGCAGCCCTTCCGGGCCAAGCAACCAGCTATAGTCCATCTCGCCGATGGTGAAGTAGTGGCCGTTGAATTGCGGCCCCCCCTTGATTCCGGTCTGGATGCCGCTGGCCAGCGACCCGTCATAGAAAGCATATGAGATGTCTAAACTTTTGGCCGGCACCCAATTGGCCGTGATTCCCCATGCGGAATTGTAATAGCCGGGAGCCACGCCCAGCAGCGTGGGATTTATGAAAATCGGCGTGTAGATAAGGCTCGAAACCGCCGATATCTCTTCCGCCGGGACTGAAACCTCCACCGGCCGCGAGACATTGTTGAACTGGATCGTCGGCACGTTTTTGCCGATGTAAAGGATGAGCTTGTCCTCAAAAAGCTTCTGTCTCCACCACAGCTCGTAAAGCTCGGTGCGAACGAACGGCGGCACCACCACCAGTCCATCGTAACCCGGAACTGAGCCTGCTTTGCCGTTCGCGTTCTCCCCGTTGAATTGGAGCAGGTTGACGTCGATGCTTGCTCCCGGCAGCCCGGTGATCTTCTGCAGGTCCAGGTACAGGTTCGGAATGAACAAACTGTTGAACGACCACGTCCGCGGCTTCTGTCCTCCGGTAAACAAGTAGTCGGCGTCTCCGATCCACATGCCGCCGAGGGTGACCCCCGACTCCGGCGTAAACCCAATGAGCCTGCCCAGAAGTCCGGTCCCAACGAATACGTTTGACGCCCCGGGGTTGCCCGATATGGAAGGCGGTTGCTCATTGAGCAGCGAAGCTCGCGTCGTCGATGGCGAAGCTACCGCCGATGGTGCCGCGTTCGATGGCACAGCAGCGGGCGGGACCGACGGCGGCGAGCCGGCGCCATGCGCCAATCGGGCCGATACCGCGCACACGGCGAGCGCGCACAGCATCCCTCGCATCGCGATGCGACTACAACGCCCCACCGCGCGGCTGTTACCTAGAGAGCGTTTCGAGCGCGTCACCGTTGCCTCGATTCACTCTTCAGGCGATGCACCCTTCACGGTCAGAGATACGACAGCAGCCACACTTCGGCGGCATA
Source organism: Pseudomonadota bacterium (assembly GCA_021323675.1). Lineage (GTDB taxonomy): Bacteria > Desulfobacterota > Binatia > Binatales > Binataceae > JAFAHS01. Next base: position 86,129 of record JAJPKP010000087.1, on the reverse strand, counting down.
TAGCGCGACCATCAGCAGGTAGCCCGTGGCATTGAACCATTTCGGCGCATCCGCCCTGGGTAGCAGCCACCATCCCAACGTCGCGAACGCCAGCGGCATTCCCACATAAGACACGCCCGCAACGGTGAGGCTGATGGAGAGGAAGCTGGCGAGGGTCGGCGGCAGAGCGCTCAAGTGCGCATTGAGATAGTGGATTTCCAATATCACCATCGGGAACAGGGTGAGCTGCACCACCATCGTTTCTTTCCACACCGAATGGGCCGGGGTGTTGGCGGTCGGGAACCACCCGAACGCGGTGGGGAGACGATTCCTCGAGGTGGATTCGATCATGGGTTCGGATTCGCGGACCAAATCCATTCGAGCGGGCGAGTTTAACCAGTTGTCAAGATTGGCCGGCGTATCGAAGCGCAGCAGCGTGGTCCAGCATCGCGGCTTCTCCTCCGACGGCGATTGCACCAGCTGGCCCCGATAGCCGGGAAAGCCCGCCTGCACTCGCTGCACACGCCCCAGCCACTTCCGATATTCGGCTTCCATGCCGGGCTTGATGGTCGTACTGATCGCCTCGGTAACATCCGCCTGGAGGTAGGCCGCGGGAGCTTCTTCGTCGCGGAGCTCCCGGCGCGGAGGCCCGTCTATCAGTGCGTTGGCCTCCTCCCACAGCCGCGCCCGCTGGGGCGAATCGCGCCACGCCTGCGCCAGCTCCTTGTTCTGGAAACACACCATCAGGCGCCAATCCTCATTTTGAGGGGGTGAGGGGGGCGCGATTTCCGAGCTCAGGAAGCCGGGAAAGCTGCCCACCAGGTCGGTGTAGCGGGCGTGCCACGCCGACAACGCCGCTTCGGATCCGGCTTTCACGCGCAGGTGCGTGACCATGACCGAGATAGTGTCGGGCGCTGGAGAGCTCATTTTCCGTGGACCAGTTTCGAGGCTCGGCGATTTTGTTCCGCGACAATCGGCGGCATATCGACCGTCGCTACACGTCCATCCTTCACCACCTGCTTTCCGTTGATGAAGGTATGGCGCGCCTTCTGCGGAGCGCAGAAGATGACGGCCGCGACGGGATCGCACAGCGCGCCGGCAAAGTCCACGGTGTGCAAATCGATGCTGAAAAAGTCGGCGCACTTCCCCGCTTCCAAAGAGCCGATATCGTCGAGACGGCCCAACACCGCCGCGCCGCCCCGGGTCCCGATTTCGATGACCTCGCGCGCGGTCATCCACTCTCGCGCTCGCACCGGATGAGACTGCGACAGCAGGCGGTACTTGCTCGGACCTTCAGGCGGCAACAGGCCCATCCTGAGACGCGCGAGCAGAAAAGCCTGCCGCGCCTCGAGCATCATGTTGGAGCTGTCATTGCTCGCCGATCCGTCAACGCCGAGTCCCACTTTCACCCCGGCATCCATGTATTTCTTAACCGGAGCGATGCCGGAGGCCAGGCGCATGTTGGAGTTGGGGCAATGCGACACACCGACGCCGAGTTTGGCAAACCGGGCGATCTCGTCGTCGTCCACATGAATGGCGTGCGCGAACCAGACGTCATCGCCAAGCCAGCCGAAACCCTCCATCCAGTCGACGGGCCGCTTCTCAAAACGGCTCAGCGTGAAGTTTTCTTCGTCGAAGGTCTCGCACAGATGGGTATGCATCCGAACCTTATAGGCGCGCGCGAGCTGCGCCGTTTCTTTGAGCAAACCGTCCGTGACTGAGAATGGCGAACATGGTCCGAGCGCCATCCGCACCATCGCGCCGGGAGAAGGGTTGTGGTACGCCTCGATGACACGTCGCGAGTCCTTGAGGATCGCATCCTCTTCTTCGACACAATCGTCCGGGGGTAATCCGCCCTTGGACTCTCCAAGCGACATCGAGCCTCGGCAGGCATGAAAACGGACACCGATTTCCTGGGCGGCCGCGATCTGATCATCAACCCGGCATCCATTCTTGAACACGTACGCATGGTCGAACACCGTCGTGCATCCCGTCATCGCCAGCTCAGCCAGCCCTATCAGCGCGCTGTAGCGAGTGTCTTCCGGGGTGCGCGATGCCCAAACGCGGTAATGCGCCTGAAGCCATGGGAAAAGATTGTTGTTCTGCGCTGCGGGGATGTTGCGGGTCAGGGTCTGATCCAGATGATGGTGGCAGTTTACGAATCCCGGCAGGACGATCTGGCCGGACAGATCGACCACGACGTCGGCGGACGTTGGTAGCTGGCTGGTAGGGCCGACTGCCTTGATCACCCCATCTTCGGCGTACAGACCGGCATCGCGCAATTCACGCCGGCTTTCGTCCATCGTAACGAGAAGTTCCGCGTTTTTTACCAATAACGTTGCCATATATTGGATTCTCGGAATTTAGGCTCATTAGAATTATTGATTTCTCGCATATGGCTCCTTATTTTGTCAAACGACATCTATTTCTTAATACCGAGCCTGAGTCGGGCTATTCAGAATATTTTATCAATTTGTACAGTTATAAACTGCTATATCTAGCTTACCTGTCATTTGTCCTGTCCGATAAAGCTTCGCATAACCGCAGGATCCCCCCGGGTGTCACTCCGAGAGCTTTGTGGACTTATTGCCCTGCCACGGAGTCTTGTTCTGATGCCCCTTCCCGTGCGGGAAGGGGCAGGGGTTAGGTCGCTCTTTTTGCTTCCGACCTTTGTTCGGATTTGAGCCTCCGGTGAAAGCCTGTAAAACCTTACTTCCTCACACCGGAACGTTAGTTCCCAAAGGTCAAAGAGTGATCGCTATTCGCCCCGCGAAGATCGAATCCACGTCGCAGCGTAGCTAAAGTGAGGTCGTCAATGATAAGTCGGCAGAAGCGCAGCCTAAAAGACGAGCGCGCTCATGATCCAGTGGACGGGTTGAACATTCCCTTCCACATCGCTGACCGTCAGCAAATCTCCGGTGGGATCGTCTCTTAGTTCGGCACCCAGGCCAGGGCGCGGATTTCGCCGAATTCGCGGCGGTTCTTTTCCCAGGTCTCGCCGCCGTCAATGCTGGTGTAGACGTAGCCGTGCAGGCTGTTGGCTGCGATTGTGTTGGGGTTGGCCGGGTTGGTTGCGAACCAGTACACCACCGAGTTCGGCTCGACCGGCAGGGCGCATCGGCTCCACGTCTTGCCGCCATCGCGCGTGCACTGGATCGCGCCGCGCTTGCCCGGAATGAAATCGCCGTTGCCTACGAAGATCGTGTTCGGATCGCCTGGCTTCAGCGCCACGCCGCGACAATAGGATATCGTGTCGCGCTCAGCGAACTTCGGAAATCCGTGCAGGCTCCAGCTCTCGCCCTGGTCCGTGCTGGTCCAGATGCCGTCCGGAGTCGTCGCGTACAGCTTTCCGGTCTCGGTGCAGAGCGCGACGCCGTGGATATCCTGATTGAGCATCTTGTCACCGAGGGGCGGCAGATGCGTCCACGTCTCGCCGCCATCGCGGCTCCGAAAGACGCCATCGATCTCGACGCCGACGAAGATCGTGTTGGGATCACGACTATCGTAAAGGAGGTTGGTGACCTTGGGCGCTCCCGCGAAGCATTCCCTGGCCATTGGAATCGACAATTGCGTCCAACTCCTGCCGCCGTCGGAAGTGCGATAGACCGCGGGTGCTTTGGTTCCGACCAGGATTGTCTCCTTGTCGCGCGGATGCCATCCGATCGACCAAATCTGCTGGCCGTCGGTCGGCGAAGGCACCAGCTCCCAGTTCGCGCCGTTGTCCTCGCTGCGGTAGAGGCCGACTTCGGAGCCGGCGAGGAGGCAATGCGGATCGTGTGGCGAGACGGCCAGGGCGCGAATCTGAATTTCGCCCGGCTCGGCATGAAACGGCAGCGCTATCCGGCTTCGCCGCCAATGATCTCCTCCGTCGGGACTGAACCATACGCCCGCGCCCACCGTGCCAACACAGATTGTGTAGTTTGCCGCCATCGTGGTCACCTCGAATGACAACGCTCCAAAGCGTTATCGAAGCTGTGTCCGCAGAACCATCATATAGCTCTATTCCGTCCGTTCGGCACGCGCGGCCTGCTCAGGCCTTTCGATGCTTCGGATGCGCCAGGGCGGCCGGGTTTGCGACGCGAATCGGCGCGCCGTTCGCGTAGGCAACCACCGCTTCCAGCGTGTCGCTGTAAAAGGCTTTCAGGGTTTCGCGCGTTACGTAGCCCAGATGAGGCGTCAGGGTGACATTGTCCATCGATCGGAACGGATGGTCGGGCGGGGGCGGCTCGAGGTCGAATACATCGATTCCCGCGCCCGCGATGCGCCCTTCTCGCAGCGCCGCGACTAGGTCGGCTTCGACCACGATCGGCCCGCGCGAGGTGTTGATCAGGTACGCCTCGGGCTTCATCAGGGCGAGCTCGCGCGCGGTGACCAATCCGCGGGTGCGATCGCTTAACTGAACGTGAATCGAGAGCACGTCGGAAAGGCGAAAAAGGTCGTCCTTCTCGACCCGTCGTGCGCCCGCGGCCGCCGCGGCTTCATCGGTGAGATTCTGGCTCCACGCGATTACTTCCATCCCGAAAACTCGCCCATATGCGGCCATCCGCTTGCCGATCCGGCCGAGCCCGAGCAGGCCGAGCGTGCGGCCGGCAAGGATGATTCCCACCGTGCTTTGCCATCCTCCCGCCCGCATCCGCCGATCTTCCACGCTCATGTTGCGCACGGTCGCGATCATCAGGCCCCACGTCAGTTCCGGCGTTCCGTTGACGATGTTCGCGTAGAGCGGATTGCTGAAGTTGGAATGCGCGACGATCACGCCGTGGTCGGTTGCCGCAGCCATGTCGAGGTTAGGCAGCGACATCCCGATGATCGTGACCATCTTCAGGTTCGGCAGCCGCTCGAAGAGGCTGCGCGGCAGGCTCATCCGCTCCCGGACCGTGCAGAGGACATCGAAAGGCTTAAGCGCCGCCGCGGCTTCATCCTGGGTCAGGTGCCGATCGAAGACGGTGATTTCCGCCTTGCCGCGCAGGACCGGCCAATCTGCCGATTGCAGCGCGATTCGCACGTAGTCATCAAGAATGGCAACCTTCAGCATCCTCACTGATTCCTTTGCTCAGACGCGCGTCGGGTCGAGCTTTGCCGCGAGCACCTGCAGCGCCTCGAACAGATAGTAGGTTCCCCAGATCAGCTCATGGCGGGTCGCAAGGCCGATTCGCTTGTTGAAGCATCCGTTCCAGAGCCCGCCTTCCGGACCGAGATGGCCGTCGATAAGCGCGCGGACGGTCGCCTCGGCCGCGTCGCGCCACTTTTGCCGCCGGCGCTGGTCGCGGGTAAGAGTCGCGAGCTTGAGCAGGCTTGCCGCCGCGATCGCGGTGGCGGAAGTATCGCGATTTGTGTTTGGAATCGCCGGATCGTCGAAGTCCCAGAACGCGATCCGATCGCTCGGCACGTGCGCGATCCACCAATCCGCCGCGAGTCCCGCCGGTTCGAGAAACGACAGATCCTCGCACCAATGCGCCGCCAGCGCCCATCCGAGCATCGCCCACGCCTGCGCCCGCGCCCACGTGCTGTTATCGCTGATTCCTTTGTGCGTGTACCGGCGGATCATCGCGCCCGATGACGGGTCGAACGATGCGGACTGGCAGATGGAACCGTCGGGACGCAGGCAGAACTCGATATGGCGGCGCGCATGACTGACCGCAATCTCGCGCAGGCTCGTGTCTCCGCTCTCCCGGCACGCCCACATCAGCAGCGCGACGGCCTGCACCATGTCGATTTCGGCCTCGGCCGCGCCGACGTCCGACACTTCCTCGAACGCGGAGCCGAGCGGAATCACTCCCGCGCGTGGATTGTACATCGCGGCAATCTCCCGCGCGGCCTCGATCGCCAAATCGCGCGCGGTGCGGTCGCCGCACAGAATCGATCCGAGCGCGGCGCCGTAGTAGAAGAGGAGCGCTCGCGACGAGCTGTCGGACCTGAGCCGGGGTTCGAGCCGATGGGTGAACGCCCGCGCCCACTCAAGCCATCGATCGCGATCCGCGCCCGGCCCGTTCGCCGCTCCTATCCATAGCATCGCGTTGAAATACCCGCCCGTCCAATCTCCGGCGGGCGACCACGTCCATGCTTTGGTGTCGGGATCGGCAAAATGCGGGAATCCGGGATGTCCCGATCGCGCCGTCTGCTCGACGCGTGAGCGGATGCGCTCGATGGCCTCGACCCACGTCATCGCGGTTGCTCGATCCGACTTAGTAACTCCGCGCGCCGCCATCCGCAAACGGCGATCGCGGTTGGGCGGGCTGGCGTTTGCGCGCCGACTGGAGTAGCAGAGGAATCGGGTATGGAACCGATACAGTACGCCGCGCGCTTGAACGAGTTTTACCGAAGCCAGGGCTTTCCTCCTTACAACTGGACGATCAATGAAGGCGCGCCCCTGATGCGGCTTGCGAAGCCGCTTGGACGATGCCGAATCGCGATGCTCACGTCGGGCGGCGTGTCGCGCAAGGATGCCGCGCCGTTCAATCCGCAGGCGCGAAATGATTTGCGCCTTGACCCGATTGACCGGGAGACGCCGGCACACTTCTTCGCTATCAACGATGACTACTACAACCATGCCGACGCCGATCGCGATATCAATTGCATCTTTCCGATCGATCGGCTTCGCGAGTTGGCGGCAGAAGGCGTTATCGGCGAAGTCGCGCCCCATCATTACAGCGGCTTCATGGGGCGCATCTATGTCCGCACCGCCGTGATGAACGAGGCCGCTCCCGCGCTCGCGCGCAAGCTTCGCGAGGAAAGCGTCGATGCGTTCGTTCTTGTGCCCGCCTGACCGCTCGATCACCAGACCGTTGGTCTGGTCGCCAGGGTGGTTGAAGCTTCAGGAATTCCAACCGTAGTTGTTTCAACCGGCCGCGACCTCTCGGCCCAGGTGCGCCCGCCGCGCACCGTGTTCGTCAATTTCCCGATGGGTAATCCGTTCGGACGCCCGTTCAACACCGCGCAGCAGCGGGCGATCCTGCTCGATGCGCTCCGGGCGCTCGAAACGGTGGAGCAGGGTGGCGCGATGATCGATCTTCCCTACGAATGGGGAGAAAACTTCGCGATGAAACTCGGATCCGGCTACCAGGCAAAGAGCGCATAGCCCGTCAGGGAGACTCGACATGCCGCTGAAGCTCAGGAAAACCGTCAAGCAGATGCTCGCGGAGGCGAATGCTGAAATCGAGACGGTAAGCGCCGAAGATGCGCTGAAGCTCAGGGATGATCCGGGCGTCGTCTTCGTCGATATTCGCGACATTCGCGAACTTAACCGCGACGGGCGCATTCCGGGTGCCTTCCATGCTCCGCGCGGGATGCTCGAATTCTGGGTGGACCCCGAAAGCCCTTACTACAAAGAGATATTCGGTTCGGGAAAGAAGTTCCTCTTCTTCTGAGCGGGCGGTGGAAGATCTGCGCTGGCAGCGCAGACCCTGCAGCGGATGGGACTGGAGCCGGTCTGTCACATGGGCGGCGGCTTCAACGCCTGGAAGGCAGCCGGCGGCCCGGTCGAGCCCGGCACCTCGTCCAGGTAGCTCAAACGATTCGGTCCAGGTTCGCAATCAAACCCTAAGCGTCGGCAGCGGCCGCCGCGATCGATGCTGTTTCCGATTGCGCTTTTGTCTCACGCGCCGCGGCCCACCATCCGTGCAGATACACGCCCGCCGCCATCGCCGCGACGAACACCGCGACGGGCGCGGCGCCCGATGCGAGCGACGTGATGGCCGGACCGGGGCAGAATCCACCGAGACCCCATCCCGCGCCAAACAGCGCCGCTCCAACGATAAGGCGGGCATCGATATCCGCGCGCCTGGGAATCGAAAACTCAGCCGCGAGAATCGGCGATCGCATCGTGCGGCTGATTCGGTGCGCGACGAAATACACCGCGATCGCTCCCAGCATCACGAACGCGAGGCTCGCGTCCCATGCGCCGAGGAAATCGAGAAAGCCGATGACCTTGATCGGCCGCGTCATCCCGGAGATACCGAGACCCAGCGCGAATACGACGCCCGACAGGAAAGAAATCAGCGCCGATTTCATTGCGCGCCGCCCAAGGTGTGATTGACCAGGTAGACAACGATCGCGCCGCTCGCGATAAAGATGCAGGTTGCGACGATTGATCGCGCCGACAGGCGGCTGATTCCGCACACGCCGTGTCCGCTGGTGCATCCGTTTCCCAGCCTGGTGCCGAAGCCGACCAGCAATCCGGCGGCTATCAGCGCGCCGTAGGGACGCACGATTCCGAAATCGAACGCGGTGGGAAGGGCGATTTTCAGCAGCAATCCTCCCGCGATCAGCCCGGCGGCGAAGCAGGCTTTCCAGAGCAGGTCGCGTTTTGCCGGCCTGAGCAGGCCGGCAAAGATACCGCTGATGCCCGCGATCTTTCCTTCCATAAGCAGCATCGCCGATGCGCTCAGGCCGATCAGGATTCCGCCGGCGAGCGACGCGATCGGAGTGAAATTATGCATCGCGCTTCGTCCTCACCGCTCGACCGGCATGCCCGCTTCGTTCCATTCGAGCATCCCGCCCTTCAGGTTGCAGACGCGTTCGAAGCCGAGCGCGGTGAGAATGGCGGCGGCGGTGCTGCTTCGCACGCCGGCGCGGCATACAACCACAATTTCGGAATTCCTCGCATCTCCCAGTTCGCCCGCGCGATTCGGCAGCGCGCGCAGGGGAATCAGTCGGCTTCCGCGGATATGGCCGAGTTCGCCGCGATATTCGTCTTCTTCGCGCACATCGAGAATCACCGGCGGAGCGCCCGACGCGACACGCTCCCGCAGTTCCGCGCCGGTGATCTGGCATACGGTCTTCAATTGAGCCAGATCGGGAAACTTGAGCGAGTCGTCGTCGATCGCGGACTGATTCGCCTGCAGCGATTCCTGGATCTTGTCGGGCAGCGCAAGGCGCAGCTCGTTCATGATCCGGATGTACTCATCGCGGGTGCGCCCGGCGACTCTGGGGTTGGAGGCCTTTTCCTTGCCGATGGTCGAGGACAGATTGCCGCGATAGTCGTGCGCGGGAAGCACTATCGTGTCGTCCGGCAGCGAAAACAGCGCCGTGACGATCGAATCGTACTGTTTTCCCGCGTCGCCGCCGGCGAAGTCCGCGCGGCCGGTTCCGCCGATAAGCAGCGTGTCGCCCGTGAACACGCGGCCTTCGGTCGCGATGCTGATTCCGTCGGGCGTGTGGCCGGGCGTATGGAGGATCCTGAGCCGCAGTGTGCCGAGCTCGAGTACCTCGCGGTCCGAAACATGAATATCGACATTGGGCGCGGGCGCGTGCCGTTCCATCACGACCCTGGCGCCGGTCAGGCTCGCCACGTCCCAGATGCCGCTGCGATGGTCGGCGTGGGTGTGGCTGTCGATGACGTAGTCGAGGCGCAGGCCGTGGTAGGCGGCGACCGCGATGTAGCGGCCGGTATGCTCCCGGAGGGGATCGATCAGCGCCGCGCGGCGGGTCTGATCGCATCCGAGCAGGTAGGTTTTGCAATGTCCGCGGTTGAGTTCGTGACAGAACATATGCGGCCTCCCGGGCGCCGTGTCGTCCGGCGCGCGCTCTGCTTGACTCGCTACTGCATAACCATATAACTAATCACTCATGAAGGCAACCGTAACCCGAATGCCCGGGGCGCCGCGGATGATGACGCGCGAGGCGCTCGAAATGGTCGCGGCGCGCTTTCGCGCGATGGGCGAGCCGCTGCGCCTGAAAATTCTGCAGCTCCTCGAGCGCGGCGAGCTCAGCGTGTCGGCGCTGGCCGAAGCCGCGGAGGCGACCCAGCCCAACGTCAGCAAGCACCTGAAAGTGCTGCAGGATGCCGGCCTGATCCGCCGCCGCCAGCAGGGCAACAACGCCTATTACTCGATCGCCGACGATATCGTGCTCGACCTGTGCGACATGGTTTGCACCCGGCTGCGCGATCGGCTGGAAGCGCAGATGGGCGCGCTGCGCGCGCCGACCCGGGTCCGCGCGCGATGACGTCCGCCCGCGGCGCGCACCTGGGCGCATCTCCCGAACCCTTCCGCCGCGCCGCTCCAGGCGGCCCGCCGGACTCGTCGTCCGCGCCGGTTAGGCTGGCATTTGTCGCGGTCGCGCTCGCGACGTTCGCGCCCGCGGTTTCACCCGGGGTCGCACTGATGCTGGGAATTGCCGTCGCGCTGGCAATCGGAAATCCGTTTGCGCGAATGACCGGACGGGTCGTCGCGCCGATGCTGCAGTTGTCGGTGGTCGGCCTGGGTGCGGGGATGAATCTTTCTGAAGTGGCGCGCGCCGGCGCTCACGGATTTGCCTACACCGTTGTGGGCATTACCCTGACTGTCGCGATCGGGATGATGCTCGGCGCGGTCATTCGCACTCGCCGCGACACCTCGCTTCTCGTCACGGTGGGCACCGCGATATGCGGCGGCAGCGCCATCGCCGCGGTCGCGCCGGTCATCCGCGCGAAGAGCGACGAAGTTTCGGTCGCGCTCGCGACGGTGTTTTTTCTGAACGCGATCGCGCTCTTCATTTTCCCCTGGATCGGCCATCACGCGGGGCTGAGCCAGGTGCAGTTCGGGGTATGGAGCGCGCTGGCGATTCACGACACCAGTTCGGTGGTTGGAGCGGCGATGCAGTATGGGGCTCGCGCTCTCGAAGTCGCCACGACCATCAAGCTGACGCGCGCGTTGTGGATCGTGCCGGTGACCCTTGCGATCGGAGCGGTCTGGAATCGCGGCAAAAGCGAACCGGCAACCAGGGCGAAGCGCCCCTGGTTCATCCTGGGTTTTCTCGCCGCGGCGGCCGTCGTCACGTGGATTCCCGGCCTCAAGCCCGCCGGTCACGTCGTATTTGCCGGCGCCCAGCGCGTTCTCGTGGTCACGCTTTTCCTGATTGGGTCGGGACTCAGCCGCGACGCTCTGCGAATGGTCGGCAAGCGGCCATTGGTCCAGGGCTTCCTTCTTTGGATCGCAATGGGAAGCGGAACTCTTGCGGCCATCCTGCTAGGGTGGATCGGATAGCTCACCCGGAAGACGCACATGGACGATCCTGATCGGCCAGAGCTTTGGACACGCCGGAGATTTATCGTTCGCGGACTTGCGGCTGGCGTCGCCGCCGGCCTGATGCCCGCGAGCTTCGCGCGCGCCGCATCAACCGCGCAGCCGCCGATGATGCTCGAGCGGTTGCCGCGGCCGCAGGAACTCGAAACTCCGGTCGAATATCTCGAGACCTACGACACTCCCAACGAAGTGTTCTTCGTCCGAAGCCACTTCGGTCCGCCCGTGATCGATCGCGATGCCTGGCGGCTCGAGTTTCAGGGGATGGTGAAGAATCCGAAGAGCTTTTCGCTCCGCGATCTTCGCAAGTTTCCCGTCGTGACTCTTCCCGCGACGCTTCAATGCGCCGGCAACGGCCGATCGCTTTACTCTCCCAAGGTTCCGGGCGTGCAGTGGTTGAAGGGCGGCGTCGGCAACGCCGAATGGACGGGCGTGCGCCTGCGCGATGTGCTCGACGCGCTCAGGCTGCGGCCGGCCGCCAGGCACATGCAATCGGCGGGATTCGATTTGCCCCCGATGCCGACGACGCCCAGGTTCGTCAGGAGCATCCCGATCGAGCGCGCACTCGACCCCACGACGCTGCTCGCATTCGAGATGAACGGAGCGCCTCTGCCGGTTCTGCACGGCGGACCTTGCCGCCTCATCGTTCCCGGATGGGCGGGCGATCACTGGCTTAAGTGGATCGGCAGGATCACGCTTCAGGATCACGAAGCCGAAGGTTTTTACATGCAGACCGGCTATCGGATTTCAGGGCAGGACCAGGCGGGGAAGCCGCCTCCGGTGACGGCCAACCGGGTTAAGTCCCTGATTGCGCGCCCACTGGACAACGCTGTGATGCCCGCGGGCCGGATCGTTGTATCGGGAGTCGCTTTCACGGGAACCGGCGCAGTCGAACGCGTCGAGGTCTCGCTTGATGGCGGGGCGTGGGTTGCCGCCGATCTCGATCGGCAAAGATCTCCCGGCGCGTGGCAGCAATGGCGGTACACGTGGGATTCGCCCAAGGCGGGCGCGCATACGATCGCGGTCCGCGCCACCGACAGCGCCGGGAACACGCAGCCCGATCAGACTCCGTGGAACAAGAGCGGCTACCTGTGGAACGGCATCGACCGTGTCCGATGCGAGGTGCGATCGTGAGGCGCCTCGCGATGCTCGCATTGGCGATCGTCGTGTGTGGCGCGCCCGCGCTCGCGCGCGCCGCGAACCAGACTGGCGATGCCGAAACGGTCGCGCAAAATGACTGCCAGATATGTCATTCCGGCCTGATGCTTCAGCAGCAGCGGCTCAGCCGTGACGCATGGCTTGCGGTCATCAAGAAGATGAAGGGATGGGGCTCGCCGGTTTCGGACGATCAGATAGCCCCGCTCGCCGACTATCTGGCCGCCAGATATGGTCCGGGTGCACCGCCGATGACGCCCGCGCGAATTTCGGCTGCGGCGGCGTTAGCGGCCGTCGCCCCCGAACCAGGCCATCACGCGCCCGGAGATGCCGGCCGTGGAAGCCAGCTCTATGCGAACAATTGCGCACCCTGCCACAACGGCGACGCGCGCGGAAAACTCGGTCCCAATCTGGTCCAGCAGCCGATTCTTTTTCGATGGCGCGACTGGAACGACGTGATCGTTCATGGCCGCCGTTCGATGCCGAGTTTCGGCAGCGTAATGTCCGACCGCGATATCGCCGACATCCTCGCCTGGGTGCGGGGGCAGAAGGTGACCTTCGGCGATTGACGCGCCTAGCGCGCCGGATACTGCGTCAGTTCATCCAGCGCGGGCTTTACCTTCTCCATGAACAGCCGCAGGTTGTCGATCACCGCGTCTTTGGGCATCTGCGCGTAATGATAGATCAGCGTCAGGTATTCCGCCGGCATCTGTTTCCACTCATCGACAAGCTGCTTTCGCACATCGTCGGCCGTGCCGATCGTCCATAGCCCGTATTTCGTGACCGCGCCCGGAACATCGCGCCGCTCGATCCTGTGCCGTCCCATCGCGGCGTAAAAGTTCCGGAAGATGTCGGAATCGTAGTCCATCACCATCTGGTCCGCGGCCGCGCGCGACGAAGCGATACGCGGCATCCTGACCAGCGCCTGGTTCTGGCCGAGGTGGACCGGGCGGCCGGCCGCCGCCGATGCCTTCACGTACGCGTTGCCCAGAGTGAGCGCTGTCTGCAGCGCGGTGAAATAAAGCGGGATGAACCCGCGCCGGGCGGCGTACTCCGCGCTCTCCGGCGATCCGCTGGTGGCGACGAACACCGGAGGATGCGGCTTGGAGTAGGGCGCGGGCACGACGCTTACGCGGCGCACATGGCCGGACTCATCGACTTCGCCATGCGCGCCGAGCCGCGCTGTCACGCCGATGTTTGCAAGCGGCCAGTCGTCGACGCCGCGATCGTAGGGAAACGGAATCTGCCAGGCGGTTCCTTTGAATTCGATGCTTTCCTCGGTCCACGCCTTTACGACGATGTCCACTTCTTCCTCGAACAGACGCCGGTTGACTTCGTCATCGCTGAATTCCTTGCCCTCCGGCTGCTTGCCGAACATCCGCGAAGGATCGACCTTGGCGGCGGACGGCGATGTGGTCGCGCGCGTTCCCAGATGCTGGCCGATCACGTTGGTCCATCGCGATTGATACCCGCGCGCGAAGCCGACGAAGCATCGTCCCTGCGTCAGATGATCGAGCACGGCGGTCTCTTCCGCGACACGAATCGGATTCTGCGTGCTCATCACGTAGCCGAGCTGCCCGACGCGCACGTTTTTTGTGATCGCGGCCCAGTACGCGTTCAGCACGCCCGGGCTGGGGCCGACTTCATACCCTTCCGACCAGAAATGATGCTCGATGGTTGCGACGCCCCACACGCCCATTTCGTCCGCCGCGCGGATAATATCGCTCCATCCCTGGATGGTTTCCTGGTAGCGATCGCGGTTGCGTCCGATGGGCCGCAGCTTCTCGCGTTCCTCTTCGCTGGCAGCGGGAATGACGGGATAAAGCTGAAGGATAATCTTGGGCATAGGGGCCGCCTCCTTTTTTCCGAGGAGAAGATGCCGTCTGACCGTCACTAGCTCCGGAGAATTAAGGAAGTCAAACCGCGAAGATTGCGGGTCGCTCTTGTCGCCTCCTCAAGCTATGCTGCCTCATCCGTTGCCGCGCTCGCCCACCGCGCGCGCCGTGAGAATGCATGGAAGCGATCGACGCTCGATCGGTTGAGATCTTCCGCGCGGTCGTGGAGGCTGGATCCGCGACCTACGCCGCCCACAAGCTGAAGATCACGCAGCCCGCGGTGACCCGCGCTATCGCTCAATTCGAACGCAACTGCGGACTGATGCTCTTTCGGCGCGGCCGCCACGGGATGACGCTTACGGATGACGGAAGGATGCTGTACGAGGAAGTCCAGCGCTCCTACGCCGGGATGGAGCGCATCGCGGCCGCGGTGCGCTCGATTCAAAGCGGCAAGCGCGGCGATCTCCGCATCGTGTCCCTGCCCGCGCTGGTCGAAGGCTCGATCGGGCGCCTGCTGGGCGAGTTTGCGCGCGACAATCCCGAAATCCGGATGCAGATCGTGGTGGAAACGCAGGAGGGGGTGCTGCGATCGATCGGGTTGGAACTCGCCGACCTGGGCTTTCTCTTCGGTCCCCTAAGCAGCCAGCCTCATTTCGATACGGCGCCCATCGGGGAGCGCCGGATGCTGGTGGCGCTTCCTGCAATGCATCGGCTCGCCACGCGGCGCAGCCTGCGCATCGAGGACCTCGCCGATGAGCGCATCGTCCTGATCAGCCCGCCGCATACGATCCGATCGATCGTCGAGCTTCGATTTTTCGAAGCCGCGCGCCGACCAAAGGTGTCATGCGAGGCCGCGACTCAGAAGGCGGTGGCGGCGATGGTTGCCACTGGAGCGGGAGTCGGCTTTATCGACGGCGAAGTGGCAAGCCAGATCGATGCTGCGCGAGTGGCGACCGTTCCCTTCGACCCGCCCGTCACCTGGACCATCCAGACCGTACGCAACAAAAATCGGCACATCTCCGGTCCCCTCCGTTCGCTGCTGAGACGCATTCGCGGCAGCGCGTCCGCCAATCTCGATGCTCTCGGGGATGAGGCGGAGCCGGGTCGCAATGTTCGCAGGCTTCGCCCGCGATCGGCCTGACGCGGCCATCCATAACCGCCGGTAATAGTTCGCGACCGGATGGGTATTCGTTGTTGTCGTTCGACATCTGATACAAGTTGGGCGGATAAGTTGCGATGAATGCATCTGGGCGCGTCCAGAAACGGAACAGTGCCAGTCGCGATCTCATAGCGGCGCAGCACGAAGGGAGTATCAATGATGCGTCGCTTGGGGCTGCTGGCAATTTCAGCAAGCCTGCTGACGTTCTTAAGCGCGTGTGGCGGGTCAAATTCCTCCGGAACCGGAAAGTCACCTACCGCGACTCCAACCGCCACGCCCACTGCCTCAATCACGGTGACCAGTCCCAACGCCCTCGGATTCGTCACTGTTATCGGCAGCGCAGGCGTCGCACCTGGCGAGGGAATAATCACTGCGGCTGATGAATCGGCCTCGGGGTCTTCTTCGGCGACCGAGCTAAAGGCTGCGGAAGCATCTTCTTGCACCCGCATGGCAAGTGTCGCTACCAACGCTGACGGCAGTTTCTCGGTGTCGGTCTGCGGCTCGATCGGCAACCAGGTCGAGGTCGATTTCGAGGATTCGAGCGGCCAATCTTCGGTGCTGGGAGATGTGACAGTCTCTTCGACGGCTGCGCCCAGCACCTTTACGGGCAATCCGTGCGCCGCGAACGAGCGCCAGCTGCTGGTCTCCAACAGCACTTCGCAGGCATTGTGGGTTTCGGGCGGGGGCGGCGCCTTGCGCTCGGTGTGCGTGGTCAACAACGGCGCCTCAAGCTGCCTGGCCGCCGCGAGCACGATCAATGCCGCGACGGGATCATGCCAATGCGGCACCAGCATCGGATCGCTGGCGTGCCCCGGCATTTCCAATCCAATCGGGCCCAAGTCGGCGGGCCTCAACTGCCAATGCCAGCAGGATTCGGATTGCGGACCGGGCGCGGGGTGCAATCTCGCCACCAATCTTTGCTATTTCACGCTTCCATCGCCGACTGAGTTTCTCGATTTCACTCCCGACGATCCGTGGAATTGGGAACTGCCGACCAACGCCGCCGCCGTCAATTTCTGTCTCACCGAAGCGAACGTGACATATCAGCCGGCTCCGTCGCCCGGCGCGGCGCCGTCTTCGACGGCGATTCCTTCCGCGGTGTGGTGGAGCGGAGGCCTGGGCGCTCGAACCGGTTGCCAGGCCGACGGCACCAGTTGCCTCACCGGCGATTGCAACACTTCCGTCTCGTCAAACGGTGGAAAACCGGTTCCGAACGCGGATTGTCCGGTTGGCGTGGGCGGCGCTCAGCCCGCGACTATCGCGGAATTTACCCTGCAAAGAAGTGCCACGGACTTTTACGACATCACCGTGATCAATGGCGCCAATATCGGAGAGCAGATGGGTCCAATTCCGACCGCGACTCAAACCCCGAACGGCGTCGATCCTGCTTACTGGTGTGCGACGCCGGGCGGCGATTGCAATTTCGACTTCGGCCAATACACCAAAAGCGTTCCCATTCCTTCGGCTACGCAAACCACCGACTACACCACTCTGTTGATGCTGATTGCCAAGCCGTGCGCCGTCGGCACCGGGAACCCGCCCGCGGGACAGGCGCCGACCGGATGTCCGCTATTTGCCGATCCTGCCGGGGTCGCCTATTCGTGCTCGGGCAATGCCAAGGCTCTGAATGGGGTCTGCTACAAGACCTGCTCTTCCGACACTCAATGTCCGAGCGGATTGCACTGCCTGCAGGCCGGCGATGGCAACTCCTACTGCCAGTGCAGCGCGCAGAGCGATTGCCCAGCCGGGCAGTTCTGCGGAAGCCAACTTGTTCCGGGCCTCGGCAGCGCGACGCTATCGCCGCAGGTCTATCTGCGCCAGTGCGGAAGTTTCGAGGGATGGTGGACAGCGGACGACTTCTGCGCCAACGCCAACAACCTTATAGGGTCACCCGGCAGCCCCGCCTTGAATTGCGGCGCCGGCATCATCGACGGCGACAGCACGAAGACCAACCTCGCGAGTCTGCTCGGCTGCAACGGCGCATCCAGCGCCGCCCAGGCCGGAAATCCTGCCAACGAGCAGTCATGCTACAACGCCAACGCCGACCCGACGACGGGATGTTGCGGATGCGCGACGGATGCCGCCAATCCGCTTTCCACGCTGTGGCCCGCAGCTACCGGATCGTGCGCCAGCAACAACACCACCTGGGCTGCCGACGTTCAGCCATGGCTGGCGAATCTGAAAGAAGCCTGCCCGAGCGCCTACACCTACGCCTACGACGACTTCACCAGCACCTTCCAGTGCCAGGCGCAGGGAGCGGTCAATATGCTCGGGTACCAGATTGATTTCACGAGCCTGCCCGTGCCGGCTTCAGAGTAGACGTCGAAGGATGGCGGTGAAGGCATTCGGTATGTGGCAATGATAGGAAACGGCAGATGGAAACAAGTGCTGAGCTTTGTTCAGACACCGAAACAACAAAAATTAATTGATAATCGCACAATCTCGGCTGTATTGTGCGCCAAGGTGTGATATGAACTCCGAGCCGTCGGCCAGGTCTCACGCACCCGCGATCGTGATGATTTTGCCGCCGCGTGCAACTTCCGAAACACTTCGCGGGCGCAAGGTGTAGGAGACTATGGCTCGTAGGCTTGCTGCTTGGTCCTCGCTGTTCCTTACTGGCCTGTTGTTGCTTCTCAGCGCCTGCGGCGGTAGTTCAAGCTCCTCCGGAGGGCATAAGAACACTCCCACCCCCACCCCGACGCCCACGGCGACTCCGATTGCGAATGTTCAAGTGCAGGCCCCGATAAACGGGGTCGTCGCAATCCTGGGCGCTCCCGGTGTGGCACCGGGCGGCGGAACTGTGAGTGGTTCGAGCTCCTCGAGCGCCGGTTTCAGACAAGCCAACGCGGTCGCGGCGGGATCATCCGGGTGCTCGGCGAGTGGGTCAGCGAGCGTCCATCCGGACGGCAGCTTTTCGCTGGCGGTGTGCGCCGGAGTCGGCGACCATGTCAACCTCAGCCATACAACAGGAGGCTCGACGACATCACTCGGATTCGTAGTGGTGCCATCGACGACATCTCTGCCGACCTGTCCAACGGGATTTCGCACCTTCAAGTACACGAACACCACTTCGAATACGGTTTGGCTCGGGCTGGTGACGGGCGGCGGACCGCCGCCGGTTGCGTGCGCGGTGTCAAATGACAACAGTTGCGGCCCCAATCAAACCTGCGTCGCCACCAGCGCCTGCACGAGTTTCACGCAGTGCGCGGATGCGAACCAATGCGACACGAATACCGGCGTTTGTATGGAGGCTCCGAGCACCGTATGCGCCGGCGGCGCACAGTCAACTACGGTCACGCTGAGCCAGAACGAGTGCGTAGGCAGACTCGGGGCGGCATGCACCTCCAATAGCCAGTGCGATACCAACTTTACCTGCGACACGACCACCGGTCTTTGCACCACCACGGTCTCAAGCCTGCAGAACAACACCTCCTGCAGCACGGCCGCCAACTGCGGATCGAGCACATCGTGCACGTGGACTAACCAGGTGTCCGAATGCACCGGCGGTTCGTGTTTCTTCGCTCCGGTTCATCCGGGCGAGACGCAGGCGTGTCAGAGCGACTCCGATTGCACTATCAGCGGCCAGACCTGCGACACCAACATGGGCCTCTGCCAGTACTCGTCTTCGACCATCCCTCAAAACGATCTGGAGTTGTCGGAGAGTTCCACCACGGTACTCTGTTTGCCGGGTGGAGTGGCGCCGGGATCGTTCTGGGCTGGCCCCGGAAAGATTACCAACACGAGCACCTTGTGCACCGAGGATTCCCAATGCGCGAGCGGCCGATGCGTAATTAGCGGGACCAGTGGCCCCTTTGCACCGCATGTTCCGCCCACCGCGACCGATTGCTCCCAGGCTCAGGAGGGACAGACCTGCACCTGCTTCCCGATCATCGGATGGAGCGGCAACAGCTTTGCGCGGACCGGATGCCAATCGGACGGCACGATGTGCCAGACGGGCGATTGCGGAAATTCCGCATACCAGGGATGTCCGGTTGGCGGCGGAGGACTCCCGCCCGATACTCTCGCCGAATTCACGCTCTCAGCGAACGCGGTGGACTTCTATGACGTCAGCGTGATTAACGGCGCGAACGTCGCGGTGCAGATGGGTCCCGATCCTTCATCCACCGCCTCGCCATCGCCGGGCACCACTGCCTACCAGTGCGAGACCGCGGGAAGCACGTCCGCGCAGCCCGCATCCGGCGGGGGCCTGAGCGCATGCTCGTGGAATTTCAACCTCGCCAGCGTCCCGACCTTTGGCGATGAAACCTCGCTGCTGACGCAGGTAAGCCTGCCGTCGTGCAATCCCAACAGCGCCGGATGCCCGGCGGGATCGGCTTGCCAACCGACCGGTGTCGATCCGACCACCAAGGCCACTACCTACACTTGCATTCCCAATCAGCCCGCATGTACGACTTCGAGCGATTGTCCCGGCAGCCTGCCGTGCGTCAATGGATTCTGCGCTCCGACCACGCAATGCACGTCGTCGAGCCAGTGTCCCAACACCGCGCCATCCTGCGTCCAGGGACTATGCCTTCCCGACACCTGCACTACCGACAGTGATTGCTCCAGCGCCGCCACCGGCCTGGAGTCCGCAACCTGCCAGAACGGCACATGTACGCCTTTGACCTGCGATGCGACCGTCACGTGTCCGGCCGGCTTTAGTTGCAATATCCCGAACGGGCAACAATTCGGGACCTGCGTATCGAGCCAGGCGAGTTGTTCCGCGACTCAGCCCTGCCCGAACTCTCACCAGGTCTGCGACATCCCGTCGGGGATGGCGACTGGAACCTGCGTCGCTCAATTGCAGTGCCCGGTGGATGGCTCCTGCCCGCTGAACAGCCTGTGCGGCGCTGGCGGATATTGCGTACCCGGGCCGCTCGCATGCCCGAATTCGGGAACCTGCCCCAACGGGCAATCCTGCAGCGCGGGCAGCTATTGCACGTCTCCGTGTACGGCGGATTCGGATTGCTCTTCCGTCTCGGGAACCTGCAACACCACTACCGGCCAATGCCAGCCTTTGGGATGCGACGGCAATGTCTCGTGCCCGAGCGGAATGGCGTGCAGCGGAAGCGGCACCTGCGTCGATTCCTGCTCCTCGGCGACCGATTGCAGCAGTTCCGCATTCGGAGCCACCTGCGGCACGGGACTGGTCGGCGGCAATCTGCTGCAGACCTGCGGAAGTGCGACCGGCGGCCTCTGGACCTATGACGATTTCTGCGGCCAGGCAGGGCAGAAGTACGGACCGGTCGATTGCACCGCGACCGCGCAAAGCCCGCCGAGCGGCACTCCCGATACGATTGCCAACATGTTCGGATGCAACGGCAACGCGGTCGGAAGCGCGACGTCCTGCTACAACACCGCGGCGGCCAATTCGTTCTGCTGCGGATGCCCGACGGCCACCGGCGTCGCGTCCGACTGGCCGACGATTCTCGGGTCGTCGTTCACGAATTGCACAGATTCGAGCACAGCCTGGCAAAACGACGTCCTGCCCTGGCTGCATTATCTGAAGGATGCGTGTCCGACGGCTTACAGCTTCCCGTTTGACGATGCGACCAGCACGTTCACGTGCGCTTCGGCGGGAACCAGCTCGAGCGTCTCGAACACGATGAACTACGACATCACGTTCGGATCGTTCCAGATAAACTCGAATCCGGCCAACTGACCGCTCGAAGACCGTCCGACCTAAACCCCCGCTCCTCGGGTGCGCGCCAGCGGCGTGACCGGAGGAGCGGGGTTCTTTTTTGATCCAATCGCGTGCGATATTCGGCTAGAATCTTCATATGCAACGCAGCAGCCCGTGCTGCAGTGCGCCGTAGTTTCAGTCATGAAAACCGAAGGCAGAAGAATCGGCCCCACTGGACATAAACCGAGGCCCAGGCCGCGAATGGCGCCTGCGCGCAGGCCGCCGCTTGCGCTGGTGCCGAAGCGGACGACGCCCCCAACACCCCGAATTTCGTCGCGCCGCGCCGCGATAATTCTCTATTTGGCTCTGCTCGGAGCGGCCATCGCGGTTGTTGCGATGCTGTATGCGGCCGCTCCGCTGCACGCTGATGCTCCACCTCCCCACGACCCGATGAAGACCGTCAAGGGAGTGATGGATCAGGCGATCGCGGTTTTCCAGGATCGCGATATCAGTGCGCAGGCGCGGCGGCAGAAGCTGCGCACTATCGCCGAGGCCAATTTCGATTTCGAGGGGATGGCGCGATCGGCCGTCGGCTACCATTGGCGCGCCCTCACCCCGGACCAGCGCCAGGAGTTCGTTCCCCTTTTCACCAGCTTTATCGAAGACGTCGCCCTGTCGCAGATCGAAAAGTACTCGGTCGAGAAGGTGCAGCAGGACATCAAGACTTCGGTAATTGTCTTCAACAACGAGCGCGTTGACGGCGATAGCGCCGAGGTTTTCAGCACCGTGACGCTGCAAAGCCGGCCGAATCCGCTCCAGGTCAGCTACCTGATGAAAGACGTCGGCGGAGACTGGAAAATCTACGATATCGATGTGGATTCGATCAGCGTTATCGCGAACTACCGCAACCAGTTCAATCGCGTAATCAACGAGCAGGGCTATGACAAGCTCGTGAGCATCCTGCGCGAAAAGACCCAGCAGCTCGGCACCGCGCTGGCCAACTGAACGCTCCGCGATGATCCTCAAAGTAGCGCGCCTGGGTTTTCCTTCGCTGCGGACGGGGGCGCAGCCCGTCCCGATCGATCAAATCAAAACGCGCGACTTCCAGCGGCTGATCGATGACATGGTCGAGACGATGCATGAATACCACGGCGTCGGTCTGGCCGCTCCGCAGGTCCATTTGCCCATCCAGCTCGCGGTGCTCGAAGTCCGAAACCATCCGCGCTATCCGGATCTGCCGCCGATTCCGCTCACCGTGCTCATCAATCCCGAAGTGACCGTCATCGACCGAGCCACGATCGATGATTGGGAAGGATGCCTGAGTATCCCGGACCTGCGCGGGATGGTTCCGCGCTTCAAGGAGCTGCGGGTCAAGGCGATTGGAAGAGATGGCGCTCCGCTGGATTTTGTCGCGCGCGATTTCCACGCCCGGGTCATTCAGCACGAAACCGATCATCTGAAGGGCGAAGTTTATCTGGACCGCATGCCGGATTTGCGCCGGCTCGGCTTTCTCGACGAATGGCAGCGCTTCCTGCTGCCCAAGCAAGAGTAGCGATCGAAAAAGAGCGCCGGCCTGCTTTCGGCTGGCGGGACGTCCGCGCGCCCTGGAGTTCTTTCGCGCGATAAAGGCGGCGGCCCGCCGCGTCATTTGGGAGGATTGAGTTCCATCTCGATGTTAGGGGGCAGTTTTCCGGTCGCCTTGACGGATCCGATCGCCTTGCGCAGCTCGTCATTCTGCGCCGCGAGGTTCTGCTCTTCGGTCTGAAGCTTCGAGAGTTCCGTCTTGAGGCGGGTATTTTCGTCGGTGAGCTGCGAGACCTGCTTGGTGAGGCCGTCGATCTGCGCCTGCAGATCCTCCTGATGCGCGGCGTTCACTCTCGACCATACGAAGAACGCCACAGCGGCAAGAACGAGGACCAGGATTGCACCGGCAAAAAACTTGCCCATCGGATTTTCCGCCGAACCGAGAATACCCGTGAGTTCGGCCAACTGAAAGCGCATCGGTGAAGCTAAGGGGGGCTTGGTATGCAAACCCGCATGGAATAAAGTGAATTGACTTCGTTTGCGCACCGTTCTTACAATGCCGATGCGTTCGACGTTGAGGCCACAGCGCTGCCGATAGGGGAATTCTGGCCCGAGACGCGATTCGATTCGTCCGCGTTCGCGGTCCGGCAGCGCAAACTTCTGCGGCGCGGGCGAAAAAGGGTAAATGATAGAGGTCCAAGGCCTTACCAAGTACTTTGGCGCTACTCGTGCGGTAAATCACGTCTCTTTCAAGGTTGAGAAGGGCGAGATAATCGGGCTGCTCGGTCCCAACGGATCCGGCAAAACCACGATTATGCGCATCCTGACCGGCTTCTTTCCGCCCACCGCCGGCCGCGCCCTGATTGGCGGACTCGACGTGGCTGAGCATTCGCTCGAAACGCGCCGGCGAATCGGATACCTGCCCGAGAACATGGTGCTGTATCCGGATTTAAGCGTGACCGCGCTGCTGGAATTCGCGGCCCGAGTCCGGGGCCTCGACGCGAAGACCACTCGCGATCGGCTGGAATATGCGATCAAAACCTGCGGCCTGGGCGAAGTGCGCCGCAAGCTAATCGGCAAGCTGTCCAAAGGGTATCGCCAGCGCGTCGGAATCGCGCAGGCGATCCTGAGCGACCCCGAAGTGCTGATTCTCGATGAGCCCACGGTGGGGCTGGACCCGCGCCAGGTGGTCGAAATTCGCGAGCTCATCCGTTCGCTCGCCGGCCGTTCGACGGTGCTGCTGTCAACCCACATTCTTCCCGAAGTGAACATGACCTGCCGGCGGGTGGTCATCATCGATCGCGGCAACATCGTCGCCCAGGACACGCCGGAGCAGTTGACCGCCAAGTTGCAGGGCAGCGATCAAACCCAAATCACGGTCGCGGGTCCGGCGGACCAGGTGCGGGCGGCGCTCACCGCGGTTCCCGGCGTTCAGAGAGTGGAAGATCGCCCGGTGGACGCTACCCAGCCCGGCAACTGCGGGTTTGTAGTTTTTTCAAAAGGGCAGGGCGAGGATATTCGTTCGGCGCTCGCTGCATGCGTGGTGCAGAAGGGATGGGGCCTGCTGGAAGTAAAGCCAATGGCGATGAGCCTTGAAGATTTGTTCATGCGCCTCGTCACAAACGAAGAGAGGGTCTAGTGGCGCGCGCAATCCTCGCACGATTCGGGCGGCCCGCCCATCGAGGTCAATAACCATGTCGAATGGCGCAGCCACAATCGAGGCTGCCCGCACGGCGTCGGAAGCCGTCCGGGATAGCGCCCGCGCGATGGGCGTAGGCTTTTCCATGAGCCGGATGCTCGCGGTGACGCGCAAGGAGTTGCGTTCCTATTTCGCGTTTCCGCTGGTCTATATCGTCACCGGCCTGTTCGCGTTTATGGCGGGCCTTTACGCCTGGACCGATCTCAACTTCTTCGAGACCATCGCCTTCGCCAAGGACATCATCCAGAACTACTGGCAACTGCTGTTCACCGACATCCGGCTTTGCCTGCTGCTTACCGTTCCGTTCCTGACGATGCGCCTGTTTGCGGAAGAGCGGAAGCTCGGCACCATCGAGCTTCTCTACACCTATCCGCTGCGCGACGGGGAAATACTGGGCGGCAAGATCCTGGCCAGTGAAGTGATCCTGCTGATGATGATCGGATTGACGCTGCTTTACCCGGCCTACCTTCACTCGATTCATCGCTTTCCGCTGTTTCCGCTGGTGGCCGGATACGTTGGCTTGCTGCTGATCGGATCCGCTTTCATCGCATTCGGAGTTTTCGTTTCCTCGCTGTGCGAAAGCCAGGTGATGGCGGGCATCGGTACGATTCTCCCGCTGTTGTTCTTCTGGATTCTAAACTGGAACGAAGCGGCGTTTCAGGGGAGCTGGACCGAAGCGATCCGGGCGGTTTCGCTGTTCGACAATTTCGGCGGGTTTGCAAAGGGGATAATCGATCTGGATCACGTGACCTACTTCATCTTCTTCATCATTTTCTTCATCTACCTGACGCTGCGATCGATGGAGGCCAGAAAATGGACCGGCCGCAGGTAGAATCGGAGGCCACGCGCGGCTCTCTGGTCAGGAACTATCTTCTGCTGATCTACACCGCAGCCGCGTTCGCGGCGCTGCTGGTTCTGGTCAACGCGATAATCAGCAACCACAACGTGCGGTGGGACTTGACGCCGAACAAGCGCTACTCGCTGTCGGACTTCGACAAGCGCGTGCTCGGCGGCCTGACGCATCCGGTCAAGGTGATGGCGTTCGTGCGCACCGAAGACCCGAGCTACCTGGAGCTTGCGGATCTGTTGTTTCAGGCGGCGGCTTTCACTCCTCAGCTCCAGTACGAGGTTATCGACGTCAACAAGGCTCCCGGGCTGGCCCGCCAATACGGCATCTCCAGCTACGGTGAAGTGGTGGTGGAATCGCAGGGGCGCCGGCGCGATTTTGACAACGCCCGCTCCGATCTTTTGATTCCAGCGATCCTGCAGATCTCAGCCGACCAGGCCAAGCACATCTATCTCACGGTCGGGCACGGCGAGCGCGACTTGTTCAGCAGCGACCGCAGCCTTGGCTTTTCGCAGTTTCGGGCGCTGCTCGAACAAAACAATTATCAGATCGACAACGTCTCGCTGTTCGCCGGCGGCGTGCCCGACGACGCGAAGGTGCTGGTCTCTCTTGGTCCGCAGAAGGACTTTCTGCCCGAGGAACTGGCGGAGCTCGCCAAATACCTCGCCAGGGGCGGCCACTATCTGGTGATGCTCGATCCGTACGATTCGCCGACTCTGGCGAAGTTCCTCGACCAATACCACATCGACTTCACGGACAAGATAATCGTCGATCCCGCCTATCGCCTGACCGCGGGTGAAATTCTCACCACGAGAATTCCGCTGCGATCCGAAGACAGCGCGATTACCCGATCGATGTCCGCCGATGCGGTCATGTCGCTCGCGCGGGGAATCATGCTAACCGGGCAGCCGGGAACGCCCGCGCCCGACGGGTTGCAGATAGTTGCGACGACCGAGCTGCTTCGCTCGTCCCACGAGAGCTGGGCATCCGGCGACCCGAAAGCACTGACGACGGGAATTACCGAATATCAGGGTGGCCGCGATACCAAGGGTCCGGTCACGGTCGGTGCCGAAGTTGACCTCGCGCCGGCCACCAATATTCATATTCCGCTGGACCAGATGACGCGGATCGTCGGTTTCGGCAGTTCGGCCTTCGCTTCGAATCAGTTCATCGAGATGCTCGGAAACAGCGACCTGGCGGTGAGTGCGATAAACGCGCTCGCGGGCGACGATATTCTGATCGCAAGCCGCGAGCGCCTTAACAAGGGAGAGACCGCCGGCTTCTTCGTGACCGAGCAGCAATCGCATCGCCTGCGCGACCTCGGGGCGGGTTTGGAGACGGTGATCCTGTTTACCATCGCGACGGTCGTTTTTGTTCGCCGGAGGTTCTTCGTGTGAGTCCGCGCTCTGCAATAGTCTTCACGGCTCTGTTTCTGCTTCTGCTGCCGTTTTATCTCTACTTCGATCACCCGGCCGAAAAACCCACTGCTCGGACCGACGCGGAAGAAGCGAGCCTGCTCAAGCTCAGCGGCATCGATTCGATTACAGTCACGCGTGGCACCGAATCGATTCGTTACGAGAAAACCTCGGACGGAAAGCTCTATCAGCTTGTCGAGCCGAAGGGCGCTTTCGTTCCTCAGGATCTCATGCAGGCGATGGTCAATCTGCTGGTGAACGCCAAGCAGGTCGAGGTAGTGGCGGACAATGTCAGCGACCTGGCGCAGTTCGGCCTCGATCATCCGCGCAGCGAAATGTCCATCTCGGGCAGCGGAAACGGCAAGCCGATTCATATCTTCTTCGGGGCCGAGAACCCGACCCACACCGCGATCTATGCCCGGAT
Source organism: Pseudomonadota bacterium (assembly GCA_021323675.1). Taxonomy (GTDB): domain Bacteria; phylum Desulfobacterota; class Binatia; order Binatales; family Binataceae; genus JAFAHS01. The sequence goes on along the minus strand of JAJPKP010000087.1, from coordinate 59,469 downwards.
CGAGGGCGTCCCCAAGGTCTTTCTGCTCGGCCGCAACCTCGAGTATTACCAGTCGGTGATGTTCGAGTGGGTTGAGGGCAAGCAGGGCAAGAACGCCTGACCAGCCCGTTCGAGTCCAGGCGCGCTGATCCGCGGAAAGATGCGGGGTTCTGCGCAGACTGCCGCTTTAATCGCGATGATTCGGATTGGTCGCAGCCGGAGCGGCTAGTTCGGCGATCTTCGCCGCCAACTCCGCGCCCGATGCGATGTTCTTTTCCCTGACGATGGTTTCGAGCGCGCGCACGAAGTGCTGATAGTATTCGCCCTGATCGGAGGTTCCATCGCGCTCGCGGATACGATCGGATGCGCCGACTTCCGCGATGAGTTGCGCGCGAAATTCGTCCCAGGTGAACAGGCCCGCCTCGCTCAACCCGAGCGCGATCGCGAACGCCCGCGCTTCCCAGGGCGCGCTGAACACGCTCGATTCGTCGCGGCCCAGCGCGGCCGCGAGTTCGCGAAATCTGGCGTCGCTCATTGTTTCTTCGCCGGCGCTACTTTGGCGACTCCGATCATCGAATCACGCGTGACGAGTGCGGCCAGCTCGTCCTCAGTGAAGTTTTCGGTGCCCGGTGGACGCTCGGGCAGCACCAGGTAGCGTTGCTCGGCGCTCGAATCCCATACCCGGATCTCGACGTCGTCGGGCAGTTCGAGCCCGAAATCGCGCAGCACTCCGCGAGGATCGCTCACCGCGCGGGATCGGTAGGCGAAGCTCTTGTACCAGACCGGAGGCAGGCCGAGGACCGGCCACGGATAGCATGAGCAGAGCGTGCATACGACCATGTTATGGACACGCGGGGTGTTTTCCACCGCGACCATATGGCCGCCCTCCGGTCCCGCGATTCCAAGCTCCCCGCACGCCGCCACGGCATCCGTGAGCAGTCTCTTCTTGAAGGCGGGATCGGTCCATGCGCGCGCGACCACGCGGGCGCCGTTGCGCGGTCCAATCTTGTTTTCGTACGCGTCCACGATCTGATCGATGCCTGCGGAGTCGATCAGGCCCTTTTCGATCAGGAGCTGCTCCAGCGCCTTTACGCGCGCCGCCGGTCCGTGCTCGGAGGTGTCGTGATGATTTCCGCTCATCGCTTGCGCCCCTTGTTGCGGGTTCTTTTCGCCGCCGCGGAGCGGGCGCGAGCGCGCGGTTTGCCGCGCGACCGGCTTTCGTCCGCAGGCTCAAGATAATCTTCCCACAGATCGAGCATCACTCGTTCCGGCGCGCTCTTGCCCCAAAGCTCGCGCGAGCTGAATTCGACCGAGTACACATGCTGCGCGTTTTCGCCCGCGCGATGCGCATTCGTGTCGGGAAAGACGTAGGTTCCGTAGTCGCGGCGGATAACCCCGCGTTTGCCCCTGGCGTAGCGCGGACATCGAGTGTGCCCGGGCGGGTTGATGTTCCGGACCAGGACCCGATCTCCCGGTTTGAATCTCGCGCTCGCCTTCGGGCGCTTTCGTTCCGGCGCGGCCGGCTGCGCCGCCGGCTTCGCAGCGGCCGCCAGCTTCGCGTCCGGCAACCCATCCAGCTCTTCTCGGGTCAAGATCCCGTGCTCGCGGAGCAGTGTCTCAGCGGCCTGTAGCCATCGCTCGTAATACGACGACGACAGATAGCGCGCCGGCGGAATGCGCTCGATCGCGTGGCGGAATTCATCGACGTTCCGCCCAATCCTGCCGAGCACGAAGTTGGTCAAGCCAAAAACCCGCTTTTCCCACTCCTCGTGGAAAACGGGTTCATCGCGCTCGGGCACGACCGGCCCGAAGCCGTCCATCCCGCCCATGTCGTGAATTCCGTTCATGGAAAACGGCTCCAATTATCATTGGGACGCCGCCGCACCGCAACACTCCGGCATGAGCGGGGTTATCGAGCTTCCGCCTCCGCATCTATCCCTCGTCTCGGTGAAGTTGATAAGACATGACAAATACCGTCCGCACGATTGATGCAAGGAGGACCCCAATGGACTTCCGAACGATCATCTACGACACGCGCGAGCACATCGCGAAAATCACGATCAACCGGCCGGAACGGATGAACGGATACAGCGAACCGATGGTCAAGGAACTGATGGCCGCCATCGATCTCGCCCGGCAGGACGACAACGTCCGGGTATTGATCGTAACCGGCACCGGCCGCGCCTTCTGCGCGGGTGGAGATATCAGCGGCGCTCCCGATGCCGCGTCGCGCTTTCATGGACATCCGATGGGCCATCTGCTGGAGATGCGCGAGGGGTTTCATCAGCTCGTTCTTTCGCTGAACCGCTTCGACAAACCCGCTATCGCGGCAATCAATGGCGCCGCCGTCGCCGGCGGACTGACGCTGGCGCTCTGCTGCGACTTCCGAATCGCTTCGGACGAGGCCCGGCTTGGGGACACCGCGCTCAAATTCGGCCTGCTTTGCGACGAAGGCGGCGCGTACTTCTTTCCGCGCGTGATGGGGCTGGATCGGGCGCTCAAGATGACGCTGCTGTCCGAAGTGTACGATGCAAAAACCGCTTTCGAGCTGGGATTGGTCACCGAGGTCGTTCCGCACGCGAAGCTCATGGAGCGCGCCGAAGAACTGGCGCGGCGGCTTGCGGATGGTCCTCCGCTCGCGATCAGGACCGCGAAGCGGATGATGTACAAGCAGCAGGAGATGACGCTCGCCAACGCCCTCGAGGACGCGGCGCTGAACGTGATGATCACCAACCCGTCGGAAGACGTGCGCGAAGGCCTGCGCGCATTCAAGGAGAAGCGCAAACCGGATTTCAAAGGGCGATAGCAGGCGGGCCTTCCGCTTTCGACCCGATCCGGATTAACCGTAGTTGAGCGAGGCTTGAATTCGATGCCGATGAAAAAGTCCGCGATCGAAAAACTTCTGCGCGAACCCAATATCGCCGTGGTCGCCGTGACCGCCCCCGACGGCGCCCCGCATGCGGTGCCGACCTGGTACGAATATCGCGCGGGCGAAGTCGTGTTTCACACCGGCGCGGAGGCTTTCAAATACAAATGCCTCTCGCGCGACTCGCGCGTGACGCTCGTGGTGGACACGAAGAAACCGCCCTACAAATGCGTGATTCTCAAAGGTGCCGCGACGATGACCCGGGGAACCGATGACGCCCGGGTGAAGCGGATGGCGGTCGCTTATCTGGGCAAGAAGAACGGCGAGGCGTATGCCAAATCGCTCCGGGGCGAAGAACTCGTGATCGTGCGCTTCAAGCCGGACCGCGTCATTTCGTGGGACTACGCGCAGGAGAGTCCGTAGCCCGCCGCCTTCCGCGCGGCGGCGGATTGCCTGGAGTTGGCCATGCTGCACACGCGAATTTGCGACCTTTTCGGAATCGAGCTGCCGATCGTAAGCGCAGGCATGGGCGGAGTTGCGCTGGCGCCGCTCGCCGCCGCGGTCAGCGAAGCGGGCGGGATGGGCACGGTCGCGCTGGCGGGCTTTACTCCCGAGGCGATGCTTTCGGAAATTTCCGCGGCCCGAGCGCTTACCCGCAAGCCCTTGTGCGTAAACCTGCTCGTGCCGTTCCTGCGCGAGGGAAACTTGAAGCTCCTTGCCCGGGAACCGATCGACGCGGTCACTATGTTTTGGGGCGACCCTGCCGCGATGATTCCGCAAGCGAAAGCGGAGGGCGTGCGGCGCGTCATCTGGCAGTGCGGCTCGGCTGAAGAGGCGCTGGCGGCGAAGCGCGCCGGCGCCGACGCGATTATCGCGCAGGGATTCGAGGCGGGAGGACACGTGCGCGGAACCGTCACGACGCTCGCGCTGATTCCCGAAGTTCGCGATGCGATCGGCGACCTGCCGATGCTTGCCGCGGGCGGTATCGTCGATGGCCGCGGGCTTGCCGCGGTTCTCGCCCTCGGCGCTGACGGCGCCGTATTTGGCACTCGCTTTCTCGCCTCCGAGGAATCTGCCGCTCATCCCGTTTACAAGAAGCGCCTGCTCTCCGCGCATGCGTCAGAAACCGTGCACACCAAACTTTACGACATCGGATGGCCCGATGCCGCCCATCGCGTTCTGCGCACCAAGGTCGTGGAGGAATGGGAGCGGGCGGGATGCCCCGAGTCAGGCCATCGCCCCGGCGAGGGCCGGCAAATCGGCACGATGCGCAACCGCGGCCTCGAGGTTCCCATGGTGAAGTACACGGTGATGGCGCCGGCCGATTACATCGAGGGCGATATCGAGAGCCTGCCGTTCTATGCCGGCGAATCGGTAAGCCTGGTTCGGGAGATTCTACCCGCGAAAGAGATCGTCCGGCGCATTGCGGAAGAAGCCCGCGCCGCAATTTCGGGCCGCCTCGCTCCGCTGGTGCGCTGAACGGGAGTCTCTTTCCCTGCCGCGCGGCTGACGCGGCGGGAAATGTCAGCCGGCCAGTTTCTTCTTCAGGATTTCGTTGATGACTTTCGGGTTGGCCTTGCCGCCCATCGCCTTCATCACCTGGCCGACAAAAAAGCCGAACAGCTTGTCGCGGCCGCCGCGATACTCGGCAACCTTGCCGGCCTCCGCGGCTATCACTTTGTCGCATGCCGCCGCGATCGCGCCTTCATCCGACACCTGCGCGAGGCCGAGTTCGGCGACGGTGGCGTCCGCCGATTTGCCGGATTTGCACATCGCGGCGAACGCGGTCTTGGCGGCGTTCAGGCTGATCTGCTGGTCTTCGACCATCTTGAGCAGAGCGCGGACCTCGGACGCGGGCGGAGCGGCCTGGGCGATCGGCTTGCCGCTTTCGTTCGATACGCGCAGAACCTCGGTCATCACCCAGTTCGCCGCGGTGCGGGCATTTTTCAGGCCGGGCAGCACGGCTTCGAAATAGTCCGCCGTGTCCTTTTCCGCCGTGAGCACGCCGACTTCGTATGCGCTCAAACCATAATCGCGGGCGTAACGGGCGCGCCTGGCGGCCGGCAGCTCAGGCATCGAGCTTCGAATCGCGTCGATCATCTCGGGAGGCACGACGAGTGGCGGCAAATCGGGTTCGGGGAAATAGCGATAATCGTTGGCGAATTCCTTCGATCGCATCGGGCGCGTTTCTTCGCGATCGGGATCCCACAGATGGGTCTCCTGGGCGACCTTTCCGCCTGATTCGAGCACCTCGATCTGGCGGGCGACTTCGTGTTCGATCGCCTTTTCGACAAAGCGAAAGGAATTGAGATTTTTTATCTCGGTCTTGACGCCGTACTCGCTGGCGCCTTTTTTGCGCACCGAGACGTTGACGTCGCATCGAAAGCTGCCTTCCTCCATCCGCCCGTCTGAAGCGCCGATGTAGCGCAGGATGTCGCGCAGCTCGCGAAGATAGGCGCCCGCTTCTTCCGCCGACCGGATATCGGGCTCGCTCACGATTTCGACCAGCGGCACACCCGATCGATTAAAATCGACGAGGCTTGAATTCGCTTCGTGGATGTTCTTGCCGGCGTCTTCCTCGATATGGATTCGCACCAGGCGAACGCGCCGCGCCGCGCCATCGCCGGGCAGCTCGATATACCCGCCCTTGCAGATCGGAGTTTCGTACTGGGAGATTTGGTAGTTCTTCGGCAGGTCGGGGTAGAAATAGCTTTTGCGATCGAAAATCGAGCGGGGCGCGATCTCGCAGTTGGCGGCAATGCCGGTCCGCACCGCGAGTTCGACCGCGTGACGATTCAGCACCGGCAGGACGCCCGGCATTCCCATGCAGACCGGACACACGTTTTCGTTCGGCCCTCTGCCAAACTCGGTGGAGCATCCGCAGAACAGCTTCGACCTGGTGAGCAGATGGGTGTGGACTTCGAGTCCGATCACCGCTTCGTATGCGTCGTGGCTCATCGCTGGATTATCCGTTACAAAGCTGGCCGCCTGAGCGTCACGGCACCCGAGCGCTCAAAGGCATCGCCCGCGCGCAAAATCGCATCCTCGCTGAACTGCGGCCCGATTATTTGCATGCCGATTGGCAGATTGTTTCCGTCGTATCCGCAGGGCATCGCGAGGCCCGGCAAGCCGGCCAGGTTCACCGAGATCGTAAAGATGTCCGACAGATACATCGTCAGCGGATCCGACATCTTCTCCCCGAGCCGGAACGCGGTAGTCGGCGCGACGGGGGTGACGATCACGTCGCATTTTTGGAACGCCTGCTCGAAGTCGCGGCGAATCAGCGTCCGCACCTTCATCGCCTTCAGGTAGTAGGCATCGTAGTAGCCCGCCGAGAGGGCGAAGGTGCCAAGCATGATGCGGCGCTTCACTTCGGCGCCGAATCCCTGCTCGCGCGTCTTTTCGTTCAGCTCGATGTTGTCTTCAGCGGCGGCACGCAGTCCGTAGCGGACGCCGTCGTAGCGGGCCAGGTTCGCGCTCGCCTCGGCGGTGGCCACGATGTAGTAGCAGGCGATCGCGTAGCTCGAATGCGGCAGCGAGATCTCGACGGTCTTCGCGCCCATCGATTCGTATTGCTTGAGCGCCGCGCGCACCGAACTTTCGACCTCAGGCTGCATCCCCTCGACGAAATATTCCCTTGGCACGCCGATCCGAAGTCCCTTCACCTCTGCGGTCAGCGCCCGTTCGTAGTCAGGCACCGGGCGAGCCGAGCAGGTCGAGTCGCGGGGGTCGGCTCCCGCCAGAGCGCGTAGCAGTATCGCCGCATCGCGCACCGTTTTCGCAAACGGACCCACCTGGTCGAGCGAAGATGCGTAGGCGATCACGCCGTAACGGCTCACCCTGCTGTAGGTCGGTTTTATTCCGACCACGCCGCAAAACGAAGCGGGCTCGCGAATCGAACCGCCCGTGTCGGTGCCGAGCGAAGCCAGGCATTCATCGGCCGCAACTGCGGCCGCGGATCCGCCCGACGATCCTCCCGCGACACGGGTCAAATCGTGCGGATTCATCGTCGGTCCGAACGCGGAGTTTTCCGTCGATGAACCCATCGCGAATTCGTCCATGTTCGTCTTGCCGACAAACACGGCGCCTTCGGCCCGCAGTTTCGCGATCGTGGTCGCATCGAACGGCGGCACGAAGGTCTCCAGGATCTTCGATGCGCAGGTCGTGCGGACTCCGCTCGTGCAGTAGATGTCCTTGATGCCGAGCGGGATGCCGCACAGCGCGGGCGCCTGGCCGGAGCTGAGCCGATGGTCGGCGGCGCGCGCCTGCTCGAGCGCTTCCTTCTCGGTCACGGTGATAAAGGCATTGAGCCGCGAATCGACGGCGGCAATTCGATCGAGACACGCGCGCGTCAACTCGACGGCGGAAATTTCCCGCCGCCGAAGGCGATCCGATGCCTCCGCAATGGTCAGCCGGTTCAGTTCGGAAGACGATGCCATCTAAGCGAGCTCGCAGGTACGGTTCATTCGATAATCTTCGGCACCTTGAAGTAGCCGCGTTCGCGCGCCGGCGCATTCGCCAGCATCGCCTCGGGATCGGGATGGTTGGTTACCACGTCGTCGCGCATCGCCATCCCCGGGTCCCCGACCTGGGCCGTCGGTTCGACGCCATCGGTGTTAAGCTCGTTGAGCTTGTCGATGTAGCCCAGGATTTCGTCCATATTGGCGCGAATCCGCTCCTCTTCGTCCGGCGCGAGGCTGAGCCTCGCCAGAAGCGAGACATGGCGCACCTGTTCAGGGGTTATCTTGCTGAGTGCCATCGACCCGCAATCGTAACATCCTCGGCATTGCGTGTCAGGGGAACGCGGGATGGTGGCGGGCTGCGGGGCCGTCGCGCAAATCTCGCGGCAAGCGACGGACGCATATAAGATGACGCTCGGGCCGGTTTTGGATTCAGTGATCGACACCGTTCGCAGCCTGTGGCTGCGGGTTATCGGGAAGAGGAGAACCGAAATTGCCCCGTCGCGGGTCGCGCTCGGCAGAGAGGGCGAAAAGATCGCCGAGCGGTATCTGCGACGCGAGGGCTTCCGAATCGTGGCGCGCAACTTCAGAGCCCGCGGCGCCGAAATCGACCTGGTCGCGATGGATCATGGCACCCTGGTTTTTATCGAGGTCAAGCGCCGTACCGGCAACTCCGCCGGCGCGCCCGAAGAGGCCGTCAATCGGCGCAAGCAGGAGCGAATCCGGCGTGCGGCCGAGATCTTCGCGAATGGCTACAAGGCCGGCAGCCATCCGGTGCGCTTCGACGTGATAGCCCTTAGCGGCCCCGGAAATCCGCACCTCGAACATTTGAAGGACGCATTCTGAATGCTTGACATCAGACTAATCCGCGAGAAACCCGATTTCGTCAAAGCAGAACTGGCCAAGACCGGCGTCGAGCCCGCCGAGATAGACCGCGTTCTCGATTCGGACTCGCGCCGCCGCCGGCTTCAGCACGAACTCGACGAGATGCGCGCGCGCCGCACGCGCGAGTCCAGGGAACTCGGAAAAGCCTCTCCCGAGGAGCGCGATAAAAAGCGCGCCGAGATGCGCGCGCTCGGCGACACGATCGCCGCCGGCGAACGCGAACTTACGGAGGTGGAACGGCAGTTCGAAGACCTGATGCTGGGAATTCGCAACCTTCCGCGTCCCTACGTCACCGTCGGCAAGAGCGAGGCGGACAATCGCGTGATCAAGTCGGTCGGTACTCCCCAGGAGTTCACATCCTTCAAGCCGATTCCGCATTGGGACCTCGCGGCCAATCTCGGGCTTATCGATTTCGATCGCGGAGTGAAGCTTGCGGGGACGCGCTTTTACGTGATGATGGGGTCGCTTGCCCGCCTGCAGCGCGCTCTGATCACCTGGATGCTCGATCTGAAGCGCCAGCAGGGATACCTGGAAATCCTCCCGCCCCTGATGGTCAACACCGCGACGGCTACCAGCACGGGCCATCTCCCGAAGAACGCCGACACGATGTACAAGGATTTCGAGGAGGACTTCTGGTTCATCCCGACCGCCGAAGTGCCTCTGACCGCGCTTTATCGCGACGAGATTCTCGATGAGGCCCGTCTGCCGATTTACCTGACCGCGTACACCCCGTGTTTCCGGCGCGAGAAGATGTCGGCCGGGCGCGATGTCCGCGGAATCAAGCGGGGACACCAGTTTGACAAGGTGGAGATGGTCAAGCTGGTGCGGCCTGAGACCTCGGATGAGGAGTTCCACAAGATGGTCGCGAATGCGGAGGAGATCTGCGCGCGACTCGAGATACCTTACCGGGTCGTCGAACTATGCACCGCCGATCTCAGTTTTGCGAGCGCGGTCACCTACGACCTGGAGATGTGGGCGCCGGGATGCGCCGAATGGCTCGAGGTCAGCTCGGTCTCGAACTGCACCGATTTTCAGGCCCGGCGGGCGGGTATCCGCTTTCGTCCGAAAGGGGGTAAACCGGAATTTGTTCACACGCTCAATGGATCGGGTCTGGCACTTCCGCGGACGATGATCGCGATAATGGAGAATTATCAGAACGAAGACGGCAGCATCACCGTCCCGGCGGTGCTGAGGCCTTATCTGCATGGGGAGGAGCGGGTTTCGGGCCTCTGAGCAGATTTCGTCAAGAGGCGGAAAAGCATTGTATTCATTGAGATTTCGAGCCCAATTAACATCTCAGTAACAATCAATCGCTAAGATTCGCTTGTAGGGAATCTGCCCGGACTTCGTCGGGGTCTATCTCAGAGCCTGGGCAAGACAAGCGGGTCTTAATTGTCGGAATTGGGAACCTCGGTGGCGGAAAATGTGGCGGTGGTGGGGCGTGAGACCCGCCGGCGCGTTCGTGTCCGCCTGTTCGGGGACCGGGTCTTCAACCTGGTCACTCTGGGTCTTGCCGCAATCGTCCTTATCCTGCTTTTCGCCCTGGCAATCGCGCTCATCGTCGACGCGATGCCGGCGATACGGAAATTTGGCTTCTCCTTCCTGGTCACTTCTGACTGGGACCCGGTCAACGATTTGTATGGAGCGCTCCCGTTCATCTACGGGACCGCCGTCTCCTCGGCGATCGCGCTTGCGATCGCTGTCCCGCTGAGCCTCGGAGTGGCGCTGTGCCTGAGCGAGATGGCGCCGGACTGGCTCTCGCGCCGGCTGGGATTTCTGGTCGATCTGCTGGCGGCAATTCCGTCGGTCGTTTACGGCTTGTGGGCGATCTTCGTTCTCGGGCCGTGGCTGCGTGATTACGTCGAGTCCTTTCTCGGGACTTATCTGGGCTTTTTGCCGATTTTTGCCGGACCCAAGGTGGCGGTCGGGATGTTCTCGGCGGGTGTCGTGCTCGCCATCATGGTTATCCCTTACATCTCATCGGTGTGTACCGATGTCTTCCGGGTAGTTCCGCCGACCCAGCGGGAAGCCGCGCTTGCCTTGGGCGCCACCAAGTGGGAGATGGTGCGGATGGCGGTGCTGCCGTACGGGCTCAGCGGAATCATCGGCGCAATTATCCTGGGCCTGGGCCGCGCTCTGGGCGAAACGATCGCCGTGGCGATGGTGATCGGCAATTCGCCGCAGATATCCGCCTCGCTGTTCGCTCCGGCGGCAACTCTGGCGAGCGTGATTGCCAACGAGTTCGCCGAAGCTACCAGCGACCTCTACGTCTCGTCCCTGATCGCTCTCGGTCTGGTCCTTCTGGGCCTTGGGATCGTACTCAACGTCATCGCGCGGTTGCTGGTGGCGGCAGTCGCGCGGCAGAGGTTCGACAGCAGCAGATAATGGCCGGTACCGTTTACAAAGAAAGCAGCCACGCGTTCAGGAAGTTCAAGAGCGACTTTATGATGGCGGTCACGGTTGCCGCGACCATCGTCACCTTGATTCCTCTCTTCCTCGTGCTTGGCTACCTGGTGTTCAAGGGGGCGACCAGCTTGAACTGGGCCTTCTTCACCCACATGCCCACCCCGGTCGGCGAGAAGGGCGGCGGGATGGCCAATGCTATCGTCGGAACCTTCGAGGTCGTCGGTATCGCCTGCCTGATCGGGGTGCCAATAGGAATCGGAGCGGGCCTCTTTCTGGCGGAGCATCGCCTTGGGCGGTTTGCCGACACCGTGCGATTCTGTGCCGACGTCATGATGGGGGTGCCGTCGATTGTGGTCGGCATCTTCGCCTACGCCGTGCTGGTGCATCCGATGGGCCGGTTTTCGACGCTGGCGGGGTCGGTTGCGCTGGCGATTATCATGATCCCGCTGGTCACCCGAACCACGGAAGAGATGATAATCCTGGTGCCTCATGAACTTCGGGAGGCGGCGCTGGCGCTGGGAGTGCCGCAATGGAAGACGTCGCTCTCGGTAATTGTTCGCACCGCGCTCAGCGGTATCGCAACCGGCGTCATCCTCGCAATCGCCAGGATAGCCGGCGAGACCGCGCCGCTCCTGTTCACCGCCTTCGGGAACAGGTTCTGGTCAACCTCGCTGGTTCAACCGATTGCGACCCTTACGGTTCAGGTCTATACATACGCGATTTCACCTTTCCCCGACTGGCAACGCCAGGCGTGGGCGGGAGCTTTGGTATTAACGGTGATTGTACTGGCACTCGAACTCGGCGTCCGATGGGTAACGCGAGCGCCTGCCAAGGCGGCACGGTAAATATGGCCGATAAGCTCGTTACACGGCATCTGAACGCGTACTTCAACCAGACCCGCGCGGTCAAAGACATCAACCTGACGTTTCCCGAGGGCAAGGTCACGGCGATTATCGGCCCCTCAGGATGCGGCAAGTCGACGATGGTGCGATGCCTGAATCGCATGCATGAAGTCGTTCCGGGAGCGCACGCCGACGGCGAAGTTCTGCTCGATGGCGAGAATATCTACGATTCGGCCGTGGATCCCGTGCAGGTGCGGCGGCGAATCGGGATGGTTTTCCAGAAGCCAACTCCGTTCCCGACCATGTCGATCGAGGACAATGTCGCGGCCGGGCTGACCCTGAACTCGGCCGGAATCAGCCGGGCCGAACGCAACCGAATCGTGGAGAAGAGCCTGCGCCAGGCCGCTCTGTGGGACGAGGTAAAGGACCATCTGCGGCGTCCCGGCGGCAGCCTCTCCGGCGGACAGCAGCAGCGCCTTTGCGTTGCCCGGGCGCTGGCGGTCGAGCCCGAAGTGCTGCTGATGGACGAGCCGTGCTCGGCGCTGGACCCGATCTCGACCGCCCGCATCGAGGAGCTATTGCTCGAACTGAAGTCCAACTACACAATCGTGATAGTGACTCACAATATGCAGCAGGCCGCTCGAACGTCCGACTACACGGCGTTTCTCTACCAGGGCGATCTGATCGAGTTCGGCGAAACCAACCAGATCTTTACCAATCCCAAGCGCCGAGAGACGGAAGATTATATTACCGGCCGCTTCGGATGAGGCCGCCGGAGGAGACACCGATGGATACCACGCAGCCGCAGCATACGAATCGGCAATATGAGGAAGATCTGCGCGGCCTGCGCGCCGGCCTGCTCAAGATGGGCGGTCTCGTGGAACGGCAAATCGCCGAGGCGATGGAGGCGCTGGTCGATCGCGACAGCGCGCACGCGCGCGAGGTCATCGCCCGCGACGAAGAAGTCAACCACATGGACGTCGCGAATGACGAACAGTGCATCCGGCTTCTCGCCCTGCATCAGCCGACCGCGAGCGATCTGCGCTTCATCACCACGGGACTCAAGATCACCACCGACCTCGAACGAATCGGCGATAACGCGGTCAATATCTGCGAACGCGCGCTGGAATTGAATGAAGTTCCCCAGCTCAAGCCGTATGTGGATTTGCCGCGGATGGCGGAGATTGCGCAATCGATGGTCAAGGATTCCATCGACGCCTTTATGCGCAACGACGACGATCTCGCCCGCCACGTCATCGATCGCGACGACGAGGTCGACGCGCTCAACTACCAGATCTACCGCGAGCTGCTGAGCTACATGGCCGAGGACCCCCATACTATCGGCGCGGCAACGCGGCTGCTGTTCGTCTCCAAGTACATCGAACGAATCGCCGATCACGCCACGAACATCGCTGAGATGGTGATCTTCATGGTCAAGGGTAAAGTCGTTCGCCACATGGACAAGAAGCAACAATGAACCCTCAAACCGTAATGGAAGAGCGCCGCGGCGGCACGCGCCAGCGCGTGCTGATCGTGGAGGACGAGGCGGATATCCGGGAGCTGATGCGCTACAACCTCGAGCGCGAAGGCTTCGTGGTCGAAGAGGCGGGTGACGGCGCCCAGGCGCTCGAGAAGATTCGCCGGCGGGTGCCTGACCTGCTCCTGCTCGATCTGATGCTGCCCGGCACTCCGGGTCTCGAAATCTGCCGCCAGATGCGCGCCGGGCGCGATACCGCCAACCTGCCCATCCTCGTGGTTACCGCCAAGGGCACCGAAGTCGACAAGGTGCTCGGGCTGGAAATGGGCGCCGATGATTACGTCGTCAAGCCCTTCAGCCCCCGCGAGGTCGTCGCCCGCGTCAAAGCGCTGCTGCGCCGCGCCAATCCCAATGCCGAAACCGACGCCGCCGGGGTATACGAACGGGGACGGCTCCGAATAGATTTCGGCACCTATCAGGTCTTTGTCGAAGGAAAGCGCCGGGAACTCGCGCTCCGGGAATTCGAGCTGCTCAAATTTTTTGTTCAGCACCCGATGCGCGTCTATACGCGCGAGCAACTGCTCGATATGGTTTGGGGACGCGACACGTTCGTTGAACCGCGAACGGTCGATGTTCACGTGCGGCGCTTGCGCCAGCACATCGAACGCGACGATGCGAACCCCGAGCTTATTCTGACGGTTCGCAGCGTCGGTTACCGGTTCAATCCGGAGGCGCTTGGCTAACTCGTCCTGGCGGCGTGTAATCGTTGCGGTAATTGCGGGCCTGATTCCTGAGGCCGCCTTGCTCGCGGTCCTTGCGGCTGGCGGCTCCGTCTCCCCCTGGCTGGTGGTGGCGGTCACCGCGGCCGGATTAGCCGCCGGCGTTCTCGCTGGATCGGGTGTGGCGGTCGATTGGCGCCGGCACGCCGAACGCATCGACGCGATTGCCGAAGCGCTCGAAGCCCGCCAGCCCCCGCCGCATCTCCTTCCCCAAAGCCGCGACGCGATCGCGCGCGCCGAGCAGCGCCTGCTCGATGCCGCCGATTCCGTCGTCTCCGAAGTCGAATCCCTGACCGACCAGCGCGACGAATTCGAAACCATCCTGCGCAGCATGACCGAAGCGGTGGTGGTGATCGGCAGTCATCGCGGCGTGGTGCTTCTGAACGGCGCGGCGCGGCGCATGTTCGCGCTCGATCCCGAAACCGACTACGCGGGGCGCGACTTCGTCGAGTTGTGCCGCGATCCGCTTCTTCAGGATTTCGTCGGGCATGCGATGCGATCGGCGACCGAGGTCGTCTCGCGGGAATTCATGATCCAGAACCCCGCGCAGCGTTACCTCGCCGCGAGCGCCGCTCCCGTGCGGATGTCGCATGACGCCGCGTGGGTGCTGGTCTTTCACGACGTGACCCAACTCAAGGCGTACGAGACGGTGCGTGCGGATTTCATATCCAACCTCACCCATGAATTGCGCACGCCGCTTGCCGCGCTCTACGGCTACGCCGAGACCCTGATGCAGGGCGTCGAGGACCGGGAAACGCAAAACCGCTTCCTTGGCATCATCGATCGCCAGGCGCGCCGCCTGGCCCGGCTGCTCGATGACCTCATCTCGCTCTCCGATCTCGAGCGGGGCAACACGCCGCTCAACTTTGAAAACCTCGAGCCCGCCAGCGTCATCGGCGAGGCGGCGGAATTGATGAAGGTGGCCGCCGCGCGCGAAGGCGTCCAACTCGAAGTGCAATGTGCCGAGGGACTGCCAAAGCTGGTCGGCGACCATGACCGGCTGCATCAGGTGATGGTCAATCTGCTCGACAACGCGATCAAATACACGCCCCGCGGCGGCCATGTCACCGCGTCGGCGAAGCCTGGCGCCCTGAACGGTGCGGGCGGCAAGTCGGCGCCCGCCGTCGCGCTGGTGGTGGCCGACACGGGGGAGGGCATCCCGGAACGCGACATACCGCGGCTGACGGAACGCTTCTACCGCGTTGACCGCGCGCGATCGCGGGAGCTCGGCGGCACCGGCCTCGGTCTCGCCATCGTGAAACACATCGTTCAGCTTCATCACGGCGCGCTCAGGATCGAAAGCCGCGTCGGAGTGGGAACGACAGTGACCGTCACGCTTCCCGCCGCAGAGCAGCAGTAAAGCGCGCGCGTGCTCTTAACCTTGAGAAGCCCGCAACACGCCGGTAGGATTGAGAGGAATTCATGGATTCTTTCGTCCCCGCCGCCCGGTGAATGTCTTGCCATCGGCCAATCCATCTACGCCGCATCACAAAGCTCCTGAGCATCGGGGATGGCCTGAGCTCGAGAAGTTGATGCGCGAGCGGCTGCGCAAGTGCGTCACCCTTCTGCCCAAGGTTCTGAGCGAAGACAGTCCGGAGGCGGTTCATGACCTGCGCGTATGGAGCCGGCGCCTTCAGCAGGTGATAGTCACGCTGTTTCCCGAGCCGCTTCCGCCCGACGCGCGCGCGATGGTGAAAACGCTGCGCCGGACGCGAAGGTCGCTCGGTGAATGGCGCGACTCGGACGTGGTGATCGCGATGCTGAAGCGAAAGCTGCGCAACGTTCGCAACCCCGCCCAGAAGGAAGCCTGGACGATGGTGCTCGAGTCGGCGCGCGCGGCGCTCGAAAGGCATACGAGCCGGGCTCGGCGCAAGATCGCCAACCGCAAGATGTTCACTCTCGCGCATCGCGGCCATCAGCTAATCCGCCAGCGAGCGCAGGAAGCGGAGCCTCGCGATTCGGACCCATTCGCAACCCTTGGCGCATCAGTCGCGGCTGCCTACCAGGATTGGAGGAAGTCGCTCGCCAAGGCGGCTTCCAGCGTCGATCCCGCCGACATCCACGCGTTCCGGATCCAGACCAAGCGGCTTCGCTATCGTATCGAGTTGCTGCGCGATCTCGGATCCGAGACGGCCACGGCCGCGCTCGGTTCGCTGAAAACGCTGCAGGACGAGCTCGGGCGATGGCACGACAACCTGGCGTTTACGCGGATCACGGCCGAAGCGATTGCGGACCCCGACTTTCTCGTGCGGCATCCGACGACCGCGGCGGCGATGCTGCGTGGGCTGAATCGCGACAACGCACGGCATCTGGAGCGCGTGCGGAAACTGCTGGCCTCGATGCAGGCGGAGGGGGACACCTCGGCGCTTCACGCGGCGGTCGCGGAGCTGGCCGGAGCGCCGCGCGAGTCCGGCGAGCCGGCGCCAGGCGAGGAATCCTCGCCCCCGCCCACCGAGACGGCATCCGCCTGAACTCCTTCGCGCTCAGCGGATGCGAGGGCACGGAAGATGCGGATGCCCCCTCATCTTGCGAGGAACAGGCGAATATGGAAGCCTCTAAAGTTCCGGCGCGCCCTTAGCTCAGCGGATTAGAGCATCTGACTACGGATCAGAGGGTCGGGGGTTCAAATCCCTCAGGGCGCGCCAGTCCTTTTTCGGGTTTCCGACACTCTCGAAGTGGGCATCGTGACCAAAATGTGCCCAAAGTTTCACGCCCGGCCCGGAGTGGTGTAGAGACGTGCTTCGGGCAGGTGGAGGTTGGGGCGAGGCGTATAAACTTTGTGCGATACGGGATGCACCAGGGATGAAGGTGGTAGCCGAGGGACAGGCGTGCCGCGCAACCCAACAAGACAGCGGTATCGAAGGAATTTGTGGCTCGAAAGCGCAGATTGAAAAGCATGTGGGCGGCGACGCTGGTGTGCTTGTGGTTGGCGCTGGAAGCCGCGCCCGTGGCTAGCGATGAGCTGCCCAGCGCTCTTCCGCAGGGCGTGCCGTCCACAACCGTCGCTCCTCCCGAGTCCGAAGACACCCTTGTGCTTCCGCCGATGCCGCGGCCCGAACTCGCGCCGGCACCGCCCGCGATCGAATCGCCTGAAATTCCGGCCGGGTTTCTTGGATGCTGGCAAGGGGAGCCTGCGGATTTCGATTCGGTTTCGAACAGCGCGGGTATCGTGAACATCGGATCTCCAGGCAAAATCACCTTCTGCTTCGACGGCCACTCGATCGAAGTCCCGCAAGCCGAGATCAAGGTTACTCCGAAAGCGCACGTTCTCGATCTTCTTGTTCATTTTGGTCTCGCCTACAGCACGTACGAGGCGCGCGGCATCCGGACCGATGTCTACTCGGTAACGCCTGTCATGATTCACGCACGGACCACGCTCGTAACTATCGACACGACTCATTGGATGTACTCGATACCGGTCCGCACCGATGAACCGGGAGTAGTCGACTCGATCATCACCCTCCCGGCTCCGGATCGTCTTCTCCTTCGGTCGCGAATGATTATGAGCATCGGAAACACCACGACGTGGGGAACCTGGCATGCCTGGTTCCATCGTGTGGACCGGTTCGCGAGCGCAGGCAACCAATTCGACTCGTCCGCGCGTCGATGAACGTGGCGATCTCTCTCCGTGTGCACCCCTCATCGGGCGGCCGGTGAATGGCAAAATCGAACGATCGAGGGACTGAACGCGCCTATTGCGAGTCCACTGCGCCCATATCGGGGGCGGGGCCTGCGTATGGGAGACCGACGTCGGTTCCGGCGTGGATGCAGGGTGAGCCCGATCGGAGGGACATGTCGCCGGTGGCAGGTGCGGTCCACATCGGATCCGCCGCGATGTCGTGCGAATGACCGCCCAACGCCCGCCAGGCTGAGAAACGATACTGCTTGCTGTCCAGCTCGACCCACGCGTTCTGGCCCAGATCGTTGTAGTCGTAGGTGCCGCCGGAGACCGCCCTTAGCCCGTAACCGGAGCCGATCGCATTCAGGGCATTGTTCATCACCGCAGCCGGTGAGAGGAGATAGATTCCGCAGTAGGCGTTGTAGATGGAATTGTTGAAGATCACGTTCTGGCCGCCCGCCATTCTCTCGACATGGATACCATCCGCGCTGCCACAAGCGGTGCCGGTGATGTTGAAGACGATGTTATCCTCGATGGTGATATTGGAAGAACTCTGCGAATAGATCGACACATGCCTGGAATCGTGAACGGCATTGCCCGCGATCAGCATCCGATCGCACCATTTGACGTCGATGCCGCTGTGGTTGAAGTGCCTGACGTTGTTGTCAAGAATCTTGCCGTTGGTCGCATACTGAACATTTATTCCGTTATGTCCGCCTGCATAGCTTACCGTGTTGCCCTCTACCACCGGCGAGACCGCGCGATTGATGTAGATTGCGTTGAAATAGCCGCCCGTATCCACCTCACCGGTTCCATTCTGCGTAACAAGATTGTTGCTAACGATGACGCCTGTGGTCTGGCTCTGGTTGCTCTCGGACATTAATTCGATACCCCATCCCGCCGTTCGTTCGACCGCCAGATGATCAATCGTTATGTAACTTCGATTAGTAGCGTACACGCCTTCCCGACGCACCGCGGCTTCGATGAAGTGAGTATTGAGATCGGAACCGTCAGAAAGGCGCACATAAAGAAATCCATTTGACCAATACCATGATCCCGCCGGCATCGCGGATGGCGACCCCGCATGGAGAAGGCCCCAACCGGAGGCGCGGTCAACATAGACGTTGGCCGGCGAGGTGCCGAGTGCGGCCCGGAAGATGGCGCCTGCATAGTTGGTCCATGTTTTGACGGCATCCGCGCCGGAAATAATCGGAAGGTTGCCCGTTCCGAACGCGGTGAAAACGATCGGCGCGCCGGATGTGCCGCTGGCGCTCGGAATCAATGCCTCGCGCCAGAAGCCGCCGCGTTTGAGGTATACGACGTCGCCCGGAACCAGGGATGCCGAGTTTACGCGGGACAGGGTACGCCAGGCAGTGGATGGCGACGTTCCGGCGGCGGCGTCGCTGCCGGAAGGATCGACATAGTAGGCGTGCGCTCCGGGAACCGGAGTCTGAGTCAAGGAAGGCGGCGGATGGGGTAGCGGACTTGCCGTCGAAATCGCAATGGGTGTCCGGGTTGCCTTCGAAGTGGGAGCTGAAGTCGGCGTTGGCGCCGGCTGCGTCACGTTGACCCTGATGGAAGCCGATCCCATGCTGGTATGGTTTCGCCCGATCGCCTCAACCGTGATCGTATGCGAACCGTTTCCGATCGTTTCGGCGGAGAGAGCAAAGACATATGGCGGTCCCTCCGCGCGTTTGGTTCCATCGATGTAGAGAATCGCCGATCGAGCCCCCGACGCCACCTGGCAAATCACGTTGAACGATCCCGAAACGGTCGCGTCATTTGCCGGTGAGGAAATAACCACCCCGGTCCCGACGAATACGTTTTCCTGCGAACTGCCGGTGACCTGGTCCGCTGAATCGAACGCGATGGCGCTCAACGAATGGAGACCGGCAGCCACGGTCCCGGAATCCCATTTCCTCGCGAGATGTTTTCGGGCCGGCGCCGTGGCGAACTCGTGGCCGTCGACATAGAAGCTCACACGGGTGGAGTTCGGCGGCTTTCCGCGAGAGACAACCTTGACCTTGCCGGAGACCAGGGCGTTTCCCAGGGGTGAGACGATTGCGATATCGTCGGCGAGTGCCGGCGCGGCGAACACAAGCGCCGCAAAAGTCAGAAAGAGAAGGAAACCGGCAGGCCTAAACCGCACCACTGTCTCAAAATAACCTCGCCGGTCTCCGTCGATGTTCGCAGCGAGCTACTGCCAGACCGATTCTCTGAAGGTCAGCCGTCGAAACTGCTGTCTGCGGATGAACTTCATTACTTGAGGATCTGGAAATCTCGGCCGGCGCCAAACGTAGCCTGAATAGAACCCCAGAAGGAGCATCACCGACCCGCCTATGAAAGGCTCGGAGAAGAGCAGGCCGGCGGCGCGCGCCAGCGTAAAGAGCTGCGAATAGCCAACAAAGTGGGCGATGCGCCCCTGCCCGAAACGGGTGCGCCACAATCCTCGGGCGCTGCCGGTGGTCCTTCGATGAAAGGCGGTGATATTGCGGAAATTGCGCGTCCGAAAACCTCGCATCATCGCCTTTACTTCGTCGATCGTATCCCAGCCTTCGCCCGGCTCGAGTCCTCCAATCGCCTCAAAACAGGCCCGCGAATAGATTTTGCTCGGACCGCGAGTATGGAATGACGGAATCGCATTCAGACGCCATTCGCCGTGCGAAGGCTCGATCAGGCAGCCGCTCACGATGCCCAGGGAAGGATCGCGGTCGAACTCGTTCAGGAGCCGTTCGATATAGTCTCGAACGAAGAACAAGTCAGCGTCGAAACGAACTATGTAATCGACGTCCTGCCATTCTTCTCTCGGCAAGAAACGCATGATTACCGATTCGCCGCCAGGCTCGCGACTCCGCGTGCGTGCCAGATGCCTGGGAACGATCCACGAAAACCTGGCGGCGGCTTCATCGATGATATCGGGAGTCCGGTCGGCCGAACCGTCATCGATGATAATCCATCGGACCGGCAGGATTGTCTGCGAGACCATCGAGTCGATCATGTCCGGCAGAAATTTCTCTTCGTCGCGCGCCGGAGTTATCGCAAGGTATTTCGACGTCCTGGCCATTCGTTTAACGGGCTCCGCCCGCTCCCGTTGAATCTCGGCTCTCCGCGAAACTCGTGTCCGTGTACTCAGGAAGGCGAAGCCCCGCTGGGTTTCGCTTCACGGCGACGAGGGCTATCGAGAGATGAGGCCATCCGGTGAGCGCCGTGACAGGACGGTCGAAGATCTGGAACAGTCGCAGAGGGAAAGTGGCTATCCATGAAAGAGTGCGATCGTTCGGCGTCCATCTGCGGATGAGCCGCATCAGGTTGTCGATCTGCTGCGTGACCGCGCCAGTGATGAATTGTTCCCGGATGATATCCAGGTCGTTGGAATTGAGCATTTCTCGGAGCTTTTCGATGGTGTAGCCGAAACGCACGTGCCCGCCATCTTCGACCTCCGAGATGCGTTCATCGACCAGCCGGCGATGGAACTCGTAGGGAGTGGACAGAAGGAGCTTGCCCCCGGGCTTGAGCATCGCGGAAAGATCGCGCAGCAATTTTCCGTCGTCCTTGAGATGCTCGATTACTTCGACGCAGAAGATCTGATCGAACATCCCCAGACCGCCCGACATCCGGTCGAGGTCGCGAAGGTCGCCGTCGAGAAAGGTTATCCGATCGAACCTCAGGATTTGCGCGCGTCTCCGGGCTTTCTGGTTGTTCTCCGGGATGAAAGAGATAGCCACGACATCGTTGCCGTGCCTTGCTGCGTGAAACGAGAACGCGCCGAGGCCCGAACCGGCATCCAGGGTGCGAATCGGCCCCGCTTCGGCGTGTGCCGCGAGCCATCGCCATCGGTCGAAGTCGCCTGCACCTCCGAAGAAGATCGGCGCTCGCCATCCTCCGAGCCTTACCAGCGCTTCTTTCAGCACGGCAACCGGTGCGTGCAAATTGCGTGCTTGCCAGGCGAGGCAGCCTGGTCGGCGCTAGACGCCACAAACGATGCTTAGACTTGCGGGTTCTGCGACGTTGGAAACGGCCGGCTTGTAATTCTTTCCGCAACGAAAGGCTCATCGGAAAACGTGTGATGGTAACGGGCGGTTCGCCAAACTGCGATCATCAACGGTCGAGCGCGGCGATTGCCGAGATCAGCGTCGGCGCGGTGTTGGCCGATGTGTTGTCTTGCGCTGTCTTTTCACTCCTGAGCAGTCGAGCGCGCTCCGCAAGAGCCCAACACAGCATGAACAGCAGGCCGGTCGAGTAGTGGCAGTCTCCCGCTCCGCTCTCCGCACAGTTGAGGATGAGAAGCGGCAGGACGATTAGCAAAAAAATCGGCTTGAGCGCCCACGGGTCATCTTTTTGTCGAAACAGGTTCGCCCACGGGCGCAATATGATGAAAAGCCAGAACAGGGTGGCAGGCACGCCGACTCCCACGAGGTGTGACAGGTAGTCGTTGTGGAGTGAGCTGCGCGGCCCTTCATCCCAGGGACCCCACCACAGCGGAAAGTATTTGAGCTGGTAGATCTGTCCTTCGACTTCGTAACCGTAACCAAGCAGCGGAGACGCTTTCACCTGATTCATTGCATAGTTCCACACGTCCGTTCTTCCAGTAAGCGACGCGACATTGCCGCGGGAAACGTATGAGTCGAGATCTCCAACCGTGAAGGCCATCGCCAGGACCAGCGCCGCGGCCACCGCCGCGCATGCCAGGAGCCCGCGCCATCTGTATTTCCAGACGAGAAACGCAAGCACTCCGAGCATCGACGCCGCCATCGACGATCGCGAATCGGCGGCGATTCCAAATGCGGCAGCCGTTGCTATCAGCGCTGCCAGCAGCAGCCGGCCGCGTTTCGATGCGAACTTCCAGTAGGCAAGCGCCGCGCCGATCGTAACGATCACCAGTGCACCAAGCTCGTTCGGCTGCGTGAAGATACCGACGAATCTTGATATGCCGCCCGAGGCATAGTCGATAGTGCCCGGAATCGGCCGCCCATTCGCATCGAGCATCTCGATTGAGCTGAATGTTATGTTGTGCGGCAGAAAAAGTGCGGCGAACGCGACCAGGGCGACGATGATGCCGCAGCCGACCAGATAGTTGCGCAGCAGATCGGCAACACCGTCCTGATCGGTTACATCGAAGGCGAGAACCGCGAGGCTCGCGATCAGGAGCATCGAGCTCAATGCCCTTCCCAGTGAATAGGCGGGAACCAGAGAATAAGCCACGGTGAAGAGGCACCACGCGAAATAGATCGTAAGAAGGCGAAACCCGCCCTTCCGGAGAATCCCACGCCGCAGCAGTAGCGGAAGAAGCGGGGCGCAGAACAGAAAATCCAGGCCGTAACGTGCAGTAGTATTCACGCCCTGCGGGAAAAGGAAGCTCGAACTCAGCATCTCGACCAGCAGGATCATGGTGATAACCGAGCTTCGATGCCGCTGCGTATAGAGGACGGCGGCAACCAGCGCCGCAAGCGCCACGCATCCGGCAAGCAGGAGGGTAACCGGCCCTCGAGGATTTGAGAGCACGAGAAGGGCGAGGGCTACCAGGACGATGCTGCCAGGAAGGACAGGCGACGGGATCTGACTTCGGGCTTCGACGGTGGAGATATCGTCGAATAATGCTCGTCCTGATTGCACTGCTTGAGCCCGTCGCGCGGCTTGCGCCACTGAAATCCGCGGGACCAGCAGCTTCTGAAGCAAGTAGGATGCCCCTCGCTTCCTTCGGGCCGTTGGCGCTTCAGAAAGTGTTCAGTTCAGTCCTGAAGCGTATTCGCGGCTTGAATCACAACGTACTCATCGCGTTTGCCTGAGGCTCGTTTGTAAAAATGGCCTAACCGGTGATTCGCGAGCAGGGGATTCGAGCGATGGCTTTGCCGCTAATCCCGCCCCGGAAAATCCTGACTCTGCAAACGGCGCAATCTTACAAAGCACATCTTCAGCGAAAGCGTCGTCGCCGAACTCAGGTCGTGCAATTTGCGGCGTGGACGCCGCGGAACAGCAGTAAACGAGACACCGGAGCATGCGGCATCAAGCTTGCGTCGCGTGAGACGAACGCCGAATGCGAGAGACTTACCTGTCTCCGCGGTTGAGGCCCTCACATGTTCGATTCAGAAACTTATGAGCCCTTCGAAGAGATTCTGTTTATGTGTGGGGCCACGATGAGACGCGTATCGAGGAACCCGGCATTGTGCTTGGTCGCGGTTGTGCTCCTTGGCGTTTGTGCGGGGTTTCCAGCACCCGCGTATGGCCGCGCGTTTTACGTCGGCAATTCCGGCAGTGACTTGAACTCCGGCAGATCGCCGTCGTCGCCCTGGAAGACACTGAGGAAGGTCAACTCGACCGTCCTCGAGCCTGGCGATGTCGTCTACCTCGAGCGCGGCTCGCTGTGGCGCGAGACCCTTGTGATCGATGGAAGTGGCGCCGAGGATGCGCCGATCACGATCACCGCGTATGGTTCCGGCGATCCGCCGACAATCAGTGGCGCGGATATTGTCCGGGGCTGGGTCCAATACTCCGGCGCGGTGTACAAAGCCCCGCTCAGCGAGAACCCTGGCAACGTATACATAGACAACGCTGTCGGGTGGGGCCTGAATGAGTCGAGGTCGTTATCTTCAATGCCTCCCGGCACGTGGTACTGGGACGGCAGCCATTTGTTCGTCAGGCTGGCCGACGGGTCGAATCCTACGGATCACATCGTCGAGGCGGCGGTTCGCGACAAAGCAGTTTCCGCCGACAACCGCAGCTACATCGTAATCGACCATATACGAACCACACGGACGGGTTGCTGGGCGATTTCGATGATATCGCAAAACCCCTCAAGAAACGTAGGATCCGTGATCCGCGACAACATCGTCACGCAGAACGGAACCAATCTGATCGACACGGGCCGGTACTGCAATGCGATTTATATCAACTATGCGACTTCGCCGACGGTTGAAGGTAATCGCGTCAGTTATGCGGGAGGACACAACGCTATCAACGTTCAGCAGGCTACTAACATCAGGATTCTGAACAACGACGTAAGTGAATGGAACCACAATGGGATCGATACCAAGATGTCGGAAGGAATCCTGTATCACGGCAATACCGCTCACGATGCGCCGCACGGCAACGGCATCTACTCGGAGCAGAGTTCGAACATAACCGTCGAAAGCAACACAATTTACAACATCGGGGGTGTCACCAACGGCAACTCGAACGGGATCCATTTCGAGCCGTGCGGCGGCCCGATAACCATTCGCAGCAATTCAATATCCAACACGTTCGGAGGCATCTACCTGCGTGCGCCGGCGACGGTCGAGGCCAATTCCATCAGTACCCGTTCGGGGCTGTCGCTTACAAAAAGGTGACGCCGTTCGATCTCGCCGATGTTTGGCGGCAGGCGGCGTCGGAGCCGCGGTTAGGTGCCTTTCGGCAGGCCCAGTACCCGCTCGCCGATGATGTTGTGCTGAATCTCGTTGGTGCCGGCGGCGATGGTGCCGCGGCGCGCCGCGAGCATCCGATGCGACCACTTGCCGCGATCGATCGCGCCATCCGCCTTGTACTCAATCTGGCTGTACGGCCCAAGCAGCTCCATCGCGAACATCTGGATGCGCAGATTGAGGTCCGTAGTGCCGAGCTTGAGGATCGAGCCCTCCGGTCCGGGCGGCAGTCCTTTCAACTGGCGGGTTAGCTGGCGCAGGCTCGTGTACTTGAGGGCGTCCGCTTCGCACGCGAAGGAGGAAATTTTCTGGCGCACGTACTCATCCTGCGATGCCGGCCTGCCATCGCGTTCCACCTTCCGGGCCAGGTCGGCCAGTTGGCGCACTTCCACCATCATGTCGGTTCGTCCGCCGTGGATGGTCCGCTCGAACATCATGTTCGTCATCGCGACCATCCAGCCCTGGTTTTTCTGTCCGACCAGGTTCGATTTGGGAACGGCGACGTCTTCGAAAAAGACCTGGTTGAAGCCGTGCTCGCCCGTGATCTGCACAAGCGGACGCACGGTCACGCCGGGGCTCTTCATGTCGATGAGCAAGTAGCTGAGGCCCTTGTGTTTCGGCACGCTCGGGTCCGTCCGGCACAGAAGAGTGGTGAAATCCGCGTGATGTGCGTTCGAGGTCCAGACCTTCGATCCGTTGACTACGAAATGATCGCCTTCATCGACCGCCCGCGTTTCAACGGCGGCCAGGTCGGAACCGTGATTCGGTTCGGAAAGACCCTGGCACCAGATTTCCTCCGCGGACGGAATCTTCGGTATGAAGCGCCGCTTCTGCTCCGGCGTGCCCCATTGCATCAGCGTCGGTCCTACGCGGGCGATTCCCTGAAAGTTCACGGTGGGAGGGGCCTTTGCCCGATCGAGTTCCTGCATATAGATGAACTGCTGGATCAGTGTCGCGCCTCTGCCGCCATACTCTTTCGGCCAGTGAATGCACATCCAGCCCGCGTCGTAGAGCCTGCGATGCCACGCGCGGCGGCGTTCGAATTCGCTTTTGGTCTCGGGATCCGCCAGTTCGCTGTCGTCGCGCCAGTCGCGCGGGACGTTCTTCTCGAGCCAGCTTCTGAATTCCCTTCGAAAGGCTTCGTCCTCTTCGCTGAATGAGAAATCCATGGGCGCCCTCCGCCGGCGATCGCCACAGATGTCTCATAGCCGAAGTGCGGGCCAGGCAGAAAGCCCGCCGTTCATCGGGCCGGATCGCGAAGTCCGCGCCTCGCGCTCAGTAAAAGTACTCCCTGAACGTCGAAAACCTCTGCGGAACTATCCAGCGCTGCGAGATGATTCCCTGGTTGATGAACCAGGTGTCGTGCTGAGGCCGATCGGGAGCTGGAGTGAACAGAATCGTCGAATATCCGCTCTGCACGTCTTCATCAACCATCGCGGTCGGGAACAGGCGGTCGAATGAATACACGGCGGCCTTCGAGTTCGGATACTCGCGATCGCGAACGGTATTGAAGATCGCGAGAGTCTTCCACAGATTTCCTGCGTGATCGTACTGATCGGAAGCCGTGATGAACCATCCCTG
The DNA here is from genome assembly GCA_021323675.1 of Pseudomonadota bacterium. GTDB lineage: Bacteria > Desulfobacterota > Binatia > Binatales > Binataceae > JAFAHS01. The sequence continues at coordinate 33,178 of JAJPKP010000087.1, read as the reverse complement.
CGAATCGATATAGAGGATGCGCCTGGCAATCGGGGGAATATCCGCAAACCGGCCCGGCCGGCGAGCGTCGGCCTCGATCACGTAGACGTGGCGCATTTCCCAGTCTTCGGGGCAGATCGTGCGGCCGCCGTCCGCCTCGCAGGATCGTGCGGGAAGCGAGGTTGCGTGCACGACCGCAAGCACATCTTTTTCGCCGAGAAATTTGAAATCGAAGTCCTGAAATCTTCCCGCAAACCCGAACAGCGATTGCAGATCGAAGTTCCCAAAGAATGAGTTGCCCGTCAGATAATCCGGCGGCCCGATATATGGTCCGGGCCAGTTGGTATAACTGTAGTTCATCGAGGACCAGACCAGATCCGACCTCAGCGGGTCGGTGTAGCGATACCACACGAACGACATCCAGGGCGTTTGCCAGAACGGCGGCTCGATCGGAACGATAATCGGTCCAAGCGCGATGCGCTGCATGATGCCGGTATCGCCATCCTCGTCCGTCGGGACCGGCGCGACTTCTTCGCGGCCGATATTCCGGTACACGGCCAGGTGCCCGATGTGATACACGGACCACGGCGTTCCGGAGTGCCCGGGCGCATAGTTCGCGATTTCCACATCCTGCGCGTCGAGATCGTCCGAATACGACGGGCCGAGCTGAAAGTTCCACATGATCTTTTGCGCGATATGCGGGTCGTTCGGATCGATCATCGGAAAAGGCAGTCCCGCGCGATAATTTTCCAGATCGCCGTTGGGGCCAAGGCGAACCTGCGGCGAGTATTGTTCAGTCGAGCTCTTGTATGGCGCCGGCCAGTCGTAATCTTTGGTCGGAACGATTTTCATATCCATGCCCTGGCGAACCAGCACGTAGTTGCCGGGGCTGACCAGGTTGCCGACCTTGGCAGCATTCGTTTTGGTTATGAAAGTTCCCGGTTCGAGCTCGGCGCCGGATGCCCAGCGGGCGCCGGCCGTCGCGACAATCAGAACCGTTGCGAAAAGAACCGCGCGGTTCATGGTTCACCTCCCGCGCTGAAGACGTTCGGCAGGCTCTATCTCCCCGACTAACACCCGGTATTGCGGGGGTCAACGCGCTAAATTCAAGCGGCATTCGCATTCATTCCACGTGTAGTTATAATTCCGGATGTTCGCCGGAGGGCTGACCCGTGATGCGCGGCCATCCTTAGCTTGCCGCTCTGCAGGTTTGCTCAGAGATGATTACAGCGGTGTTATGCCGCTTCTCTTTACGACCCCTCCGGTAATACGCTGAGATACACCTATCGGCGGTAAGGGTCGTCCTGGACGCCCAGCAAATAGCCGCGGGGGAGGGGTTGATGCCCAGCTTTCAATCGGACGCGTTGGTCTTTTTCGGCGCTACTGGCGATCTCGCTTACAAGCAGATTTTTCCGTCCATCCAGGGGCTTATCCGCGACGAAGGCCTCGACGTTCCCATCATCGGGGTCGCGAAATCAGGATGGAGCCTCGATCAACTCAAGGCGCGCGCGAAAGACAGCCTCGAACATCATGGCGGCATCGATGAGAAAGCGTTTCGCAAGATGACGGAGCTGCTGCGCTACGTCGATGGCGATTACGCGAACGCCGCTACCTTCGCCGCGGTACGCAAGGAGCTGGGCGCGGCGAAGAGTCCGCTGCATTATCTGGCGATTCCGCCGAGCCTGTTCGGGGTGGCGGCGGAGGGACTCGCGAAATCGGGATGCGCCGAAAACGCGCGCGTGGTGATCGAAAAGCCTTTCGGCCACGATCTCGCATCCGCGCGCGATCTCAATCACATCCTGCGCCAATATTTCCCCGAGGAAAGCATCTTCCGCATCGACCACTACCTCGGCAAAGAGCCGGTGCAGAACATCCTGTACACCCGCTTTGCCAATCCCGTGTTCGAGCCGATCTGGAACCGCACTTACGTCCGCAGCATCCAAATCACGATGGCGGAGAATTTCGGCGTTCAGGATCGCGGCCGCTTCTACGATGAAGCCGGCACGATCCGCGACGTGGTTCAGAACCATATGCTCCAGGTGCTGGCGAATCTCACGATGGACCCGCCGACCGGCGAGGACCACGAAGCAACCCGCGATCAGAAGGCGAGCCTGTTGAAGGCCGTTCGTCCGCTCACGCCCGCTTCGGTCGTGCGCGGGCAATACAATGGATACAAGTCTGTGATGGGGGTGGCGGCCGGTTCGACGACCGAAACCTTCGTGGCCGTCAAATTGTTCATCGATACTTGGCGATGGGCGGACGTGCCGGTCTACATCCGCGCCGGCAAGGAACTTCCGGTCACCGCGACCGAAGTGATCGTCGAATTCAAGCGGCCGCCCCGCGAAACCTTTGGCGAAATCGTGCCGGGAACGTCCTCGCATATGCGGATGCGCGTGAGTCCCGACATCACGATCGCGCTGGGGGTGCGGGTAAAACTGCCGGGCGAACGGATGATTGGCAACGATGTCGAGTTGATGCTGCAGCGGCAGGCGGGCGCCGACGAACCTCCTTACCAGCGCCTGCTCGGCGACGCGATGCGCGGGATAGGCGACCTGTTTGCGCGGCAGGACCTGATCGATGCGCAATGGCGCATCGTCGAGCCGGTTCTCGGCAACGTTACGCCGCTCTACACGTATGAACGTGGAACCTGGGGGCCGGAGGAGGCCAACCAACTGATCGGCACCGATGGCCCGTGGATCAATCCGCAGGTGTCGGACGCGAAACACTGATTTCGGCCCGGCCGCCTGTTCCGAGCGGAACAGGTGATGCATTGCGCGAGAGTTTGCATCAGACTTGATGGTAAACGGTCACAATTCGGATGCCGCCCGGAAAAGCCGCGCGCTCGCGATTTTTTCCCAACGGCGGCGTTACGCAACGATGCGAAAACTGCCCTGGAGCCGGCATCTCGAGGGCGGAGGAGCGGAAACGTGAAACCCACCCAGCAATTGAACCATCTCGGACAGAGCCTATGGCTCGACAACATCACGCGCGAGTTGCTCGACAGCGGCACGCTCAAACGCTACATCGACGATCTCTCCGTAACCGGACTGACCTCAAACCCGACCATCTTCGACCACGCCATCACGCACAGCAAATCCTACGACCGCGAGGTTCGCGATCTGACCGCGCGCGGATGCTCGGGCGAGGCGCTGTTTTTCGAGCTCGCAATCGAAGATCTCTCTCGCGCGGCCGATCTGTTTGCTCCGATCCACGAGCACAGCGCGACCGTTGACGGCTGGGTCTCGCTGGAAGTCTCGCCGCTGCTTGCGTACGACGCGCAGGCCACCGTCGCGGAAGCGAAGCGGCTCTATCGAAAAGCGCGGCGGCGCAATCTGTTCATCAAGATTCCCGGCACCCGCGAAGGACTCCCGGCTATCGAAGAGGCGATTTTCTCGGGAGTGAGCGTCAACGTAACTCTGATCTTCACGCGGGATCATTACGTCGCGGCGGCCGATGCGTACATGAAAGGCCTCGAGCGGCGGATTGCGGCGGGGCTCAGCCCCGACGTCCGCTCCGTCGCGTCGCTGTTCGTAAGCCGATGGGACAAGGCGACGATGGACAAGGTGCCCGACAATCTCCGCGACCGGCTGGGCCCCGCAATCGCGCGCCAGACTTACCGCGCTTATCGCGAACTGCTCGATTCAGACCGATGGCAGCGGCTTGAGGGACTGGGCGCGCGGCCGCAGCGGCTGCTGTTCGCAAGCACCGGCACCAAGGATCCGAAGGCTTCTGACGTGCTTTATATCGGCGAGCTTGCCGCTCCCAATACCATCAACACGATGCCGGAAGAGACGCTGCTTGCCTTCGGCGATCACGGAAAGGTGGACAACACGCTCCCGCGCGATGGCGGAGACTGCGATCGGGTGATCGCGGACTTCGGCAAGGCGGGCGTGAACGTCGCGAAACTCGGCGAGGATCTGCAGAAGGAGGGCGCCAAAGCCTTCGTCGATTCGTGGCAGGACCTGCTCAAGTCAATCGAGTCGAAGAGCAAGGCGCTCAGGTAAAAGCGAGGAGGATTGAAGCGATGGCCCGACCGACCGATACCCCCGCGTGGCGTGCGCTGCAATCGCACTACGAAAAGATAAAAGACCTTCATCTCCGCCGGCTGTTCGCCGAAGATCCCTCGCGCGGACAGAAGCTTGCCGCCGAAGGAGCGGGACTCTACCTCGATTATTCGAAGAACCGAATCACCGCCGAGACCGTCGGCCTGTTGCTTCAACTCGCGAAGGAGCGGGGAGTCGCCGAACGGCGCGACGCGATGTTTCGCGGCGAGAAAATCAACATCACCGAAAAACGCGCGGTGCTGCACGTCGCACTGCGCGCCCCCAAGGGAGTCGAGATCAGGGTCGATGGCAAGGACGTGGTGCCGGAAGTGCACGCGGTGCTGGACAAGATGGCGCAATTTTCCAATCGCGTGCGCAGCGGCGAATGGAAGGGGCACACCGGCAAGCGCATCCGCAACGTGATCAATATCGGAATCGGCGGATCGTACCTGGGACCGGAGATGGCCTATGCGGCGCTGCGCGACGTCAGCGACCGCGCGATGACCTTCCGGTTCGTCGCCAATGTCGACGGCGCCGCGTTCGCCGAAGCGACCCACGATCTCGATCCCGCCGAGACTCTGTTCATCATCTCCTCAAAGACCTTCACCACGCTCGAGACGATGACCAACGCGGCCACCGCGCGCCGCTGGATCGTTGAGAAGCTCGGAAGCGATGCGGCGGTCGCGCGCCACTTCGTCGCGGTTTCGACCAACGAGGCCGAGGTGCGCAAGTTCGGAATCGACACCGCCAACATGTTCGGCTTCTGGGACTGGGTCGGTGGGCGATATTCGATGGACTCGGCGATCGGGCTCTCCACGATGATCGCGATCGGGCCGGAGAATTACCGCGAGCTGCTGGGCGGATTCCGCGCGATGGACGAGCACTTCTGCACCGCGCCGCTCGAAAAGAACCTGCCGGTTCTGATGGGTCTGCTCACGGTCTGGTACAACAATTTTTTCGGCGCGCAGACCATCGGCATCATGCCTTACTCCGACAACCTGCGGCGCTTTCCCGCCTATCTCCAGCAGTTGCAGATGGAGAGCAACGGCAAGCACGTCGATCTCGACGGCAATCATGTCGGCGTGCAGACCGGACCGATTATCTGGGGCGAGCCCGGCACCGACGGGCAGCATTCCTTCTACCAGCTTATCCATCAGGGCACGAAACTCATTCCGTGCGATCTGATCGGCTTCTGCCGGCCGCTTAGCGCGCTGAAAGAGCATCACGACCTCCTGATGTCCAACGTCTTCGCGCAGGCGGAGGCGCTCGCATTCGGAAAGACTCCGGAAGAACTGAAGGCGGAAGGATCTCCTGACTTTCAGACGCCGTTCCGCGTCTGCGAGGGAAATCGGCCGACCAATGTGATCCTGGCGGACAAGCTGACTCCGCGCACGCTCGGCAGCCTGGTCGCCCTCTATGAACACAATGTGTTTACCCAGGGCGCTATCTGGGACATCGACTCGTTCGATCAATGGGGGGTCGAGTTGGGCAAGGTGCTCGCCAAACGAATTATCCCCGAATTGGAAAGCTCGTCCGAGCCCGACCTGAAGCACGACAGTTCGACCAACGCTCTGATACGGCGATATCGGCGTCTGCGTTCGGGACGCTGACAAGTGGGGGCGGGGGCTCTCAGCCCCCGCGAATTGCGCGGCGCATCGCCGCCGCGCCTTTACATTTGAACTGCTTTTACTCCGATGAACGAGACAAGCTGCGTTGCAACGGATGTTCTGGAAGGAGAGCTCACTCACGCGGACGATCGAATACGGCTGAGCCACTGGCTGCCGCCGCGGTACGGAACCATGCCGCACTTCCGCGTGGGCCAACGATGGTTCAACGTGTTCTGGCTTATTCCGATCGCGGGGCTGATGCTGATCGTCGGGATCGCGATTGGGCAGGAGCTGCGCCGAATTCCGGCGGTGCAGGAATTTATCGCGCGCTACCCCGGCACCGTCACTTCAGTGCCCGCCGATTATTCAGGATACCCGGCGTGGTTGCGATGGCAGCACTTTTTCAACCTGCTTTTCATGATGCTCATCATCCGGGCCGGCATCCAGATTCTCGCCGACCATCCGCGCCTTTACTGGAACCGCGATTCGACGCCCGGCACTGAATGGTTCCGCTTTCAGCACGAGGTTCCCAGGGACCGCCTGTGGACGGCCAAGGATGACTCGGTGACTCTTCCGGGATGGCTCGGGATTCCCGGGATGAGGCACACGATTGGCCTGGCGCGATGGTGGCACTTCTCGTTCGATCTGCTGTGGGTGGTGAACGGGGTGATTTTTTACGTGCTGCTGTTCAGCACGCATCAATGCCAGCGGCTGGTGCCGATGTCCTGGGAGATTTTTCCCAACGCTCTCTCGACCATCCTCCAGTATCTGTCGCTGCGGTTTCCGCCCAATGACGGATGGCTTTACTTCAACAGCCTGCAGAAACTGACCTACTTCATGACGGTCTTTATCGCGGCGCCGATTGCGATTGTGAGCGGGCTGATGCAGGCGCCCGCGATCTCCAACAAGCTCGGATGGTTTGGGCGAAGGTTCAATCGGCAGGCCGCGCGATCGATCCATTTTCTGATTCTGTGCTGGTTCATCATGTTCGTCTGCGTCCATGTGACGATGGTGTTCGTTACGGGCCTTCGCCACAACGTCAATCACATGTTTGCCGGCCTCAACAACGACAGTCCGCTGGGCCTCGAAATTTTCGCGGTGGCGATGCTGGTGGTGGCGGCGGTGTGGCTTGCCGCGTCACCGTTCACAATCAGGCATGCGCGGATCGTGCAAAAGGCCGGGCGCTTCCTGCTCGGACCGCTCGATGCGTTCGGAGAATGGTGGGACGTCAGGACGCAATATTCGGAGAAGGACATTTCACCATTCTTCTGGCCGAACGGGACGATGCCGGATTCGGAGACTTATGAGTCGCTGGTCAAGACCGGCTTCGCGGGTTACCGCCTGCGCGTGGACGGGATGGTCCAGAAGCCCCGGGAATTTACCTTTGCCGAACTCAAGTCGATGACCCGCCAGGAGCAAATCACCGCGCACTTTTGCATCCAGGGATGGTCCGGGGTCGCGAAGTGGGGCGGGGTGCCGATGCGCGAGATAGTCGAGGCGGTCAAGCCGCTTCCCGAAGCGCGCTATGCCGTGTTCTATTCATTTGCACCCGGCGCCGACGGAGGCCGCTACTACGACGTCCACTCGATCGACAACATGCGGCATTCCCTGACGATCGTCGCGTACGAGATGAACGGAAAGCCGCTCACGGTCGTTCACGGCGCTCCGCTTCGGCTGCGATGCGAGAACGAACTCGGTTTCAAGCAGGTGAAGTGGATCGAAGCGATCGAGTTCGTAAGCGACTTCCGCCATCTGGGCGAGGGCCAGGGCGGCTACAACGAGGATCACGAATTCTACGGCTATCGCATGCCCATCTGAGCTCGGCGCCCGTCAGATCGCCTGCATCCTGAGGCACAACGCGTCGCGATCGGCCTCGGTCAACACTCGATCCGCCAGAGGATAAAGCACGTTCTCCTCCTTCATGTCGTGGCTGCGCAGGAGGGAAGAGAGTTGCGCGGGCTGGTTCTCGATTGCCTGGATGAGAGTCGCGCAAAAGCCGCCGAGAAGATCCTTTTCCATAGCGTCCAGAAGCTGCCGAATCTGGCGATGCTCGGCGCGCATCACCGCCGTCGGGCCCGCGCCTGCCGGAATTCCCGCCTTCTCCTCCAGTATCGGGAAAAACAACTCCTCTTCCATCCGAATGTGTCTCCGCAGTCCGAAGATGAACTCGGAAAGCCGGCGTACCGCGACCGTCCGATGGCCTGACTCGGTGGTGAAAACGGTTTCGTATGAGCGCGCGCACGCCTGCACCGCGCCGAGAAATTCCTGCCAGTAGCCTGTCAGGCGATGATGGTCGCCGCCGAGAAACTCGGCAATCGAGCGCGGCCGCGGCTCGCGACGCACGACCAGGACGCGCACCGCGTCCTCCGCATCTTCCAGCGGCCACCAGTCGAGCGAGTCAGGGCGGCGCTGCCGCAGCGCCGTCAGAAAGGCGGGAACGTTTTCGGAGCCGGCGATGGTCAGTTCCATCGCGTGATTCACGGCAAGCCGTTCGAGGGCGTCGAAGACCTGTTCTGTCTGCTCAGCGGCCGCAACGGTGAGTTCAATATCGGGATTCATCGCGAGTTACCTGCCTCTGCTAATAGCAGCATTTAAAATACACCTTAAAGCGCCAATCAGGGAAGCGCTCGCGCCGGTGCTAGGCGGCGTCCGCCGCTCGCTCGATCGCGGTCGTCAGCAGCATCACGCTCTCTTCAACCGCATCGACGCCATGAGCGACGCCGCGATCGAAAGCGAGCATTTCACCGGCCGACATCGCGCATTCATGTCCGTCGGCGCTCACCCGAATCTGGCCGGACAGAAGCTGGACGACAATCGGACCTTTGACGCGATGGGGATGAAGCCGTGCGCCCTTCTTGAGCGCCATCAGAAGCACGTTCAACGCGTCATCTTTGACCAGGCTGACGGCATGACGATCGCCGTTTTGCCATTCGGCGCCGGATTTGAGACGCGCGATTTCGTCGGCGAGTCTGAAGGCCACGATTCCGCCTTCGGCGGGGCGGAGCGGCTGCCTCATTTGATCCGCGCTCATCGCAATTCCTCCGGTAGGCCCGCAACTCGGGGCATTTTCACCAGTGTACTCCGAAAAACCCTCTAATGCCCGCGGCTTGGAATCGGCTCACTACGAGGTTGGGGCTACTCACGCGGAGTGAGCGCAAAGCGGAAAGAAACTTGACATAAGCGGTGCGCCCGATTATCCACGAGCTACAGCATCTCGCCACTTCCCGCACGGACAAAAAAGGGGGAACGGGATATGCGATGTCAGGCACCGCGCGGAGTTCCCGCCCGCGCTGCTCTAAAGAGCGTGCTGGCGGCTACCGCCGTCTATGCCATCGCCGGATGCGGCGCGCTCGACTGGATAGTCGGCAACAATATCGACATCAACGGCGCCCATCCGGTGATCGGCCAGGAACGGGCCGATGTCGGCAACAGCAAAGTCGGCTATGTGCTGTTCGGCCAGGAAAATCACTTCGATCGGGTCGACGTCGTGCCGCTGCTCACCGGCGGCGAGCAGTGCCAGAGTCCCAATCTTCCGCTGACCTCCTATCCGCTGTTCGGAAGTTCCCCGGACGCGCAGGATCAGCGTCCCGAATGCATCGAATGGGCGTTCGACTGTTTCTACAACTACAAGGCGGGCCAGTGTCCGGCTTTGAATAATCGGGGCGCGGCCCTGGAAAGCCCGCCGAACCAGGGCCGCCTGACGCTCCAGGCCTCCGCGGTGGCGCCGCCCGATAGCGATCTCGAGTACTTGAAGATGCGCCGCAATGCGGTGCAGGAGCGCCTGATTGCCGCGTCAAATTCCGCCTGCCGTGCGTTCACCCAGCATCTCAACACCTACCAGTCGTACACGAATCTGGTGCTGGGAACGGCGGCGGTGGGAACCGGAGCCGCGGGCGGTATCGTGTCGAACACGGTTGCCGCCCGGACGTTGGCGGGCGTCACGGGAGCGATTTCGGGGGCGCGGGCCGAATACAATTCGGACATCTTCGCGCAGAAGCTGGTGGCGACCATCGTGCAGGCGATCGACGAAAGCCGCCGGGAGTGGCTGCTCGCGCTGCGCGGATCGCTGGTGGAAGAGGGGACGCCCGCGCTGCCCAAGGCCAGTCCGTCCGCATCCCCGTCGCCGGCGGCAAGCGCGTCGCCCGCCGCAACCCCCGCAGTCCTTTCCACCGCTCCGGTTCAGGGCCGGCAAGCAAGGTCGATAACCGAATATACCGTCGAGGCTGCCATCGCCGACGCGCTCTACTACAACGACCTCTGCAGTCTCGACAAAGGACTGCAGACCTTGACCCAATCGCTGACCGCGGCGACGGACCCGGGACTGGATCAGGTAAAACTCGACATCCAGAAGTACTACGCGATCGGAGATCTGATCAGGCAGGGAAGCATCGCTCCGCCAAAGCCAACCGACCACGCGCCTCCTCCGGCAGACGGGCACTGAGAAGACGCTCTGAGGCAAGGTCTCATGCGGGGCGTGATGTCTCAGACAAGGGCGCCCAGGCGGCTTGCGATGACCGTCGGTTCGATCGGAGTTTCGGTGCGATTACCGGATTGTGCTTCCCGGTCTAGTTCGGGCAGCTATTCGGATGGATAGGGGGCTCGTGGCAAAATAGCCGGCGCGACACAAGGAGTTGGCCCGCGAGACCCGCCGTATTCACCCTCCCGCAACAATTCGCGGCTATCGTCTCTTTCCTGATAGTCTCTTTGGCTGAGCTTCAGGACATCCGATGGCGCAATACGACTATGATCTCGCGGTAATCGGGTCCGGTCCCGCCGGCCATCACGCGGCGATACAGGGGGCCAAGCTCCGCAAACGGGTCATCGTCATCGAGCGCAAGCCCATCGTCGGCGGCATCTGCGTCAACATCGGCACCATCCCCAGCAAGACCATCCGCGAAGCAATCATTTATCTTTCCGGCTATCGCGAGCACTCGATATATGGCGCTTCCTACCGGGTCAAGGAAAAGATCACTTTTCAGGATCTGCTGTTCCGCGTCGAACCGGTGGTGCGCACCGAGATCGACGTGATGCGCGATCAGTTGCTACGCAACGGCGTCGAGCTGGCGAGCGCCGCGGCGAACTTCGCCGATCCTCATACTCTGCGCCTCGAGCGCGTGGGCGACGGCGCCTCGCGCACCATCACGGCCGACAAGATTGTGGTCGCGGTCGGTACCGAGTCGATACGCGATCCGCGGATGCCGCTCGACGGACGCGACATCTTCTGCAGCGATGACATCCTTCAGCTCGACGAGCTGCCGCGCACGCTTGCGGTGATTGGCGCGGGGGTGATCGGATGCGAATACGCGAGCATGTTCGCCGCTCTTGGCGTTCGAGTCACGCTGATCGACAAGCGTCCTCGGCTGCTCGGGTTCGTCGATGCCGAAATCGTCGATACGCTCGCCTACCATATGCGCGAGCGGCGGATGGTGCTTCGGCTCGGCGAGGAAGTCGCGTCGGTCGAGCCTTTCGTCGAGGACGGAATCCGCCGCGTGCGCACCAACCTGGCCAGCGGCAAGCAGATCGTCACCGACAAGGTTCTGACCAGCACCGGCCGCAACGGTGCGACCACCTCATTGAACCTTGCCGCGGCCGGAATCTCCGCCGACGCTCGCGGCCGGATAGTGACCGGCGAATGCTACAGGACGGAAGTCGAAAATATCTACGCCGCCGGCGACGTCATCGGATTTCCCAGTCTCGCTTCGACTTCAAAAGAACAGGGGCGTATCGCCGTCTGCCACGCCTTCGGCATCCCCGCGAAACATGCGCCCGAGCTGTTTCCCTATGGCATCTACACGATCCCCGAGATCTCGTTCGTGGGACGCAATGAAGAAGAACTGACCGATAACGGCGTCCCGTATGAAATCGGCAAGGCGCAATACAAGGAAGTCGCACGCGGCAAGATAATCGGCGACGAGATCGGCTTCCTGAAACTGATCTTCCATCGCGAGACCCATGAGCTGCTCGGGGTTCACGCGATCGGCGAGGGCGCCGTCGAATTGATTCATATTGGGCAGGCGGTCTTGTCGCTGAAGGGCGAGGTCGATTATTTCATCGACACCGTCTTCAACTATCCGACCCTGGCGGAGTGCTACAAAAACGCCGCGCTCGACGGCATAAACCGCATCAAGGACTGACCGCCGCGTTTGTTAAGCGCCGCGAGGTTTGGCGCGCGGCGGCTTGTTCGCGGCGGAGCTCCGCTCACTTCGCGTCGTGGAAGATTATCCCGAGCGCCCAGCGCGTTCCGCTCCGGATCGTGCTCACGCCGTGGCGCACGGTTGCGCGGTAGTGCCCGCGCGCGCCCGCTACCGGACGATAGCGGTTTGGGAAAATTATTCCGCAACCGAAGTCCAGGTTGATTGATTCTCCTCGCGATTGTGCCCGCGGCCGCTGCTCGACCAGCAGCGACTCTCCGCCTTCATAGTCTCGTCCGCGCCGGTTCAGCGCGCAGGTGAACTGAAGGGGAAAGGCGAGCTCTCCGTAAAGGTCCTGATGGAGGCAGTTGTAGCCGCCGGCCTGGTAGCGAAGCAGCAGCGGAGTCGGCCTCGCCTGACCCGCCGAATGGCACAGCTTCAAATATTCGGTCAGCGACCGCGGGTAAAGTTCGCCGCCGCCCAGCATCCTCGACCATCGGTTTGCGATGGGCGCAAGCCGCCGGTAAAGGGCGCTTCGGAGTTCGGCCACGGGCGAGGGCAGGGGATATGCGAAGTATTTGTACTCGCCCGCGCCGTAGTTGAAGCGGGTCATCTCGATCCGGCTGCGGAACCGGTCGCGATCGTCATAAATCGCGATCAGGTTCGCGCACTCAGCCGGGTCAAGCAGCGGACCGGTCAGCGCATAGCCGCGATCGTTGAGGTCGTCCTCAATCCTGCTCCAGTCGATCGCGGCGATGCGATCGGCGATGGGGGCAGCCATTTCCGCTCATCGCCTCGCCGCCGGTTCAAGCGGTGCGCTGGCGTACGAACTCGCCGATCCGCTGGATCGCCTGCTGTCCTTCATCCAGCATCGGCGCGAACAGATGCCACACGTGGATCATGTTCTCCCACGGCTCGTAGGAAACATTCACGCCAGCCTTCTTTGCGCGTTCCGCCAGGCGCGCGGCGTCGTCGAGCAACGTCTCCGCCGTGCCTACCTGGATGAGAAGCGGAGGCAATCCGGAGAGATCGGCGTAAAGCGGAGCGGCCAGAGGCGTACGCGGATCCTTTCCGCCGAGGTATGCCTGCGCCATCTGCAGAAGTCCGGCCTTTTGCACGATCGGGTCCACTCCCGCCTTGCTGGTCATCGACTCGCCGACGCCTTCGAGATCGACCCAGGGCGAGATGGGCGCGCCGGCCGCGGGCAGCGGCAGCTTCGCATCGCGAATCGCAACCAGGGTCGCTACGGTGAGGCCTCCGCCCGCTGAGTCGCCCGACACCGCGATCTTCGACGGCTGCAAGCCCTGCTGCAGCATCCATCGATAGGCTGCGACCGAGTCATCGACGGCCGCCGGATGCGGATGCTCGGGAGCGAGGCGGTAGTCGATGACCAGCACGCGCGCCTGCGATGCCCTGGAGAGGCGTCCTGCGAGCGAGCGATGGGTGTTGATCGATCCAATCACGTAGCCGCCGCCGTGCAGATACAGGATTGAACGGTTCGGATCGGCTCCCGGCGCGGCCACCCATTCGGATTTCACCCCGCCCGCGCTTACCGGTTCGCACTTTACGTCCGCCTCGACCGGGAACAGGCTCGCCATCTGTTCGAAACCGGCGCGCGTGTCCTGAATCGAGGCGTTGGGGTCGATCGGCCGCGATTTGAGCATCGCGACCAGACTTTGAAGCTGCTGCTGTGACATCTTGTTAGCCCTCCGAATCGGAAAGAACTGTTACCACTCCGGACCCTGGCCGGACAGGCTCGGCATCCCGGAATGCGCCCACAAGCCGCCGTCGGCTACAAAGAAGGCCCCCGTAACGAATGAAGCTTCGTCGGACGCAAGGAACAGGACGACGTTCGCGATCTCCTGCGGTTCGCCGAGCCGGCCCATCGGAATCGCCTCGCGAATGCGCGCGAGTACGTCGGGGCGTGAATCCTCGAGCCGGAGCAGCGGAGGCGTGCCGATTGGACCCGGGCAGACGGCGTTGCAGCGAATTCCCTTGCGCGCGTATTCGATGCCGGTTGCTTTGGTCAGCGCCACCACTCCATGCTTGACGGCGTTGTATGCGCCCAGCGTGTAATCTCCCGCAAGGCCGGAAACCGATGCGGTGTTGACGATCGCGCCTCGCTTCTGAGGGAGCATCACCTCGATCGCGCATTTGGTCGCGTACCAATACGCGGTCAAGCCGACATCCACGGTCTTTTGCCATCCCTCGAGGGTGATTTCTCCAACGCGCCCGACCGTGGTGAAGATCGCGTTGTTGTGCAGAATATCCAGGCGGCCGTAGCGATCGGCCGCGAACTTGATCATCGCCTCGATTTCCCGCGGCGCTCCGACATCGGCGTGAAAGAATTCCGCTTCACCGCCGGCGCTGCGGATCTGCGATGCGACGCGGCGGCCGCCGTCGTCGTTGAGATCCGCTACGACGACGCGCGCTCCTTCGCGCGCGAAGGTTTTCGCGGTTGCCTCGCCGATTCCCGAACCGGCGCCCGTGATCAGTGCTACCTTGTTTTCAAGCCGCATCGGCTCACTCTCCTGTCGCCATCCCGGCACCTCAGGCGCGGGCGATGGGCGAGTATAACCCCGGCTGTTTGGCGCCTGCAAAGACTCGCCGGTGCGCCGGATCGGAAAAAGCGCAATGATGGCTGTGATGACGCGATGGAGCCTGCTGGCGGATGCCGTAGCGCTGTTTCATCTGGCTTACGTCGCATTCGTGATGTTGGGTCTGGGCGCAATCATCGCCGGCGCGGCGTTGGGCGCGCGCTGGGTCCGCAATTTCTGGTTTCGCATCCTTCATCTGGCCGCCATTGCGCTGGTGTGCGTCGAAACGATTGCGGGGATGGCTTGCCCGCTGACTGTGCTGGAGAATGCGTTGCGGCGGCGAGCCGGACAGGCAGGCTACCCCGCCGACTTCATCACCTATTGGACCCACCGCATCGTCTTCCACGATTGGCCTGCGGCGGTCTTCACCGCGCTGTACTACGGCTTTACCCTGGCAATCGTGGCGACGTTGCTGATTGTTCCGCCCGAGATTCCGTGGCGCCGAAAACGCACTCTCTGAACTTGCCGCCGCGACGCGGTTGGTTCTACAGTCGGGCAAACGGACGGCGCCGGAGCGCGCTTGCAGAGGATGTTATGAAGGTATCGCTATTTTATCTGCCGACCGTCGGCACCAGGGAGCAAATCGAGAAAGGCAAAGTCGGGCTCGACGGAGCAGCTTACGACTGCATGCTGCGCGAGATCTCGGAACAGGCGCGGCTGGCGGACGATCTCGGGTACGATTCGATCAGCTTCACCGAGCATCATTTTCATGTCGAAGGCTTCGAGCTCTCGAACAATCCTGTGCTGCTCGATCTTTATATCGCGATGCAAACCAAGCGGTTGCGCGTCGGACAGCTTGGAATTGTGCTGCCGTCCCAGAATCCGATTCGCGTCGCCGAGGACATCGCGATGCTCGATCATATGTCGGGCGGGCGCGCCAACGCCGGCTTCGCCCGCGGCTATCAGCGGCGATGGGTTGACGTGATGGCGCAGCAGACCCACGGAATCCACGGCGCGCTGCCTCATCAGCACGATGAAATCGACGCGGCGAACCGGGCGGCTTTCGAAGAATGCTTCCGGATCATCAAGAAAGCGTGGACGGAAGAGTTTCTTTCCTACAACGGGAAATACTGGCGGGTGCCGCCCGGAGACACGCCGTGGACGCTCGATGCGACCCGAAAGTGGGGCGGCGGGGTCGAGAACGGCGTCGTGCGCTCCGTCGCGGTCGTGCCCAAGCCGGTGCAGAAACCGCATCCTCCTCTGTTTCAACCCTTCGCGTCATCGGAACGCAGCATCCGCTGGTGCGCGCAGGAAGGTGTCACGGCGATCCTTCCGCCGCTCCATCCGAAGTACGAGATGCAGTTGTGCAGGCTCTACTCCAGCGTGTCGGGAAATCCGCTCGGAGAGGGGATGGGAGTCCTGCGCGACGTGATCATCGCGGACACCGACGATGAAGCGCGCGCCATCTGGCACGAAAGCGGCTACTTCTGCGGGCACGAATGGTTCGAACCCTTCGGCTTCTCGGCCGGGATGGAAGATCCCGAGACCAAAGAGCGCGCCGATCTGTGGAACGACGGCCTCGCCTTCGTGGGAACGGTGGACACCGTTACGCGGCAGATCGAATCGTTCATGAAACGGCTCCCGGTGCGATGGATTTTCGCCTGGATGTATAACGGGTTGTTGCCGCATGACAGGCTGATGAAGACGATCGAGCTGTTCTGGACCAAAGTGATGCCGCGAGTCGCGAACGTCTGAAACCGGGTAAATCTCACCATCAATAAAAAACGGGCGCGGGCGGTTGAGCCGTCCGCACCCGCGCGAATCATGTCGCGGCGCCGGTCCGGCTCCGCCTCGATGCCCGGGGCGAAGCTGTAACTGCCCGGCGAAAATGCATAATATTTTGCGCGAATCGGGGGTGCATAGCCTGCTAGTTACCCACACTTTTCTTGAAGACCTGGGCCTCGTACTTTGCGTTGCCGCGGTGACGACGGTCCTGTTTCAGGCCATCCGCCAGCCGGTCGTGGTCGGCTACCTAATCGCGGGAATGATCGTCGGGCCGCACGTGCCGATTCCTCTTCTCGCCGACTCTCAGCGCGTCCAGGCGCTCTCCGAGTTCGGCGTCATCCTGTTGATGTATGCGCTGGGGCTGGAGTTCAGCATCCGAAAACTCCTGCGTCTCGGTCCTACCGCCGGATTTGTTACCGCTCTGCAGGTGGGGTTGATGGTCTGGCTCGGGTACGTAGTTGCGCGCGCGATGGGATGGACGGAGCTCGAAGGCATTTTCACCGGCGTGGCGCTGTCCATATCCAGCACGACGATCGTTGCCAAGGCCTTCAATGAGCAAGGCAAAATCAGCCCCCATGTCAGCGATCTGGTTTTCGGGGTCCTGCTCGCGGAAGACCTGACCGCTGTGATGCTGCTGGCGGTGCTCACCGGACTGGCTTCCGGCGTGGGACTGAGCGCCCACATGATGCTGGTGACGGTGGGTAAGCTGGGCCTGTTCCTGCTGGCGCTGGTGGGAGGAGGCTTGCTCATCGTTCCGCGGGCGATTCGGATGGTGGTGCGGCTGCGGCGGCCCGAGACGACGCTTATCGCGAGTATCGGAATCTGCTTCGCGCTCGCAATCATCGCGGAGCACGCCGGGTACTCGGTTGCACTGGGCGCCTTTCTGGCGGGTTCTCTGGTTGCGGAATCGGGCGACTCCGACAGCATCGAGCATCTGGTTGCGCCGGTGCGGGACATCTTCGGCGCGGTGTTCTTCGTTTCAGTCGGGATGATGATCGAGCCGGCGCTCATCGCGGAGCATTGGATGGCGCTCACGGTGCTGGTCCTGACGGTGATACTGGGAAAACTGTTCGGCGTTACGCTGGCCTCGCTGCTTTCGGGCGTCGGCGTGCGTACGTCGGTGCAGGCGGGGATGAGCCTCACGCAGATCGGCGAGTTCTCGTTCATCATCGCCGGGCTTGGAATCTCGACCCACGCCACCCGCGACTTCCTCTACACTCTTGCCATCGCCGTCTCGGCGATTACGACCTTCACCACTCCGTTCATGATCCGGGCTTCGGTTCCGCTCGCGCAGTTCATCAGCGGCCATATGCCGAACCGAGTAGGCGCCACGCAGGGGATGTACGATTCGATGATGGAAAGGCTGAGGCGCGGCGCGGTGCCGATCGGGACCGTCGCGTGGCCGATCCTGATGCTTGGCGGGGGCGCGATTGCGATCGTGGCACTCATGATCGGCAACGACGTCGATTACATCGGCATCACCGACACGGTGCGAGAGTTGGCGCGCCTGGACTTTCTCGAGAGCGAGATTCTGGTCGATCTCATCGCGCTGCTCTTGAGCGCCCCGTTCGCGGCCGCGATGTACCTGGGCGCGCGGCGGCTTGCGCATACCCTGGTGATGAAAACGCTCTCCGACGAGCAGACTCACGATGCCGCCACCGGCGCGCTGAACGGTCCGGCTCTCGCCCTGATTTCGATCTTGCAGGCCACCCTGCTGCTGGTTGTCGTCGTGCCGCTGCTGGCGCTCCTTCAGCCGTTCCTCGAGCCGCTGGAAGGGATTGGAATCGCGGTTATCGGGGCGGTCCTTATGGGTATTGTCATCTTCCGCAGCGTCCAGAAGATGCACGGGCAGATGCATCATCTGATGGATCTGCTGACGCATTCTCTCACCGGTGCGCGCGCGGCGGCGCAACTGGAAGAGAATATCCCCGGGTTCGGCATGATCACGCCGGTGCGGCTCGAACCGGGCGCCGCGGCCATCGGCAAAACCTTGTCGTCGATCGATCTTCGCGCGGAGACCGGCGCCGCGGCGATCGCAATCTCGCGGGGCGACAACCACATAATCGTCGCCAGCGGAGAGGAAGTTCTGCGCGAGGGCGATGTGATCGGTCTTACCGGAACCTCCGATTGCATCGAGGCCGCCCGCCGCCTGCTGCTCAAGCCCGAAGCCGTTGCCGTCGCCTGAGAGCGCGATCGGCCGGCGGATGGTTACGAAGCCTTGAAGCGCAAGCTCCGCGGTTGATAGCTGTAAATTGATGGCCGCAAGCAAGGAGTACCCGTGGCCTCTCGATCTCCGCGTCTTTGGAGCGATCGCGCTGGTCTGGTCCTTCTACCTGGTGTGGACGGCAGTTATCGGCGATCCCTTCGCCAGCTACATCGCGCCCGTGCGCGCGCTGATCGGCGGCAGCGTGTTTTACGGATCGCAGGCGCAGATCGTTCTGCTGGTCGAAGCCGGCGTCTTTTGGGTGATGGCGGTGGGGATGATTACTGGCAGGCGATGGAGCCTGCTGCTGGGGCTTTTCTACATGGCCGAGACCGTCGTCAGCTACCTGATTTTCATAATCGCGTACATGGACACGCGCGCCGAATGGACTCACGTGCAGACCGCCGCGCGCATCGGCCCGTCGCTCGTTCTGGTCACGCTCTATTTGTGGATCCGATCGCGCGATCTGATCTTCGATCCCGCGCGGCGCACCTAGGACCCCGCAGTTTTCCCGATGACTCGGGTATGAAGCAGCAGATCCGGATGGCCCGGAGTCGAAATTGTCGGCCCGGTGCCTCCAGGTGGCACGACGACACCGATGACGTAACCCGAGTTGATGAGAGCCAGGATTTGGTTGATGGCGGAACGGAATTCCGCGCTCTGGTCTTCGTTCATTGGCGGGACAATGAAGTCCTGGCCGCCGCTTCCTTTCGCGATCGCATCCAGGGTCGGTGCATCCACGGCATTCGCACCGCTGTCGCCAATCGTGACCGATCCAACTTTCAGAAAAGCCGCAGGGCTCGTGTCGCGCGTATTTCCGATTCCGATCGCAAAGACGCGAATGTTTGAGTCGGTGACCGCTTCAAAACCTCATCCCGCGAGGTGGTGCTCGCGTTGTCCATTCCGTCGGCTACCAGCACGATAATCACCGGCGATGTCCGCGATTTGAAGGTGCGAACGACCGACTTGAGTGTGTCATACATCGCGGTCTGTCCGTTTGCCGCCAGGAACCTGAGGACACTTTTGCCTGACTGGTGATTCGTGATCGGTTTGCTCAGCAGGTACGGTTTGTTGTTAAACGCAATTACAGCCACCGAATCGGATGCGTTGAGGTGGTCGAACATCGCGCCGAGCTCCTGTGTAACCGAGTGGAGCTTCGGTTGCATGCTCCCGGATGTGTCGATGACGAAGACGACCAATCTGGGCTGGGCGCTCGCCTGCTCGAAGAACGCGATCTTGCAAGGCGGCCCGCCGCACGATGCGGCGAAATCCGATTTCTTGAGGTCGTGCAGCGCGGAATCGGGCCCGGCGACAGTGACGCTGAGTTCGGTGAATCCCGGCTGCGAGCTGATGGCCGGGGCCGGTCGGGACCGTCTCGTAGTAGTCGGTCAACACGCGATCCATATCGGTTGTGAAGGGCTGTTGGAGCATAACCGGCGCGAGAGATGCGCCATTCGGGCGCACGCTCTTGCCGCCGATCGTAATCAGGGCCTCTTCATCGCAGGCGTTGAGGCCCGTCGAGAGCGTCGGCGATCGCGGCACGGGTTCCGAGACGTTTTTCCGGTCTGGCCGCCCCGGTCTTCGAGTACATCGTTACCGACGAATCGACGACCAGTGCCAGGGACACGGGAGAATTCGAACTGTCGTTCTCATGAAAATAGGCGATTGGAAGCCGGCGATCGCCAGATTGAACGACAAAGTCGGACTGCGTCAGTCCGGCTACCGGTCCCCGGATTTATCATCAACGACTACCGTGAATTGCGTGTATCCGGGCCTGGATCGCAAATCTGCAGGCGGCAGGCCGGATGGGCGGCAAAGGGCAAGTGGTGCCGGCGGCGCTTGGGGCGTAGGCGCCGCTGCCACCGATGGGGCTGCTGTTGGCTGCGGTGTTGATGTCTGCGCGGCCGGAGTACAGGCGTGGAGCGCGCAAGCAGTGGCGGCCGCCAATGCCGCGACCAAAGCGGACTGAACGAAACCGATGGAGCATGCGACTCTCAACGAGCAACCCCGGTCGCGCGACCGCTAACAGCCCCCCAAGCAGCTTTGATGGCGAATTTGGATCGTCCGATCAACTCGATGTTGATGACGCGCCGCCGCACCCGGGAAGTAGGCGGCGCGAATCCCGCGCCGCTATCGATTTTCGTCTACGCGACCGGCCGGCGTGAGCTGGCGAACGACGAATAGACAAGCGTTCGAAGCTCGCGGCGGATTGCGTAGGTCGTTGACGGCATCAGTTGGGTCATGAAGACCGTGATCAACTGCTCTCGCGGGTCGATCCAGAAGTACGTCGATGCGGCCCCGCCCCACGCGAAGTCGCCCGCGCTGCCGGGTATCATCGTTTTCGCGGTGTCGATTGTGACGGCAAAGCCGAGGCCGAACCCGACTCCGTTGTACGTGACTTCGCTGAAAAGCGATCGCGAGAGCGCGGGCAGGTCCTTGCCGTCCGGCAGATGATTCAGCGTCATCAGCTCGATGGTTTTCGGGCTGAGTATCTGCTCGCCATCCAAGGTGCCCCCGTTTAGCAGCATCCGGGCGAAGCGGAGGTAGTCGCCCGCAGTCGATATCATCCCGCCACCACCCGACAGCAGGCGCGGCGGATTGCGGTAGATGCTCTTTTCGGGGTCGTCGAACAGCACCATCCCGCCCCGCGGCGTGGCGGCGTAGCAGGCAGCGAAGCGCTCCTGCTGCTCGGGAAGGACGTGAAAGCCGGTATCAACCATCCCGAGCGGTTCGAAAATCCGCCTCTTTAGGAACTGATCGAACGGCTCGCCCGAGATCTTTCCAACCAGGTAGCCGAGCACGTCGGTGGAGACCGAATAGTTCCAGGCGGTGCCGGGCGAGAATTCAAGCGGCAGGAGCGAAAGCTGCGCCATCATGTCGTCGAGAGTCGTTTCTCCCGCGCGCTCGCCCACCTTGAGCTTGCGATACGCCGCATCGACGTTCGTCGTCTGCTGGAATCCGTAGGTCAGGCCCGAAGTATGGCGCAGCAAATCGATCATGAGCATCGGACGGTCCGGGCGCCGGGTGCGAAAAGTCTCCATGAATCCGCCCTCATAGACGCCGAGGTCGCGCCATTCGGGGATCACCCGATGCACGGGATCATCGAGGGCGACCAGGCCCTGCTCCACCAGCATCATGAAGGCGACGCTCGTGATCGGCTTGCTCATCGAATAGATGCGGTACACGGTCTCGGGCCGCACCGGCTTTTTGCGCTCGACGTCGGCGTAGCCGAGGGCGCTCAGATGGGCCAGTTCGCCGTTTCTGAAGATGACAGTCAGTGCTCCGGGAATTTTGCCGGTGTCGATGTACCGGGTTTGGAGATGGCGGTCGAGAATCTTCAGCCGCTCCGGAGAAATTCCGGCGCCCTTGGGGTTCGTGGTCATCGGATGCACCTTTCGCTTCAGACGCGCTCATCGATTCATAGCACGAGCGGTCGCGCAAGATGAGACTCTTTTGCATCGGAGCTTGACGCCGAGTTCGGATTAGCCGCCTCGAACTTGCGGTTTGATGGCCGCCTGGCCGATTTGCCTCTGCCGTCCCGCCCCTTCTGATTCCCTCGGCATGGTTGTAGATCAAAGGCATCGATCATCCGCGACTTTGACGGGGAGGACTATCATGCTGCTGCAAGACAGGGTTGCGCTAATAACCGCGGGGGCGGGCGCTGGAATTGGCCACGCGGTCGCCGAGCGCTTTCTGGAAGAGGGCGCGCAGGTCGTCATTACCGACGCGCATGCGAAGCGGACGGAGGAAACGGCGGCCGCGCTTGGCAAGCAGTTCAATCGCGAGGTCCTCGGGATTGGCGTGGATGTCACCGTTCGCAGCCAGATTGAAGACGCGGTGGCCAAAACGATCGAGAAATTCGGCCGCATCGACATCCTCTTCAACAACGCCGGCATCAACAAGCTCGAACCGATCTGGAAGCTCTCCGACGAGACCTGGGATCTCGTGATGAACGTGTGCCTCAGAGGAACGTTTTGGGCGATCCGCGCCGTCGTGCCGCACATGATGAACCAGGGCAAGGGCGCCATCGTGAATATGGCGTCGGCGGCGGGATGGCTGGCATCGTCGGGAGGCGAAGCGGCGTACTCGGCGGCGAAGGCCGGCGTGATGGGCCTGACGCGGGCGGCATCGGGAGAACTCGCAGGCAAGGGAATTCGCGTCAATGCGATTGCGCCCACCGTGATTTACAACCAGTTCCTCGAACGCATCTATCCGAAGCAGATGTTCGAAAACGCCAAAAAGCGCAATCCGATGGGACGTCTGGGCGAGCCGCGCGAAGTGGCCAACCTGGCGCTGTTTTTAGCCAGCGACCTGTCGTCATACATCACCGGCGAAGTCATCAGCATCAGCGGCGGCTCCGTGGTGGTACCCTGAATCGGCGTTTCTGCCCGCGGGGAACGATATTGCGCCCGATGGGTCGGGAATGCGGCTGACCGCCGTCGCGCCGATGGCCTGACGTTCTCGATCTGCGACCGCCCGGGAGCCAAAATGAAGGCGAGACCGCCTTCTGGCATCGACGATGCCGGGCCTGGGGAAATGCTGCCTGAGCGCGCGAAACGAAGTCTGAACAGCGGCGAAGCCTCGTCGAGCGGCCGCGGCGGCATAGTGCGGCGAATCGCCGCTCCCACAATCGCAATCACTGCCTGCGCGCTTGTCCTTTTACTGATACACGGACTGTCGCGCGGCCTTGACTATCACGCGATGCTCGCGGAGGTGCATCAGACGCCGCGACCGCTGGTCTTTGCTTCGATTCTGATGACGGTGCTGAGCTACGTGGCGCTGCTGGCGCGCGACCAGGTCGCGCTGACTTCGGTCGGGGTGAGGGTTCCTTCGTCGGCGCTGATGCTCGCGTCGTTCTGCGCTTCAGCGTTGGGGAATGCGCTTGGGTTCGGCGTGATGAGCGCGCGGACGGTTCGCGACCGCGTTTACAGCGCGGTCGGCGTCCGGCCGGAACAGATCGAACAGCTTACGCTGCTGATCGGGATGGCGTTCGGGGCCGGCCTGTCGGCATTCGCCGCGGCCAGCCTGATGCTTGCGGGGCGCGGTCCGGCATCCCCCTTGGACCCGGCAGCGTTGCGGGTCGCCGGAGCGATCGTGCTGATTGCGATTGGGGTGGGAGTGATTGCGAGCGCGCGACGGCGCAATCCGCTTGCGGC
The DNA here is from genome assembly GCA_021323675.1 of Pseudomonadota bacterium. GTDB lineage: Bacteria > Desulfobacterota > Binatia > Binatales > Binataceae > JAFAHS01. The sequence goes on along the minus strand of JAJPKP010000087.1, from coordinate 9,737 downwards.
CGGCGGCTGGCGCATCCAGCTCCCCTCGCCGCGGGTTGCGTTGACGCAGCTCGGCCTGGCGGCGATTGATCTTGCGGCTGCTTCAGCGGCGCTTTGGATTCTGCTGCCGCGTGGCGCGGTCGGCTTTTTCGGCTTTGCGGCGATCTTCTCGGCCGCGATCGCGCTGGGAGTGATCAGCAGGATTCCCGGCGGACTTGGCGTATTCGAGGCGGTAATCTTCTGCGCGCTCAGAAACGTTGCGCCGCCGGATCGAATTGCCGCGGCTCTCATCATCTATCGCGGCGTGTACTTCCTGATGCCGGTGCTGATCGCGGCGGCATCGCTGGCGGCATTCGAGCTGAGCCGTCCCACCGCGCGTCCGCTCAGCAGGGCCGGCGAGCGGCTGCTTCTGGGCGCTGGGCTGCTCGCGCCGCTTTTCCTGAGCGTGGTGACGTTCTCGGTGGGAGTGATGCTGATCATCTCGGGCGCGACGCCGGCGGTGGATTGGCGGCTGGCGGCGCTCCAGCAGGTTCTGCCCTTGTGGGCGGTCGAGATTTCCCATCTCCTGGCCACGCTCGCGGGAGTGTTCCTGCTGTTCGTCGCGCGGGGACTGTATCATCGGCTGGACGGAGCGTGGTGGCTTGCGCTGATCGCGGCCATCATCAACGTCGCGTTTTCGCTGGCGAAAGGGCTGGCATTTGCGGAAACCGGCGCGGTTCTGTTCCTGGTGTTTCTGCTGCTCGCAACCCGCCGCCAGTTCACGCGGCCGGCGGCGTTCCTGCGCCAGCCATTTACCTTCGGATGGTTTACCGCCATCGCGATAGTGATCGCCGCTGCGACCGGTATCCTGCTCTTCGCCTTCCGGGACGTCGCGTATCGGCGGGAGATCTGGTGGCAGTTCGAGTTCGATGCGCAAGCGTCGCGGGCGCTGCGCGCGATGCTTGGTGCGTCGATCTTCGCGCTGGGAGGATCGCTGTGGCAGTTGTTGCGCGCGGCGCCCGGCCGGTCCGCGCCGCCGTCAGCCGAGGATTTGTCACGCACCGCCCGCATAATTCGCGCACAGGAACGAAGCGCCGCGATGCTGGCGCTGATGGGCGACAAGAGCTTTCTGTTTTCGAACTCCGGAAACTCCTTTCTGATGTACGCGACGCGCGGCCGAAGCTGGATCGCGCTGTTCGATCCGGTCGGCCCCTCCGAGGAGTGGCCGGAGCTGGTGTGGCGCTTCGTGGAACTTGCGGATGCTCACGGCGGACGCGCGGCTTTCTACCAGATTCGTCCCGAAGGCCTCCCCATCTATCTCGATGCGGGGCTCAGAGTCGTGAAAGTGGGCGAGGAGGCATTCATCAATCTAAAGGAATTCACGCTGGAAGGGTCTCAGCGCTATGGGTTGCGACAGGCGCTCAAACGCGCGGAACGCGATGGGTTGACGTTCGAGATCCTGGGCCGAGCGCAGTTGAGTGACTACAGGGAGGTCTTGAAGGGCGTGTCGGAAGCGTGGCTGGCAGGCCATCGCCGCGGCGAGCGGCGCTTCTCCGTCGCGGCATTTGAACCGGAATTCGTGGATGCGCAGTCCGCCGTGCTCGCGCGCCGCGACGGCCTGCCCCTCGCGTTCGTTACTTTCATGACGACCGACTATCGTTCCGAGGCGACGGTAGGGCTGATGCGGCAGGTGCCGGATGCACCGCCTTATACGATGGAGTTTCTGTTCACGCGGCTCGCGCTCGAACTGAAGGCGGCCGCTTTCGACCGGCTTAGCCTGGGGATGGCGCCGCTGGCGGGGATGGTGACGACGCCGTTGTCCTCGCGATGGCATCGGGTCGCGGCGCTGCTGTGGGAGCACGGAAGAGCATTTTACAATTTCAGAGGATTGCGCGCGTTCAAGAACAAGTTTCGCCCGGTCTGGGAGCCGCGCTATCTCGCCGCATCGGGAACAATCGGCCCGTTCCTCGCCATGGCCGATGTCGCGGCACTGGTGAGCGGCTACGCTCGATGATCCGGCGCGCATCGGCAATCGCGGTGTTCGCAGTCGCGGTCGTCGCCGGCATTTGCGCCACGCGCGCCTATGCGATGGACGGTGGCCGCTACGGCGAGGTCGAGGTGCTCGAACCGGGCCGGCACGTTCGCGGCCTGGTCATCTTCTTCTCCGGCCGGCGCGGCGTGACGGCGGCCATCAGCGAAGCCGCGCTCGCGATGACGAAAGACGGAGCGATGGTAATCGAGGTGGACACTCCGTCGTACCTTCATCGACTCGGCCAACTCAAAGAGAACTGCCATCAACTGGTAGGCGATGCCGAAGGGCTAAGCCATCGCCTGCAGCGAGCGCGCGATTTTCCCGCCTACCTGACGCCCGTTCTCGCGGGTGTAGGCGAAGGAGGAACGATCGCGGGTCTCGCGCTCGGGCAGGCTCCCGCCGCGACGATTGCGGGAGCGGTATCCGTCGATCCTGTCGCGGGGATCCGCAGCCGCGGGCCGATTTGCGCGCAGATTGCCGCCCGAATGGGATCGCGAAAGGTCAGCTATCGTTTGCCGCGCAATCTGCAAGGCGAGTGGACGATCGCATTGACCCCCGCGGCAGGCAGAGCCGATCGCCGCTACGTGGAAGAGTTGAAGAAGGCCGGCGTGCCGGTTGAGGTTCGGGACATCGCACGCGATGCCAGTGTGGCTGGCGTGCTGCGCTCGTTAATCGGCCCATACATGGTCACGCCCAAAGCGAGTGTGGCCAATATCGAGAGCTTGCCGCTCACGGAACTGCCCGTCGCGAGTCCGTCGGGATTGATGGCGGTGGTGCTGTCGGGCGACGGCGGATGGCGCGATCTGGATAAGACTATCGCGGAGGACCTTCAGCATCAGGGTGTGCCGGTCGTGGGATGGGACAGCCTGCGATACTTCTGGAGCAGGAAAACTCCGGATCAGACCGCGCACGATCTCGCGGCGGTGATGGAGACGTACATGGAGAAGTGGAGGGCAGACAAGGTCGCGCTGATTGGCTATTCATTCGGCGCCGACGTGCTGCCGTTCGCATACAACCGCCTGCCTGAAGATCTGCGGTCGCACGTGGCGTTGATCGCGTTGCTGGGGCTGTCCAAATCCGCCGACTTCGAGGTCAGCGTGGGCGAGATCCTGGGCGGATCGCCGCCGGGAGCGCCGGCGGTAGTGCCGGAGATTTCGAGAATCAAACCGTCGCTAATCCAGTGCTTTTACGGGCAGCAGGAGAAGGACACGGCTTGTCCCGCGATGGTGCGCGAGGGCGTCGAGGTCATTCGCACCAGCGGAGGCCATCATTTCGACGGCGACTACGGGGCGCTCGCGGATCGAATCATAAGCGGGTTCAAGCGCCGCAGCGGAGCATAGACTCTCGCCTCGACGCGGGCGGCATTTCAGCCCGCACCCATCTTGTCGCGGCGAAAGTGATCGGCGATCACATGCGCGACGCAGCAGGTCACATTGCGCGCGGTGGGAATGTGTAAAAATTCGTTGGGACCGTGCGCGTTGGAGTGCGGACCAAGAACGCCGGTGATCAGGAATTGCGCGCCGGGAAACCGCTCGCCAAGCATCGCCATGAACGGAATAGTTCCGCCAAGACCCATGTAGGCGACGGGCTTTCCGAAGAATGTCGATGACGCATCCGACATCGATTTTCTCAGCCACGGCGCGAACTCCGGCGCATCCCATCCATCCGCCGCCCAATCGGGTTCGAACGTCACCTTGGCGCCGTAAGGCGGATTCGCTTCCAGCAGATCCTTCATTCGCTGCGTTGCCTTGTGCGCATCGCATCCGGGCGGGAGCCGAAGGGAAAGCTTAAGCGCCGTCATCGGGCGGAAAACATTGCCGGCATTCGACGCCGGCGGCAGCCCTTCGGCGCCGGTGATCGACAGCGCCGGCCGCCATGTGCTGTTGAGGACCAGCTCGACAGGATCGTCCGAGACCGGCGACGCGCCGGCTATTAGCGGCAAGCCGCGGCCTGCCCGCTCCGCCGCTGCAACTGATGCGCGAATCTCGTCGAGGCGCGCACGCGGAATTGCGACATTGAAGGCCGGATCGCCGACTACACCGGTCTGCGGGTTTTCGATCCGGTCCAGCAGCAGCCGTGCGATGCGAAACGTGTCCGCCGCTTGTCCGCTCGCACCGGAGTGCACACCTTCGGTGAGCATCTCGACCCTCAGCGTTCCGCCGATAAGGCCGCGCAGTGAGGTCGTGCACCAGAGCTGTCTGTAGTTCTCACATCCCGAGTCGAGTCCGATCACGAGGCTTGGCTTTCCGATTCGGTCGGCGAGCAGATCGATGTAATGGGGCAGGTCGAAGCTGCCGCTTTCCTCGCACGCTTCGATGATGATCGTGCATCGCGCATGCGGCTGATTGGCGGCATGTAAGGCGCCGAGCGCCGCGATGCACGCGAACATCGAGTAACCATCGTCCGCGATTCCCCGGCCGTAAAGCCGATCGCCCTCGCGCACGGGATTCCAGGGGTCGAGCCCTTCGCGCCATCCCGCCATCTCGGGCTGCTTGTCCAGATGCCCATAAAGCAGCACACGATCTTCGGACGCGCCGGGCACATCGATCAGGATGAGCGGAGTGCGTCCTTCAAGGCGGACAACGTCGAGCTTCATGCCGGGCAGGGGATGGCGATGCGCCCAGGCGCAGAGCAGATCGACCGCGCGATCCATGTGGCCGTGGGCGGCCCATTCAGGATCGAACGCGACGGACTTGTTCGGGATTTGGCCGAATTCGAGCAGCGCGGGGATTATCGAATCTTCCCAGAGAGGATCGACGTAGGCGCGGATGGCGTCGGTGTTCATGCGTCTAGGCTAGCGATGGCGCGGTCGCGGCGCAAAATGCTCATTCCCCGCGCTGCAGAATTTGGATGCTCACCAGGCGCGCGACCAGAACCGCGATATAGAACTGCCCGATCATCGCCTCGATCGCCGAAAGATTCTCCGCGATTGGAATCTTCGCGTTGATGTCGCCATATCCCACGGTGGTGAGGGTGACGATGCTGTAGTAGGCGAGGTGCAGATAGCCGGCATTCATCGCGCGGAAGGAAGACCGCGCGGATTCCGCAAGATTGAATGCGCCCGGATGGAGCAGTTCGATAACGAAGTACAGCGAACCGAAGGCAAGCCCGATCATCAGATACCCGCAGGCGGCTCCACCGATAGTATCGATAGTGACCCGCCGCGCTGCCATCAGGTCGGCCAGGATGATTCCGGCGACGTAGACGAAGAACAGGGCTCCCGCTATTCCGGAGAGCAGCGCGATCCCGCGCTGGCCTGAAAACGGCAGCCATCGGGTCGTCATCAAAATCGCGAGCATCGCCAGAATTGCGACGTCACGAGCGCGGTGGCTTGCGGCCCAGACTCCGGAGACAAGGATTGCAATCGAGACGAGGTCGGTCACGGCGGTATCGAAGCCGGTACCCTCGAAGAGCGGCACGACCACCGCGAGAAACAACAGCGAGATCAACAGCGCTGCGTAGCGCATGCTCCGGGGAACGGCGGTCGCCACGGGGCATCATACTATCCGAGCCGGCGCCCCGCGCCGATACCGGGGCGGCGCGCGAGCTTGCATCGCGCGGACAAGTGGGCAAGGTTGCTCGGGCACATGTCAGTGTCAGATTCCGCCGAGATAGTCGGGCGGGAGGACCTTCCTCCGCTCGAGCTCTTCGACTCGCCGCGCGCGTGGCGAATGACCGCGGCCGCGTTTGTGGCGATGTTCGCCTCCTACGGCATCGCCTACAGTTTTGGCGCGTTCTTCAAACCGATGGCGCAGGAGTTCGGCGCGGCTCGCAGCCAGACCTCGGTAGTGTTTTCGCTCACCGTGTTCGTATGGTCGATGCTGGGGTCGCTGGCCGGGCATCTTGCGGATCGCTTCGGTCCCCGAATCGTCGTCACAGTCGGCGCGATCACTATGGCGGCGGGCCTGGTTCTCACCGCCTTCATCGACCGGCTTTGGGTTGGCTATCTCACTTACAGCCTCGGAGTCGGAATCGGCGTTGCGACGGCCTATGTGCCGATGGTCGCCGTAGTGGGAGGATGGTTTCTCAGGCGGCGCAACTCGGCCCTGGGAATCGCCGTGGCCGGAATCGGATGCGGCACGGTGACGGTTGCTCCGCTTGCGGCCGCTCTGATCCAGCACTTCGGATGGCGCAACACGGATATTGCGTTTGGGATCGGCGGCGCGATCATACTGCTCGGATGCGCGGTGTTCGTGGAGCGCCCACCGGTCCACGTAGTTCCAAGCCAGATAAGGGTGAGCGAGGCGATTCGCACGCCGGCGTTCGGCCTGCTTTACCTCAACTCCTTTCTTTCGTCGCTGGCGCTGTTCGTGCCGTTCGTCTATCTGCCGGCGTTTGCGCACGATCATGGGGCCAGTGAAGTTGCGGCAGCGGCTCTGGTTGGAGTGATCGGAGGCGCCAGCGTGGCCGGACGGCTGGGCCTCGGCGCACTCGCAGATCGCGCCGGCGTGATTTTCCTTCTCAAATCCTGCTACCTCGTGCTGGCGCTCAGCTTCGCCATCTGGCTGGCGGGCAGTTCGTACACCATCCTGGTGGTTTTTGCGCTGGTGCTCGGCGCGGGATACGGCGGATTCGTCGCACTCTCGCCGGCGGTGCTCGCGGAATTGTTCGGTGTCGGGCGGCTCGGAACCGTGATGGGAATTCTCTACACGAGCGGCGGGGTGGGATCGCTGCTCGGCCCTCCGCTGGCGGGAATGATCATCGATTGGACGGGAAGCTACCGATGGGCAATCGTTTATTCGCTCCTCGGCGCGTTCGCATCGTACGCCGTGCTGATTCCCCTGAAGGACAAGCCACGGGAGGAATAGTCGTCGCGACGTTAAAGTCCGTCGCAATCTTCAAAATTCAAACCGATGGAGTCCGGGCGCTCGGATCGCGGACAAGCCCGATCAACCGGATTACCAAGCGGCCCAGAGGCATCAGGGCTACGTGGCCGAGTTTGCCGAAGGGCAGCCATACCATCAGTATTTCGACCGACAGCAGATGCGCGGTCAGCAGCGCGCGGTAAGGTGCGACGAGTGCGCGGCCCCCCACATGCGGATATGCGAGCATCCCGGTCGCGACAGCCGCGAAAACCACGAGCCAACTGAAATAGTCGTCGAAGGCAGAAAATGCGCTCGGATCGCGCGATGCGATCCGATGGACCAGCACGGCCGCCATCGCGGCCATCGTCATCGCGCCCGCAAACAACACTATCGCGATGGGCAGGGAGGGCCATCCAATTCCGGTGACCTCGCGAATGAGCAGGATATGGGCCGAGAAGCCGAATATCACGACGGCCAGCCCCGCGTGCATCACGTAGCTGTCGAGTTGCCATCGCTCGGTCGGCACGTGAAACGCTTTGCGCGTCCAGTAGAGATCGCGATCGCCGCGGCGGACGAGCAGATGTGCAAGTCTCCAGCACAAGCCGAAGACCATTATCGTCAGGGCCCAGCGCAAACCCGGTCCGTGCAGAAAATCCAGCATGCTCACGATCGATCCCCGGGTTTGCGCCGCCGGAAAATCAACCCGGTTAGCAGACCCAGGAAGATTCCTCCGGCACCCGCGGCGCTCCAGTTCCGCGCGTTGTTCCAGGGCTTGACCCACGGCGGCATGAGCTGCGCGTCAGGGCTCATATGCTGCATGACGAGATGGCAATCGAAGCAGGCGAGCTCCTGCGCGCCGCGGGTGCGGGCGTGCCAGAACATATCGTTATGGCAATCGAGGCAGACGCGATTTGCGGCTTCTATCGACTGGCCGGGCGCGAGGCGAAATTCGATCAGGCTGCCGACGCCTGCGCCTCCGCCCAGAATCGCATGATTGCTCCCCGGCCCGTGACATCCTTCGCATCCCCGCCGCTCGAGGTCGGTCTGCGGATCGAGCAGAAACCTCCGTCCCATTTTGGTCCGGGCGAATTCATTGGCGAGATCGAGATGGCACGCGTAGCAGTAGGCATTGCCGATGTATTGAGGTTTCGCGAAGTATCCGAGTTCCGCGCCGGAAGTCGGTGCCGGCGCTTCAGTGACCGACTGCGGCTCGTCGTCTTCATGAGCGCCCGCTTCGCCGATGGCCAGGAAGATGGCTGCAAAGAGAAGCGCGCCCGCCAGGATTGCCTTTGGAAGTCCGAGACTCACAGCCGCGATGACAGCGCGGACCGCTCCGCGCCGCTCGCGCATTGTGCCAGAAATTGGAAGAGTTTACCGCCGCACGGCGTGGTATCGCTCGATGCGGCGCCGCGAGCTACCCGCCGATCGTGCACTGCCCCCGCAGCATCGCGCCGGGCGCCAGCCGCATCTGCGGCGCGCTTGCGGATCCGTCAAGCTTTCCGCTCGCCAGGATCTCGAGCTCGCGCCGAGCCAGCACGTCGCCGCTTACTCTACCGGCGATAGTCACCGAGTCAGCCGAAACCCGTGCAGTCACAGCGCCGCTCTCGCGAACGATCACGCGGCTCGCGTCCAGATCGCCTTCGACTTCGCCCAGCACGACGACCGTCCCCGGAAACTTGAGCAGTCCCGAAAAACGCGACTCCTTGCTGATTTCAAACACGCTAACATCGCTCTCGCGTTGCGGCTGGCGTGTCATTCCGTCCACGTGCGTTGTGTTCTGGGTGCTACGAATCTGTTCCTCGGGCATGACCGAATCCTCCAACGTTAATCTGCTGCTCCAATTGCTGGGATCGCCACCGTCCGGCGGATTGGTGGCTTCTTCGAGCCACGCGCTGCCGGTGCACGCGGCTTCAACTGCCACCGACTCATTCGCCGATCGCGCGTCGGCGGGTTCAGGATACAGGCCCTCATCGTGCTCCGCAGGCTCGCGCGAGTCAGTCTGCGAATGAACCTTCCCATCGTCTGCGATCGCTTCGTCTGCGCCGTTGCCTACGCTCGGCGAGGGGGCGAAATCGCTACTACCGTTCACCTCAACCGTAGTAGTCTCGTTCGAAACGAGGGCTAAATCCGGGTCAGGGTCAGGCGCGGGCTCTGTCCGCGAAAAACCTTCAGTCGCGCACAGATGCTCCTGAGTTTGCAGTCCCTGGATCTTGGCGTTCGTCTCAGACGATGTCCACTTCAGCTCGGAATCATCAGTCACGGTGTCTCTGAAAATCGATTCGCTCTGAGCGGGTTTAGTGTCTTCGTTTCCCGCAGGCGGTGCTGATTCCTGATTATCGGGAGTGGCCAGAGCGGCAGGCTGGTTCAAGTCGTCCAGTGCCGCGCTTGCCATGTCGATCGAATCTGATTCGTGATCGTCGTTCACGCTCGGCGATTCGCAGGCTGCGCTCACGTACGATTCATCCCGCCCGGATTCCAAAGCCGCCAAGGACTCGCCATTGGATGCTGCGGGTTGCGACGCTTTTTCCGTCTGATCGTTGGTCTGCGCTACGGGGGCAACGGTCAGCGTCGGACGTGACAATGAACTTACTTTACCGGCACGCTTGCCTCCCGCATCAGACCCCGGCGAGCCGGTCATGTTGCGCCTGTTATGGCGAGATGCCGACGCAAATTCGGTTTTGGACAGCGATTCGGAGGATGTGCCGTAAAAGGACTTGGCGTCCGTAGAATAGTACTGGTAGTTGTAGCGGTCGCGGCTTGACCCTCCCGTTTTATTCAATACCAAGCCCAAAACTTTCGCGCGCGCTTGCTGCAGACGGGAGAGAGCGGCGCGGGCCTGCTGCTTGGGGGAGTCGCTGCGGGCGACGACGATGACGCCGTCGACCAGGGTGGAAAGCAGGGTGCTCTCGCTGGTCTGGGTGATCGGAGTGCTGTCGATGATC
>JAJPKP010000065.1 GCA_021323675.1 Pseudomonadota bacterium | reverse complement strand
TTGCGGGCGCCGAAGATGTACGGCTTCATCTTCGGATTCCAGCGGCTGGTCTGGTGGCCGAAATGGACCCCGGCCTCCAGGAGCTGCTTCATGCTGATTTCGGTCATGTGCTGTTTCGCAACCTCTTATGGCGGCTCTGGATAACCGCCCATTATTATCAGGACGCGCCGCGCGGGCCAAACGCCGCAATCAGCGCGCGAATCACCTCAGGCGTTCATCGATTCGAGGAATTCCTCGTTGGTCTTCGTCCCCTGCATCTTGTCGATCAAAAACTCCATCGCCTCGACCGCATTGAGCTGCGACAGCAGCTTGCGCAGGATCCAGACCCGGTTGAGCGTGCTGCGCGGCAGCAGCAGCTCTTCCTTGCGGGTCGTCGAGCGCTGGATATCGATAGTCGGAAAGATGCGTTTTTCCAGCAGGCGGCGGTCGAGCGACACCTGCTGATTGCCGGTCCCCTTGAACTCCTCGAAGATCACCTCGTCCATCCTGCTGCCGGTATCGACCAGCGCGGTGGCGATGATCGTCAGGCTGCCGCCATCTTCGGTGTTGCGCGCGGCGCCGAAGAACTTCTTGGGTTTGTGGAGCGCGTTGGAATCGACGCCGCCGGACAGGATCTTGCCCGAGGGCGGAACCACGGTGTTGTAGGCGCGCGCCAGGCGCGTGATCGAATCGAGCAGGATGACCACGTCGCGGCCGTGTTCGACCAGCCGCTTGGCCTTCTCGATGACCATTTCCGCGACCTGCACGTGGCGCGTCGCGGGCTCATCGAAGGTGGAGCTTACGACCTCGCCCTGCACCGAGCGCAGCATGTCGGTGACTTCCTCGGGCCGCTCATCGACCAGAAGCACGATCAGGACGATTTCGGGATGGTTATGCGAAATCGCCTTCGCGATCGCCTGCAGCATCATCGTCTTGCCGGTGAACGGCGCCGCGACCACCAGGCCGCGCTGGCCTTTGCCGATCGGCGCGACCAGGTCGATGATCCGCGTGGTCAGGTCTTCGTGGTCGTATTCGAGCTTGATGCGCTCCTGCGGGTAGAGCGGAGTCAGGTTGTCGAACAGGATTTTGTCGCGCGCCTTCTCCGGGTCCTCGAAGTTGATCGATTCGACCTTGAGCAGCGCAAAGTATCGCTCCCCCTCTTTGGGCGGCCGGATCAAGCCGGAGACGATGTCGCCGGTGCGCAAGTTGAACTTCCGGATCTGGCTTGGGGAGATGTAGATATCGTCGGGGCCGGGCAGGTAGTTGTAGGCCGGGGCGCGCAGGAAGCCGAAGCCGTCGGGTAGAATCTCGAGCACGCCTTCGCCAAGGATCGAGCCGTTGCGGGCGGCCTGCGCCTGCAGGATCGAGAAGATCATCTCCTGCTTGCGCATGTTGGTGGCGCCATCGACGTTGAAGTCGCGCGCCATCTGCGCCAGTTCGGTGATCTTGGAGCCCTTGAGCGCCTTCAGGTTGAGGACGCCGTCCTCGCTGATTACTACCAGCGGCTCTTTGTGGACCGGTTGAACCTGACGCGGCGGCGCGACCTCTAGATGGTCGTGGCTCTCGCGCGCTGCGCCTCTGCCTTTAGCCATGTGCCTTCCCCGCAACCTGAAATCTCTCTTTGTCTGTGATAGCTGCCGCGCATGTAATGTTCGCGCCGCAGGTTAGCGACGTTTTCACGAAAAGGGACCCGCAAACCGGAATAGCCCTATGTAGTCACTTGCCCCAAGCGGTCGGGATTCGGAACGAAAACGCCTTGAGTTCGGAATAACGGGCCGCTCGGAACGGGGAGTTTTGTCTCCCGACAACCCCGCCACAGCGTCCTTGGTGCGGAAGCTACTGAAACGCTAGCCAAGCCGTGGCGTTCTGTCAACGGTGTTTCATTTTTGCCGGGTTCCGCGCGCTGCTCGGCACCGATCCGGCCGGGCTCATGCCTGCGCCCATTGGCGCAGGCGGCTGGCGTCAACGGCGATGCCTCTCCTTTCGAGAAAATCTCCAAGATCCGCGGGCAAGGGCGCGATGAACTCAAGCCGATCGCCGGTCCGCGGATGACTGAACGACAGGGCCAGCGCGTGCAGCGCGTGGCGGCTGAAGGCCGGATCGCCACCGCCGCGTCCGTACAGGCGATCGCCCGCGCAGGGATGACCGATCGAGGCCAGATGCACGCGAATCTGATGGGTCCGGCCGGTCTCCGGACGCACGAGCAGCAGGGTCGCTCCCGAATCCTCCCGGGATACGCCAGCAAAGCGCGCGAGAACCGTGACGTGGCTCACCGCGTCGCGAGGCGTCCGCGAAACCGTCGACATCCGCTTGCGCTCGGTCGGATGACGCCCGATGGGGCGGGAGATCGTGGTCTGATCGCGAGCGACGATTCCGCGCACAACGGCGAGATAGGTCTTGTGTACCGAACGATCCTTGAACTGGCGCGCCAACGCCGTCCGCGCATAGGGCGTTCGCGCCACGACCATCACGCCGGAAGTGTCCTTGTCCAGGCGATGGACGATTCCCGGACGCAGCACGCCGTCCGGCTCCGCCATCGTGGCCAGCTCCGGAAACCGCGCCAGCAGCGCATCGACGAGCGTGGAATCGGGATGGCCGGGGGCGGGATGCACGGTCATGCCGGCGGGCTTGTTGACGACGACGAATTCAGCATCTTCCGCGATAACGTCGATTTCCGGCGCGTCCCCCTGCGACTGATGGGTCATCGCGGCCGGCATCGGCGCCACGTCGATTCGATCGCCCGGGCGCACCGCGCCCGAGGCGCGGGCCGGTGCGCCATTGACGGTCACGAGACCGGCTTTGATCATCCGCGCGACCTGCGAGCGCGAAAATTCAGGCGCCAGATGCGCCGACACGAACACATCGAGGCGCATCCCGGCGTGCGCAGGTTGGGCGGTGATGGTCGCGGCGTTCATCACGTCTTCAGATTATGGCAGAACGCATTCAACGCCGGTTGTCGATCTCCGAAGCTTTGCGACCGCGCCCGCAATCATCGAACCCCGCCCGCGCATCGAAAGCGCCTGAAAAAAGGCCCCATAGACGAAGGATTTCTCCGGGGAATAGCAACATTTGGCAACATTTTTCGCTCCGGCCTTCCGGCAACAACATCTTCCGCGTGCGGACCGGAGGCCGCGAAAACGCCGCAACGAAGCGGAAATCGGCCCGATCGCGCGCGTCATCCGAAAAGCGCCACGAACGATACTGCGCACAGCGCACTTTGCTCGCAACTCCTCCGATGTCCACAACCTGTGAACGACGGGCGGATGCGCCGATGCGCCCCAACACCGCGGACTCGCCGTTCTGACCGGCTCGACACGATTATGAGCGGTCAGTGAAACATTGTCGGGGTTCGCCGTCGATCTCTCTTGTGACCCGGCTTTGAGCGTCCAAGCTAGCAGCCGCGCGAGCGCCTCGGATTGTTCGGCGAACTTCCGAGCATTCCTTTTGCGAATTTGCTCGAGGTTCTGCAGCTTCCATCGCAACGCGGGAAAGCTCTCAATGTGTTCGATTTCCAGCAGCGGCCATTCAGGCTCTGGCGCCACCAATGAGAGTAAGAAGCGACGCTCGGCGGCGCTCAGCTCATGCTGAAGTTCGCGCATCATCCGATCGCGCGCGGCGAGCAAAGCTCCGAGTTCGACGGGTTCTTCTGTCATGCCTTGAAAGTTGTTCTCATACTCGTTTCGGATGTCGCGCAACGTCGGAAACAAAACCTCGTGCACGGGGCGGTTGTGGCTCGCCAGATAGACCACGAAAGCACGGCGGATTCCTGGCGTGATTCCTTCGTTCACAAACAGCTTCATCACATCGAACAGATCGCGCGGATGTTGCCGGTCCATCGCCGCAACCAGCTTGCCGCCGTACATGTCCTCCAGCGAGACGATGGAAATTTCGAGGTCGGCTTGCAGCATCTCCCGCGCTCCTGGCACAAGCGACGCTGTCCGTACTGGATGAACGGTGCCGCGCATGACGAGGTTAACTTCGATGTTGACTTCGAGCCGTCCGCTACGGACGAACAATTTGGTCCCGCCGGCATCCGAAGCCGCTACTGCGCGCGTTTGGAAGCCTTGTTTCTTGAGGCGTTTCACGGACTCGCGAATCGCTGAACCGATGCGCCGAAGCGCTTCGTTGCGGGGCAGCGTATAATCCGGGAAAACCAGATCCAGATCGGGGGATGGCACCGGGGAACATCAATCCAAGAGTAGCGCATGCGGCGCGGCTTTGCCCCATCGCGAGGCGGCTGAAGCGGCGGGGTTGTAGGCGCGCCGCTTCGATCTTGAACGGTCACTACCGCCGTCAGGCGGGGCGGTAGGGGAGGGGATGCTTTGCTTCGTAGGCGGTGATTTCCTTTTCGTGGACGAGGGTCAACGCGATGTCATCGAGGCCTTCGAGCAGGCATTTCTTCTGGAAGGGGTCGATTTCGAACCGCGCGGCCCATCCGAAATCGTCGGTCACGGTCTGGCCTTCGAGATCGACTTTGAGCTGGTATGCCTCGTACTTCGAGATTGCGCGCAGCAGCGCCTCGACTTCCTCGGGCTTCAGGATTATCGGCAGCAGGCCGTTCTTCATGCTGTTGTTGCGAAAGATGTCGGCGAACGACGGCGCGATGACGGCCTTGATGCCGAAATCCATCAACGCCCACACCGCATGCTCGCGCGAGCTTCCGGAGCCAAAGTTCTGCCGCGCGACCAGGATGGAAGCGTTCCGGTAACGGGGCTTGTTGAGCACGAAGTCGGGGTTTTCCGCGCCGTCGGGCTTGAAGCGCCAGTCGAAGAAGAGGCCTTTGCCGAGGCCGCTTCGGACGACGGCTTTGAGAAACTGCTTCGGGATGATCTGATCGGTATCGACGTTGGCGCGGTCGAGCGGCGCGGCCAATCCGGTGAAGCTCTTGAATGGTTGCATCTCAGAAATCTCCTCGCTTCTTTTCGCCCCATGCCACGGGATTCCCGCCCGCCGCTATTTCATCCACTCCCGGATGTCCACGAAGTGCCCGGCGATCGCCGCAGCCGCGGCCATCTGCGGGCTCACCAGATGGGTGCGGCCGCCCTTGCCCTGGCGGCCCTCGAAGTTGCGGTTCGACGTGCTGGCGCATCGCTCGCCCGGCTTGAGGATGTCGGGATTCATGCCCAGGCACATCGAGCATCCGGCCTCGCGCCATTCGAATCCCGCCTCGGAGAAGATGCGATCGAGTCCTTCCTTCTCCGCTTCAGCCTTGACGGTTTGAGATCCCGGCACGACCATCGCGTGCACGGTGGAGGCGACCTTTTTGCCCCTGACGATTTCGGCGGCGGCACGCAGGTCGCTGATTCGTGAGTTGGTGCACGACCCGATAAACACGCGGTCGACCTTGATGTCCACGATAGGCGTGCCGCCTTTGAGACCCATGTATTCGAGGGCGCGCTCGATGGTGCCGCGGTCGGTGGCGTTCGCCATCGATGCCGGAGTCGGCACGTTGCCGGTCACGTCGGCGACCATCCCCGGATTGGTGCCCCAGGTGACCTGCGGGGCGAAGCTCGATGCCGCAAACGCGATAGTGCGATCGAATTTGGCGCCCTCATCGGTGCGCATCGCCAGCCACCGCTTCGCGAGTGAATCGAATGCGGCGCCATCCGGTACATAGCGGCGGCCGCGCAGATAATCGATCGTCTTCTGGTCAGCGGCAATCATGCCGGCGCGCGCGCCCGCTTCGATCGACATGTTGCAGACGGTCATGCGCTCCTCGACCGACAGCGCCTCGAACGCTTCGCCGCGATACTCGATTACGCATCCGGTGGCGCCGTCAGTGCCGATGCGCCCGATGATGCCGAGAATCAGGTCCTTGGCGGTAACTCCCGGGCCGACCTTGCCATCGACTCGCACTTCGAAGGTCTTCGGCTTCGCCTGCCACAGGCACTGGGTTGCAAGCACGTGCTCGACTTCGCTGGTGCCGATTCCGAAGGCGAGCGCGCCGAGCGCACCGTGGGTTGAGGTATGGCTGTCGCCGCAGACGATGGTCAGGCCGGGCTGCGAGAGGCCGAGTTCAGGGCCGATTACGTGCACGATTCCCTGCTCGCGAGAGCCGAGGTCGAACAGGGTGACACCGAACTCGCGGCAGTTCTTGCGCATCATGTCGACCTGCAAGCGCGAATCGGGATCGGCGATCGGCTTAAGCTGATCGATCGTCGGGATATTGTGATCGAGGGTTGCAAACGTGCGGCGCAGCTCGCGGACCTTGCGGCCCGAGTTGCGCAGCGCCTCGAACGCCTGCGGCGAAGTGACTTCGTGGATCAGGTGGAGATCGATATAGAGAAGCGCGGGCTCTCCGGGCTTCTCGATCACCACGTGGTCGTTCCAGATTTTCTCGAACAGCGTCTGCGCCGCCATCTAAGCGAGCCTCCGAACTGAAGCGAATTGCTTATTATTCGTCATCTTCCCGCCTTGAGCAAAGAACCGGAACTCTAAATCACCAGGGCTCCGGGACACCAGCGGCCGGAAGACCGGATCATGCCTTCGTTGCCGCGATCGCGATCTGTGGGACGCAGAAGCCGATCCGGTCGCCATCAATTTCGATTCGCAGCGCCTCGACCAGCGCCGGCGATGCGTTGCGAAACAGTCCCTTCAACTCCTCGACCGCGGCGGGCGGCGTCTTCATCCGCCGCGTCCACGCATCGAAGTCCATCGGACCGCCCTTCTCGGTGTAGAAGTCCAGATGCTCGGCGAGGATGGTCAGCCCCGCCTCCCGGACCATCACCCGCCATTCACTGGGGCGCCAGTTGCGCACGTGAGAAGGATCGCGGAGCTTCTCGATATAGTTGAAGGCGCGATCGAGTTCCGGATCTTCGGGGGCGCGGCTGTCGACGATTACGACGCGACCGCCCGGCTTGACCACGCGCGCCATCTCACAAATCGCGGCGCGGATGTCGGCGAAATGATGAGGCGCCTGGCGGACGGTGACGATATCGAAGCTTGAGTCCGAAAACGGCAGCTTTTCGGCGGCGCCCTGCCGGGTGAGGACGTTCGCCAGGCCTCGCGCGGCGGCGTTGCGCGCGGTCTCCTCGAGCATCTGGGGGGTGATGTCGTAGGCGACGACTTCGGCGACATGGGGCGCGAGGGCAAGCGCGGTGTGTCCCGCTCCGGTAGCGATGTCGAGCGCGCGGTCGCGCGGCGCTGGGGCGGCCAGTTCGATCACGCGCCGCAGCAGCATCGGATCGCTGTGGCCGGCGCTGGTGGTATAGGCGTTGGCGGCGGCGCCGAACTGGGTCTGGACGCGTTGATGAACGTCACCGGATGGTTGCGCGGATGGCTTCATGACGCAGTCACTCCTTTGGACCACCGGGAACGGAATTTCCTGAATCGCGCGGGCTTCGCTGACGAGGGTCCCTCACCCTCGGCGCCGAAAAATGGCGCCCGCCTCTCCCCCTTGGGAAGGGCGAGGAGGGACCGACATATCGCCGATTCCCGGTGGCATTGTTTACAGGGCTGATCTCTAGAAGAAAGCCACATATCTGTCCAATATCAGAATAGGATAGATTGATATGAAAAAAATATGGAACTCAGGCACCTGAGATACTTCGTCGCCGTCGCCGAGGAGCTGCACTTCAGCCGCGCCGCCGAGCGCCTCCATATCGCGCAACCGCCGCTGAGCCAGCAGATCCGCCAGCTCGAAGACGAGCTTGGTGTGCGGCTGTTCGAGCGCACGCGCCGGCGCGTCGAGCTGACCGACGCGGGGCGGATGGTGCTGGAAGAGGCGCGCCGCACGCTTGCGCAGGCCGAGCGGGTTGCGAGCACCGCGCGCCGCGCATCGGAAGGCTCGGCGGGATTTCTGCGGGTTGGGTTCTCCAGCTCCGCGCCGTACACGACGCTGCCGGCGGTACTGCGTGCGTTTCGCGCACAGTACCCCGAGGTCGCGTTGAATCTGTTCGAGCGCAGCACCGAGGAGCAGATCGAGCTCATCGCGGCGGACAAGATCGATGTGGCGTTCGTGCGCCGCCCGGTCGAAAACGCCCCCGACTCTCTCATCGTCAGGACCATTCTGCGCGAGCCGTTCGTGCTGGCCCTGCCGCGGGATCATCGTCTCTGCCGCCGGCGCGAGGTCGACATAAGATCGCTCGCCGGCGAACCGTTCGTCCTTTTCCCGCGGCACGCCGCGCCCGGCCTGTACGATCAGATCGCCGCGATATGCCGCCGGGGCGGCTTCAAGCCCAGGGTTGCGCAGGAAGCCGTGCAGATGCAGACCATCGTAAGCCTGGTTTCGGCCGGCCTGGGTGTCGCGATCGTCCCCGCTTCGATTCGCAAGCTCCATCGCGAGCGGGTCGCATATCGGCCGATCCATCCGGGCAATGCGACGAGCGAGATGGCTGTAGTTTACGACCGCAACAATTCCTCGCGGGCGCTGCAATCTTTTCTGCGGGTGGCGGCGCGAAGCCACGAACGCTGAAAAATCGGCGGCAAAAGGTGGCAACGACTTGAATGAGTTGTTACGCTTTCATGAACGGGGCGTTACCGTTCCGCGGCTGCGCGCCGTTTTCTCCAGATGTTCGACGCTGCACCATCGCAAAACAGCCATATCGCGCTTCGGGGCGACGATGAGATCCGCGCATCGACCAGCGCGATTGCGCAAACCGCGGCGGGACCCATCGAATACTTCAGCTCCGGGGACGGGCCCGCGATTCTGGGGATGCACGGAACGCCGGGCGGCTACGACCAGGTCGCGCTGATCGGCAATACCGTCGAGGCGCGCGACTTCCGCCTTATCGGATGGTCTCGTCCGGGGTATCTTCGCACCCCGCTCGAAGTTGGCCGAACGCCGGCCGAGCAGGCCGATGCGGCCGCGCGGCTGCTCGATGCGCTCGGAATCGATCGGGTATGCGTGTACGGCGCATCGGGGGGAGGGCCGGCCACGTACAGCTTTGCGGCCCGGCATCCGGACCGGACGTGGGCGATGGTGACCGAGTGCGCGATCAGCAAGCGCTTCGGCGATGAATTGAGCGGACTGCAGAAGATGCTGCTGCGCGCGGCGATGAGCGGACTGGCGGCACCCGTCTTCGACTGGTTTGCGAACCGCTTTCCCGGCACGCTGGCGCGCCAGGTGATCCGCCTTCAGGGCACGCTGGATCGGGGCGCCGCGCGTGAATTCGTGTCGGAAGTGAGCGCGGACCCGGACCGGTCCGCCTTCGTGACCGGACTCTTTCAGACGCTCAACCCGCTGACTCTCCGCAAGGCGGGTCTCCTCAACGACCTCGAGCAGTTCGAGCGCATCGACGGCCTGCCGCTTGATCGGATCAAATGCCCGGCGATGATTATTCACGGCACCCACGACTCGGACGTGCGCTTCGAGCACGGCGAGTATGCGGCCCGCGCGATTCCGGGGGCTGAGTTCATCGCGGTCGAGGGCGGGACGCATGTCCTGTGGGTGGCGAGACAGGCCGCGGAGCTGAGCGCGCGGCGAATCGAGTTTCTGATGCGCCACGCGCCGGCGTAGCGCGGACGGGCGCGGATGGAAGGAGGCGGGGGCGGATGATGGATGACTCGCGCGGCGAATCGTCCGGCAAATCATCGGATGTTTGCGCTGTTGATCGCGGTACGGTCGCATGCGATGCGTGCGGCGCGCCGATGAAGCCGATGGGGCATTGCAAGTACTGGTGCCTGCGCTGCGGGTTTCTGAGAACCTGCAACGACGTGATGTAGGCGGATGAAAGATGTGGCGCGGACAGGAGTCCGCGCGATCGATGCGGCGGATTTGTTTCCGCGCCACCTCTTTTGTCTCTCTGGATGAACC
Source organism: Pseudomonadota bacterium (assembly GCA_021323675.1). Lineage (GTDB taxonomy): Bacteria > Desulfobacterota > Binatia > Binatales > Binataceae > JAFAHS01. The sequence goes on along the minus strand of JAJPKP010000065.1, from coordinate 40,764 downwards.
AGCCCTGCGGTAAAAATGAGGAGGCGTCCGGCTAGCCAAGCGCCGAGGTCCGCGCTGCCTCTCGGGTTAGCGGCGCTGCAGTGCCTACTTTATTCTTCGGGACGGGGCGATGCGGTCGGCGCGGGCGAGGCCGCGGGTGAGCGCGCTCTCGCCGAAGCGGCTGGTGACCGCGTCCAGAGCGCGGTTCAGCCGCGTCCGCTTTGACTGGTCGTCGGGGCGTGAATCGAACAGGTCCGCCTGCGCGGCGTCGGCGCGTTCGAGATTGTGAAGGTGAACTCCGGCCAGGCGAATCCTGTCGCCCGCCGGGACACGGTCCAGCAGGCCGATCGCGACCCGCGTGATTTCCGCTCCATCGTTTGTCGCACGTTCGAGCGTGAAGCTGCGGGACAGAATCGGATAGCGGCCCTGTCCGAGCGGCCGCGCCAGCTTGAGCTTGAGCGACACGGTGCGCGCGCGAACCTCGTCCTTGCGCAGCCGGCGCGCGATCGCTTCGCCGTGCGCGATCAGCACGCGCCGCAGCTCATCGGACTTGAGTTCCAGATCGTGCGCGAAGGTATTTTCTTCGCCGTAAGACTTGCGCTGCCAATCGCCGATTACCGGCCGCTCGTCGATTCCATTGGCAAGCGTGTGCAGATGCGGCCCCATCGAGCCAAACGCCGACCGGAGCTCTCCGATATCGCGCCGCGCCAGATCGCCGACCGTGTGAATTCCATGTTCGTTGAGCCGCGCCAGGGTGACGCGGCCGACACCCCAGATGCGTTCGACCGGCAGCGCATGAAGAAATGGCACGAGATATTCAGGTCCGATGCTGAGCAGACCGTCGGGCTTGGACATGTCCGAGAGAATCTTCGCCGCCATCCTGGTCGGCGCGATACCGACGGACACGACCAGCCCGGTTTCCTGCTTCATCCGGAGCTTGAGCGCGCGCGCCGCTTGGATCGCCGAGCCGTGAACGCGCTCGGTGCCGGTCAGATCGAGAAACGCTTCATCGAGCGAGAGGGGCTCGACCACGGGGCTGAATTGATCGAAGACGTGGCGGACGATGCGCGAGATTTCGGCATAACGATGCATCCTGCCGGGCACGAAGATTCCCTGCGGGCACAGCTTGCGCGCCTGCACCGAGGGCATCGCGGACCGCACGCCGAACTTGCGCGCCTCGTACGATGCGGAGGTGACCACGCCGCGCGCGCTTTTTCCGCCAACGATCACCGGGAGCCCCCGAAGGCTGGGGTTGTCGAGCTGCTCGACCGAGGCATAGAACGCGTCCATGTCGGCGTGCGCGATCACGCGAGGCCATCCGCCGCTGTCAGGGTTGCGAGGATGGTTCGGAGCGGCCACGGATTGAAGCTCACTCAGGCGCGAGCGAATCGAGTGCGCGGCGGGCGGCTTCTTCGCCGCTGCGGATGCAATCGGGAATTCCAACTCCGCGATACGCCGCACCCGCAAGGAACAAGCGCGGGAGCCGGGCGGCCGCGGCTTCGATCGCGGCAACTCGATCGAGGTGTCCCACGTCGTATTGAGGCATCGAGTCGGGCCATCGCTGGACCTCTACGATCGAGGGCGGCGCGGTGACGCCGAGCAGTTGGCGAAACTCATCGCGGGAAGCCGACACGATCGCTTCGTCCGCGAGCGTCATCATCTCCTTTTGCAACACCCCGCCGGCGAAGGCGCGGGCAAGGATTGCACCTGTGGGGGCGCGCCCCTCGTATTTGAGGCTGGAGAAGCTTCCCGCGATTATCTTTCGATTCTCGCTGATTGGAACCACAAAGCCGAAGGCGCGCGGCGGATCTGGGAAGTCGCTCTCGCGAAAGGCCATGATGACCACGGCGGCGGAAGCGTAAGCGATCTTGCCGAGAACGTCCGCAAGCTCCGCGTCGGCCGCTCTGATGAAGCGGGCGGCAGCGAAAGCCGGCGCCGCGCAGATGACGGCGTCGGCCTCGATGCTTGCACCGTCGGCCATCGCAACCGTCCAGCCTCCGTTGCGATGCGAAATTTCGATCACTTCCGCGCCGAATCGCAGCGAAGCGGAAACGCGCGCCGCAAGCGCATCAGCCAGCGAGCCCATCCCGTTGCGCATCGACAGGAACAGGCTCCATCGCGCGCCGCTGGTTCCGGCGCTGCTCGATGCGCGGGTCTTTTCTCCCGCCTGGAGACCGCGGATGAGACTGCCGTAGCGGCGCTCCATCTCGACGAAGCGCGGCATCGTGGCCGCCACGCTGAGATGATTGGGATCGGCGGTGTAGATGCCGCCGGCGAGCGCCTGCGCAACGCGATCGAGCACCTCGCGGCCCAATCGGCGCGTTACGAACGACGCGAGGCTTTCGTCGCCTTCCTCTTTGCGCCGCGGCACGAACGGTTCCATCGCGATTCTGAGTTTGGCGGCGGGTGAAAAGAGGGAACTCTTCATCACGGGACCGAGATGCGTCGGCGCGAGCAGAGAAAAGCCTTCGGGAATTTCGACCAACTTGCCGTCATGAACGACATAGGTGCGCCGGAACCGCTCCTGGGTCGGAATCAGGTCTTTTTCGAGGCCGAGGCGCCTGGCCAAATCGGCGGCGGCGGGCTTTTCGGTCAGGAAGGAGTCGGCGCCAAGCTCGATCGTGAAACCGTCGCGGCGGATGGTCTTGAGCGGGCCGCCCGCGCGCGTGCCGCGTTCGAGAATTGTGACCTCGACCGGCATTTCGCGGGAGGCCGCGAGTTCTCCGATGCGATGAGCGGCGGCAAGGCCGGTAATTCCGGCGCCGATTATTGCAATGCGCTTCATGTGACAAACGCGGCCAATTCCAGGAGCCCGCGACCCCCTCCAACACGGAATTTTCCCCTACCCGCATTTCTGTGGGAAGCGTGCAGGTTCGAGGGGAAAATCGATGTTTTCAGCGGAAATTCGAGCGTGGGGTGTCGCCCCTCGAGCGTGAAACTCCACTGTCGCGAAGGGTCTCGCCGATTCACGATTCCCGCCCGCCGGCAACCGCGGCGCGTGACGGGAGGATGTTTCGCCGAGGGCGGGTTTACGCCTGGGCGCGGGCACCCCCGTTGGCTGACAGCTTTGGAGCATTGGCTCGGACCAGTTGCTGGCTTATCTCCGAAGTCCAATGGTCCGGCTGGTCCGCCCAGAGATCGCGAAGATGGGGCGCCACTTCGAGACCGAACAAGCGGGTATTTTCCGCGCCGACTTCTTCCGGAAGGTTGCCCATGTGCGGCGTCGCGATGAGCTGTCCGACGCGCAGGTCTTTGATCAATTCTCTGAGCCGCTGACGGACGCGCTCGGGCGTGCCGGCGATGATGTAGCCTTTTTCGTCGTATTCCCAGAAGCTCATCTCGCCGCGTCCGGCGCGGATGCGGTCTTCGGCGGTCAGCCTGGTCTGTCCGACCTTGAGTTGCTCGCTCTGCGATTTAATCGATCGCAGGGTGGTGTACCCGGGCGGATTGAGAAAGCCCTGCGCCGGCGCGCCGTTGCGATGGAAGTAGCGCACCGGTTCGTAATAGAGCTTCTCCGCTTCCGCATCGGTGTTGGCGACGCACACGATCTGCGTGAATGCCATTCGATGCGGATTCATCGTGCCGCCGCGTTTGCTGACATATTCCCAGAACGCGTCAACCAGCGGCTTCGAGGAATAGAGACCCGAAAACGAAAGATGCCCGTAGCAGTAGTCATTGTCGATGACCAGGTCCCAGGTTTCGACACTGCCGCCACCGCCGGGCACCCAGATGGGCATCCGCTTCTGAACCGGCCGCGGCCAGATATTCACATAACGGAGCTGCGTGTACTTGCCGTTGAACGCGAACGGCTCGGGCTCGGACCAGGCGCGAAGTATCAGGCGGCGGGCCTCCTCGAATCGATCGCGCATCTCGACCGGCGTCATCCCGTACGCGAACGTCGAGTCCATCGGAGTGCCGAGCACGAACCCCGCCGTGAGCCGTCCGCCCGAAAGACAATCCAGGTATGCATACTCCTCGGCGATTCGGGTTGGCGGATTGTAGAGCGCGAGCGAATTTCCGACGATAGTGATCGCGGCGTTTTTGGTCGTGGAAGCGAGACTCGCCGCAAGCAGGTTCGGCGACGGAGTGACCGCGAGCGGGGTCTGATGGTGCTCGTTGACGGTCAGGCCGTCGAAACCGACCTGATCCGCAAGCTGCATCAGGCGGATGAACATGCGGTACATCTCGCCCATTTTGAGCGGGTCGATCAGATGCGCGGGCGGAGTGACCCACGCGGATTGGTAGCGTTCGCGGAAATCCGCGGGCAGGTGCGGATAGGTAACTTCGGCAAACCAGTGAAATCGCATCCCCGTTCCTTTCCTTTGCGGCGGGTCAGTTCCGGCGGTAGGCGAGCAGGCGCTCGACGTCGAAGTTGAAGATTCGGGCGGCATTCAGGCCGAGAATCTTCGCGCGCTGATCCTCGCTGAGATGGCCCATCTGGCGCTCGATCGCTTCGGCGGAATGCGGCCACGTGCCTTCGTGATGCGGGTAATCGTTGGACCAGAGGAAGTTGTCGATCAAATCGAACTGCGCGGCGAGTCCGAGTCCCGCCCGGTCTTCCTGGAACGCAACCGCTCCGTGCGCGCGGAAATACTCGCTCGGCAGCATCTTGAGCTTCGGATACGCCCACATGTGATGCTTGCGATAGCCCTCGTCCATCGCATCGAGGGCCCACGGAACCCATCCGATTCCCGACTCGATCGCCGCGAATTTAAGCTTTGGAAAGCGTTCGAGCACGCCCGACGAGCACAGCGCCGTGATGGGTTCGATTGCCTGGACCAGAGCGTGCGCGACGTAGTTCATCACCGCGCCGCCCTCTCTGCTCGCGCCGCGCGGGTCGCGCCCGGTGCCGATATGGAACGTGATTGGAAGGCCGGCTTCCTGGATCAGCGCCCACATCGGATCGTAAACCGACATGTTGTAGTTGGGATCGCGGGCGTCCTGGGAATTGAAGACGGGCTTGCAGGGAAGCGTAAGGCCGCGAAACCCGAGCCTGGCGACACGCTCGATTTCCCGGATCGATCCCTCGATATCCGCGGTCGCGATCGCCGCCATCGGCGACATCCGATCGTTGTAGGGCGCGTAGGTCTCCCACGCCCAGTCGTTCCATACGCGGCACTGGGCCTGCGCAAATTCGGCGTCGCGCGTGGCCCACATGAAGAGTCCCTTGTTGGGAAAGATGATTTCCGCGTCCACGCCGTCGCGGCGGCGATCGGCGAGGCGCTGGGCGGTGTCGGCGCCGGCCTTGTTGCGCATCAGGTCCTCGCCTTCGAAGATGCTCTCCTGAAGGCGGGTGCGCCTGAGTCCGTCGCTTATCACCCACTTCACGCCGTCCTTGTCGACTTCGATTTTGGGCAGGCGGTTTTTGTACTTCGCGTCGATGCGCTCAGCCCAGAGGTTGGAGGGCTCGTTGGCGTGGCAATCCGCCGAGATCATCAGGAAGCGGCCGGGATCGTCGGGCCGCGCGGTGCGCTTCCATCCGGCATGTCCGGGAGTCTCAAGCCGCCATTGGTTTGCAGCGTCGGTCGTCGTTTCCATCGCTCTCCCCCTCCAGTGCAAGGTGGGTTGCTCTCCTACCGTACCATTTTCCCGTGGACTCCCGGCAACCCGGCGTGCATGGTGAAAAGCGGCGCTCACGCCCGCAACAAACCGAAAGCGAGGACTCCATCATGATCGTAGTGCATCATTTGAACGACTCGCGGTCGCAGCGGATTCTGTGGCTGCTCGAAGAGCTGGGTCTGCCGTACGAGATCAAGCGCTATCAGCGCAACGCGGAGACGCGGCTCGCGCCGCCCGAGTTGAAGGCGGTCAATCCGCTCGGCAAATCGCCGGTTGTCACGGACAACGGACGCACGATTATCGAATCGGGCGCGATCGTCGATTACATCATTCGCCGCCATGGAGGCGGCCGCCTGCAGCCACCCCCGGACAGCGCCGCCTACGACGAGTATGTGCAATGGCTGCATTATTCGGAGGGCTCCGCGATGCTGCCGTTGATGCTCAATCTTTATGTGTCGCGGCTCGGCGAGGCGGGCGCGCCGCTCCGCCCGAGAATCGAGAGCGAACTCGCCAACCACCTCGGCTACATCAACAATTCGCTGAAGGGAAAACAGTTCCTGGTCGGCAATTCGCTCACCGGGGCGGACATCCAGATGAGTTTCGTCGCGGAGGTCGCTGGAGCATTCGGAATTCGCGCGGCGTATCCGGAGATGGATGCGTGGATCAAGCGATTGCACGAGCGGCCGGCGTACAAAAAGGCGCTCGAAAAAGGCGGTGCTTACGCCTACGCCAACTAGCCCGGTTGGAGATGGGAGCGGGCGATCGCGGACATCAGCGCGATGAATTCGGGATGGTCGCCAACCGTCGCCGCCCGTTCCATCCGCACTCCGCATTCGCGGCCGATACGGGCCGCCTCGACGTCGAGGTCGTAGAGCACTTCGATGTGATCGCAGAGGAAGCCGATCGGCGCGACGACCGCGACGCCGCCCTGCCCAATCTTGTGCAGCTCGCTGGCGATGTCGGGTTCGAGCCAGGGGTCCCGCGGACTCCCGCTGCGGCTTTGAAAGGCGAGCGTCCATGAGCCCAGGCCGAGGCGTTTTGCGACCAGGCCGCACGACTCGGTGAGCTGATCGACGTAGGGCGCGTCTTTCGCCATCGCGACCGGGATGCTGTGGGCGGTGAAGATGAGTCTCGCCCGCCGCCGCTCCTCGGGCGACAGCCGATCCATCGCCTCTTTGACGCGCGCGGCGGAGGCGGCGATGAAGCCGGGATGAGCGTGCCAGGGAGCGGGATACTCCACTTCGGGCGCGCGGGGACCCATCGCTTCGCGCGCGGCGCGCACCGAGGCCTGATAGCGCTCCCAGCTCGCCTCGCTGCGAAAGGCGGCCATGATAAAGCCGAGCGCGCGGCGCGCGCCCGCGCGCTCGAGCGCCACCAGCGCATCGACCACATACGGCTCCCAGTTGCGCATCCCGACCTCGACGGGAACGTTGATAGCCTGGCCTGCCAGATGATCCTTCAAGGCGGCGGCCTGCCGCATCGTGATCTCGTTGTATGGCGAGCGCCCTCCCATCGCCTCGTAGTGGCGGACGACTTCCTCATAGCGATCGGGCGGAACCGGACGTCCGCGCAGAACGTTGTCGAGAAACGGTCGGATCTCTTCGGACCGGGATGGTCCACCGAACCCGACGATCAACACCGCATCGCATTGCTTCGCGGATGGCATCGCGGCGGCGCTTAGCGGCGGCTCAACTCGTGAACCGCTTCAACCAGGGCGATTACGTGGTCGACAGGAGTTTCCGGCAGGATGCCGTGTCCGAGATTGAAGATATGACCGGGACGGCCGGCGGCCTTGTCCAGGATGGTCCGCGCGCGCGCCCGGATTTCGGGAAGGTCGGCAAACAGGGCGATCGGGTCCAGATTTCCCTGCACCGCCACGTCGTAGCCGAGCCGTTTCCATGCTTCCGCGAGATCGACGCGCCAATCCAGCCCGATAACGTCGCCGCCCGCCTCCCGCATCAGCTCGAGAAGATTTCCCGTGATGGTTCCGAAATGGATCACGGGCACTCCCGGTTTGACCTTCGAGATCAGCGTCGCGGTATGGGGCAGCACAAAGCGGCGGTAGTCGTCGGGGCCGAGGCTTCCGACCCAGCTATCGAAAAGCTGCACCACGCTCGCGCCCGCATCGACCTGCAGGTTCAGGTAGTCGGCGGTGATGCGCACGAGCAGCTCCATCAGGCGATGCCAGGTTTCAGGCTCCGTGTACATCAGGGTTTTCGTCGTCTGGTATTGGCGCGACGAGCCGCCTTCGATCAGATAGGACGCGAGCGTGAACGGGGCGCCGGCAAAGCCGATGATGGGAGTTTTCGCGCCGATCGCGCGATCCACGAGCCGGATGGATTCACCGACAAAGCTGAGCGCGGCGACGTCGAATTCCGGAATGCGCGCAAGGTCCGCGTTCGATCGCACGGGCCGATCGATCACCGGACCGTCGCCTTTTTCATAGTGCAGCCCGACCTGCATCGGGATCAGCGGCAACAGGATGTCGGCGAAGATTATCGCCGCATCGACGCCGAGACGTTCGACCGCGGTGACCGTCACTTCAGCCGCGAGATCGGGGCGCGAGCACATCTCGATGAATCCGTATCGATCGCGCACGCGGCGATATTCCGGCATATAGCGGCCGGCCTGCCGCATCAGCCATATGGGAGTGTATTCGGCGGGCTCGCGGCGGCACGCCTTGAGGAAGGGATGATTCCAGAGATGGGGCTTCGGCGCGCTTTGCGCATCGAGGATAAGCGGACGGGCCGGGCTGACGGCCCGTATCGATCCTGAAGCGCGCTTTGCCGCGAGCAGTTGCCGAGCGCGAAGGGCAGCTTCCTTTACCAGATGTCCCAGTTTCGGGTGCGCGGGCTCGAAGTCCGCCGGAATTCCGCGCGCGCGCAGCTCTTGGGAACAGACCGGGCCGATCGATCCCACGGCCATCGAGCCAAGGCCGCGTTTGACCGCATCGCCGATTCCCTCCGCCTCCGCTACCTGCATCACGTTGGTGACCTGGTTCGAGCTGGTGAATAGGGCGACCTGCGCCTTGCCATCGGCGATAGCGTGCAAGGCTTCGCTCAGGGGGCCGCGGTCGGCGGGCAAAGTCCATCGATAGACCGGAACGACGGTTACTTCCGCGCCGCGGGCTTCGAGCGCGGAAACGAGGTCGCGATTGGAAACCCCGTATTCCTGAAGCGCAACGCGTCTGCCGCGGAGATCGCATCGCGCGGCGAGCGCGCCCAACAGCTCGCGCCAGGTGTTTGGCTCGGGCGCTTCGATAGTGGGTTGCAGGCCAAGTTCGCGCAGCGCCGCGAGCGGCTTGGGTCCGCGCACCACTGTGACGATGCGTCCGAGCGCGGCTATTAATGCCGCGCGCGCGTGACGCGTCTGAATCACCTGGAAGAGCGCGCGCACTCCGACTCCGGTGAGAAAGATTGCGATGTCGATTTCGCCGGCGAGCAGACGATCGGCAAAATCGAGCGCCGCCGGATTGTCGCCCAGCGGCACCTCGCGCATCGCGGGCGCGATCATGGCGATGCCGCCGCTGCGCTCGATGAGCCGCGCAGTCTCCGCGGCCATCCGGCTCTCGAAGGCAATCACGCGCAGGCCCGAAAGATCAGGCGGACGTTGGGCGGGTTCTGACGAGGAATCCATCGACGATCCGAGTTTCGTTTTATCTTGCCGTCACGGCTCAGGCCAAGTCTACTGGCGGCGGTTTTGCCCTCGCCGCCGGAAGGCACAGGTGATAGCTATTCTCTGCGAGGCAGGGGTAACGATGCATTGGAAACGCAGCCTTTGTGCTATGGCGATCGTGATAACGACCGCCGTTCCATCCTTTGCGGATCACAATCATGCCGGCAATCAGCCTCAGCCGGCGCAGCAGAATGAACCGTTGTTCGACGGCCTCGGCTCGCTGCATCGTCCGGTCACGACCAGGTCGCCGCTGGCGCAGAAGTATTTCGATCAGGGCCTGGCGCTGGTCTATGCGTTCAATCACGACGAAGCGCAGCGGTCGTTCGAGCAGGCGGTGAAAATAGACCCGTCGATGGCGATGGGATGGTGGGGCATCGCGCTCACGACGGGGCCCAATATCAACCTTCCTGAAGATACCGACCGGGGAAAGATCGCCTACCAGGCGATTCAGAAGGCGAAGTCGCTCGAATCGGGAGCGAATCCCGAAGAGAGAGCGCTGATCGATGCGCTCGCGAAGCGGTACGTCGCAAGCGGCGAGATGACAACGGCGCAGCAGCAGGCCTATGCGGACGCGATGCGGCAGGTGTGGAAGCGCTATCCGAACGATCCGGACGTCGGCGCGCTCTTTGCCGAGTCAATGATGGACCTGCATCCGTGGCAATTGTGGACCAAGGATGGAAAACCCGTCCCGGGAACCGAGGAGGTTGTTGCCACGCTGGAAACGGTGCTAGCCGCGCATCCCGATCATATCGGCGCGAACCATTACTACATCCATGCCGTGGAAGGATCGTCGAATCCGGGGCGCGCCCTGCCGAGTGCGAAGCGGCTGGGTTCGATGGCGCCGGCGGCCGGCCACCTGGTGCATATGCCGTCGCACATCTACTTCCGCACGGGCGAGTACGATGCGTCGGCGCAGGCGAACGCGCGCGCGATCGTCGCCGACCGCAAGTATCTGGAGCTTCGGCCGGAGATGGGCGTGTATCGCATCATGTATTGCTCGCACAACATCCAGTTCCTGTGGGCATCGTATCTGATGGAAGGAAATCGCAAGGGCGCGGCCGGCGCGGCACAGCAGCTTGCGATCGCGGTAACGCCGCAATCCGTTCGCCAGATGCCGATGGGCGAGTTCATCCTGCCGGCGGGATTGTTCACCAAGGCGCGCTTCGGCCAGTGGGACGCAATCCTGGTCGAGCCCGCGCCTCCGCCCGACATGAAGTACACGACCGGAATCTGGCATTACGCGCGTGGGCTCGCCTACACGGCGAAAGGACGCCCGGATGAAGCCGCGCGGGAGCAGCGGGAACTCGATGCGATCGCGGGGGCGATGCCGCCGGATGCGATCGTCGGGCAGAATCATTCGAAGGCCCTGCTGATGCTCGCATCGGAAATTCTAAGCGGCGAACGCGCGGCGCGCGCCGGCGACGAAGACGGCGCGATCGCGCATCTCAGGAAGGCGGTCGCGCTTCAGGACGCGCTCGATTATGAGGAGCCTCCCCCGTGGTATTACCCGGTGCGCGAGTCGCTCGGCTATCGGTTGCTTGCGCAGGGGAAAACCAGCGACGCAGAGGCGGTGTTCGCGGAGACCCTGCGGGAGTATCCGGACGACGGATGGGCTCTGGCGGGGGAGTTGCGATGCCTTCAGGCGCGCCACGCGGATGTCTCTGAGACGCAGGCGCGATTCAAAAAGGCATGGTCGCACGCGGACGTGAGTCCCTACGAGATTTATTTGCCCGCGGCCACCGCTTCCGCGAATTAGGCCGCTCGCTCGTCATCCGCGCGGGGGCGAACGGCGAGGTTCAAGATTGAACCGAGCGAAAAACGCGCGGCGGATCTGACCGCTTGAACCTGGAGGAACACCGATGAAGCTTCGCCATTTCATGATGCCGGCAGCATCCGCGATGATAGCGATCGCGATCGCGGCGATCGGGGCCAATGCGATGAATCCGTCCATTCAGGCGACGGTGATGCAGACGGCGCCGATTCCGGAAAACCAGATCCCTGAGAACATCAAGGATGCCGTCGCATCGCCGGAGCGCCCCGCCGACGACAAGGCGCTCGATGCGGGCCGCAAGCCGGAGCAGATGCTGGCGTTTTTCGGCATCAAGCCCGGAATGAAGGTCGCCGACCTGTTCGCGGGCGGGGGCTACACCACCGAACTTCTCTCGCGCGCGGTCGGACCGACCGGCACAGTTTATTCGCAGAACGGACCCTTCCCGGAGAAGTTCAAGAAAATCGGGGATGTCTGGCACGCGCGGCTCAAGCGGCTGAGCAACGTGGTTGAGGTTGACAAACCGTTCGATGCGCCGGATCTGCTGCCGGTGCCGCCCAATACGCTCGATGCGGTGCTTATCAACCTTAACTATCACGACCTGGTTGGAAGGAAGGTGGATCGCGCGAAAGTCAACGGCGCGGTTTTCGCGGCGCTCAAGCCGGGCGGGGTGTACGGCATAGTCGATCACAGCGCGCAGGCCGGCTCAGGCGATCGCGACACGGCCACGCTTCACCGCATCGATGAAAACTTCCTGATCGAGGAGGTCGAGAAGTCCGGATTCAAGCTCGATGCCGAATCGAGCGCCTTGCGCCATCCGGAAGACGATCGCACCTGGTTTGTCTTTGCGCATCGCGGCGAGACCGACCGTTTCATGCTCAAGTTTGTGAAGCCGGAGTAGGCGCGGTCCCGGAATCGGCGGACAAGCAGGTGTCCGCGGAGCGGGTTTGTGAAGGAGGCGGCGTCTTTGCTTTTATGGGCTGAAAAGACCGGAAGGTGAGCGCGATGAAAACGGGACTGTTTGCGATTGGAATCGGAACCGCGGTTCATCCGGGAATCATCCGCGCAACCGCGGAGAACGCCGAACGAGTCGGATTTTCAACCCTTTGGGTTGGAGAACATGTCGTGCTGTTCGATCGGCACGATTCCAAATATCCATATTCGGCGGAAGGAAATTTCCCGCTGCCGGCCGATGCCGACTGGCTCGACCCGTTCATCACGCTTACGTTCGCTGCCGCCGCGACCAAAAGCATCCGCCTGGCGACTGGAATCTGCCTGGTCCCGGAACACAATCCCCTCGTTCTGGCGAAGGAAATCGCGACGCTGGATCGGCTTTGCGGCGGACGCTTCGCGCTGGGCGTGGGAGTCGGATGGTCGGCTGAGGAATTTGCCGCGCTTGGCATTCCCTTCGAGCGGCGGGCGCAGCGCACGCGCGAATATATCGAAGTGATGCGCCGGCTGTGGGGCCAGCAGGTCACCAGCTTTCACGGCGAATTCGTGAATTTCGACAATGCGCGCGCGTTTCCCAAGCCGGCGCGCGGCGCGAAACTTCCGGTGATGTTCGGTGGCGAGAGCGGGCCCGCGCTCAAACGCGTCGCCGACATCGGCAATGGATGGTTCGGGTTCAACCTCGATGCCGCCGAGGCCAGGGACAAAGTCGGCAAGCTCCACGCGATGTTGCGCGAGCGCGGCCGCGACCTGCGGGAAGTCGAGATAGTCGTGGCGCCGTATCTGAAGCGGATTAAGGTTGACGATCTGAAGCGTTATCGCGATGCGGGCGTGGACGAACTCGTGTTCGTTACCAACCCGCCCCCGGACGAGGCGAAAATTCCGGCGTGGCTGGAAAAGATGACGACGGACTGGGTCGTGCCGGCATCGAAGGTTTAGAAGAGGCCGCGCGCCGAGAAACTTTCAGGCATCGGCAAAAACGGCGCAGGGCCGGATAACATTTGTCCTGCGCCGCTTTCCTTCGCCACACCGGCCCCCCTGCCTATGCGGCTGCCTGACTGAGATCGACTCCGAACTGTTCCGCGGCGTTCTGACCGAGCATCCGCGCAATCAGCGGCTCCTCGACGCGCGCCGCGGTAAGCATCGCGATCGCATCGAGGGCGCTGGTGGTGTCGTGATGGGGGTAGCGCGAGCCCCACACGATTTTTTCGGCGAAGTCGTGCGGGAGCTTCTGAATCAGCCGCTCCTCCGCATCGAAACCCAGCATCACGCGGCCCTCTTCCCACATCTCCTCGACGTCGGTGCGGACCGGATAGTAGTGAAGCAGCGGGATGGTGCGGGTCGAGGCTTCCATCTTCTCCAGCACTTCTTCCATCCACGATGCTTTGCCGTGCGCGACCACCACTTTCATGTTCGGATAACGCTGCATCACGGTGAAGCCGATCAGGGTGGCGGCGACGAACATATGATTGTCGAGCCAGTGCGCGATTATCGGCGCGATTGGATGGCCGAGAGGAGGCGCGGCGGTAAAGGTGAACATCGTGGATGCGCCGCCGCCGGCGGTTGGACCACCGCCGGCGCTCATGATGCCGAAAAACTGGTTTAGGCGGCCCTTGATCTTCTCGAAGAACGGTCCGTGCGAGGTCCATTCGGGATTCCACAGCCCTGCGCTCGAATGGACCGCGGCCGTAATCTTGAGCGTCTCCAGTTCCGCCCACAGCGGATCGTAGTAGGGGTGCGTGAAGTAGTGGCCCTCGAGGAACATCGGCCGGATGAACGCGCCGCGGAAGCATCCGATCTTTGAGATGCGCCGCAATTCCTCGATGGTGTAATCCATGTTCTGCAGCGGCAGCATCGCGGCGGCGAACAGCCGGTTGGGCGCTGCCTTGCAGAAATCGGCGACCCAGTTGTTGTAGGCGCGCGCGAGCGCGTAGGCGACATCCGGGTCTTCGACCAGATGAAATCCTTCCGCGAACCAGGTCGGATACAGGAACGCCTGATCGATGCCCATCGCGTCCATGTCCTTGAGCCGCGCGGCGGGATTGGACGCGCCTTCGGCGGCGGGATGGCGGCGGTTGGGATCGAGCTGCCCGACCTGGTCCCACGTCATCCCGGGCCGCCAGATGGCGTGGCGCGGGATGTTTGTGTTCATCGTGTCGCGGAAGACGCTGCCGTTGACTTTCAGATAAGAGCCGTGGGCGCCTTCTTCGCGCCAGAGGGCATGTTTGCCGAGCGCCCGATATTCGGGATCGAGATACTTTTCCCAGAGTTCGCGCGGCTCGACGACGTGGGAATCGCTGTCAAATACGGGAAACGCTTTCTTGCTCATCGTCTATTCCCCAGGCGCTGGAGCTACGCTCCGTCTTGCGGGCGGATGGCGGGAAGTCCCTAGCGGCGCAGGGCCGCTTCGGGCTTGAGCGCTTCCCTGACTTCCTCGTCGGTCGGCCACCAGTCGGGGCGCTCGATTTCCGTCACGCGATCCGCGATGAACGTCTTGGGCGCATCGATGCGGTACATCTTGCGCGCGTTGCCGCCCAGGAATTTAGCCTGATACGCCTCGGGCAGCTCGCACTTGCGCATCGTCTCGATCGCGCGCCACGCGTCGTCGCCGTCGTGATGGTAGACGTCGGAGGACCACGCCAGGATGTTCTCGTAAAATTCGGGGAAGCGCGAGGGGGGAGCTTCGTCGCCTTCGAACCCGGTCACGCAATGCTCGAAGAAAGTTTCGCTCGGAAGCCGCTTCAGCGGCGGCATCTTCCGATCGTTGCGATAGAGCCTGTACGACTTGTCGCATTCGTCGAGCACGAAGCTGAGCCAGGTGGACGATGCTTCGAAGACGGCGGCGTGCAGCTTCGGGAACCGCTCGAAGAACCCCGACATCAGGACCATCACAACCCACAGCGATGCCTCGGCCTGGAAGTCCTGGACGTTGATCAAAAATGAATGGGGCAGTCCGGCGGACGTCGCGCTTAGCCCGATCAACTCGGCGCCGGAGTATTGCTCGGTGTAGCCGCCGGGCTTGAGGAGGCCGAAGGCGGGGAACGGATGCATTCCGTAAACAACCCCGGTGTCCTCCATCGCCTTCCAGACCCGGGCATACTTGGGCTGAATCGGATAATTGCCCATCGCATCGATCGGCCGCACCAGTCCGACACGGCATCCTTTGTCCGCCACGCGATAGACTTCGTCTTCGGCGAACTTGGGATCCTGCATCGGGAGCAAAGCGGCGAAGAACAGCCGGTCGGGATTTTCCTGGCAGTATTCGTGCGCCCAGTCGTTATAGGCCTTGCACATCGCTCGCGCGCCCATCGCGTTCTGGATCCACGGGTAAGTGTCGATGTCGCTCGGGATGATCATCACCTGATCGATTCCCTGGATGTCCATGTCGCGCAGGCGCGCCTTGGGCTCGTAGGCGCCCTTGTGGTCGAGGTAGTCCGCCTGTTCCGCGGTGAGCGCGGTTTTCGGGTTCAGGTTGCGGACGTTGATGGCGCGCTGGATGTCGTGCTTGAGGCCGGGGCCGGCAAGCGACAGCACGTTCACGGCGCCGGGGGTGCCATGAATGCGCTGCGAGCCGAGTCCGGTATTGGCGAAACCGTTGACCACGAGCTGCCTGCTCTCCGGATCGAACCAGATGCTGTTTTTGAGCGCCTCGTATTCGTCGCGGGTGAGCCAGTCTTTCGCGCGTTCCCAGAGCCAGGGCGGCTCGGCCACGTGCGCGTCGCAGTCAAAGGTCGGGAAATTCTTGGTCATCGGTGCAAATTTCTGTACCGGCATTGCTGCACCTCCTCACTGGGCACTCTCGCCTGAATTCCCTCCCGCCCGCGCGGGGAAGAGAGAGCTTGTTGCCTACTCGGTTTCCAGCCATACGTCCGGCATCGCGTTGACGCCGTGCCGGGCGAAAATCGCATCGATCTCTTTCATGTCGGCGTCGGAGATTGACCATCCGATCGCGCCGACGTTGTCGTTAACTTCACGTTCGTTGCGGCATCCGACCAGCGCGGTGCTGATCATCGGGTTCGACAGCGTCCAGCGCAGCGCGAATTGCGGAAGCGTCTTGCCGTAGCGCCGCGCGATCGGCTTGAGCTCCTCGACCGCGCGCAGGTTTTTGAGGAAGTGATCGGGGCCGAACAGATGCTGGAACAGGTTGATGTTGCCGAGTTTGCCGCGCCGGGCCCGCCAGTCATCCGAGCCGAAGTCCATCTCCTCGGTCATCGTGCCGGTCAGAATTCCGTACGCGAGCGATCCGTACGCCATCACGCCGATATTGTGATCGCGGCAGTAGGGAAAGATTTCCTTCTGCATCCGGCGATCGAACATGTTCCAGCAGTACTGGACCACATCGACACGCCGCGCCTTCATGCACGCCTCGATCTCGCTGAGCTTGAAGTTGGAAAGTCCGATCGCGCGGACCTTGCCCTGCTTGACCAGGTCGTCGAGCGCGCGCATCGGCTCCTCGAACGGCGTGCCGCGATCGGGCCAGTGAATCAGGTAAACATCGACGTAGTCGGTGTTGAGACTCTTGAGGCTTTTTTCGATCGATTCCATCACCCGCTTGCGGGTGCTGTCGCGATAGTTCGGCGCATCGGGGTAGCCGATGCCGAACTTGGTGGTTATGACGGCTTCCTTGCGGCGCGAGCCGAGGGCCTTGGCGAGCGACTTCTCCGAGGCGCCGAACCCGTACGCTTCAGCCGTGTCGAAGCAGTTGATTCCCTGGTCGAGAGCGCGGCCGACCGCCTTGATGAACTCGATCTCCTCGATGCTGCCGTAGCCGCCGCCGATCTCCCAGCATCCGATTCCGATCGCCGAGATTTTGATTCCGGTCTGGCCGAACTGCCGATATTCCATCGCTATGCCCTCCGACGCGGTTCAGTCGAACATCAGGACCGTTCTTGCCACTTCGCCCGCCTTCATCGCCTGGAACGCTTCGTTGACGTTATCGAGCCGCGCGCGTTTGCTCACCATGTCGTCAAGATTGAGGCGGCCCTGCAGGTAGAAGTCGATGTAGCGCGGCATGTCGATGCGGAAGCGGTTGCCACCCATGTTGGTGCCCTGGATTTTCCGCTCGCTGAGCAACTTGGGGCCGTCGATCTCGACCTTTTGGCCCACCGGAATCATCCCGATGATCGTGGCGGTGCCGCCCGGCCGCAGCGCGTCGTAACATTGTTCGGCGAGCTTCTTGAGCCCGACCGCCTCGAACGAGTAATCCACGCCGCCATCGGTCATTTCGCGAATCGCCTTGACCACCTCGGTGTTGGAGGCATCGATCGTGTCGGTCGCGCCGAACCGCTTCGCCATCGCGAGCTTGCCCTCGAACTGATCGACCGCGATTATCTTGCGCGCGCCGGCGATGAGAGCGCCCTGGATTGCGGCGATACCGACGCCGCCGCATCCGAACACCGCGACCGTCGAGCCGGGTTCGATGCGGGCGGTGTTCAGCACCGCGCCGACGCCGGTGGTCACGCCGCATCCGATGAGCGCGGCGCGGTCGAGCGGAATTTCCCGGGTGATTTTGACCAGCGCATTCTCGTGCAGGAGCATCTTCTCCGCGTAGGTGGAAAGATCGGCGAATTGCCGGACCGGCTGGCCGTTCTGCGACAGCCGCGGCCGATCGTCCTTGGCCCGCTGGGTCGATGCGCGATTGGAGCATCGGTTCGGATGCCCCGACATGCACTCCTCGCAGTAGCCGCAGAACACGGAAGTGCACGCGATCACGTGGTCGCCGGGCGCCAGATAGGTGACCGCCGATCCGACTTTCTCGACCACGCCCGCGGCTTCATGGCCGAGCACCGCCGGAGCAGCCATCGGGTAGAGACCCTCTACAAAATGGAGATCGCTGTGGCAGACGCCGGTGGCGGCGGTCCGCACCAGAACCTCGTGCTCGCGGGGTTCGTCGATATCCACTTCCTCGATTTTCAGGGGCTGCTTGGGACCGTGGAACACGGCGGCTTTCATGGCGGGCGCTCCTCAGACGTTCGGTTGATTTCCTTCTTTACGCCCAATGGCCCGCCCTTGTCCAAGGGCGAGATCGCCCGCAAATCGTCCGCATCGCGGGACGACGGCCGGAGAGTGATTACTTCGGCCGGGAGGGCAACCGCACGATTCCCGTGCCCAGCACTGAGAGTTCGCCGTCCTGGTTGACGGCCCTTTGCTTGATCTCCGCATAATGCGCGCCGCCCTCCGAAAAGGTGCGCGTCACCTCGCCGTCGATATAGAGGGTGTCGCCGACGGGATTGTGGCGGCGAATCTCGACGCGCAGATGGCGCAGAAAGCCGTCATCGCCCATCCAGTTGGTGACCTGATGCGCCATCCAGGAGCATCGCTCGGGTCCGTAATCGTACGCCGCCGGAGTGCCGACCAGGGTTGCGAGGTCGTCCTCCCAATGCACGCGCTCGGGTACGTCGGGAATTCCGAAGCGATTCGGGATGCCGAGGCCGGGATGCTTCTGGAGTTGCTTCCAGGCGAGTTTGTTGGCGCGGATATACAAGCCGCCCCATCCCTGGGCGAACGCGATAAAGCCGGTGACGGTCATCGGCCCTTTGACCATCGTCGGAAGCTTGTCGCCGGCCTTGACGTCCTCGACGAAGCGGGGCTCGGATCCGCGAACTTCCTCGGCGGCATAGAGCGCGAAGATTTTCGTCAGCTCGTCGCGCGTATAGCGCACTGGAGCTTTCTTTTTCACCGCCTCGTACTTGGTGCCCTGCTCGCGGGCGGTATCGCGCTCGGTGCGAAAGCACCAGCTATCGCCCTCCGCGACGAGCTGGCGGTCCTGGTTGTAGAACTCGCATCGATAGATCTGCTGGATAGCGCGTCCGGCAAACCGCGTCTGATGCTCGATGAGCTCCTTGAGCCAGACTTTGGTCGTGAACTCGTCGCCGAGCAGCATCGGACGGTGCCACGTAACGTCGATACCCGCGAACATCGCGTGTATGCCGGGCAGTCCCGCGACGTAGCCGCTGAAGGATCGGTTGAGCGGGAAGATGAAGGAAGGAGGCGCGACCAGGCGGCCGTAGCGCGTGCCGCGCGCATAGCCCGGATCGCACCACAGCGGATTGTCGTCACCGATGCCGTGCGCCCAATGGCGAATATTGTCGCGCGTCGCCTCGTAACACCAGGGCTCGAGAGAATCTTCCACCGGCACGCCGATCAACTTTCGCAGATCGGCGAGGCTCTTGTCCGTGATTACCGAAAACCGCTGCTCAGCCATCGAGCGATTCGTACCGAGCATCCGGAATCTAAGTCAAACGATCGGATGAGGTCGGGGGGCGGCGGCTACGCGGTGGCGAGAATTTCGTGGGCCTTGTCCAGGTCCATCGCGATCTGCTTGCGCAGCGCCTCGGCGCTCTCGAACTTCTTCTCGCCGCGGATGCGCTCGATGAGTTCGAGCTTGACGCGCTGACCGTAGATGTCGCGATTGAAGTCGAAGATGTGCGCTTCGACCGAGCGGGCATCTTCGTTGAACGTCGGGCGCATCCCGATATTGGTGATGGACGCGAATGCGCCGTCTTCGAGCACCACGCGGGTCGCGTAAACGCCGTCGGGCGGGATGCATTCGGTTTCGCTCTGGATGTTCGCGGTTGGAAAGCCGATCGTCCGGCCGCGCTCGCGGCCGTGCACGACGGGGCCGTGCAGAAAATGATAGCGGCCGAGCAGCTTGGCCGCGCCGCGCATATCGCCGGTGGAAATCAGCTCGCGAATCTTGGTCGAGCTCACCTCCATTCCGGCGACTTTGACCGGTCCCACCACCGCCGTGTCGAAACCGAGCTCGCGGCCCAGCTCGACCATCACGGCCGCGTTGCCGGCGCGTTTGTGGCCGAAGTTGACGCTGTGGCCGATCACGACCTCGCGCGCGCCGATGCGATCGAGCAGGTAATCGCGCACGAATTCGCGGGGCGGAACCAGGCTGAGCTCGCGGGTGAAGTCGAACACGATCACCCCGTCGAGACCTGAAAGACGCAGGAATTCGAGCTTGTCCTCGGGAACCAGGATCAGGCGCGGTGCGCGATCGGGGAAGAGGAATTTTTCCGGATGCGGCTCGAAGGTGATGGCGAAGGCGGTGCCGCCGGCCGCGCGGGCGCGATCCATCGTCGCCTTCAAAATCGCGCGATGCCCGAGGTGCACGCCGTCGAAATTGCCCAGCGTAACGACCGGGTAGGGATGGCGCGAGAGCAGCTTAAGATCGCGAATTATCTCCATCGCAGAGAACAATAGGCACGGCGCGCCGGGCGATGCGACCCGAGTTCGGCATCGAGGACTTAACCATACAGGCGCCGATGCAGAAAGTTCCGGTGCCCGTAAAGGTCTCTCAGTCAGCCACCAGCGTCTTCATCATCGCGTTCGCGGCGGTCGCCTCGGGCGAATCTCCGTGATCGGCGAGCAGCTTCTGCAGGGTCAGCCGCGCGTCGATCTTGTCGTTGAGCTTCATGAAGGACTGCGCCTCGCGCAACAGGGCCTGGCTTGCATACTTGCCCTTGGGATCGCGCATCACGACGTCGTTGAACTGCAAAATTGCCTGGTCGTATTTCCCGCTTTCATAGAGCGCGTTGGCGGTGAAATATTCCGCCGGCGTCACCAGCGGAGACTTGGGGTAATGATGCGTCAGCTCGGTGAAGCGCGCGATCGCCACCGGATACTTGCCCGCCTTCATCGCCTCCAGCCCCGCGCGATAGCTCTTGATGCCGGATTCTTTCGAATCCGCCGCAGCCGCGATTTCCTGGTCGAGGTCCTGGGGCCAGGTCGGCTGCGGTTCCGCCGCGGGAGCGGCCGGCGGCGGCGAAATCGAAGACGTCGCCGATGCGACTGCCGCTGCGCCGGGCACGCCCGGTGCGGCGGGCACGCCGGGCACGGCCGGCACCGCGCCGACCGCGGGCGCGGCGCTCATCCCCGCCTGCAGGCCGCTGACCTGCGCCTCGATTTTGTTCAGGCGATCGTTGATCGACGCGAGCTGGCGGTCCCCGCCGCCCCCGCCGCCGCCATTATGCGAGAGTTCGGTGACCTGGTCCTTGAGCGCGCGAACCTGCTGCTCGAGGGCGTCGATCTGCTGGCGGTCGTTCGCGATCATCCCGCGCAGGGTGAACTGGTTCTGGTTGAGCTGCTGGATGTCGCTCTCGGAGCTGCATCCGGCGACGGCGAGCGCCGCGAGCGCAAGCGCTCCCACCATCATGCGTAAGATCAAGGTTTGCGAACGTGGCACGGGTCTTCAGCCTCTATTGCTGCACTACGAAGTGATCGCGCCGGTTCTGCGCCCAGCACGATTCGTCATGCTCGGTGCATAGCGGAAGTTCCTTGCCATAGCTTATCGTTGAAATTCGGCTGCCGTCGATGCCCAGGGTTTCGAGGTAGTCCTTGGCGGCCTGAGCGCGCTTGGCGCCGAGCGCGATGTTGTATTCCTCGGAGCCGCGCTCGTCGCAGTGTCCCTCGACCTGCACGCGGGTCTGCGGATGCGCCTGCAGCCAGCTCGCGTTGGCTTTGAGGACCGCACCGTCCTGCGGCTCGATGTTGTATTCGTTGTAGCCGAAGTGGATGTCGGACAAGGGGCCGCCGGTGCCGCTGCCCAGCGTGCCTTGCTTGAACTGTTCCAGCGATCCGCCGCTGGGGCCGACGTTGCCTTCGCCGGCGCCGACCTTGCTGCCATTCTCGCCGGGCAGCCCTTTTGCCTTCGAGGAGCATCCGGCGGCCAGGATGAGGCCCAGGATGACGAGCCCCCCCATGCTGGCGATGCGCCCTCCCTTATTCACCCAACCACCACGACCATGCTGGAGAAGTGTCATTACCGTTTCCCTCCGTTAGAGACCCAATGATTTTGCCGCTCTGAACCATTAGAACAAAGATGTGCGGGCGCCCCTCGCGGGTCGAGCTGAACGCGATATAGCGGCCGTCCGGCGACCAGGACGGCGACTCGTTGCTGCCGATACCGTCGGTGACCTCGACGGGGTCGCCGCCGCCGGCCGCAATCGTGTAGATGTCAAATCGGCCGCCGCTGCGGCTTTGATACGCGATTCGGTCGCCCTTGGGCGAAAAAGCGGGATTGGTGTTGTAGTTGCCCTTATAGGTGATGCGCTGAGGCGACCCGCCTGAAAGCGGCATGACGTAAATCTGCGGACTGCCCGATCGATCCGAGGTAAACGCGATTTTCGAGCCGTCGCGCGAGAAGCTTGGGGTGCAATTGATGCCGCGGGTCTGGGTCAGCGCGCGCATTTCGTTGCCCTCGCGATCCATCAGGTAAAGATTCGTCGCCCCTCCGCGTTCGATTGCCGCTACGATCAGTTCCGCGTCGGGCGAGAGCGCGCCGCCAATCACCACCCCGTGATTGCTGGTGATGCGGGATTCGACGCGCCGCTTGAGGTCCGCCAGGTAAAGGCCGGGCTCGCCGGTCTTGTAGGACAGGTACAAAAGATAGCGCGCGCTCTGGTCCCATTGCGGAAACAGGTTGATCGTCGGATTGTCGGTCAGCTTGAACAGATCCTGCCCGTCGATGGCCTGCGTGTAGATTTCCTTGAAGCGGCCGCTTCCCGTCGAGACGAAGGCGAGCTTGGTGTCGAAGGGGCCCTTTTGCCCGGTGGTCGCCTCCAGGATTGCGTCGGCGAACCGGCGCGCCATCCGCGGCACATCATCGGGGCTGCCGGTGAAGTTCTTCCCCATCATCCGCCGCTGCTGGGCGACATCGTAGAGATACGCGGTCAACTGCACATTCTGGCCGTCGGAGCTGACGGCGCCTTTGACAAGAAAATCGGCGTTGATCGACCGCCAGTCGGCAAAATTGAACTGTCCGAGTTCGTAGCCCGACTGCTGCGGATCTTCGATATAGGCGTGCGAATCGATGATTCGAAAATAGCCCGAAAGCTGAAGGTCGCGGTTGAGCGTGCGAATGAACGCATGCGAGAGCTCGTGGCCATCGTCGCCCGAAAGGCTCTTGAGTCCCGAGACGGCGATCGCGGCGAGCTGAGAGCCCGGCCCGACGATGCTCATCTTGATCTGAGCGCGAGCGGAGACGGGAACGATCAGGGCCAACACAAGCGCCAGGCAGGCGGGTAACGCTCTAAACTTGCTCATCGCATTTCCAGGCAAGAAAGAAGGGGTACAGGTATGGTTTGCCACCTCACATCCGCACATCCGCCGCAGCTACCGCCGTCAGGATTTAAGATCGCCGAGAGAGAAGCGCGCTTCAATGCCTTGTGTGAACTCGGATTTATATTTGTCCGGCGGCGGCGGGAAAGGGGCCGCGCGCCGGATAGCGCGAATGACCGAGTCATCGAACGCGGAATCATTGGAGCCGGTAGCGATTTTCACGCCCGTCAGCGCTCCGTCCGCTCCTATCGAGAAATCGACAGTGGCGGTCAAATCCGAAGATCCTCCGGTGAAATTCCACGCTTTTTTAATCTTATCCTGCACCGTCTGATAGTACAGTAGAAACGCGGGGTCCTGCAGCATCCCCACGCTGCCGGTTCCCGTCCCGATTCCATAACCTTTTCCCTCGCGCGCAATCGACCCGACCACCGGGCCTCCGCCCCTGGGACCGGCGACCGGCGCGGTGTCAGTGGTGTCTTCATCGGAGTCGTCGTCGCTATCATCCTCTTCCGCGCGCGCTTTTTCCTGTCTTTTCAACTCCTCCGCCAAAAGTTGCTGGCGGAGCTTTTCCAGCCGCGCCTTGGTGCTCGGAGTGGCTTCGGCCTTCGCGATCATCACCGGCGTCGGCTTCGCTTTGGACCGAGCCTTTGGCTCCGGAGTTGGCGCGGGAGTGGGATGCTTTTTCGGGGCGTGGGTTGGCGCCGGAGTCGCCTTTACCGTATGAGACGGCGGCGCCTCGGGCGTCGGCTCCGGGGTTGGCGTTGGAGTGGGAGTCGGCGTCGGCTCGAGGGTTTTGGTGTTGAGGGCGATCGTATTCTTGTCGTCGGGAAGCGGTGGCGGCTCGGGCGGTTTCTGCTCCTCGACCTTCGGCTCGGCCTTGGGCGGTTCCGCGGGCTTGGCTTCCTCGGCGCGTTTGGGGGAAAGCCGCGGCAGATGGCTTCCGAGGTCGCCGGCGGGAAGCGAATCGACGATCTTAACGGTGTAAGCGGGCGGGGGCTTGTCTTCGGAATGCAGCCATCGGGGCGCGACGAAAAACACCAGCGCGAACAGTCCCGCGTGCCCGAGCGCGGAAACCACAATCGCCAGAAAATAGCCCGCGCGGGGCGGACCGTCGGCGCCGTTATTGCGCGGGCTTGCCACCGTTGTGATCGTTTGCGGCCGCGGGCGCGGATGCTTCCGGCTGCGGCTGCGTCACCATCCCGACATTTTCAATTCCGGCGGCCTTAATCGCGGCCATCGTCCGAATCACTTCACCGTAGGGAACCTGCTCATCGGCGCGGATGAAAACCTGGCGGTCCGGACGTTCGCGAGAGATCGCGGCGAGCTTTTCGGTAAGGTCCGCCGCGCTCATCCTGGTGTCGTTCAGGTAAATCTCCTTGTCGCGCGTGATCGAGACCACGAACTGTTCTTCCTTGCCGGGAAGCGCCTCGGCCTTGACCTTGGGCAGCGCAACCTGCACGCCCTGCTGGATGATGGGCGCGGTGACCATGAAGATCACCAGCAGCACGAGCATCACGTCCACCAGCGGTGTGACGTTGATCTGCGATACGAACTGGCCGCGCTGTCCCGGTTCGAATGCCATCGGGAAGCTCCGCTAGGAAAGGAAGTGGCGCTCGGCGATGTTCAGGAATTCGGAGGTGAAGTTATCCATCTCCGTGGCCAGCACGCGAACCCTCGCGACGAAGTAATTGTAGGACATCTGCGCGGGGATCGCCGCGACCAGTCCCACGGCGGTCGCGATCAGCGCCTCGGCGATTCCGGGCGCGACCGCCTGGATATTGGAGGAATGCGCGGCGGACAGGCCGATGAAAGCCGTCATGATGCCCCATACGGTGCCGAACAGGCCGATAAAAGGGCAGGTCGATCCGGTGGTGGCCAGGAAGGTGGTTCCGTATTCAAGCTTGGTCAGCTCGACATTGGCCTGCCGCTTCATCGAGCGCGCGACGTTCTCGATTCCGCCGAGGTCGGTGGAGAAGGAACCTTCGCCGCCGACCACCTGCTTTTTCGCGCGGGTCAGTTGCAGGAGTTCCTGGTATCCGGCGCGAAAGACCTGCGCGACCGGGCTGTGATTTAGATTAAGGCTGGCGGTATGGATGGTATTAAGATTTTTGGATTCCCAGAAAATCGTGATGAAGCGCTGGGATTGCCGGCGCGCGCGCGAGATCTGCACGAGCTTGTAAAGGATAATTCCCCAGCACCCGATCGAAAAGGCGATCAGCGTCCAGAGCACGGCCGCGACGACCGGTCCCGTCCCCACCAGCAACTGCACCACACCCAACTGTCCCGTCGCCTCGCTCATATGAGGAAGCATAGCACCGCCATCAGTCCAGGATTCCAGTCATTATAAGGGTTTCGGCGCGGTTGAAACCAGTAACCCGGCCAACAGGTAGCGTGATCCGCTCAAAGTGCGCAAAAATGGCGATGCGGGGTTGAACCGGCACTGCCTACTTATCTAAGGTTCCCTGCAACATTTTCCAGTTGGTTCTGTCGGGAGGACGAATCGAGTGGCGATCAAAATCGGAATCAACGGCTTCGGCCGGATTGGCAGGATGTTCTATCGGGCGGCTCTGGGAAAGAAGGACCTCGAGGTCGTGGCGGTCAACGATATCACCGACGCCGCCACCCTGGCCCATCTTCTCAAGTACGATTCAGTCCACGGCGCTCTCAAGCAGGAGGTCAAGGCCGAGGGCAACAGTATCGTGGTCGATGGGCGCGCGATCCAGGTGCTCGCCGAGCGCGATCCCTCGAAACTGCCGTGGGCGCGCCTCGGAGTGCAGGCGGTCGTCGAGTCCACGGGGCTTTTCACCGCGCGCGACAAGGCCGCGATGCATCTGGCGGCGGGAGCGAAAAAGGTCGTGATCAGCGCGCCGGCCGACGGCGCCGACGTGACCTTGTGCCTTGGCGTCAATCAGGATGCCTACGATCCCGCCAAACACGATGTCATCTCGAACGCGTCGTGCACCACCAACTGCCTTGCCCCGGTCGCGAAAGTTCTGCACGAGAACTTCGGAATCGTGCACGGACTGATGACCACGGTGCATGGCTATACGTCCGACCAGATGCTGCAGGACGGGCCGCATCGCGACCTGCGCCGTGCGCGCGCGGCCGCGCTCTCGATGGTGCCGACTTCGACCGGCGCGGCCAAGGCGATCGGGCTCGTGCTGCCCGCGCTCAAGGGCAAGCTCGACGGTATCGCGGTGCGCGTGCCGACGCCCAATGTGTCGCTGGTTGATCTTACCGCCACTGTCGAGAAAGACGCCGATGACAAAGCGGTGAATGCCGCGATGAAGAAGGCCGCCGAAGGCCCCCTCAAGGGCATTCTCGCGTACTGCGAGGCGCCGCTGGTATCGATCGACTTCAACGGCAACCCGGCTTCTTCGATCTTCGACGCCCCGCTCACCAAGGTGATGGGCGGCAAGCTGGTGAAGATTTTCTCCTGGTACGACAACGAGTGGGGCTACTCGAACCGGCTTGCGGATATCACGGCCTTCGTCGCATCGAAGCTCTAGCCTTCAAGTGATAGTCGAGACGGCAGAACCTTCACCCGCCGAGCGATCCGCACGAACCATCGCTCGGCCCTCATCTCCCGCGTTGTGCCGGCGGCCGAGCGCCGAGTGCGGGAGGCGGGGCAGACTCGTGCGCGGCCGAAATTTATGCCGATAGCATCGGTTACGCAGCTCAAGCTCGCCGGCAAACGGGTGCTGGTCAGATGTGACTTCAATGTGCCGCTGGCGGCCGGGAAAATCGCCGATCCCGCGCGAATTGACGCGAGCCTCGATACTATCCGCTATATCCTGGAGCAGGGCGGGATCGCGGTGCTCTGCTCGCATCTGGGCCGTCCCAAAGAGCGCACCCCCGAATTGAGCCTGAAGCCGGTCGCTGAGTACCTGACCGAAAAGGTAGGGCGCAAGGTCGGCCTTGCCCCTGACTGCATCGGGGACGTCACGGGCAGGATGATCGCGGCGCTCAAGCCGGGTGACGCGATCCTGCTCGAGAATCTGCGGTTCCATCCCGAAGAGGAAGCCAACGATCGCGATTTTGCGCACGAGCTGGCGCGCGGCAAGCAGGCCTATGTGAACGACGCCTTCGGCACCGCCCATCGCGCGCATGCCTCGACCGCGGGAGTGACCGCGTTCATCCCCGAGCGCGCGGCGGGATTCCTGATGATGCGCGAGCTGGAGGCGCTGCGCGCGGTTACGGAAAACCCGGCGCGGCCGTCAATCGCAATCATGGGCGGCGCCAAGGTCTCCGACAAAATCGGCGTGATTCGCAACCTGATGAGCAAGGTCGATGCGATCCTGATTGGCGGCGCGATGGCATACACCTTTCTGAAGGCCAGGGGCGCAGCGATCGGAAAGTCGCGGGTCGAGGACGACAAACTCGAGCTCGCGCGCGAGCTGATGGCCGAAGCGGAGCGCAAGGGAGTCAGGATAGTGCTGCCGAGCGATCACGTGGTTGCATCGGCTCCCGAGGCCGGCGCCGCGTCGCAGACCGCCGCCGAGATTCCCGCCGACATGATGGGTTTGGACATCGGCCCCGCCACCATCGAGGAGTTCAAGGCCGAGCTTGCCCGCGCCCGGACGGTGGTCTGGAACGGCCCGCTCGGATTTTTCGAAATTCCGGAGTTCGCGCACGGCACGCTGGCGGTCGGCGAGGCGCTCGCCAACCTCGACGGCGTCAAATCGATAATCGGAGGCGGAGACACGGCGGCTGCCGTGGGGCATATGCCGTGGGCATCGCGCTTTACGCATATCTCGACCGGAGGCGGCACGACGCTGGAGTATCTGGAAGGGCAGGTGCTTCCGGGTGTGAAGGCGCTGGAGAGTTAGGCGGCGCACGGACGGAGAATCGCGATGCGCAGGATGTTGATAGCCGGCAACTGGAAGATGAATCTGACCGCGAACGAAGCGCGCGCGGTGATCGCCGCGCTGCGCGCGGAGATCGATCGCGACGCCGCCGCGCTTGCCCGCGATCGCGACGTCATGATCGCCCCGCCGGCGGTAATCATTCCGGCTGCGTCGCAGGCGCTGGCCGGCTCGTCGATCGCGCTCGGCGCGCAAAACATGCACTTCGAGGACAAGGGCGCGTTCACCGGCGAAGTGTCGGCGCCGATGCTCAAGGGCTTCGGCGTTACGCACGTCATTGTCGGCCACAGCGAGCGCCGGCATGTCTTCGGCGAGACCGATGAGCTCATCAATCGCAAAGTGATCGCCGCGCTGCGCCATGGGATGGTCCCGATTCTGTGCGTCGGCGAGACGCAGGAAGAGCACGATGGCGGCCGGACGGCCGAAGTGGTACTCGCGCAACTGCAGAACGGCCTTGCGGGGGTCGATCAGGCCCAGGGCGATCGAATCGTCGTCGCGTACGAGCCCGTATGGGCGATAGGAACCGGGCGCACCGCAACGCCGGAGCTGGCCGAGAATGTCCACGGGGCGATTCGCGAGTCGCTGCGCGCGCAGATGGGACCGGAGAAAGCCGATTCAGTCAGGATACTGTACGGAGGCAGCGTTACGGCGGATAATGTTGACTCGCTCGTCTCCAAGCCCAATATTGACGGGGCTCTGGTTGGAGGGGCAAGCTTGAAGGCTGACTCCTTCGCAAGGATTGTCCGGGCCAAGGCCCGCTGAAGAATTCCAATGGTTTCCGTCGTTGTCGCCGTTCACGTGCTGGTGTGCGTCTCGCTCGTAATCATTATCCTGCTGCAGCAGGGGAAGGGAGCGGATGTGGGCGCGGTGTTTGGCGGGTCGAGCCAAACGGTGTTTGGCGCAAGCGGCGCAGGTAATGCGCTGACTAAAACCACGTGGGTGCTCGCGACGATTTTTTTCGCGACCTCGATCTTCCTGGCGTACGCATCGACACGGCGAATCAGCGGCAGCATCTTCCAAGGATCCTTCTCCGGGCGAAGCAGCGTGATGCCCGCGGCGCCGGCAAACAATCCGCCGCCGGCAAATCCGCCGGGCAATGCGACGCCGGCTCCGGCCAGTCATTAGCAGGGCATCCGGGCGCGTTCGTTTCCCTCATCGATCGCCCGGGAAATCGCGATGTGCGCGGGTGGTGGAATGGCAGACACGCTAGTTTGAGGGGCTAGTGGTAGAAATACCGTGCGGGTTCAAGTCCCGCCCCGCGCACCAAAAACAAACCGCAACGTTCCCTCACCTCTGGATCGCTCGTTCCAGAGCCATAACAGCCACGAATCACCGGCAGGCGCGCGTCGATTTCCTGAAGCGCCGGATGGTACCGCGGGCTTCTACTTGCTATCGAACTGGATGCTCTTGAGAAAGGCGTAGGCTTCGGCGGTTCCCTCCGGGGTGCCGCCCTCGGTGCTGCGCTGGGTCGTGATGAACCTGACGATAAGACCCGGATGAAACGGGTCGATACATTCCAGGCTGTCCTCATCCGTTATCATCACGTCGGCCAGCGGCTTGGGCGTGTTCGCATAGTGCACGGTCAGCGTTGAACGGCCGTGATGGCGCACGCAGATGGCGCCATGGCCCGGGGCGGGCGCCACCACCTTGTCCGCATCGGGAAGGCTTTCCGTCCAATCCATCAGCTCGTCGAGGGTCGTCACGCGCCCGTCCGGGCGGAAACCGATCACGAGAATCTGCGACTCGAACCTGCGTCCCCGCTTGGTGAACTGGATGATGATCGGCGGGTCGCTGGTGTTCTCGAGGTACCATCCGTCACCCTGGGGCCGGTCGAAGGAGAATTCGCCGACGCGCATTCGGTCAGGGAGCGCATCGCCGCTGGTCTGAAAGACGTGGGTGCACGCCGCGGCAAAGCCGGCCGCGAACAGGACCGCGAGAACCCGCCTCAGAGAACAGCAAAAGTCGATCTTCAGCATTCAGCGCGCGCCGCGGGACTGCTTCCCTCGATGACGCGTATAGCCCGCCACGGCGCGGATCGGCAATCTTCGGGGGCTATGGCGAAACCTGCCGTCGCTGGTCAGCAAGGTCTCACGACGCGACCAGACTGAGCTGCCGCGGGGCAGAATCGCCAGCGAGATTCGTCGACTTGTCCCGATCGCGCGAGATTGCGAAGCCGTGGCGGCGGCGCAGCCGGTCGAAAATCGCGCTCATCCGGTCTTCGTACGCCGCGGGCGCATAGACGTGGCGGCCGTAAAGGTCGTCGATGCGCGGGGCGAGATGGGGGAAATGATCGCGGATGAACGGGACGAAGCGGCGCGCGGCGGCGGGCTTGAGATAGAGCGATCGCCACCATACGCCGTCCGCTCCCGCGCGCCTGGCCGCGCGGATAACGTTCTCGATTCGCGCGGGGTCGTCCGTCAGCCCCGGTATCATCGGCATCATCAGCAGGTTGCATCGGATGCCGGCGCGGGCGAGTTCGTTGAGGGCGCGAAGCCGCAGCGCGGGCCGCGGCGCGCGCGGCTCCAGGATGCGCTGGAGGCGGCGGTCGAGCGTTATCAGCGAGAAGTTGACCTGCAGATGCGAGCGGCGGTTGATCTTGCCGAGCAGGTCGAGATCGCGCGTGATGAGAGCGGACTTGGTCGTGATGGAGAGGTTCAGGCCGGACAGGTTGGCGAAAACCTCGAGCATCGAGCGCGTAAGCCGAAACTTGCGCTCGGCCGGCTGATAAGGATCGGTCGCGGTGCCGATCGCGATCGCGTCGTCGCCTATCGGCGTGCGCGACAGGGTATGCGCGAGCACTTCGGCGGCCATCCGCTTGACGAAGATTCGCCGCTCGAAATCCATTGGGTCGCGCAGCTCAAGAAAGTCGTGCGTATAGCGCGCGTAGCAATACACGCATCCGAACTCGCATCCACGGTAGGGATTAATCGTCCATCGAAACGGCATCCGGTCACTGGAGCACCGGTTGACAATCCGATGGACGGGCATCTCGACAAACTCGACCCCCCGAACCCGCTCAAGCCCGCCTCTCGGACGAAGAAAAAGCGGCAATGCAGCGACAGCTTCCATCGCCCTAGTTTCGCTTTTTATTCGCTTATGTCAAGGGGGATCTGAATCTTGACCAGCCCCCCAGCCGTTGACAGAACAGGCCCGGGCTAGTGCGCCCATGCGATTCGCGCCCCCGAGACCGTTCACGTGGGAAACACGCTTACGGACGTTGGCAGCTAAGGCAGGGTGACCAAATCGTAGGCTGGGGGGAGGTTTTCTGCGATTGCGGTTACCGTGGCGCAGTGGTCGATGGTGCGGATTATGAAGCCGTCGTTGGTTGCGCCGAAGAAGCCGGCGCTTTCGGGGTCACGCCGCAGGCGCATGATCATCCCGCGGCCCCATACGTGTTCCGCCGGGATCGGCGAGAAGCTTTTTCCGTTGTCGTCGCTCCGAAACAGCATCGCATCCGCGCCCGCGTAACCTACGGACCAGGTCGGTGGCGGCCCGGCCGCGGCCGCGGTGAAGATCTGCTCCGAGTCTTCGTTTGTGACCAGGAGCGGCACCGTGTATGAGCGGTCGATGCCTTCCCTGACGTGCCGCCATGAAGCGCCCGCGTTTTCCGATCGATAGAAGCCGTTGCCGGTGGTCGCATACAGGCGGCGCGAATCGCGCGGATCGACCGCGACCGTGTGGATGTCGTCGTAGAGGCCGTCGTTCAGCGATTCGAAGGTTGCGCCGCCGTCGCGCGATCTGAACACGCCGCCTTCTTCGACGCCGACGTACATTGTGGCGGAGCTGCGCGGGTCGAAGGTTATCGATCGCACGTGCGGGATATGAGGCGGCGGCGGAAATGACCATCGCTCGCGGCCCGGAATCTTCGTAAACGCGATGCATTCGCGGAAGCTCCGGCCGCGATCGTCGCTGCGGAACAGCCGCGCGTGCGAAGTGCCCACGAAGATCTGATCCTTGACGGTGGGCGATGCCGCCACGGCCCATACTTCTTCATCACGCGCACCCGGCGGCGTGATATCGCTCCACGACCGGCCGCCATCGACCGACCGCGCCAGCGTGCCCCGGCCGCGCACGTGCTCGGTGGCGCCCGCGTAGATCACCGCGGGATCGACGCAATCCTGCGACATGCACCAGATAGCCGTAGGGTCAGCCAGCACCATCAGCGGCAGCCGGCTGCGAGCGGGATCGAGGATGACGATACCTTTGGAAGTTCCTACGCAGAGCCGCATAGTCAACACGGCTATCTTAGCGCAAAGCCGCGGCGCTTCAAAAAAGCGCGCGCGGATCTATCAACCGGCATCGCGACGCGGATCGTTTCAGAACGAGAGCGCGCCGCTGAGAAGCCGGTTTATCCGAGCCGCATCCCGGTCTTAAGCTCGCCGGCCAGTTCCTCGGGCGCAACCTTCTTTGGGCTTGGGTCGATGCGTGCGCGTTTTACGGCGAGAGTTCCGCCCGCCAGCGCGATGCGCATCGCGCCCGCGCCGATCGAAACGATCGTCCCGGGCTTCGCATCGGCAGCGGCTCCGGACTCCAGCGCGACGTCATACAGGCGCAATCTTTTGCCGCCCAGGTCGGCATAGGCGCCCGGCTGCGGGTCGCATCCCCGCACCAGGTTGAAGACCTCGCGGGCGGATTTGCCGAAGTCGACCTTCGCATGCTCGTCGCGGCACGGCGGCTCGTAGGTCGCGAGGCTTTCATCCTGCACGATCGCCGGCGCCTTGCCACTCTTGATGAGGTCGACCGCCTCGATCATCGTCTCGATTCCCATCGGGAAGAGCTTGTTGAAGTAGATCGACCCGGTGGTGTCGCTGTCGGCGATCGGCACGCTTTTCTGGATCAGGATCGGTCCCGTGTCTATTCCCGCATCGGGCCAGAACCAGGTCACGCCGGTCTCGCGATCGCCGTTGATTATCGCCCAGTTGATCGCGCTGGCGCCGCGGCGGCGCGGCAGCAGCGAGGGATGGAAACAGATCGCCTTGTGGCGCGGGAGGTAGAGGATACGTTCGGGGACGATGATCGTGACGAAGGCGAGAATCGCAAGGTCGGCATCGAGCGACTTGAAGTGCTCGAAGGCCGCATCGTTCTTGAACGACTTGGGCTGCGAGAGCGGCAAGCCGAGTTCGAGGGCCTTGGTCTTGAGCGGATCGGGCTTGCCGGAAGCCGAATCGGGCGGCGCGAAAACGTGGACAATTTCTTCGCCATGCTTGACCAGCGCTTCGAGCGCCTTTTCCGCGAAAGCGGCCTGTCCGAGCAGTGCAATGCGCAATGAACTATCCTCCGGAGATCAGAGTCACGCTACCAAAACCTGTGCGCAACTTGAAATCGCGGCGCGCGGCTAAAGAAGCCAATCGCCGGGAGACGGCGCTTTTTTCGCGCGTCGGTTGACTTCATTACCGATGGATCGCTTTGATGCATTCAGAGATGAAAATGCTGCGCCCGCGCTGGCTCCTGTTCCTGATCTTTCTCCTCGTTCTCGCCGCCGTGCGATCCGCGGTCGCGCAGGTCCGCGCGAATCCCCGCCTGTTCCTGCTGGTCGTGTGCGACGGGCTTCGGCCCGACTTCGTAACCCAGCGCGAGATGCCTCATCTGTTTGAGTTCGGCCGCGAGGGCGTGCGTTTCGAGCGTCATCATTCGCAGTACCCGACGGTGACGATGGTGAATGCGGCGACGCTTGCGAGCGGCGCGACGGCGGGCATCGCGGGGATTCTGGGCGACACGATGTACCTGGGGCCCGCCCTCTCCCAGCGCGGCGCAAACCTGACCCAGGACGCGTTCAAGGCCTTCGCCGCGGGTCCGGTGGATCTGGAGAGCACCGCGACGCTCGAAGCCGCCAACTCCGCGAGCGCATTCGCCGGCAACCTGGTCGGGGTCGATACGATAGCCGAGCAGGTCGAGCGCGACGGCGGATTCGTCGCGATCGTCGGTAAGCGCGGCCCGACGTTTCTGTTCGATACCGAAGTGAACACCGTCAGTGAAGGGCGCGACGCGCTGCATCGGCCCCACGGCAACTACCTGTTTCTGGCCGACGATGCCGCCTATCCGGCCGCGCTCGATTCAGCCCTCAAGTCGCTGCCGCCGTCGAGCCGCGAAGGCGTGTCGGATCGCGAACGCGACCAGGCTTTCGCGCGGTTCGTCGCCGATCGCGCAATACCCGCCGCGCGCCAGGCGATGGACGCGGGGCATCCCGCGATGGTGATGCTGTGGTTCCACAACCCCGACATCACGCAGCACCGTGCCGGACTTGGCACCGCCCCCGCCCTCGAGGCGCTGTCGGACACGGATCAGAACCTGATGACGGTGCGGGCCGCGATAAGCGCCGCGGGCCTGGAAAATCGCACCGACATGATGGTCGTGTCGGATCACGGGTTTGCGACGATCAGAATCAGGGTAGGGCTCGCGGCGCTGCTGGTGTCGGCGGGGCTCAAGAGTTCGATCGATTCCGATGACGTGATCGTCGCGCCCGACGGCGGCAGCGACCTCGTATATCTTTCGCCGCAGGCATTTCCCACGCGCGAGGCGCTGCGCGACCGGCTCCAGAAGATCGTGGACTTTTGCGAGGCGCAGGAATGGTGCGGGCCGATATTTTCGCGCGAGCTTGCGATCGTCGCGCCGCCGCCCGCAGGAAGGCGCGGCCGCAGGCAGCGCGTAGAACCGGTGTACAAGGGATGGATTGACGGGACATTCGCGCAATCGGCGCTGGGACTGCTCAACCAGGGACGGTCGCCCGACCTGATAGTCTCCTTTGCCGAAGTCTCCGATACCGACAACAAGGGCCTTACCGGCCCGAACAATCCCGCCTTTGCGCTCGGGATGAAGGGGCAGGAGGCGGTCGCGAACCATTCGCAGGAATTGGTGCGCCCGGTTAAGGGCCTGGTTTACGCCGACGTGGGCCGGGGCAATTCATTCACGACCGGGATGGGCATGCATGGCGCCGCCGGAGTCCGCGAGATTCACAACTTTGCCGCGGCGCTCGGACCCGACTTCAAACGCGGCTTCGCCGATTTGAATCCGACCGCCAATGCCGACGTCGCTCCCACAATCGCTCGCGTGCTCGGATTGCTGCCCAACTCGGGACCGGGATCGGTCTCGCCAACCGGCCGTGTGATGACCGAGGCGATTCGCGGCGAAAGCTCCTATGCCGGTCCCGCGCGCACGATCACGATGAAGACCGACCTCGAGCTCCAGGGCGTCGAGACCATAACCACGCTGCGCGTTACCCAGCTTGGCGATCGGCTCTATCTCGACGATTCTTCGGTGGAACGCGACCCGCTGGGCAGCTCGCCATAGAAGCGGCTTCGGGCGGATTATCCGTATGCCTGGTCGAGGGCGGTAATCGCGCGGCCGCGGGTCTCCGGCAGCATCCAGACCATCGATACGCTCGCGACCGAGAACAGCGCGCCCAGCGCCAGAATCGGCGCGAAGCCGAATCGCGCGCCCATCGCGGCGATGAAGATGGGGGTGAAGAACTGAAATCCGCGTGTAAGGTTGAGCAGCAACCCCAGGGCCGTGTTGCGGACTCGAGTCGGCAACAACTCGGAGATAATCGGGGCGACGCCGCTCCATAGCCCGGTGCCGAACCCCGCAATGAACATCGCGCAATGGATCAGGCCGTGCACCCGGACGGCCGCGTTCCACAGAATCGTCGGGGGGAGCAGGCCGGCAGCCATCAATAATCCGAAGGTGAAGAAGACCGGGCGGCGGCCAAAGCGATCGGCCAATGCTCCGAAGATCGCGTACCCGATCACTCCGCCGAGTTGCATGAAGATCACGAGGCGGCTCACGCCGAGCGCGGTCAGCCCGCGCTTGAGCTCCAGGTAACCCGGCATCCAGGTGTACGTGAACCAGTACGCTTCCGAACCGAGCAGGATCATGAAAAACAGCAGGATCACGGTGCGGCGATGGAGGCTCAGAACGCGCAGGTCGTCGCGGCCGAACTGGACGCTGCCGCGGCTATGCCGCCATACGTCGCTCTCGGGCAGGTAGCGAATCAGCCCGATCAACACGAAAAACGCGGGCAGGGCGGAGAGGGCGAACGTCATGCGCCATCCGACGATCGGAGCCATGTAGCCGCTGACCGCCGCCGCGAGCAGGATGCCGAGGGGAGCGCCGGTCTGGACGTATGCGGCGTAGCGGGCGCGGAACTGCGGCGGGACGCTCTCGGCGATCATGCTCTGCCCAGGCGCCCATCCGCCACCCATCCCGAGTCCTGTGATTGACCGGTAGATGACGAGTTCGAGGAGCGAATGGCTGGCCGCGCAGAGCATCGTTCCGGCTCCGTAGATCGCCACGGTCATCAGGATCGCGGGTCTGCGTCCGAAGCGGTCGCCGACAAAGCCGAAAACTATTCCGCCCGCCGCCGTCATCAGCAGCGACGTTCCAAGCGCCAGCGACGAGTCGGCGGCGCTCAGCCTGAGCTCTCGCGCGATCGGAACCAGCAGGAAGGAGTAGAGAATCAGGTCGTAGAAGTCGAAGATCCAGGCGAGGAAGCAGAGCACGATGATGCGCAGGTGCGCATTGCCCATCGGCATCTCGCTCAGCATCACGGCTCGCTCGCGCATCGTCCTTCCGTCCTCCGGCCCAAAGCCGCCCCGAACCGCTGCTGGCCCTGTCTCGGCAGGTATGGTTGGCTATCTTGCAGGGCACCCGTCTTCAAGGGAATAGGGGGAAAGCTCTCGGCCTCGGCCCGCAAAATTTTCCGGGGGCGCACTGGAGAAATCCCGGATGTTCAAGAGAATCTTCAGATGGGTCGTGCGGACGATAATCGCGATCGTCGTGATGGTGGTGATCGTGCTGGCCTCCGATTACATCGCGCACCGCGTGCCGGCGGACTCGGTGCTGATGGTCAAGCTCGCGGGGCCCGTGGTTGAGCGCGGCGCCAACGGCGTGCTCGGCCTGTGGAACGAGAACGAGACGCCGCTGAATTTCGTGCGCAACGCGATCGATCGCGGCGCGCGCGACCCGAGAATCGTGGGCCTGGCGATCGAGGTGATCGATCCCCAGATGGAACTGGCGCAGGCGCAGGAGATCGCGGCCGAGATCGCTAAGTTTCGCAGGACCGGCAAATGGACCGCCGCCTATATCGAAACCGCGGGCGAGGGTGCTCCGGGCAATCTGCCGTACATGGTGGCCGCCGCCGCGGGCGACGTGTCGTTGATGCCGCAGGGCGAGCTCGACCTGATCGGCGTCGGGCTGCGCGAGTTTTTCGCGCGCGGCACGCTCGACTGGCTCGGAATCCGTCCGAATATCGGCGCGATCGGCGAATACAAGACCGCGTTCAACGTGTTCACCAACAAGGAGTTTACCCAGCCCCAGTACCAGGACGACGATGCGCTGGTGGGCGACCTGTACGATCAGATTGTCACCCAGATCGCCGGGGAGCGGCGGCTTGATCCCGCGGTGATCAAATCCTTCATCGATCAGGCGCCGATCAACGCCATGAACAGCCTTAAGACCAGGCTGGTGGACCATCTCGCGTACGAAGACGAATTCACCGACCGGATCAAGAACTGGGGCGGCAGGCATCACAAGATCGAAAATTACGACGAATACACGCGATCGCGCCTGTTCTCGGGACTTCACGGCGCCGACAAAATCGCGGTCATCTACGGGTCGGGCGCGATCGAACGCGGCGAGGGCGGCTTCGATCCGCTGCTTTCGCCCGACAGCAACGCGATGGGATCGGACGAAATGGTCGAGGCCTTCAGCGATGCGCGCGAGGACGACACCGTGAGGGCGGTGGTGTTCCGGGTCGATTCGCCCGGCGGCTCCACGCTCGCATCCGAGCTGATTCGCAGGCAGGTCGAGCTGACCGCGAAGAAGAAGCCGGTGGTGGTGAGCATGTCCGGCTATGCGGCGTCGGGCGGCTACTGGGTATCGGTCCCGGCCAAGGCGATCGTCGCCGATGCCGGAACCATAACCGGATCGATCGGAGTATTGGGCGGCAAGTTCAACATCGCGCCCGCCCTGCAGAAGATCTATGTGAATTCGGGGGCGGTCTCGCGCGGCGCGAACTACGAGATGTTCGATTCGTTCACCGATTTCACCCCCGCGCAGCAGAAGCAGTTCGAGGAGCAGATTCTCGGCGAGGATTACGCGAATTTTCTGAAGATCGTCGCCGCCAACCGCCACCTGACCGTCCAGCAGGTGGACAACGTCGGGCGCGGGCGAGTATGGACCGGAAGGAAGGCAAAGGATCTGAAGCTGGTGGATATGGTGGGCACGTTCGATGACGCGATGGCGAAGGCGAAGGAGTTTGCCGGGATGCCGCCCGCCGCGCCGGCCGAAATAGAAGAATTGCCGCTGCAGCCGGGACTGCTCGAATCTCTGCTTGCGGGACGAGTCACCCAGGCGCGGGCATTGGGCGCCGATCCGGCGCGGGCGTTTGCGCCGATGGCGCGGATGGTGCGTACGATACTTGCGGGCTACAGCCGCTTTCGCGCGGCATACTGTCCCGTGATTCCGATATTGTAGATACGTCGCAGTCGGGAGTTCTCGAATGGAAAGCAAGCTGGAAGAATTTCTTAACATGCTGGGCGAAGCCGAACGCGCCGGCGGGCGCGTCCTGCACGAACTGACGGAACAGGCGGAATCCCCCGAGCTCAGGGAGCTGCTCAAAAAGGTCGGCCACGACGAAGGCTACTACGCCGGCGAACTGGCGCATCATGTGCGCCGGCTCGGAGGGACGCCTTCGAACAAGACGGGCGATTTCGTCGAAAAGGTCAGGGCGGTGACCGATTTTCGCGGCAAGCTGGAACTGCTCAATCGCGGCCAGCGATGGGTGGCGCGCAAGATCAACGAAAGCATCGGCACGGTCGCCGACTCTCAGCTAAAGGCCTTTCTGGTCGTGATGGCGAAGGGGCACGACATGAATATCGGCGCGCTGGAGCAGGCGATGAAGGAATGGATGGCCTGACGGAGAGCTGCACGTGCGCGAGACGATTATCGGCCTGCTGATGGTTGCGCTGACCGCGTTCGGTTTCTACTGGGTGTCGCGCCATCGCTACAAATGCCCCTACTGCGGGCGCTTCGTGCAATGGAAGGACGTGAACTGTCCGCATTGCGGCAACGACATGAAGTACCGCCATCGCGCCGGACCCGAGCCGGTGCCGCGCGCGGCCGCCGACCTGCGCCGCAAGCGATCGCGGCCGTAGCCGCGGCAACAATCAGGGTCGCAGCGCCCGTCTTGCGCGGCTGAGCAGGAGCGCGATCTCGCGGCGACTGTTGGCCGGCACCCTGACGAATTCGCCGTCTTCTTTGAGATCGGCGAAGAATCCCGCCGGGTCTTCGTGGAAATGCAGAAAGGCACTGGAGCCGCGATAGAAAGTTCCGCGCTTGCGCTCGCGCAATCCCTCCAGCTTGCGCAACTCGGCGAGCACCGGTTCGAGGCGATCCAGCGCGTCTGGTCCGGCGTGCTTCATGC
Source organism: Pseudomonadota bacterium (assembly GCA_021323675.1). Lineage (GTDB taxonomy): Bacteria > Desulfobacterota > Binatia > Binatales > Binataceae > JAFAHS01. The sequence goes on along the minus strand of JAJPKP010000065.1, from coordinate 1,487 downwards.
GTTGCCGATCTCGATCACGTAGCCGTCCGGATCGGCCAGATAAGCAAAGGGAAAGCGGCCTCCATGCTTCCCGCGGCTCAGCAACCTGCCGCCGGCTCCCTCGACCTGTTCCACGGCTTCATCGAGACTTCCGCCGCCGATCGAGAAGCCGAAGTGCGACACTCCGCCGCCACCAACGGGATCGCCTCTCCCCGCCTGACAGAGCGTAATCGTGTCGTCGGCTCCGGGCGAATTGAGGAAGACCATTCTTTCGCCTTCGCGAAGGGCGATCTCGAGGCCGAACGCCTGCTGGTAAAAACGGGTGGAGCGTTCGAGGTCGCTGACGTTGAGATTGATGTGATTCAACCTGCGTGCTTTGACCATCCGCGTGCCTCCCGTTTCGGGAAGTGCAAGGCCGGCTATGAGGCGGGCTGCGCGGTCAACAGAACCTGGTCGCGTTGCAGTTGTTCGATTTCCGCCTCGCTCATCCCGAGCAATTCCGACAATATCGCCGCGTTGTCGGCGCCGACGCGCGACGCTTTCACGTCGATGCGATCGGGCCATCCGGAAAACTTGACCGGCATGCCGGGCACGTCGAACTCGCCGAGCGCCTCGTGCCGGATGCGGCGGACGGTCTTGCGCTGGCGCAGATGCGGCTCCGCCATCGATTCTTCGAGCTTGAGCACGGGAGCGCAGGGCACGCGCTCGGCATCAAGCTCGCGCAGAGCGGAGTCGCGGTCGGGAAAGGTTTGCATCCACTGCTCGATAATGTCGCGCAGCGCTTCCTTGTTCTTGACCCGATCGCGATTGGTCTTGAAGCGCGGATCGTCCGCGAGGTCCGGACGCTTCATCGCGCGCCACAGGCGTCCGATCTCATGCTGCTGGATTACGAGGAAGACATAACCCTCTTTGGCCTTGTACACGCCGCAGGGCGAGCCGGTGGGATGAAGCGATCCGGTGCGTTTCGGGGACCATCGCCCGGGCCTGAGAGAAACCACCGGCACCGACAGCTCGTGCATATGGAAGTAAGTATCGAGCAGGGAGGCGTCGATATACTGTCCTTCGCCGGAGCGTTCGCGATTCAGCAGGGCGAATCCCACCGCCATCGCGGCGGCGACCCCGGTCGAGACATCGCCAATCGCCATCGGGGGAACGATCGGCGTGCGATCGGCTTCGCCGAGCTGATCGATTATTCCGGCCAGCGAAGCGCCCAGGTAGTCGTAACCGGGCTTGTAGCTTAGCGGGCCGGTCTGCCCGGCGACCGACACCGAACACATCACGATGCGCGGATTGATTTTCTTCAGCGCCTCGTACCCGAAGCCCATCTCGCCGATCACGCCGGGCGCGAAGTTTTCCACGACCACATCGATCTTCGGGATCATCGAGAGGATCAGCTCGCGTCCGCGCGGCTTGCGCAGATCGACCGCCAGGCTGCGCTTGGAATGATTATGCTGCACGTAGTAGCTGCTCATCCCGTCGCGCACGATTCCGAGCACGCGCACATGGTC
>JAJPKP010000064.1 GCA_021323675.1 Pseudomonadota bacterium | reverse complement strand
GGGGTTGGCTGAGGAGGAAGGACTCGAACCTTCAATCGCCTGATCCAGAGTCAGGTGGCTTGCCAATTAGCCGACTCCTCAGCGCATCGGAAAATATAACCAAGGAACCGTTCTCACGCCACCCGTGACTACCGGCCTGGCCCGGATGAATCCGACCCGCGGACCTCGAAGTCCACGCGATCGAGCATCCGCCCGGAGTTTCCGACCAGAGCGAGCGTATGGCGGCCGGCGACCGGCTGCCACAGGCACGGCGTCGCCGCGCCGCATCGAGGCCTGCCATCCAGCTCCCAATGCGCCAGAGCCGCGCCTCGGCCAGCTTCGAACATCACGCGCTGCTGGCCGCCCGGAATATCGGGATCGATCGCGATAATGGTTCCGTCGGCGGGAGATTCGATTCGCGGCGCGTGCTCGTCGAGCATCGCGGGCGCGGAATCCGGTTCCGTCCCCTCAAGAAACCATTCCGATCGGCGAGCCTCGGCGGAGTTCACGAAAGACACGGGCCGCAAAAGCAAGCCCGGCTGCGGTTTCGGAGCGCCGCTGCCGTAGCGCTCATGGAGATAGTCCATCACTTCGATCCATACCGGAGCAGCTCCGGTCACTCCGGTCACATCGCGCATCGGCGCTCCGGAGACGTTTCCGGCCCATACGCCCACGGTGAAGCGATCGGTGTAGCCGACGCACCAGTTGTCGCGCATGTCCTTGCTGGTTCCGGTCTTCACCGCGCTCCAGTAGCGGGTGGCAAGGCTGTTTTCGAGGCCGAAGGTCTCGCTGCGCGCGGCGCGATCGGCGAGGATGTCCGAGATCACGAACGTGGCTGCGGGCGAATATACGCGGCGCCCCGGCGCCGGAGTTGACGCATCCGCATCGAAGGTGAGCGGCGATGCCGTGCCGCCATTCGCGAGGGTCCGGTAGGCGTTGACCAGGTCCCAGAGCGTCACGTCCGCCGAACCAAGCGCCAGCGCGGCGCCATAGTAGTCGCCCTCCTCTGCGACGGCGCCGATGCCGAGAGCGCGCAGATTCTCCGCGAACGCATCGACACCGACCAGATCCGCGGTTCGCACCGCGGGCACGTTGAGCGACGATGCGAGCGCGGTGCGAACCGAGACCAATCCCCGAAACCGGCGATCGTAATCGAGCGGCCGGTAAAGTCCGCGCGGCTCCGATACTTCGAGCGGCGTGTCCTCGACCAGCGATGCCGCGGTGAGAAGGCGGCGATCGATGGCGCAGGCGTAAAGGAACGGCTTCAGCGCGGACCCAGGCTGGCGGATCGCGCGGACGCCATCGACCCACGGCGCGGAAGAAAAGTCTCCCGCGCTGCCGACATACGCCCAGACCCTGCCGGTCGCATTCTCCACCACCAGCACCGCGCCGTCGTCAACGTTGCGATCGCTGACTTCCGCAACGTGGCGCTTGAGAGATTGGACCGCGAATGCCTGCAAATCGCGATCGAGAGAGCATCGCGCGGAAATTCGCCGCCGGTCGCCAAGGAGCCGCGCCGCGGCGTGCGGGGCGAGACTGATGGCATCCCCGCCGCGATGCGGCCCCACAGCCATCTCGACCGCCGCCGCCACATCGCTCGCCGAAGCCGCCTCGGGACCGCTCCTCGACCGCAGCGCCATCGCGCGGCGCACGATCGCATCGCGTCCGGCGTTGGGCGCGCGCAGCAACGCGGCCATCACGATCGATTCGCTCGTATCCAGGCCGTGGGGCGCTTTGCCGAAGATCACCCACGATGCGGCAGCGACGCCCTGGATCTCGCCGCGCCAGGTAACCAGGTTGAGGTAGGCCTCGATAATCTGGCGCTTCGACCATGCGCGCTCGAGCGCCAGCGCCGCGCGCATCTGGAGGATTTTGCGCGCGATGGATCTGCGGGGCCGCCGGCGGGCGATCGTCGGGTCAATCATCGCGGCGAGCTGCATCGAGATGGTGCTGGTGCCGCGCACTTTGGTTCCCATCATCCAGCGCACGCCGGCCGCGCTCGCGGCAATCCAATCGACGCCGTGATGGGCATGGAAGCGGCGATCTTCAGATTCGATCACCGCGCGCCGCAGAGCCGGCGAGACATCGGCGAGGTCGGTCCACGCGAGCCTTCGGCCATGCGCGTCGACGCGCATCTGATAAATCGGATCGCCGTTGCGGTCGAGCAGCTCGGCATCAGAGGGTTTCCAATGCCCTCGAACTTCCGCGTACGAGGGTAACGGCGATGGCGCCGTCAGGCTCCATCCGAACACGAGGGCGGCCGCGGCCAGCAGCAGAGCGGCTGATGCTAATCCCGTGGCAAGGCGGGTGCGGGGCAACCTCATGGTTCCACCGTAAAGGGCGCGTTGGGCAGCTCCCCGAGCATCTCGGGCTCGTACAACGCTTCCACGTGGGTGGGTGGGAGCTGGAACGTGCCGGGCTGGTTGAGCCTGATCGTGTACTCGATCTCGAACTTTCCTTTCGGAACGTAGTCGTAGTACGCGCGGAAGTTTCCGAACGCGCGTTCGATAAAATCCGGCCAGACGTAGCCTTCGAGGTTCTGATTCTCGCCGGCGGTCGCGATTTGAGATTCGCCCGCAAGCCCGACGCCGACCTGCGATGCGCCCGCGGGCAGAGGATCGTCAACCACCACCCACGTCATGTCCGCCTGCGCATTGATCGACAGATGCACGCGCACGAGGTCGCCGGGTTTCCATCCGCCCGAATGCGCCGAATCGGCCGGTTTGATCGTTTTCGTAATCGAATATCCGCTCGAAAATGGCGCGGTAAGCGGAATCGCCGCGCTCGCGCTCACCTGCGCCCAGGGGCTGCCCAAACCGTGATGAGAGAGATCGAGCGAAGCGGGACCGGACGGCCATGCAAAATCAATCGACCCGCCCTTTGGATCATGCGCCCAGTCGAGATGCCTGAGCACGGCGCCGATCCCCGCATCGGTCTCACCCGCGACCTGCTGCGATTCGAAAGCGCGCGCGAATCTGTCCAGCGCGAGCACTCCCCACGCATTCGCGATCGTGCTCGGCCACGCGCCGCGCCGCTGAAGGGCGATCGCGCCGCGCATCAGGCGCGGAATGTCGTCGCGCCACGCGTTCGCATCGAGCGCGACCAGCGCCAGCCGGACCATGTTGCGCGCCGGCGAGACCATCAGCCACCACATCTCATTGTTCGCCGCGGCCGAGAGATGCATCGCCGTTCCCTGCGTGTTCAGCCGCGCCCGGATGATCTGCTGGACTTCTGCGAGCCTCGATTCACGCCGGTCAACGGAGGGCATCCGTTCCAGGATGCTCCACCAGTCGATCACCGCGGAGTCGGGCCACAGATTCGGATCGATCGCGATCGTGCTGAGCATCGACGGCTTTGCCTTGCCGTAGCGGGCAAGCGCCTCGATCGCGGCAAGCTTGCGCATCGGCAGGTCAGCCACCGCGAAAGGCTCATTGCGGATGAGCTTGCCTTCGACAAAATCCGCAAGCGCCGTTTGTATCGAGGCTTCGGCTTCCGCAGGGACGGAAAGCCCGGCTTCGTTGGCGATCGCAAGGAAGTACGCGGTGAGGACATCGCTGCCCTCACGCATCGACGGGAAATATTTGAGCATCCCGTCCGAGTCGAGATACGAAGGCAAATCCGCGATTATCGAATTCCACAGGTTCTGATCGCGCAGGGCGACCGCCCGCGAGATTCGCTGCTCGAGACAAACATAGGGATAGTTCCGCATCCAGCTCTCGATGCTTCCGAGTCCGGCGAGCAGCGACGGGCTTAAATCGACGCGGATACCGCCCTCGCCCGCAACCGCCCCGGCAGGAACCGCGATCGGCTGGCTGAGCGGCTTGTCCAACTGAACCAGCGTCGCCTGCCAGACCCGAACCGGCACGACCGGAAGAATCTGCTGCGAGATGCGAAGATGGTCGGATGCGCCCGACGATGCGGCCGCATCGACGGTGTACTTGAGCGCACTGACTCCGCGAGGCGCCACGATATTCCAGTTGAAGTTCTTTCCGTCTCCCGGCCCCAGCGAAATCTTCATCGGGGGCGGACTTGCCGAGATTCCTTCGATCGCGCCGGAGATGCTGACGTCGAAGGCGCGATCGGACGCGTTGCGGACCGTGAACTCGGCAGGAAAGGAATCCCCCGTTCGGGCGATCGGGGACACGCCCGAGAAAAGCTGCAGATCCTGCGTCGAGCGGATACTCGCGGCGCCGGTGCCGAAGTCGCCCGTGCCGACCGCCGCGATCGCCACGATTCGGAAGCTGGTCAAAGAATCGTTGAGCGGCACCTCGACGGTCGCATCGCCGGACGCATCGAGCGGCACCGACGGATTCCACAGCAGGAGAGTGTCGAAAAGCTCGCGGGTAACGCGCCGTCCGCCGCCGCCTCCGGGCGGGATCGCCTTGAGTCCGAAATGGCGCTTTCCGACCACCTGCATCTCCGCGGTCGAGGTCTCGACCTGGTAGCCGCGCAGTCCCATCATCGCGTCCAGAAGCTTCCAGCTATCGTTCGGCTTGAGCTCCAGCAGGCCTTCATCGACGGCGGCAATCGCCACTGTGCTCCCCGGGGGCGGCTTGCTTCCATCAGGCGCGCGCACGGCGATTTTGATGCGCGCTTTTTCGCGAACGTGATAGACCTCGCGTTCGGGAGTGACCGTCACCGCAAGCTTGTGATCCCGCCATCCGACGCGAAAGCCGGCGATCCCGAGCCTGAACGACGGCTTGCCGAGATCGATGGTGGCGGTCGGCTTTATGCCGGCCACTCTGCCGCGCACGGCGAGCACGGAAACGAACGCGTTGGGAGCGTAATCGCGCACCGGCAGCGTGACGATCGGATTTTTTCCGGACAGATGGACGATGGACGCGGCGATTATTCCTTCGCGCTCGACGGTGACGAGCGCGGTCGCCTCCGCGAACGGCATCCGCACCTGGAAGCGCGCGGTTTCGCCCGCCTGATACTCGGGCTTCTCCGCGATCACGTCCATCCGGTCGTCATCGCGGCTCTCGAACCACATCCGCTCCTCGCCGGGCACGAACGCGCTTGCATGGGCGATGCTGGTGTTGCCCGACGCGTCGGTAACCGAGGCCTGAAGGATCACTTCTCCGGTAACAGGAGCTTTGGCCTCGCAGAAGAAACGGCCTTGAGCGTTGGTTGTGCCGGAGCAGAGGTTTCCGGCGCGTTTCACTTCCTCGGTGTTCTCGTATGCGTAGAAACCGCCGATCAGCCGCTTGCGATACGAGAAATATTTGCGGGTAAGCGCGGCGACCTGCACCGGCACGTGAGCGGCCGGTTTTCCGGAATCGTCCACGACCGCGATTTGCGCGCGAACTTCTCCGGGCGACGATGCCCAATCATCGACGCGTATTCCAGGACTGAGTTTTGCGGGCCAGATCGTTACCTCGTTGGCGGCGGTTTTGATCTCGCCGTTGGCATCGCGGAACTCGATTTCGGCGCGGATGTTCTGGGGAATATCCGCGCGAGTAATGTCGGTGATGGCGCTGCGCGCGCCGCCGGCCGTATCGAGCGTCAGGTTCTTCTGCTGATGCACTCCCGGGGTTTCCTCGCCGCCACCCTCCTCTGATTCCTCCGACTTGAACGTGCCTTCCTTAACGGGGCCATTGGCGAACGTGAAATCATCGAAATCGGGAAATGTCTGGTAGCGGATGGGGGTGATCTGGCTTCGCAGCACGATTGGCAATCCGCGCGCCGCGCCACCGGTCAGATAAACGATGCTGACATCGACGGGAATTTGCGTTAGCGCGACCTGCGGCCCGGCAGGCAGCTTCACCGCCGCTTTCATCAGCGGAACCCGAAACTGCTCGACGCGAAAGTTTCCGGAATCGAGCGTGACTTCCGAGCTTCCCGCGTCTCCCTCCGATGGAGTCGCGGCGGAAGGACTCGGCAGCGTCATCGAAACGTCGTACCGGCCAAGCTTCGCAGCGGAAGGAATCTTCCAGTCGGAAGTAGCAGTGCCGTCGGCGTTCCAGGTCAGCTTGAGATCGTATTTTTTCTCATCGCCGGCGTGGCGGATGGTAAGGGTGTGAGGTAGCTGGTCCGCGGGCGGGATGGCAAACCCATCGATGGTCCTGGTCCGTACGAAATGCTTCATGTGCACGGTCTCGCCCGCGCGAAGCAGAACTCGATCGAAAACCGTCTCGGCCGTTATCGCGGACGGCTGATACTCCATCGGCAGATGAAACCGCCAGGACTCGATGCCGTTTTTCCAGCTCGAATGAACGAAGCTGAAGTCGCTTCCGCGCCGGGCCGTGACCAGGACGCCGGTCGAGAGATCGCGCAGCGCTTCGGTCTGGTTCGAGTAGTAGTCGGACTCCCTGTCGGCGTCACTGGATGAATCGCAGCGGGGCGGATTGTCGATCGCATCGAGATGCGGCACCAGCGCGATTCCCCGCGCGTCCGTGGGGCCGGACCAGAGCTCGGCCCCGTTGCAATCGGCGATGGAGACGTCGGCGCCCTTCACCGGCCGGGCCGATTCAAGCTCCGTGACCCACACCAGAGAATTCGCCTTGCCCTGCTTGAAATGCACGGCAAGGTTCGTGACCAGCGCCGCGGCCGGCACGTACATCGGTTTCGTCTCGCCGAGCAGCGCCGCGCCAAGACGCTCGCTCTTGAGTTCGACCACGAACAGGCCGCGGGCCTTGAGCGGAATTCCCATCACCTCGAAAGCCTGGGCTCCGTTAGGCTTCGGCAGCGCAAAGGCGCGTGGATTGGTCTTTGAATCCTTGAAGACGGATTGCGCGCGACTCGCTTCCGCAACCCGCTTCAGCCAGGAGAGAATCGACTTCGGATCCGGATTGTCCAGCCGAAACAGCCGTGCTTGTACCCGGGTGATTAGACCCCGAATTCCGGCGGATGCGCCGAGCGCGGGTCCGATCTTCAATTCATCGCCGCGAATCTCCGCCTCGAGGTTTCGCACGGTTACCGGCAGCACCGGATCGGCGGATTCGATTATTCCGAAGCGGGCCGAGAATTTCGCGAGCGGCGGAAAGTGATCGAACCGGACGGGGTACGGAAACCGCGAGACATTCGACAGAATGCGGCCGGAATCGTCGATCAGATGGTCGGGAATGGCGATCGTGTACTGTGACGATTCCTTGAACGGCGGCGCGAACTCGATGGACGAGATCTCGCCGCCCTCTTCGATCTTCGGCGCCGAACGCGTGCCATCGGGCGCGACAAGCGCGATCTGGCGCGCGAGCTCACGGGAGATCGCTCCGGTGAAATAAACGCGCACGGGCGTGAGCGGAATGCATCCCGCCTTGGCGTTCTCCCGCTCGCACGTGACTTTGGCCTCGAACGCGGGCCGCACTTTGAATTCGAGCGTCTGGTCCTGGATGGTGGCGATTCCCGAGGTCGTCCTGATTCCCCTGCCCCAAACCAGTCTGACTTTGGCGCCGTTGGGGAAGCGCTGTTTCGCCTGAAGAATCACGAACGGGCGTTTATCGATCGAGCGCTCGAATCGCTTCGCCAGAACATCGCGATCGCCGCCGCGCAGGATCGTCGCTTCGACCATCTCCGGAAGGCCCTTGACGGAAAAGCTCGCGTGATCGAGGACCGAGGCCTCGTCCGGGGCCGCATCGAGCATCAGCACGAACGCCTGCTGCTCGTCGATGCCTTCGCTGGAGTTCCACGGGCGCGACTCGACGATTGATGGGCCGCCGGTGTCGAACGAGAAGACCCGCTTGCCCTCGACGGCCTGCCCGTCGAGCGACTTCACACCGGGCCGCAGCGTAAAAGTGCATCGTACTCCCGCGGGAAGGTCGGCGCTGAAGTCGAGAGACCAGGTGAAGCTGTCAACCCATCGCGCGGAGCCTTTCGCGGCACAATCGAAGTCGAACGGCGATGCGCTGGCGCGCGGATCGCCCAGCGGAACCATCGCGCCGGAAAACCGCGCTGTCACCTGCCGGACATTCTTCACCGTTCCTTGCGGCGAGAATTGCGCAACCACGGCCGCCGAGCCGGCGAACGCGGAGGTAACCAGTACGTAAAGAATTGAAATGGAAAGAATTGCCGCCCGGATGATGCGCAAGCTGCCGAAGCGACTACGCATAGGAGCGTCACGATACGCGCCGCCCGAGCTTTGTGGCAAGGAAAAAGCGCTCAGATCGCCTGGCGGACGGAGGAATGGCGCAGGCTCTCGGCGTGGCGATTGCACAGATCGTCGCATCGCGCGAGCAGCGCGGCGTCCTGGCAGTAAGTCTCGATCATGTAGCCGAGCTCTCCGAGATCGTGGACAAGCAGACGAAGGCATCGCTCGTACTCATCGGGATTCTGAACCGCTTTGAGCAAATCGGCGACGAGGTCTTCGAGTTCGGTTTCCTCCACCTCGAGCGCCATCTCGAGCGCGCGTTCGATGCGCAATCCCGGGCGGGCTTCGCCCTGGAAACGCTCCAGCAGCGCGCGCAGTTTCACGATCGTTGAATCCTCAAGCGAAATCGGACTGGGCGCATCGAGCTTGTTCTCCAGGTCGAGTACGGTCCAGACAAGGTCGAGCGCGCCGACGTGGCGAGCCTCGTCGCGGGCCATCCCAAACCAGAAATCCTGCAGCTTGGGGTCGTCGGCGAAGATTCTGGCGATACGCGCATACAGAGCCATGCTCTCCTTTTCGAGAGCGATTGCGGTCTGCAGAGCTTCGCGCGTAGTAGCCATTAGACAGGATGATACTCTCCGTTTTGATTCGGCGTAAAGGACGGGAGGCGAGAAGCGAGGCCGCAAAATGTCTCCAAACGCGCCAGGGGCGCATCTCGGCCCGAGATGCGCCCCTGGCTTTTGCTCCGGATTCCGCTTCGATCAGCGCGCAATCTCGGTTGCGCGCGTCTCGCGAATAACCGTCACCCGGATTTGGCCCGGGTAGGTCATGTCGGTTTCGATCTTGCGCGCGACTTCCCGCGCCAGCATCGCGGAGTCTTCGTCCGACACCTGGTTGGGCTCCACGATCACGCGCATCTCGCGTCCCGCCTGCACCGCGAAGCACTTCTCGACGCCCTTGAAAGATTTGGCAATCTGTTCCAGGTCCTCGAGGCGTTTCACGTAGCTTTCCAGGACTTCGCGCCGCGCTCCGGGCCGAGCGCCCGAGAGCGCATCGGCGGCATCGACCAGCGGGGCAAGGATCGTTTCGGCCTTGACCTCTTCGTGATGGGCCGCGATGGCGTTGACGATCTTCGCCGACTCGCCGTATTTGCGCGCCAGCTCCGCGCCGATCAGCGCGTGCGAACCTTCGACCTCGTGAGTAAGGGCCTTGCCGATATCGTGCAGCAGCGCGGCGCGACGGGCTTGCTTCTCGTTGAGGCCCAGTTCGGCGGCCATCGCGCCGCAGATAAACGCCGCCTCGATCGAATGCATCAGCACGTTCTGCGCGTAGCTGTACCGGTACTTGAGCATCCCGAGCAGCTTGACCAGCTCGGGATGGATGCCGTGGACGCCGACTTCAATGATCGAGCGCTGGCCGGCCTCGCGAATCGATTCCTCGACTTCCTGCTCGGCCTTGCGCACGACCTCTTCGATGCGGCCCGGATGGATTCGGCCGTCGGAGATCAGCCGCTCGAGTGCGACGCGCGCGATTTCGCGACGAATCGGATTGTGGCACGAGATGACCACGGCTTCCGGAGTGTCGTCGATGATGATATCGACGCCGGTGGCAGCCTCGATGGCGCGGATGTTGCGGCCCTCGCGGCCGATGATGCGGCCTTTCATTTCGTCGGTCGGGAGCGCGATTACCGAGACGGTGCGCTCGGCGACAAACTCGCCGGCGAGCCGCTCGATCGCGATCGAGACGATGCGCTTGGCGCGGCGATCGGCTTCTTCGCGCGCCTCTTCCTCGACAACGCGAATATGCTTGGCGGCATCGGTGCGCGCCTGGCCGATCATCTCGTCCATCAGGGTGCGCTTGGCTTCCTCGCGAGTGAGGCCGGCAACGGCTTCGAGCCTGGACCGGGCCTCATCGACCAGTCTCTGGCGCTCTTCTTCCTTTTCGGTCAGGTTTTTTTCGCGGGATCGCAGGCTTTGGTCGCGGCGGTTGAGATCGGCTTCGCGCCGCTCGAAGGCTTCCTGGCGTTTTTCGAACGCTTCCTCGCGCGATTCGAGCTTGGCCTCGGCCTGCTGCAGTTCGCGGCGGCGGTCGCGCACCTCGCGTTCGGCATCGGCGCGAGCGCCGACGACCAGGTCCTTCGCCTTGACTTCGGCTTCTTTTACGATCAGTTCGCTTCTGGTTTGTGCCTCCTTTACGATTTCGTCCGCCTGAGCGCGCGCGGCTTCAAGATCAACCGCGGCTGAACGACGGCTCATCAGTCCCCAGACCAAAAAAATCACGCTTCCAACAACAAAACCCAGGATTGCGGCTATCAGATCCACCCAGGTGTACCTCCTCGGCCCGCAGCCACATCGGCGGCCCGAACTGAAGGTTCGGACGCGCGAATGGCGGCGGACTCGGTAAAGATGAATTGGAGCCGCCGGTCGCGGGGTTCCTCAGGAACCTCGTCCAGCAGCTGGAATGAATAGGCGAGACCCACCGTGATCGCTTCCTGCGGCAACGCCGCAAGGAAACGATCATAATGGCCTCCACCACGGCCCAGCCGCTGGCCGCGCACTCCAAATCCGACACCCGGGACGAAAATGACCGCGCCGGCCAGATCGGCCGGCGCAACCGCGCTATCGAGGGAAGCCGGCTCCGCAACGCCAAAAGCACCGGGAACCAGCTCCGATAGATCGCGAATCCGCACGATCGTGAGCGAGGATCGGTCGCGATCGAGACGGGGAAAACAGACCTCCTTGCCTGCGCCAAAAGCCTCGGCAGCGATAAGGCCGGTTGCCACTTCGTTGCCGATTGAAGAGTAAAGGACGACCGTGCGCGCGCGCCGATAACAGTCGCTGGCCAGAAGCCTGCGCTGAATCGCGAGGGAGGACGATCGCGCGAACTCGGGCGTCAATGAGGCTCGGCAATCGCCGAGCACTTTGCGCAGATATTTTTTCTGGTCCGCCATGGTTCGTGCCATGGCGGGAGCGGGATCAACTACTCAACCACCACTGAACGCTTGTTGGTTTGAAGCCGGACCACGCCCCGGCGGACCGTCCCCGATCGCATCGCGATGCGATCGCGAACCGTCCGCCGTTGCACCGACAAATCCTCTCACGGGCCACGCCCATGCGGGCCGCGCGTTGTGGCTAGTCACCGGACCCAGTTCCCCGCCCCCGTACCGTGTTACAAGATCCTCATGGGCATGTGCGCGTGCGGGCATGGCCTTAGAGATCCTTGCCTTCAATCGCGGCGCTCAGCCTCTTGTTCATCGCCTCGATACGCTCGACCATTGCCTCGTGCTCCTGGCGCAGGCGTTCGAGCTCGTCGGCGAAGTTTAGTGCCGCCAGAATCGCCAGATGGATTGAACTAACCGCCTGGGTTCCGGCCCGGATGTTCCTGATTTTGCCGTCAACGGTTCGAGCCAGGTCCTTCACCCACTCATCGCCCGCATCGCTGGCGATGGTCAGGTTCTGCCCCATGATCTCAACGTTGACGCCCTTCATGACAACTTAGCCCAGTTCCAGCCCGTCAAAGCGCGCCAGAATCTTCTCGATTCTGCTTCTCACTTCACCGCGCTCAGTTTCGTGCTGCTTGCGCTCCTGCTCGTACTGCTTGATTTGAGCCATCGCTTCCGCGACTCGCCGTTCACTGTCGGCGAGTTTCTGCTGAAGCTGTTCATTTTCCTTACGCAACTGTTGAATGCGGTTTACCGATGCCTGAATCCGTTCATCAAGCTGCTTTAGGACATCGATCGGTGTCGACATAGCTGGAACTTCTACCTTTACTTTAGTTTTTGTTAAAGCCGCCTGTCAAGCTGCATAAGAGCCGCTTGTCTTTTCCCCGTCCCCTGCTTCAAACAGCGCCTCGACAAACTCGCGCGGGTCGAACTCGCGCAGGTCTCCAAGGCCTTCTCCAAGTCCCACGAAACGTACCGGGACTTTGAGCCGCTCCGCAATCGCGATTACGACTCCGCCCTTGGCGGTGCTGTCCAGTTTCGCCAGGACAACCCCGGTGAGCGGCACCGAATCGCCAAACAGTTTCGCCTGGCTGAGGGCGTTCTGGCCCGTGTTCGCATCCAGCACGAGCCATGTCTCGTGCGGCGCGCCGGGCAGTTCGCGTCCGACCACGCGCGCGATTTTCTTAAGCTCCTCCATCAGGTTGACCTTGGTTTGCAGTCTTCCCGCGGTATCAATCAGAACGGCCCTGGCCTTACGCGCAACGGCCGCCCTGACCGCATCGAAGGCGACCGCCGCCGGATCCGATCCCTGCGACTGCTTGATCATCTCCGCGCCAACCCGGTCGCACCAGACCTGAAGCTGCTCGATAGCGGCGGCGCGGAACGTGTCTGCCGCGGCAACGATCACGCTGCCGAGGTCGGCTTTGAACTTCGCGGCCAGCTTGGCAACGGTGGTGGTTTTGCCGACCCCGTTTACGCCGACCATCATCACGACCAGCGGAGAGTCGCCGGGGTCGGCGGGCGCGCGATACGCGGCATCGAGTATTCGCGCGATCTCCGCCTTGAGCGCGTCGCGGATAACGTCGGGGCGGCTGTCGCTGCCGAGCTTCGCGCGCACCGCTTCGACGATCTTCATGCTCGCATCCACGCCGACATCGGCGGCGATGAGCGCTTCTTCCAGGCCTTCGTAGATTTCATCGGTCTTCTTGCTGCCGGTGATCGCCGCTTTGATTCGGCCCAGGAAATTTTCGCGGGTCTTCCGAAGCCCGACCCCGATGCGCACCGGCGGCTTTGCTTCGCGCGGCTTTGGGGCAGGCTCAGGCGGCGCGGGTGGCGGAGCGACAGCCTCGATAGGCGGCGGAATTTCAGCGGCCGGCGCCGCTTCAGGGACCTCTTCGTACAGCTTCTCTTCCGCGCGCACCTCCGGCGGCTGGGCAGCCGCGGGCATCTCGGGAGCCGGCTCTTTCGCAGGCGGCCGCGCCTTGCGCAGGCTCCATTGAATCAGGACGCCGACGAACGCGAGGACGCCTCCGACCACGAGCGCAATCGCGATGATGATGACGGTGTTGATGTCGAGAGAGAGCACGATCGAACTCCGAATGCCATCACCATATCAGCCGCCAAACCGATCGGAAACCGCAACGCGATTTGAGCGGCGCCAGGCGACACGCCGCAGGGTGGCCTGAGGACGCGCGCAGCGATTATAAAATATCTGTTCCGAATCATCGTCTCGAAACAATTCGGCAACGCGCAACTATGGGAGCACATTCGATGGGCAAGCTGGACGGGAAAGTTGTGATCGTAACCGGCGCAAGCCGCGGAATCGGAAAGGCAATCGCGGAACTGTTCGCAAGCGAGGGCGGAAAAGTCGTCTGCACCGCGCGCACCCTCAAAGAGGGCGAACATCCCCTGGAGGGCTCGCTCGAAACCACCGTGGCGGGAATCAGGAACGCCGGCCACGAGGCGGCCGCAGTCACCTGCGACGTATCGTCGGAGGCCGAATGCGAAAAGCTGGTCGCCGAGACAAAACGAATTTACGGACCCTGCGATGTCCTCGTGAACAACGCCGCGCTGACCTACTTCATCCCGGTCAAGGATTTCCCGACCAAACGCTGGATGCGATCGTTTCAAGTGAACCTGCACGCACCGTTCATCCTGAGCAAGCTCGTGCTCGCGGACATGATCGCGCGCAAAAGCGGAGCTATCGTGAACATCTCATCGGGAGCGGCGATAGGCCCCGGACGCGGCCCTTACAAGAAAGACGAAATCAGGATTGGCCATGTATGCTACGGCGCCGAAAAAGCCGCGCTGGAACGAATGACGCAAGGGCTGGCATCGGAGGTCTTCGAGGACGGCATCTCCGTCACCTGCCTCTCGCCGTCGGAAGTCGTGGTCACCCCGGGCACCGTTTACCATCACCTCGTGACCAGCCCTCAGGACGGCGAGCCCGTCGAATACATGGCTCGAGCCGCTCTGCTCCTGGCAACAGAGCCGGTGAACAAGATTACCGGACGGGTAACGTACAGCCAGGAACTGCTGAAGGAATACGGATTGATCGAGAAGGGCCGGGGAATCGGGTTCGATCGCAAAGGCAGCGGTTATAGCCAGATATAGCTCGGCCCCGGGGCGAGAAGTTTCACGCCCGTGAAGCGGCACTCCTTGTTAGCCATCCCGAGCTGGTGCATAGTCCAGCGGACTTGAACTCCGGAAAGGGGAGCGATGGCTACAAGGCAGGAAACGCTGGCCGAACTTCACGCGCTGCTCGACACAACTTCGGACGAACGGCTTCCAACTATCGGGGCATGGATTCGGATGATGGCGCGAAAGCCGGGAGCGCCGCCATCCGGCGGCGCGAGCTCCGGCCCGCTCACCGATTTTCTCCGGATCCGCCGCGTGGAAATGGGCAATGGCCGAGCGGTATTCGAGCAGGAAATCGCTCCCGAAATCCTCAATCCGAACGGAGTGCTGGCGGGGCCGGCCGTCTATGCGATGGTGGATTATTCGATGGGCGCCGCAACGACATCCGCGCTCGATCCTAACCAGGCCTGCGCGACCATCGAGATCAAGATCAGCTACCTCGCCTCGGTGCGCGAAGGCATCGTCCGCGCGGAAACCGAGGTGGTCCGCAAGGGGCGGCAGATCGTATTTCTAGATTCGAAGGTGCGCGACAGCACGGGAAAACTGATCGCCGTCGCAAGCGGTTCATTCTTCGTGCTGGACCTCGGAGCCCGCACCCAGAAGTAAGCCCCCGCCTCCCAAGCCGTAGCGAGCCCCTTGAAGTATCGGAGGCTGCTTTTGCGAGGTTATGCGGCTTCGGGAATCCTGAGGGAGATGACTTTCGAGATGCCGGGACGGTCCATCGTGACGCCGTGAATCTGATCGGCGCGCTGCATGGTGCGCTGGTTGTGCGTGATCACGATGAACTGCGATCGCGCCTTGAGGTCGCCGAGCAGATCGGTGAAGCGAGCGAGGCTGAACTCGTCCAACGGCGCATCGACTTCGTCCATCACGCAGAACGGGCTCGGGTTGAGCAGGAACAACGAGAATATCAGCGCCATCGCCGACAGCGCCTTCTCGCCGCCCGACAAAAGCCCGATTTCCTTCACCTTCTTGCCCGCGGGCTGAACCATGATGTTCACGCCGGCTTCGAGCACGTCGGTGGCTTCGGTCAGCTCGAGCCGTCCCTTGCCTCCGCGCATCAGCTTGGGGAACAGCTCCTCGAAATTTTTCGCGGCGCCCTCGAAGGTTTCGGCAAAGCGCTTGCGGGCCTCGCGATTCAGATGAGTGATGGTTTTGGTCAAGTCCTGCAGGGCGGCATCGAGGTCAGCCCGCTCTTTGCCCAGCACTTCGGCGCGTTCTTCCAGTTCCTTGACTTCGCTGTCGGCGGCCAGATTGACTTCGCCGATACGTTCGGCGCGGGCGCGCAGTTCCTGAAGGCGAGCCTCGTCCTGCGCGGGATCGCGTCCTTCGAGCGCGGGAATAATTTCGGGCGCCATCGAATCGAAATCAGCTTCAAATTTTTCATGGAAGCTGCGCGAGAGCTCTTCGCTCAGTGTGCGCGCCCGCTCCCGCGCCAGGTTCGATTCCATCGCGTCGCTCTCAAGCTTTTGCAGCGCATCGCGAACCGCCTTGAGCTCGAGACGCTTCGCTTCCAGGCCCTGCTCGCGCTCGGCGCATTCCGCACGCAAGCGTTCCACGATCTCCGCGAGTTCGGCCTCGCGAACGCGCGCAAACTCCTGCTGCTCGGCGAGCGTGTTCAGCTCGCGCTCGAAGTCGGCGCGTTCGGCTCGCGAACGATCGAGGCTCGCGGCGTTCTCCCGAATCTGCGCGTCGATCTGATCGGCGGTTTCGATAGCGTGGCGCAGCTCGCGCTCCATCGAGGCGATTTCGGATTTGCGCGCCTCGACGTGCGCGGCGGCGTCGGCGACGGCGGACGTAAGCTTTTCCGCCGTGGCGCGGCATCCGCCCAATTCCTCGCGGACGGCCGCCAGCCGGCCGCGCGCATCCTGCTCGGCGTGGGCCAGTTCTTCGAGGCGAACGTTCGCCGCCACCATCAACTCGGCGATTTCACCAAGCCGGCGCTGGGCAGCAGCCATTTCCGCCTGGGCAAGCGCCAGAGCCTGCCGCGCGCGCGATGCCGCATCGCGATGCTCCGCGACCGCGCGTTCGCACTCCTTCAGTCGAGCCGCAGCCGCGGCGCGTTCGCCGGCCGCTTTTTCACGCGCGGCCTGGGACTCCGCAAGCCGCGCGGCGACAGTTCGATGCTCTTCTTCGACCTGCTCGAGTTCGCGGGCAGCCGCCTCGCGCGCCATCGCATCGGCGGCGCGGCCGGCAGCGCCGCTATCAATCATGCTGCCGCCCGCGATCATCCGGCCCGGATTCAGAACGTCGCCCTCGCGGGTGACGAACAGCGTGCCGCGGCCGTTCAGATTGGATGCGGCCAGCGCGGCGTTCAGGTCGTCCGTAACAAGCACGTGCCCGAGCAGCGCTTCGGCGAGCCGGCGGAAGCGTGGATCGACCTCGATCATATCGACCAGCCGGCCTGCCACTCCGGGCGCTTCAATTGCGGGATGAGGCACGACTTCGGTGTCCGGCTCCTGGACGAAAGACAGGCGGCCGGCCTGATCGCGCTTGAGAATTTCGATCGCGCGCAACGCGAATGCCGGCGAATCGACGACTACCGACTCAAGCTCGCCGCCGAGCACCGCCTGCAAGGCGGGCGCGAGTTCAGCCGGCGCGCGCAGGACATCGTGCAGCCACGAGGGCGGCGTGGGCGGACGGTCGCCATTCATCGACTCCAGGACGTTAGTCAGCCGCTGATCTTTTTCGGATATGGAATGCGCGGATTGGGCCTGCGCAAGCCGCGCACGCATCGACTTCAGCCGCTGCGCCAGATGCTCCAGCGTGGCGCGGGCCTCGATCTCGTGTTCCTTGGCTTCGCGCTCCGTTATTTCAAACCCCGCGAGTTCTTCGCGGCAACGCTCGAGCCTTTGTTCCTCGGCGGCAAGCTGCCCGGCGGCGGCGGAAATGAGCGCGTCGAGGCGCTGCATCCCATCGTCGCCGCTGTTGAACTCGGCGAGTTTTTGTTCGAGTTCAGCCCGCTCGCCGGCCAGATCGGCAAGCCGCCCGCGAACCACCGCGGCTTCCCGGACGATATCGGCCAGGTCATCCCTGAGATTTTCGGAGTTGCGTTCCGCCTCTTTGAGATCGCTTTCGGCGGCGCGCAATTGCGCGGTGAGGTCGGCAAGGGCCGACTCCCCCGTCGATTCTGCGGCGGCGGTTTCGCGCGCCAGGCGCGCACCCGCTTCGGCCCGAGCGGCGCGGGCGAGGGTCGCGCGATTTTCCAGCTCCGCAATCTTGGCTAGAATCGCCGGCTCCGACTCGGTCAGATCGCGGAGCTTGCGGGTCAGGAATTCGCGGGTTCGCTCGCGCTGCGCACTGCCGGCGTGAAGGCTTTCGAGTTCGCGTTCCGCGGACGACAACTCGCCCCGGACCGATTGCGTCTCGGTAGTGGCGCTTTCGACCGCCGCTTGAGCCTGTCCGGCTTCGGACCGGGCGGCCTCGATGGATGCCGCCAGTTGGGCGGCGCGTTCGCTCTCGAGCGCAAGCGTTTCACGCTCGGCGATCAGCCGGCGCGCGGCCGTGAGCTTCTCCAGTTCGGACAACTCCGCGCGGATAATCTTGTACTGCTCAGCCTTCTTCGCCTGCCGGCGCGCATAGTTCAACTGCCGCTCGATTTCACTGATTACGTCGTTGACCCGCGAGAGGTTTTCCTTGACGCGTTCGAGCTTGCGCTCGGAAATTTCGCGGCGCCCTTTGAAGAGCGAGAGGCCCGCCGCTTCTTCGATCATCGAGCGCAACTCGTGCGGCTTCGCCTGGATGATTTCTTCGATCTTGCCCTGTTCGATAAGCGAATAGCCGCGGCTATGGATCTGCGCGGCCATGAAAAACTCGGTGATATCCTTGAGGCGGCAGGGGATGCGATTGATCAGATATTCGGAATCTCCCGAACGATACACGCGGCGCGTGACCGCCACCTCGCTCAGGGCCGAATAGGGTTCCGGCAGCTGGCTCCCCTCCTCCGCCTCCAGGATCAGCGAAACTTCGGCAAGACCGGCAGGCGGATTCTGATCGTTGCCGGCGTAGATGAGGTCTTCGGCGCTTTTGCCGCGCAGACGGGTAGGCGCCTGCTCCCCGAGAATCCAGCGGATCGCGTCAACGACGTTCGATTTGCCGCATCCGTTGGGACCGACCACCGCGGTCATCCCAGGAGCGAAACTGATCGTCGTTGGTTCGAGGAAGGATTTGAAGCCTACTAACTCAAGGCTTTTTAGACGCATACTTCCATCGCCTCCACCACACCGCCACCTCATCAAGCTTATCCCATGACATCGCGGCATCAATCAAGAGATGCCCCTACATATCGTGCGGATAAGCCGATTGACCGCCAGAAATTGTGGTTTTGCCGTCTTTCGGCAAAACCACAACGCGGCCCTTCCACCGCTTCTATTTCAAAGTTTCGCTCCGCAACGCGGGTGCGAATCAGTCCTGAATGAGTTCGGTATTCCAGTAAGCGCTGTCGACCTGCGAAACGAACGGCATCCATTCACGGTAGCGCCGCAGCGAAAACATCTCGGCGCTGAACGGGGTCCATTCCGGCCGCCTCGGCCTCCGAATAAGAAGCATCGCGGCTTCTTCCGGCGTTCTGCCGCCCTTTCTGCGGTTGCAGTGATGGCAGGAGCAGACGATGTTCTCCCAAGTCGAAGTGCCGCCGCGGGAGCGTGGAATCACATGGTCGAGGTTAAGCTCGGTGCGAGGGAGCCTGCGGCCGCAGTATTGGCAGGTATTGTTGTCGCGCGCGAAGATATTGAAGCGGGAAAACCGCACGTGGCGCTTTGGCACTCTTTCGTACGCCGTCAGCAGCAACACCCGCGGAACACGGATCAATCCGCTCACAGTGCCTACGCGTTCGTGATGAACTTCGACCGCAAGGTCCCGCCAGGAATCAAAATCGAAGGTGCGATACTGCTCGTCAACAGCTCGCGCAACCCCCTGATAAAGCAGGGCAAATGCGCGTTTCACCGAGGTGACATGGACCGGCAGGTAGGACCGGTTGAGGACCAGGACCTTGGTGTTCAGAATCGAGGCGCCCGGCATTGGCGCCGCGAAAGCCTCGGCCGCCGAAGACATCAGTAGTCTCGTAACCGCCTGCGATTAGCAAGTCAAGGCGGGCAGGATGAAAAGCCTGTGAATTCAGGCTTTTTTTGCGGATTGCCTTGCGCCCGATGAAGTCCGCTCGTATGATCGCGATTAGCTTTGGTGGTGGCAGAGGGGCGGGGGTTCTATGGTCGGGCAAGACCATTCCAGCGCCATAATTCCGCAAGCATTCGCCCCAGCCGCGCGTGCGTTTGAAACACCGCCGCCAGGGAGCGTACAAGAATTTCCAAGTGAAACGTGAAATCGTAATCAACGCATCCGCACTCGAAGTGCGGGTCGCGCTTCTCGAGGATGGTTCTCTCGCTGAGTTCTATCTCGAACGCAACGCCCACCGCGGACTGGTGGGCAATATCTACAAGGGAAAGGTCACCCGCGTGCTGCCCGGGATGCAGGCAGCGTTTGTCGATATCGGGCTTGAAAAAGCGGGCTTCCTGCATGTCTCGGATTTTCAGAGCGAGTCCGACGGACTCAGCTCGATCGCCGAGGTGCTCGGCGAGGAGGACGTCGAAACCGACGAGCCTGCGTCCGCGCCCACTGAGATCCTCGATGACTCCGCGCAGCCCGACGATATCGGAAATAACCTTGATGTCCCCGCGGCCGAGCAGCAGCCCCGTCCGCGGCGCAGGCAGCAGCGCCGATCGCATCGCAGCCGCCTGCCCATCGAGCAGCAGCTCAAGCGCGGCCAGGAAATAATTGTCCAGATTGCCAAAGAGCCGATGGGCACGAAGGGGGCGCGGCTCACCTCGTCGATTTCGCTGCCCGGGCGCTACCTGGTGTACACGCCCACCAGCAATCATCTCGGCGTGTCGCGCCGGATCGCGAGCGCGGAAGAACGCGCGCGTCTTAGAGCCGCGGTCAGCGAGCTCAGGCCGCCGCAGGGCGGGTTCATCGTGCGCACCGCGTGCGAAGGCTTGTCGCGCCGCGAGATTCAACGCGATATCGCGTTTCTCACCAAGACCTGGGCGTCGATTCTGAAGAAGAGCGAAAAATGCCCGCCGGCTTCGATGCTCTACAGCGACCTCGATGTCGCCCTGCGCACGGTGCGCGATCTGTTCTCGAGCGAAGTTGACCGGCTGTGGTGCGACGATCCCAACACCTACAGCCGCATCGTCCAGTTCATCCAGACCTATATGCCGCGCTTGCGCGCGAGGGCGATGCTGCATCAGGAAGCCGAGCCGATCTTCGATCGTTTCAATATCGAGCCGCAAATCGAGCGCGCGCTGGAACGCAAGGTTTGGCTCAAATCCGGCGGTTACCTGGTATTCGATCAGGCGGAGGCGCTTACCGCGATCGATGTAAACACGGGGCGCTTTGTCGGAAAACGCAACCAGGACGAAACCGTCCTCAAGACCAATCTCGAAGCGGTCGAGGAAGTCGTCAAGCAGCTTCGCCTGCGCAACATCGGCGGCATCATCATCGTCGATTTCATCGACATGGCGCGCGAAGCCGATCGCAAGAAAGTCAGCGAGGCGCTCGCCTCCGCGCTCAAGCGCGACAAGGCCCGGACCTCGGCGCTCAAGATCTCCGAGTTGGGGCTGGTGCAGATGACGCGCAAGCGCACCCGCGAAAGCCTGGAAGCGCTGCTTACCGAGCAATGTCCGCGATGCCAGGGAAGGCGGGTGGTCAAATCGGTCGCGACGCTCGCCGCCGAGGTGGTTCGCGGAATCCGGCGCGAGGCGGGGCGGCGCGCGCTGGGCGACATGGTGATCGTGAAGCTCAGCCCGGAGATCGCACGCTATCTCTACGACAACGGCGCCAAAGACCTCGAGATGCTCGAAGAAAAACTCGGCGCGAAGATCGTCCTGCGCTCCAAGGAAGGTCTGGAACCCGGCGCCTTCGAGTTAAGCCAGGCACCCGCCGCCGCGTAACGGAAGCCCGCTCTACAAAACGGCGCGCCGCCTTTATTCCGTCGTGGTCGCCGCGGCGATTTGCGCAGCCTCGCGAATCTGTCCGAAGTGGACCTTGCCCAGATCGAACTCCGACAGCGACTTGATAAGGCTGTTCAGCGCCGCATTGCACGAGGGAAGCGTCTTTCGCGCGCGCGTGAGCGGATTCGATCTGGCGATGATGTAGTTCTTCAAATAGGGATGAACCAGGCCGCGTCTTTTGCCGCGCACTACGAGATCGTTCACCAGCTCTTCGGCGCGTTCGACCAGGGCGGCGCGCTCGTGCCGCTCTTCGAGCGCATCGGCAAGCGGCTTCGCCAGAAAGTTGTCAACGCGGCTCAGGATCGGCGCGAATGCACCGCCGGAAAATTTGGGCTTCTTCTCGTAAAGCAGGCCGAGCGTGATGAAATGGGCGCGCTCGAACTCGAACCCAAATTCCTTTTCCTGGCGGCGCGGATGCTCCTCCAGACGCGCCCGGTACATCCGGATCACTTCGAGCGCCTTGTCGCGAAGGTTGTGCGCCTTTTCGGTGTTGAGCGCGAGTATCTGAAAGGCGACTTCCGGCTCCGGAATAACAATTGCCGGGATGGTCTTGGCGCCGGACTTCACGGAAGCGGCCCGCCGATGATTACCGTTGGGTGTCCAGTAGCGCCCGTCCGAGCGCACCGCGACGATCGGCTCGGTGTAGCGATCGAGCTTCTTCATCACTTCGACCATCCGCTTAAGATGCGCGGGCGAAAGGTCGCGTTGATACGGCGTCGCCTCGACCTTGCTCAACGGCAGCAGGGCAAACACGTGCCAATGCCCGCCAATAGGCTCCTCGAACGCCGCCAAGGCATCGCCGCCGTCGGCCTCGATGGCGTCAGCAAGATCGGTCACCGCTTTGGGAGGCTTGCCTGACTTCGGAGAAACCGCAAAATCGGCCATGCTGGACTTTCTAGTGCATCGCCACCACTCGCGCCAAGCCGGCCGCCGTGCCCTGTTTCGTTGGGTGTATGCGGCCGTCGTCGCGCTTGTTGCCTGGCCCGCGGTTGCGGCCGCGAGTCCGCGCGAATGGCAGCCGATGGTTATCGGCGGCGGGACGTTGCGATCGCTTAACGGGGCCAGAATTGACCGGCTCGAGATGCTCGCCGTTCACGCCGGCAAAATCCAGCCGATCCCTTTTCAAGTTGATGAGCGCGCGAGCGACGGTTCGTATCTGCTGCCGAATGGTCCCCAGGCGATGCACGACGATCGCCAGACTTTCTCCGCTGACGACGAAATCGCGCTGATGATCTCCGATCTCGGCGAACGGGCTCCCACGGGCTCGCAATTGGTGCCCGGCGCAATCGAAATTCAGGTTCACGATCCTCTCGGCGGACCGGACCGGTACTGCTATATCGCCGCCGTTGATTCTCCCCGCCTCAGCGCGCAAAGCTACGTCAGCTTCGACCCGCAAAAGGAGGTGCTCGAATCCGATCACTTCCGGATCGGGTTCACGGGCGGGTTGCCGAGCGACTTCGCCACTCAGAACCGCCCGGGGGAAAACCCGCCGAACCTGATCGATCGCATGAAAGTGAGGCTGAGTACGAAGGTCTTTCACCTGGTACCGTTCTCGTTCTCCGAGGACGATATTCACAGCACGGTGCTGGCGTGGAAGGCGGGACCGATCCGGGTACTTCGCCGCCTCAGCCATTCGGTGAATCTCATACTTGGACTGGATTCTCCGGCCTTCGAACGCGACGATGTCTTTTATCGTGACTGCCTGGAGAGTCTCTTCCGGATGGGTTTGCCGGTGGCGCCGCGAATCTTCTTCAGCGACATCCGCGTGCGCATCGACCTCGACTTCAACGACCTTGACGGTTACGAGTTGCTGTGGTCGAGGATGGCGATGGCGCCGGTAAAAATCGGCGACCGCGAGATGGAACGGCGAATCGACGAGCGAGGTTCGGTGCCGATCTCCTGGATCGGAATTCGCGGGGGAGGGCGGATGACGGTGGAGGCGCTGGCGGGATCGCCGGAGCTTTTGCTTCTCGACCGCCGGCTCTACTTCAACGATAATCCCGGCCGGGCCGATCCGCCCGAGCACGTGCCGGGGGAGCATCCGGGAATCGGCTACTCGATAACCGGATGGGAAAAACTCGGCGCCGGAGATCACATTTTCGGCTCACTTCTGATCACGACCGCAAAGGACTATAGTCCCGACGTTCTCCTGGAGGAGCTGCGCACTCCGCCGGTCGCAACAACCAGACCTCTCGCGAACGCACGATGAGATATTCCGCAGTCGCCATATCGATTCTCGCCATATGCCTGCTGTCAGCGGTTTCAAGTCCAACGCCGCCGCCACTCCAGGAAGATTTCGAGCACGGCATTCCTCCGGATTGGACCGTCGAACACATGGGCCCACAGAAGGACCAGGGACATGTGGAAACCGATCTCGAACAAGGCGGAAATCACTTCCTGCGGATTCATACTGACGGAACCTTCTATTCGTTCGGGATCGATACGCCGTTCGATCCCGAGCGCTACCCGGTTTTGAAATGGCGATGGCGTGTCGATCGGATGCCGTCGAACGCGGATATTTCGGTCCGCCAGGGCGACGACGCGGCCGCGCGGCTGTATGTGGTTTTTCGCGACGCTCACTCCGCCGACCATTCGCCTCATCGCAGGCTCGAATACGTCTGGGATACCAACCATCCCGCGGGCGCCATTATTCCCGACCCCTACTCACCCGATACGGTCAAGGCGATAGTGCTCGAAAGCGGATCGACGAAGGCAGGGCAATGGGTGCGCGAGGAAGTCAACCTGGTGGCCGACTTTCAGCGCGCCTTCGGCATCGCGCCCGGATGGGTCAAAACGATCGCGTTCGCGAGCGACAGCGAGGAGACCCACAGCGCGACCGTGTCGGACTTCGACGATCTGCAGATCAACGCCGCGGCCAGCGGGCCGCATCCGCGCTAACGGTTCGGCGGTCAGCCGGGCGTTGCGACGATGTGGAAGTCAATCGTCGCCTGATCGCCAGCGCGCATCGCGCCAAACAGCATCGAAGGAACCGCGATGCCCCAGTCAGGGTAGCTGATCGTCACGGCTCCGTTGGTTTCCAGTTTGCCGTCGGGCTTTAGCTCGACCGCGACGGGCACGATTATCGTGCGGGTCTGGCCGTGAAGGGTAAGCGCGCCGCGAATAGTCGCGGTTCCCGTTGTCGGACTCTTGCGAACGATATTGTCCACGTCGCCGCCTTCAAAGGTGATCGTGGGGTAGGTCTGAGCTTCGAGGGCGGAGTCCGTCACCGACCGATCGCGCATCGAAGAGCCGCTCGTGTAGCTGGCCGCATCAAACACCAGCTTGACGGTGGTAGTGCGCGCGGGACTCGCGGAATCAGCGACGATCGTGCCCGAGACAATACGAAATCGGCCGATAGCGCTGCCGCGCATCGCCGCCATCGGTTCCGGCACACTCGCAGAGACTTCGCTCGCGTCCGGATCGACGGTGAAGTGCAATCAGTTCGGCTCGCGCGGCGCTCGCGTACATGACAACCGCGGCTACAAGCGCGCGCGAGAGCAGGCTCAGCCCGCGACTGCGGGATTGGTTCTCATGGCACTTCAAAAGGCGCCTCATCGATGCCTCAGGACAACATGGCGGGGCGCTACGGTGCAAACCTCCGGCGAGCGACGGCTATCCCGACAATCATGTAGAAGACACCGTACGCCAGGTTGATCGCGCTCGGCAGAAGCGCGCTCGATACCGAGAGCCGGCGAATCATCAGGTCGTTGAACGCGCGCATCGCCCAGGTAGTGGGCACGGCGAGGGCCGCGGTCTGCATCCAATGCGGCTCGAAGTCAATCGGCCACCAGCATCCCCCCACCGCCGCCATCGTCATGATCACAATTGCCCCCACCGGAAGGACCGCGTCGCGGCTGCGGCCTACTCCAGCCACCAGCAAACCGAACGCCGCGCCGGCAAAAGCGATCGATGCGGAGGGCACGAACAATGCCCACGGTGAGCGGCCGAGCGAGATTCCAAAGAAGAGCCATCCGGCCGCGAACAGCACCGCCATCTGCACAAAGCCGACCGCGAAGCGCGCGAGGAGCTTGCCCGCGAAAGTCGCCCCGAGCGGAGCGGCCGCGGCGCGCAAGCGATCGAGCGTGCCCCATTCGCGCTCGTCGATCAGCGCAAGCGATACTCCCATTAGCATCCCGATCAGCAAAAAGGTCACCGCGAACCCCGGGACCTGCAAGTCGAACGCATTGAAGCCCGAAAGCGGCGCGGCTTCCGCTCCATTCGAGTCTTCCTCCCTGAAACCGATTGTGCCGGGAATCGTCGCGGACACCGCCGGCGCAAGCGCCATCTTCGGAACTTCGGGGATATGCGCGACGGGCATCGCGGGGAGGTCGATGCTGACCTCGGGCGTCGCGATCGACTTCTCCAGTTGCGCGCGAAGTCTGTCGAAATCGGGCGGGGCGGGTTCGGATGCGCCAATCGAGGTTAGATCGGTCGGCGGTTGCGGAAAGGATGGCGGTGGCGGGATGCTGGATGCGCGCGATCCGGCGATGGCCTGAAGCTCGGCGAACCATTTCTGGAACGCAATCCGTGTTTGTTCGAGGCTTTGCAGGTAATCGCGAACCCGGCCGAGAAGCGCCCGCTGTGAGGCCGCCTGCGCGCGCGCCTGAGACGACATCTGCGCGACAGCCTCGCCCAACGCCTTCATCGTCTTCTCACGCGCGTCGGCAATCGCCGCGTCGATCTGCCCGCGGATCCGGATCTTCGCATCCGCCTGTGACCGCTCCGCGCTTCGTGCAAGCCGCTCGGCGGCGTCGCGCACCTGTTCGGCCTGGCGCGCGGCCTCGTCGATCTCGCTCTTGAGGCGGGCTTGCGCCGATTGGAAGCGCTGGCGCGCCTCGTCATTCGCGGCCATGTTCAGCCGGCGGCTCAGTTCCGCCAGAGCCAGTTCGATCTTCACCGTCTCGAGGTAGCGAACAGGGTCGCTGTAAATCACAAGTCGCGGGGACAGGCCGTCCTCGAACGCTTTTGACGTTCCGGCCGGTATCACGATCGCGACAATTGCCCGCCGCTGCTCACGCACCATCGCCCTTGCCGCTTCGGGAGTGGCGGCATCGAGGACCACGAGCGAGCGATCGCGCCCCAGTCCATCGACAATCGCGCGTCCAAGCCTGCCACCATCCTGATTGGCGACGGCGATCGCATACGAAGATGCACCGCCGCCGTAGAGGCTGGACAAGGAAAAGCCCGCCGCGGCGATAACCGCGATCGGGGCGACGATGAGCATGAAGAATCCGATGGGATCGCGCCGTAACAGGCGGAACTCCTTGCCAATCGCGAGCAGAACGGCGCGAATCATTGAAGGGGATTAACATGAACGGGCCGCATAACAAAATGCCCGGCGCGATCGAGCGAGCGGCAACCGGCGGCAAAGACGGGAACCATTGGCTTGACGGCGATTGAACGGCTGGACTAAAAATTGGCCATGCGGTCAGAAACCGGCGAGCGCGAGGCGCCTTCGTTTATCGAGTCGGCGCGCCGCGCGCAGATCGTCGAATGCGCCATCGATGCGATCGCGGCGCTCGGCTATCCGCGCGCATCGCTCGCCCAGATCGCCCGCCGCGCCAGAATCAGCAAAGGCGTTATTTCCTACTATTTCGCGGACAAGGACGAACTGATCCGTCAGGTCGTGCACGAGGTGCTCACGGCCTTCGACTCGTACATGCGCCCGCGCATCGAAGCGGAGCGCGGCTCGGCGGCGCGGATGCTGCGCGTCTATATCGAATCCAACGTGGCCTTCATGGCGACGCATCGCAAGCACGTTCTGGTGCTCGTCGATATTCTCACGCATGAGCGCCGCTTCGACGGCAAGCCGCTCATCGATGCGAAGGAATACGAGTCGGGCTTGATGGAACTGGAGCAGATTCTGCGTCGCGGGCAGCGCACGGGAGAGTTTCGGCGGTTCTCGACGCGCGTGATGGCGGTAAGCATCCGGCAGGCGATCGACGGAGTCGCGCCGCAGATAGTGGCAAATCCAAACCTCGATCTGGATGCGTACGGGGCCGAACTCGCCGAGATTTTCGATCTGGCCACGCGCGCCTGATTTCCGGAGCATCTGCTTATGAACGAACGCCCTTCGACCCGGCCCATCCTGACGGCGCGCACCAATATCCTGTACGGTGTCGGGTCGGCAGCTTTCGGCGTTCATCTGACCGCGCTGAGCTCGCTGCTGCTTCTGTTCTACAACCAGGTGGTCGGGATTCCCGCCGCGTGGGTAGGGGCCGCGATGATGGTAACGCTGATCTTCGACGCGATCTGCGATCCGCTGATCGGCGAATGGTCGGATCATACGCGGTCGCGATGGGGCCGGCGCCATCCGTTCATGTACGCATCCGCACTCCCGATCGCATTCGCGTTCTTTTTCTTATGGAACCCGCCGCACGGATGGACCAATCGCGGCATCTTTATTTACCTGGTCGCGCTGCTGGTCACCGTGCGGGTTCTGCTGAGTCTCTACGAAATTCCCAGTCAGGCGCTGGCGCCGGAGCTCACCCTGGACTACGACCAGCGCACCAGCCTGATGAGCTGGCGGTTTTTCTTCGGCACTCTGGGCGGCGCGGCGATGGGCGTGCTGGCGTTCCAGGTGTTTCTGCGCAAGGACGCGACCCATCCGCTCGGCGTGCTGAACCGCGCCGGATACAGCCATTACGGGCTGGTCGGCGGCGTGGTGATGTTCCTTTCGATCCTGATTTCGTGCCTGGGCACTCATCGCTTCATCGCCGGCCTCGTTCATGAGCCCAGAATCCCGCAGAGCTGGAAGGAAAAGTTTGGCGAGGTCGTCAAGACCCTGTCCAATCGCTCATTTCTCGCGCTGATGGTCTCGGGCATCTTTGGCGCAATCTCGATGGGAATCAGCGGCGCGCTCGATCTCTACATGAGCAACTACTACTGGGAGCTGACGCCCGCGCAGATTTCCTACTTTTCGGTAATCGCCCTGTTCGCCGCGTTCCTCGGCGTCGTTCTCGCCCCCTCGATTTCCAGCCGGATGGGCAAAAAGCGCTCGATGATCTCCCTGTTCGTGATCTCGACGATCGTGGCCAACGGACCGATAGCGCTGCGGCTGGTCGGGCTGATGCCCGCGAACCACACCACCTCTCTGCTCTTCATCCTTCTCGCCTGCTACCTGGTCACGGCGACGATCGCGCTCACCGGATTCATCATCATCACCTCGATGATGGCGGACGTGGTGGAAGACGTGGCGGTAGTGACGCGCCAGCGGTCGGAAGGACTGCTGTTTGCGGCCAACGGGCTGATACAGAAGTGCGTGACCGGCGTCGGGACTTTTCTTTCGGGAGTAATTCTCACCATCGTGCACTTCCCGCAGGGCGCCATCCAGGGCCATGTCGATCCGCTGATTCTGCGGCATCTGGCGGTCATCTACCTGCCGATCATCGTGGGCTTCGGCGCGGTCTCGATCGCCGTCCTGCTCTTTTACAACATCGACCGATCCGTTCATCTGAGCAACCTGAAGCGTCTGGGCGACGCCGGATCGGATGAAAAGGAATCGCCGGCCGTGCCGGAAATCTACGAGGCGGAGCCGCCCGCTTCGCGGGCGATCTGAATCGGGCTCAGCCGCAGACCTTTTCGATAAGAGCCAGCAGCGCTTCGAGCATCACCGGCTTGCGAAGAAAGCCCGCCGGGCGCAGACGCGCGACGCTGGCATCGCTCGCGGCGGCCGCCGTCAGGACGATCACGGGAACGGAAGCCAGGCGAGGATCGGCGAGCTGTTCCTGGCGAAATTGCCATCCGTTCATCACCGGCATCGTCAGATCGAGGAGAATTACCGAGGGGAGCGCTTCCGCGCGGCGCAGGCTCGCGAGCGCGCTCTCGCCGTCGCCGGCAACCGAGACCTCGAAGCCCTCGTGCGCCAGGAACTCCGACATCGCCTCTCCGGCGTTGGAGTCATCGTCCACGATCAGAATTCGCGCCATACTCCTGATTATCGTTTCCCATCTCGCCCAAGCCTTCGCAAGCAGGAAGTTTCTCGGCCGGCAAAGAAATGCATCCTGCGCCGGCCGGACGGTATTTAGCGTCCGCTGGCGAGCCGTATTCCCGGATTGGCCGCGGAGCACCGGTCAGGGAGTGTCGCGAAGTGCGCGCCCGGTCAGGGCAAGGAACGCGTCCTGGAGATTGGGGCGATGCAGGTGGAACTCGATAACCTGCCCGCCGTCTCTTTCCGCCATCCGCAGTATTTCCGGGGCTCGATCGATCGTGCCCAGGGCAAGCGAGACCCTGGATCCACTGTCGCCATTGCGCCCGAGTTCGCGTACTCCCTCGACACCGTGCGCCCATCCCAGCGGGAGTGGATTCGCGGTTATCAACTCGATGCGTGGTTCCGCTCCGGCGCGCGCGATGAGTTCGGCGCTGGTGCCCTCCGCGACCACCCGGCCCCGGTCGATCAGCACGACCCGGCTGGCAAGCCGTTCAACCTCTTCCATGTAGTGGGTGCTGTACAGGATCGCATCGCCCCGCTCGCGCGCATTCTCGACGATCGAAAAAATCCTGCCGCGCGATTGCGGGTCCACGCCGACCGTCGGCTCATCCAGCAGCAGGGCGCACGGCTGATGCATCATGCCGCAGGCGAGATTGAGCCGCCGCTTCATGCCGCCGGAAAACCGCCCGACGGGATCCTCCGCCCGGTCCGAGAGGCCAACTTCATCAAGCAGCGCTTCGGCGCGCTTCGCCGCAGCATCGCCGCCGAGACCCTGCATCCTTCCGAAGAACAGAAGATTTTCGCGCGCAGTGAGCGTCGGGTAGAGCGCGATCGATTGCGGAACCAGTCCCAGCTTGCGCCGTGCGTGGGCTGAAGCTCCGTTCATCGCCATCCCGCCGATCCTCACCTCGCCCGAGTCGGGACTGATAACGCCGGACAGAATTGAAAGCGTGGTGGTTTTGCCGGCGCCGTTGGGACCCAGCAATCCAACCACCTCGCCCGCGCAGACCTGGATCGAGACGCCATCGAGCGCGATGCGCCCGCCGTAAGCCTTGCGAAGCTCATGCGCCTCGATTTGCGGAATCATTCGAAAAAGGCCGGCGTCACTGGTGGTCGCGATACGACACGACCTCAAGCAGGTTACCATCGAGGTCAAGGAAGTACAGACAGTCGTGGTCTCCCCAATCGATGGGATTGGCGGTCTCGACGCCGGCGCGGGTGAGGCGCTCGCGCGCGGCGGAAAAATCGTCCGCGCTGACGAGAAAGGCGTGATGGCCTTTGCCGAGAGGATTGCGAATTCGCGCGCTTCGTTGCGCCTCCGTCAGGGGAGATCGCGCGACCTCGAACAGCGCAAGATTCTGCCCGCCACAGTCGAGCAGGACCTGATCTCCCATCCGGGCAACCACCCGAAGTCCAAGCACATCGACATAAAAGCGTTCGGCGCGCTTCAGGTCCGCAACCTCGAGTCCGAAGTGATCAAGCCGCTGGAGTTTCATAGCCCGCCAAGCTGGCTTTTATATTTGTATCGCGAACCCGCTCGGGCGGGCGAGCCCCGCGGCTCCAGTTCCTTCTTCGAGCGCCAGCCCGAGACTCCCCGCCGGCACCGATTTACGCGGATGCGGCGGCGACGCTGCGCTGGGCGAGGTCGGGGCGGCGCGACGCTATGACCCGGTCTTTTTCGCGATGGATGAACTTCGGATTGAACATCACGATCAGCACCGGCAGTATCGTCATCGCTCCGAGCATCGATACAAACATCCAGACCGCCAGCAGCAAACCCATCTCCGCGTCGAACCGGATCGCCGACCAGTACCAGAACAGCACCGAAGCAACCAGGGTGAGCGCGGTAAATGCGACCGCCTTCCCCGAAGTAACCAGCGCATGATAGGTCGCGTCGGCGATATCGCGGCCCAGGGCGAGTTCCTCGATGATGCGGCTTACGATGTAAATCGCGTAGTCGATTCCAAAGCCGACCCCGACCGTGACCACCGGAAGGGTATTGATGTTGATCCCGATGTCATGGGCGCCCATGTACGCGTTGATGGCGGCGTTGGCGAGCGCGAGCGGAAACAACAGATAGAGACC
Source organism: Pseudomonadota bacterium (assembly GCA_021323675.1). Classification (GTDB taxonomy): domain Bacteria; phylum Desulfobacterota; class Binatia; order Binatales; family Binataceae; genus JAFAHS01. The sequence goes on along the minus strand of JAJPKP010000064.1, from coordinate 48,090 downwards.
CGCCATGAACGATCGGTAGGTCACGAGCACGATTATGTAGATGGTCGCGAAGGCGAGGATGTTAAGCCGCAGGTCGTTGTCGATAATCTCCTGGTTGGCGGCCGCCAATTGGCCGATGATTCCCGCCGCCAGCTTGAATTCGACGCCGGGAACCTTGTTCTTCGGGTTGCCGAAGAACTTCTCGGTGCGCGCAACGATGCGCTGGACGTTCTCGCCCTCCCGATTTTTCAGGTCCACCGTCACCTGGGTCGCGTCGCGGCGCGGGGTCAGGATGAAAGCGGTCGAAAGCGGCGAAGAGCCGGCGAGAAACTGCCCGAGAAGCTGCCCGGTCGCGCGCCTGGTCGTCGGCAAAACGTTCCATTTGAGCTGAAAATTCTGCAGGGCGGCGCCGCTGTTGGCGAGCTGATCCGCCAGCGAATAGGTGCTGCCGACGGCGGGATCGCCTTCGATGTAACGCTGGTAGGAATCCATCACGTGATAGAGCTTGGGATCGTCGAGCACCCCGCGCCCATTGAGTTCCGCCACCACCACGAACGGCTCGATTCCGCCGAACTCTTTCTGAATCTGCGCGGTGGCGCGATTGTAGGCCGAATCCGGCCAGAGAAGCGGCGTGTCGGAAGTCGGGTCACCGACCTTCAGCCCGGTCCAGAAGAACGCGCACAGCGCGATTGCCGCGACCGTCGCGAGCATGGTTACGATTCGTCCCGACGGCAACAGCATCGGCCGCGCGATCGACTCCAGCATCCGCTTGAAAAACCCGCGCTCGCGGCGCTCGATAACCTCGATGTGCGGCGGTTCCAGGTAGTAGTAAACGATCGGGTTGAGCAGCAGCTCGCTTACGATAATCGCGGCGATCCAGAACGACGCGGTGATCGCAAGGCGCTGCAGGAACAGGACCGGGACCAGCAGGATCACCAGCACGCCGAATGCGTCGGTCAGGATGCCCGACAGCGACGGCACGAACAGCTCCGAAAAAGCCGAGAGGATCGCCTTGGTCTTGTCGCGCAGCCGGTAATATTCCTCGTAATACCGATCGTGCATCTGCACCGAATGGCTCACCGCACGCGCGGTTATAAGGAAGGGAATAACCAGCACCAGCGGATCCAGCGCGAAGCCAATCAGACGAATAAACCCGAGTCCCCAGATCGCGCAGATCACGCCGGAGATGGTCGGCCTGAGCGCGCCGCGCCAGTCGTGGAAATAGAGGTAGAGCAGCACCCACAGGGCGACTACGGTCGCCAGAAAAATTTTGAAGATCTGCGGGGTGTAGTTATAAACCCAGCCGTACAGAATCGGCTGCCCGCTTACGTAGATGTGGACCGTTGAATCCTTTTCCGGATCGACAACCAGCTTGTAGGTTTCGTTGAAGATGCGGCGGTAGTCGAGTCGCGATTCGAGGAAACTCCCCTGAATTCGCGCCGCCTTGTCATCCAGAGAGACGTACGTTCCGTATACGACGCCAGGGTTCTTGTGAACGTTGCTGCGGAGCTCTTCGAGTTCCTTCTGAGTGGTCGGGACCTTGCCCTCGGGCAGGATCGGAGCGCTTAGGATGACGCCGCCGGGAAGCGGGCGGAAAAATGCGGCATTGGTCAGCGACCGCACGGATCCGTGCTGGATGCCGTAAACGAGGTCGAGGTCGCGCGTCATCTTCGCGACCTTGGCGATGATCTGCGGCGTGTAGATCGTACCGTGCCGCGCTTCGACCATTATCACGACGTTGTTGGTGCCGCCGAAAAAGCTTTCGTACTTGTGCGCAATCTTGATGAAGGGATGGTTCTGCGGGAGCAAATCGCCGAAACTCGTCACCAGCTCCGTCTGCGCGGCGAAAAAGCCGAAAAACAGCGTGAGCGCCCCCAGCACCAGCAGCACCCGGAAGCGGCGCTCGATTATCCATTCTCCGAATCGATACCAGATCATCGCGATCTCCGGTCAGAATCCCCCCTAGCCCTGCCCCGTGCAGAAGCGCCAGGTCTTGCCTCCGTCGTCGGTGTAGAGAATCACTCCGTACCCTACGATCCATCCATGCGTGTCGTCGAAGAACCGCACCTGCGTCAACGGAAGCGGCATCGACGGAAAGCCCGGCAGCGGTCCCCAGGCGCCGTTGTTCTGCAGGCGCAAAGCGATACCCGTCAATCCGGTAGCCATTCCCTGGTCTTTGCCGTACAGGTCGACGGAAAAAAGCGGATCGCGCGCCGGCAGATCCAGCCGCAGAGCGCCCGGAACCAAATCATCCGGGGGACCATCCGGTCTGTCCGCCTGATGGACAAAGCGCCAGGTCTTGCCGCCATCGTCCGTCTGAATGATCCATCCCTGCACTCCGCACGCCGCGCCGTGAAGCTGGTCGCGAAATGAAACTCCGAACAAGGGAGGCAGGTTGAAATCCGCAAAGCGCGGATCGCCGTTCGGCCCGAGCTCGAACTTCCATTGCGGCATCAGGCTGTTCTGCTGCTCCTGCCAGGTTTTGCCGCCGTTGGAAGTCGCCCATATTCGCCCCAAATCTCCGACCACCCATCCGTGCGACGGATCCACGAACGAGACTCCGTAGTAGGTCGGCTCCTCGTAAGGCAGCGCATAGTCCTGAAGTTCGGGCGGAAACAATCGCTCGAGCCTGCGCTTGAAGAAGCTCTCGCCGCCGTCACTGGTGCTGAGCACCAGGGCGCGATCGCCGACCAGAAAGCCATGAAGGCGATCGGGAAACGACAGGGCGAAGATATGCAGATGCGTGCGGGAATTCAGGCGCTCCCAGGTTTTGCCGCCGTCGCGCGTGCGCATCACCACGCCATCCTGCCCGGCGAGGTAACCGTTCTGATCGTCGACCATCTGGATTGCGTAGATGGCGACGTCGGTCCCGATGTCGATCGGCTTGAAATGCCGCCCTGCGTCCTCGGTCAGCAGCACCTTGCCGCGCGTGCCCACGATAAAGGCCCGGTCGGGGCCGGTCGGCCATACATCGAAGAACTGGTCTTTCAGCGTCACCGGGCGATCGGGGAGCGGCGGCACCGCGACCTCGCGATGACACGCGGCTGCCATGAGGGCGCCAATCGCTAGCGTCAGCACCGCCATCCGGCGCAGGCAGATCTTTGGCATGATTGAAATCTTCAATTGGGAAATTTGCTCTATACTCAAGGAAAGAAAGGCGTTGCGCAAGCGCCAAATCTCGCTGCCTACCGACTGTTAGAGGTCCGCCAGCAGCAACCCCGTAAGATATTCGCCTTCGGCATGGCCGAGCAAGGCAGGATGGTCGGGCCCGGGACCCAGATGCCGAAGCATCCGCAGCCCGCGCCGCGCCTTTGCCTGCGCGATGCGCACGGCCTGCACGAAGCTTTCGCCGCGAAAATGCGCGGAGCACGAAAAGGTCAGCATCCTACCGCCCGGCGCGAGCATCCTGATCGCGAACGCATTCAGTTCGGTGTACAGGCGTCCCGCCCGTTCGGCGTCCGCACGGCTGCGAGCCAGCGGCGGAGGATCGAGAACCACGAGGTCGAATTTCTTCTCGCTGGCCGCCATGAACTCAGCCGCCTCGCCGTGAATGGCTTCGACCTGAGCATTCTCGAAGCCGTTGAGCTCGAGGTTTCGCTTCAACATCTCGAGTGCGCGCGCGGAAGTATCGACCGCGGCCACGCTTTTCGCGCCGCCTTTGAGCGCGGCGAGCGTAAAGCCTCCGCCATAGCAGCACGCATCGAGCACTCGCGCGCCCGCCGACAGAGCCGCCGCGAGCGCATGATTCTCGCGCTGGTCCAGAAAAGATCCGGTCTTCTGTCCGCGCTCGAGGTCGGCGACAAATCTGACGCCGTTTTCAAGCCCGACAACCTCCGCCACCGGTTCTCCCATCAAGACTCCCGAGCGATCGCCGAGTCCCTCCTGCTTGCGGACCGCACCCTGGCTGCGTTCGATTATCGCGCGCGGGGCGATGCGCGCGGCAAGCGTCTCGACCACGCGATCGCGCATCAGGTCTGCGCCTGCGGTCAGAAGCTGAACCACGAGGACATCGCCATAGCGATCGACCACTACGCCCGAAAGCGCGTCGCCGTCGCCGTTGATGAGCCGGTACGAATCCGTATCGCCGCGCACAAAGCTGCGCCGGAGCTGGATCGCACGATCAACACGCCGGGCGATGATCTCCGAAAGCGGCGGAGCTTCTCCCCACACAAGCATCCGCACCGCGATCGTAGTGCGGGGATTGTAGTAGCCGGCGCCGATCAGATCGCCGCCGGCATCGTAGACCTCGGCGCGAGCGCCTGGCGGAAGCTCGCCGGGCTCGACGCGCGCGATCGCCTGCGAAAAGATCCACGGATTCCCGCCGCGCACCGGACCGTCGCGGCCCGCGCGCAGATAGATGCGCCCCGCCCGCGCTTCGCTTACTTCTCCGGCCACGCGGACTCACCCGGCCTGAGGAATTCGCCGCTGCGCCCTCCCCGCTTCGCGACCAGCCGAATCGCGCCGATTTCCATCGCGCGATCGATCGCCTTCGCCATGTCATAGATAGTCAGCGCCGCAACGCTGACCGCGACCATCGCTTCCATTTCGACTCCGGTGCGGGCCTGGGTGGCGGCGCGCGCCTCGATCTCGAGCGCGGTTCGCGATCGGTTGGGATGCAATGTCACCTCAACCACCTCGAGCGGAAGCTGATGGCAGAGCGGGATCAGCTCGTGGGTATGCTTTGCGGCCATGATGCCCGCGATACGCGCCGCGGCAAGCGCCTCGCCCTTTTTCAGGCCTCCGCGCAGGATTGCGTCAAGCGTCGCGGGTGCCATCGTGATTCTTCCCCGCGCCACCGCCTCCCGCCGGGTAACCGGTTTCTCGCCGACGTCCACCATCCGGATTTTCCCCCGGGAATCCAGATGCGTAAGGCGCGCGGCGGCATCCGTGCGGTTCTTCTTGTTTTTCGCCATCGCTTCGCAGCTTATGTTGACCGCCTCGGGATATACAATAAACTGCTGCGCACACGCCCAGCTTGGAAGTTGTCATGGCAGAAGAAATGCACAAGGTAGTCATTCTCGGTTCCGGCCCCGCGGGCCTGACCGCCGCTCTCTACACCGCGCGCGCGAATCTCGAACCAGTCGTGGTCGAAGGAACGTCGCCCGGGGGGCAGCTAACGATTACGACCGAGGTCGAAAACTATCCCGGGTTCGAAAAAGGGGTTCAAGGGCCGGAGATGATGGACATTTTTCGGCGGCAGGCCGAACGCTTTGGAACCCGATTCATCTCCGGCGAGGTCACCGAAGCGCGGCTTAAGAACCGGCCGTTCGAGATCGTGGTGGACGGCAAGATCATAAAGGCGCAGGCGCTGATTGTCGCGACCGGAGCTTCCGCCAAGCTGCTCAACATCGAGTCCGAGAAGCGGCTGATGGGCTATGGAGTGAGCGCGTGCGCAACCTGCGACGGCGCATTCTTCAAGAACAAGGAGGTCGTCGTGGTCGGCGGGGGCGACACGGCGATGGAGGAAGCGACGTTCCTGACGCGCTTCTGCACCCGGGTGACGATCGTCCATCGCCGCGACTCGCTGCGCGCATCCAAGATCATGCAGGATCGCGCGAACAAGAATCCCAAAATCGCATTCGCCTGGGACTCCGTGATCGACGAGATCTACGGAAATCCAAAAGACGGTGTAAGCGGCGTGCGGCTCAAGAACGTCAAGACCGGCAAGACCCAGGATTTCAGGACCGACGGCGTTTTCATCGCGATCGGACATCAACCCAACACGGCCGTGTTCAAGGGACAACTCGAGATGGACGAGCTGGGCTACCTGGTGGTTCGATCCGGATCGACGTACACGAATGTCGAAGGAGTCTTCGCGGCGGGCGACGTCGCCGATCGCGTGTATCGTCAGGCGGTGACGGCCGCGGGCACGGGATGCATGGCGGCGATCGACGCTGAGCGCTGGCTCGAAGCGCAGCACGGCTGAAGGACGCCCTCCGCGCGCGGCTTCGGCATCCGCCAGCCGGCCGCGCAATTCCACTTGACATCCGGAGATTTCCTGAGCGAATGTCCGAATCGTAGGACAGTCGTCCAAGAATCGCGATGCCGAAGTACGCCACCGATCGATTCCGCATCGAAGCGCGGCGAATGCGCCGCGATCGGATCGAAGCGGCCGCCCTGCAGAGCGTGCTCAAGCACGCGTTTGCGGAGTGCTCGCTGCGGGTAGTGGCCAGGGAAGCGAAAGTCCCTCTTTCGATCCTGCACTATTACTTCAAAGACAAGGACGAGCTGATGCACTCGGCGGTGCAGCGTTTGTTTGAGTCGGGCCTCGAAGCTCTCAGGGAAGTGAGCGCCCGCGAGCGCGATCCGCTACGCAGAATCGAAGCCCTGGTCGAGGCGTACGTGATGCGCACCACCGAGAACTGGCGTGCGACGCTTGCGATTATCGAGTATTGGGCCGCCTGCGTCCGCAAAAACACCGTCGATCGCTTCTACACCCGGCTTCACTTCCGCCTGCGCGAGCTGCTGCGCGAGGCACTGAAAGAGGCCAAAGCCGACGATCCTGACGGCCTTGCGCTGGCGCTGCTCGGCATGATGGTCGGTTACGCCACATTTTATCGGACCAAACCCGCCGATCCCGCCGAGCGCGATCGCTTTCTGGATTTCGCGCGCGCGATGGTGCGGCGGGCGGTCAAGCGCGGCCGAAGCTCGGTCCGTCTCGCGCGGCGAGCCTCGGCCGCAAGGTAGTTTCGAGGATGCGATCGATAAGACATCCGCTTGGCGGCGCGCTCTATGACCTGCAGCCGGATGGCACTATCCGGGTCGAGAAGGACGGCAAATCCGGCGTGTTCGAACCCGACGGAACCTACATATCCGGAGAGATCTATTTCGCCGATCCTCATCTGTGCGGATGGATTGGCGGGCGCGAGCTCGGCGCTCAATCGCGGTCTCGCCGGATGACGCTGCCGCCCGTCGCTCCTGGCTCGGGAATCCGAACCGGGTGGAGATGAATCATGTCGAGAGTTGAACCCGCGCCGAAGCTGCCCGAAAACTGGCTCACTTATCAGCGCCTGCTCGATAGCGACACGCATCCTGTGCCGGATGTGCTGCGGCGCGAAAATCCGATTTCGCTGCCGCCCTCGGAAATACCGGTCGAACGCTACACCTCGCGCGCCTTTTTCGATTTGGAAGTAGAGCGGCTGTGGAAAAGAGTATGGCAGATGGCGTGTCGCGAGGAGGACATCCCCGACGTCGGCGACTATATCGTGTACGAGATCGCCGGGATGTCGTTCCTGGTGGCGCGGGTCGCGCCCGCTCGGTTCAAGGCCTTCGTCAATGCCTGCCTGCACCGCGGCCGCCTGCTGCGCGAGAAGGACGGCCTGCGCGCGACCGAGTTTCGATGCCCTTTCCACGGGTTCGCTTGGAACCTCGACGGAACGCTGAAGCACATCCCCTGCCAGTGGGACTTTCCCCACGTCAAGCCTTCCGAATGGTCGCTGCCCGAGGCGAAGGTCGGCACATGGGGCGGGTTTGTCTTCATCAATCCGGACCCGAACGCAAGCTCGCTTGAAGAATTCCTTGGGGATGAACTCACGGATCAGTTCAAGCGATGGCCGCTGGAGCTGCGTTACAAGCAGGCGCACGTGGCCAAGATTCTGCGCTGCAACTGGAAAGTCGCGCAGGAAGCTTTTATGGAGGCATTCCACGTCGTCGCAACGCATCCGCAGTTGCTGCCGGGAATCGGCGATGCGAATTCGCAGTACGATGCCTGGGGCAACTTTTCCCGCGCGATCACCGCGAACGGCACGCCGAGCCCGCATCTTGCCTGGAAGCCCAGCGAGCAGGAGATGTTCGATGCGATGGTGGATCGGCGGCTCGACGAGCCTGCGCTCGTCAAGGTCGGCGGCCCGCTTACCGCGCGCATCGCTGCCGCCGCGGGCGGCCGCGAAATGCTGCGGCCCGCCCTCGGTCCTTCGGTGGACGAGTTATCCGATGCGGAGCTGGTCGATAGTTTCTATTACACGGTCTTCCCGAATTTTCATCCGTGGGGCGCATACAACAGAATCGTGTACCGGTTCCGTCCGCATGGCGCCAATGTCGATGAATCGATCATGGAATGCATGTACCTGGTGCCTTGCCCGCCCGGAGCGAAGCCGCCCTCAGCGCGAATTCACTGGCTGGGTCCGGACGATGACTGGACGGAGGCGCCCGAATTGGGCTTTCTCGCCCGCGTCTTCAACCAGGACACCTTCAACCTGCCCAAGGTGCAACTGGGGCTCAGGGCGATGAGCAAGAAGACGATCACCCTGGCGAATTACCAGGAAACGAAGATTCGCCATTTCCATCATCTGCTCGACCAGTGGCTTGCACGATAACCGCGAGCGGCCACCAGAGGAGTGACGCAATGGACCTGAAGCTGAACGGAAAAGTCGTGATGATCACCGGCGCGAGCAAGGGGTTGGGGCGCGCGATGGCCGAGGCGTTCGCCGCGGAAGGCGCACGACTTAGCATCTGCGCGCGCGGAGCAGACGCGCTCTCCGAAGCCGAAAAGCAGCTTCGCGCCGCCGGAGCGGAGGTGGTGGCGCAGGCGGTTGACGTTGCCGATGCGACCGCGGCGGCGAAGTGGGTCGGGACAACCGTTGAACGCTTCGGCGCGGTGGACGTTTTAATCAACAACGCCGGCGGCGCCGACCCCAGGCCCTTCGCGGCGCTGGACGAAAAAGCCTGGCAGGCGGCGTTCGATCAGAATTTTTTCTCGGCGGTGTCTCTGGCGCGGGCGTGCGCGGCGGAGATGCAGAAGCGCGGCGGCGGCGCAATTATCAATATCAGCTCCATCTATGGCCGCGAGGCGGGAGGACCCGTCAGCTACAATGCGTCCAAGGCGGCCCTCAATTCGCTGACCAAGATGCTGGCGCGGGAACTCGCGCCGCATCAGATTCGCGTCAACGCCATCGCGCCTGGGTCGATCATCTATCCGGGCGGCGTGTGGGAGGCCGTGTTCAAACAGAATCCGGCGTTCGAGAAGGACTTCATCGCGCACGAATTTCCCTGGGGACGCCTCGGACGTCCCGAGGAGGTCGCCTTCGCGGCGCTGATGCTGGCGTCACCGCGCGCCAGTTGGATAACCGGCGCTTGCGTGCCGGTGGACGGCGCGCAAGGTCGCAGCAATATCTAGAACCATCGCCGGCCCACGACGGGTCGCCACGATGGCGCCGGCTGTGCTAAGCAACGCGCCTATGGCGGACATGAGTTTCCCCAAGGGCTTTCTGTGGGGCACGGCCAGCGCCTCGTACCAGATCGAGGGCGCCTGGAACGAGGACGGCAAGGGCGAATCGATCTGGGATCGCTTCTCGCACACGCCCGGCAAAATAAAGCGCGGCGAGACCGGCGACGTCGCCTGCGATTTCTACCATCGCTACCGTCAGGATATCGCGATTCAGGCGGAACTCGGCCTGAATGCGGCGCGGATGTCCCTGTCGTGGCCGCGGATCATCCCTGAAGGCCACGGCGCCATCAATCCGAAGGGGATGGACTTTTACGACCGCGTGGTCGATGAACTGCTGGCCCACAATATCCAGCCGTGGTTCACGCTCTACCACTGGGATCTGCCGCAGGCGCTGGAAGACAAGGGCGGATGGCCCAATCGCGATCTTGCCGAATACTTTCGCGACTACGCGGCGGTTGTCGTCGATCATCTGGGCGACCGCGTCAAACACTGGATGGTTTTCAACGAACCGTGGGTCTTCACGATCCTGGGCTATCTGGTGGGAATTCACGCGCCCGGACGGCGTGAAGCCAGCCAGGCTATCCGCGCGACGCATACCGTAAACCTCGCGCAGGGACTCGCGGTGCGAGCACTGCGCGAATCGCATCGCAAGCCCGAGATGGTGGGAACGGCGTTCAGCATGGCGTCGGTGTATGCGGCGTCGGAAGCTGATGAAGATCGGATGGCCGCCGAGAGGTGGCATCGCTTTTCCAACCTTTGGTTTCTCGAAACGGTGATGAACGGCCGCTATCCGGAGGCTTATCTGCGCGGCACGATGGCGGATCGGGTCGAGATAAAGGCGAACGACATGGAGACCATCAAGGCTCCACTCGACTTTATCGGCATCAATCTCTATTCGCGCGCGGTGGTCGCGCACGATCCTCACGATCATCATCTCGCGGCGAAGCAGATTCGCGGAGGGTCGGAGGAAGTAACCGAGTTCGGATGGGAAGTGATTCCGCAGGCGTTGTCACGGATGGCGCTGCGGATCGCGAATGACTATCCGGGCCTCCCCATCTACATCACGGAGAACGGATGCTCGTACGGCGATGGACCGGGGCCGGACGGCAAAGTCAACGATCAGCGGCGCATCAGCTTCATGCGCCGTTACCTGGCCGAGCTGAACCGCGCGATCAAAAAGGGAGCCGACGTGCGCGGCTATTTCACCTGGACGCTGACCGATAACTTCGAATGGGCCGAGGGGCTGCACGGCCAGCGCTTTGGCATCGTATGGTGCGACTTTCGGACCCAGAACCGGATCATCAAAGAGAGCGGACGATGGTATTCGAGAGTGGCGCGGACCAACGCGCTGGATTTCGATCCGGGCGAGCCGTACGAATCGCCGTAAGCCGTCGCCCGGGAAAGATTCCAGCCGATGTCAGAAAGCGAGATCCTGGTTTGGGTCCATATACTGGCCTGGGCCGCGTACTTCGGGGGCCAGTTCGCCGTCGTGTACATGCTGATACCGGCGGCCGAGCGCGCGCCCGATGAAGCGCATCGGCGCGCCAGCCTGATCGCCGGCTTCAAGTTCTACAATCCGTTCTCGCTGGGCATGATGCTCGTGATCGTGATCACGGGGGCGATGCGGCTGACGGACCTGAAAGCGGAGATGAAGTTCGACTATTTTGCGAAAATCGGCGAACCGCTCGCGCTCAAATTGGGGCTGGCCTTTCTGATCATCTTCCTTCAAACCTACATCTGCCTGGGGCTGGCATTCAGGATCGGACGGCAGGAAGAAATCGCCGAGCATGGAGACGGCGAGCCGTTCACGATCGATCAGGTCAATTCAATTCTGGCGCGAATTCGCGCGATGGTGTGGGTGACGATTGTGCTGACCGCGGTTACGGTCCTGGTATCGCTAACGATTGTGCGGCGCGCTACGGTTGATGCTGAAGTTCGCACCCGTCCGGCGCGCGCCGCACTTTTGGCTGACTCTCCCGTCGAACCAGCGGCGCGCGCGAGGCGCGTATCGAATGGTTAGGCGAGAGCGATAAGCGAGGTTACGAGATAAAAGAGCGTGATGAGGCCGAAGGCAACGCCCGGAAGCTCGGTCAGAAGGCTGTTCTGAGCGAAACGTATGGAATCGGTCGGCGCCGCCGGCTCAGCCGCTCGGTTGAAACCCGCAAGCCTGGCTCGGTTGGTCGTCGTCGCGTTCATGGTAAGTTCCTCCACTTGTTCTTCGAAACGTCGTTAAGCGAGGGCGAGCAGAGAGGTCACGATGTACGCAACCGTGATCAGTCCGAACACCACTCCCGGCAGCTCGTTCAGCCACGCATACTGCGCAAACCGAATGGCATCGCTCGCCGCCGCTTCTCTCTCTATCGCCGCAAACCTTTCGAGCCTTGCCTCATTGATTGTCGCGTTCATCACTGCATCCTCCATCACGGTGTTGTCGGGCTTTAGAGCAAGCGACGTGCCAGCGAATATTTGTGGATTTTGCTACGTCTCCAACATTGTCAGGCTGTGCAAAAGACTGCCCATTTCGGACAAACTGCCCGAAACTCCTAGACTTTTTGGTTTTTTGCAATTTGCGATACGCAAATTACCTGCGACCTCGTTGGCAATTAATTTTCGATTTTTGCGAATTGCCGCAATCAGCGAACTGCGCATCACTGCAGGCGTCTCCTCGGCCTGCCATCGGCGCAATCAAGTAGTACCGCGATCTGCCGGAGCCTGAACCTATGGACGCCGACCAGCCCAGCGCCGACCAGCCCAACTCCAACAAGCCCGAGCCCGGGCGAGCCACCCGTGCACTGGATGAATCGCTCGCGACAGCGACGCCAGAGGAGCCTTCGGCAGTTCCCAGCTTCTTCAGCCGCTACATGTTCGTTCGAGCGGTCGAACAGGTCATCTTCGTCACGGCTGTTATCGGCGCGGTCGCCTTAGGCCTCGGCATCACCGATTACATCGGCGAGCATCGCTATGTCGCCGCTTACCTGCTCGCGTACGTCGGCTTTCGCTTCGCCGATCTTCTGGTCGGCGAGGACCCGGATCAGCGAAAGCCGATCGGCTCGGGGGTAACGGAGCAAGTGCTAAGCGAGCTGCCGGTTCTGATTCTGTTTGCGGCCGCTCCGTTCGAGCGAACCTACCTCTATGGCGGCGAGGCGGCCGCATGGCTGGGAGCTCTGGGGCTGCTACTGGAGCTGGCAGGATTGTGGCTCGCCCTGGGCTCGCGAATCCAGCTTCATTTCTTTTCGTCGGATCAAAGCGGACGGGAGCGGATGATGCTCGTAAAGACGGGCTTTTACAAATACGTGCGCCATCCCGCGTATGCCGGCGTGCTGCTGGTGCTGCTTGCCTGGCCGCTGGTGTACGGCGCATGGATCGTCGCATTGGCCACTCTGATCATCGGCGCGATTGTCGCACATCGGCAGATCGTGGCGGATGAAAAAATGCTGCTGGCGCGCTTCGGCGAAGAGTTCGAGGAATATCGCCGGACCACCGACGCGCTGATTCCCAGCATCTGGTAACTCCACCGGCCGGCAGCGAAACTTCCGCCCCGACGGTGCCGCGGCGCGTATCGCTAGATGATTCCGCGGCGGGATCCGAGGTTGGCAAGCCGGTCGGCGCGATCATTCAGCGGGTCGGAATCGTGGCCGCGCACCCACTCAAACCGGACTTTGCGCCGCGCGGCTTCCGAATCCAGCGCCGCCCAAAGCTCGTGATTTTTGCGCCGCTTCCAGTTGAGGTTCATCGTGTTGATCACGTATTGGCTGTCGCTGCGCAGCAATACGCGGCTTCCGGGCTCGGTGCGCCGAAGCCCCTCGATTGCAGCCGTGATCTCCATTTGGTTGTTGGTCGTGGCGGGATTGGATCCGTGAAATTCGCTTTCCAACCCGTCCGGACGCACCACGACGACGCCCCATCCTCCGGGTCCCGGATTTCCGATGCAGGAGCCGTCGGCGTAAATCAGAAAATCGTATCCTTCCGGTACCTTCATCCTTGAGCCGCTTCCATCTTTGACCCGCTTCGCAGGCTGGAAAACCAATCCATATAATTGCGCGCGGCACGGTCCCACGAGAAATCCGCCGCGAAGCAGTTCTGCATCAGCCGCTTCCACGCCGCCGCACGGTTGAACGTCTCGCGCATCCTGCCCACCGCCGCGACCAGCGCCTGCGGGAGGTAGTCTTCAAACACGAAGCCGTTTCCAATGCCGGTTGCCGCATCAAACTCTGTCACCGTGTCGCGAAGGCCGCCGGTCGCGCGCACGATAGGCGCGGTGCCGTACTTGAGCGCGTACATCTGCGTCAGTCCGCACGGCTCGAATCGCGACGGCATCAGAAAGGCGTCGGATCCGGCCTGGATGCGATGGGCCACCGCGTTATCAAAATGCGTCAGCACTCGCAGACGATCGGGGTAGCGCTTCTCGGCGGTGCGAAAGAACTCCTCCAGCGCCGCATCGCCGCTCGCCAGCATCACGAGTTGAACGTCGAGCGCCATCAGGTCCGCCAGAGCGGCGCGAAGCAGGTCGCATCCTTTCTGCGAGGTCATCCGCGTAACCATCCCGATCACGGGGCAGGGGCGATCGGGCAGTTTGAGCGACGCGCGAAGTTCGCGGTTGCAGACGCGCTTGCCGGCGGGTTTCTTTGGGTCATACTTCGCCGCGATCAGGGGGTCGTTGCGCGGATCCCATTCCCGATAGTCGGCGCCATTCAGGATTCCCACAAAGCGGTCGCCCCTGGCGCGGAGCACTCCTTCCAATCCGAAGCCGAGGTCGGCGCTCGAAGTTACCTCGCGCGCATAGGCCGGGCTGACGGTGGACACGCCATCCGCCAGCACGATCGCGCCTTTCATCAGGTTCATACGGCCGTAAAACTCGAGACCATCGATTGTGAAATACGACCAGTCGATCCCGAGCAACGGAAACTCGCCAACGTCGTAAATTCCCTGAAACGCGAGGTTGTGAATCGTGAAGGCCACCGTGGCGTTGGCGCTGCGCGCGCGGAGTCCGCCGTCCGCGCGCAGCATGATCGCCGAGACCGCAGCGTGCCAATCGTGCGCGTGAACGACGTCCGGCTTAACGATATTGGCGGCTGTTATCGCGGCGGCTTTGCCGAAAAAAATGAACCGGCGCAGGTTGTCCTGATAATCGCTGCCGCGCTCTCCGTACACCCCTTCCCGGCCGAAAAAACCCGGATGATCGATCAGATAAAGCGGCGTTCCCTCCGAATCCTCGGCGAGCAGCACCCTGAAATCCTGCCGATCGACTCCGACATACGCGGTCATCAGCCCGCCAACCTGCCGGGCCGCGATGTTCGTCATGATCGACGAGTAGCCGGGCAGAATTACGGCCGGATCCGCGCCCGCGCGCTTGAACGCCGCCGGCAGCGCTCCGATCACATCGGCAAGCCCGCCTGCCTTGGCCCACGGAGAGACCTCCGCTGCTACTATCGCAACCTTCATTTAGGCCGGATGCGATTAAGCGGCAAAACTTCTCAGGCGCGGCGGCCGCTCTTGTTCGTGAATGCGGCGATTCGTTCGCGCATGTCAGGCCCCACGCCTGCGCTGCGAAAAACCTCATGCGCGAGTCCCGCTTCAAGCGGCAGGCTGTCAGTATCGACAATCAGGCGCTTGTTCGCGCGATGGCTGAACCACGAATTCGCGAGGATCGTTTCAGCGAGCGACTGCAGCTCGCGATCGAAGTCGTTGTCCGGAACGCACAGGTTTGCGAGACCCATCGCCAGCGCCTCCGCGCCCGAGTATGTGCGGCATGTGAACATCATCTCGCGCGCCTTGTAGCTCCCCACCCTGCGGGGCAGCCGCTGGCTCATCCCCCACGCCGGCACCAGCGCCCATCGCGCGTGCGTGTCGGCAAACTTCGCCGACTCCGCCGCC
Organism: Pseudomonadota bacterium; assembly: GCA_021323675.1. Classification (GTDB taxonomy): domain Bacteria; phylum Desulfobacterota; class Binatia; order Binatales; family Binataceae; genus JAFAHS01. Next base: position 33,071 of record JAJPKP010000064.1, on the reverse strand, counting down.
ACGATCAGATCTCCCGCCAGCGCGAGTTCGAGTGCCCCCGTGTAGCAATGGCCATGGACGGCCGAGATGACCGGCTGCGGAAGATTCGCAAGCCGCTCGATAATGTGGGACTGAAAATTCGGCCTGGGCGGGCGCTCGCCCTTGGCGATGTCCGCGAGGTCGTGTCCCGCGGAGAAGCATTTGCCGGCGCCTCGTACGATGACGAGTCCGACGCGATCGGTCTGCCGCTCAATCTGCTCGACATGCTCGCCGAGCTCGGCGAACATCTCGACGTTCAATGCGTTCAGCTTGTCGGGGCGGTTCAGGATCAACGTCGCCAGACCATCTCTGTCTTCGCGCAGCACGAGTCCCGGCATGATTTTATTCTCCCACTTCCAAGGATTGCGTGAGGCAGGCTCCTTTACAAACACAAAGGCACAAAGCGCCCGGAAAGATCAATCCGCATCCGGGTCCTTGCGCCTTTTGCGCCGGCGTTCGATCGCGCCGGCTGATGGTTGTCAGTTGAGCACGGTGCGCTCGCGATGCTCGGAGTCGCCGGCCTGCTCGGCCGCGGCCCCGTCGCGCAGCGCGAGGTTAAGCACCTCGTCAACCGTGTCGACGAACTGGATCGTCAACTCGCTGCGAACCTCGGGCGGGATGTCCTCGAGGTCGCGCTCGTTGCGCCTGGGCAGAATGATGGTCTTGATTCCCGCCCTGCGCGCCGCAAGCACCTTCTCCTTGATGCCGCCAACCGGCAGGACCTTGCCTCGCAGCGTGATCTCGCCGGTCATCGCGACGTCGGATCGCACCGGGCGGCCGCTCAGCAGCGATGCGAGCGAGGCGGCGAGCGTCACGCCGCCCGAAGGTCCATCCTTGGGGATGCCGCCGGCGGGTATGTGAACGTGAATGTCCGACTTCTCAAAGAAGTCCGGCTGGATACCAAGGCTCTCGGCCCGCGACCGGACGTAAGACAGCGCGGCCTGTGCTGATTCTTTCATCACATCGCCCAGCGAACCGGTCAGAGTGAGCTGCTTGGTTCCCGCCATCCGCGTGCTTTCGATGAACAGGATGTCTCCGCCATTTGGAGTCCAGGCGAGTCCCGTCGCGACGCCGGGCTCGTTGGTGCGCTCGGCGACTTCGGAGAAGAACTTGGGCGGACCGAGGTACTTCGCAACGTCGGGGACTCCGATCGTTTCCGGCAGGGGCTCGCCTTCGGTCATCGCGCGAGCGACCTTGCGGAAGACTCGGGCGATTTCGCGCTCCAGGTTGCGCAGGCCAGCCTCGCGCGTGTAGCTGCGGATGATTTCCGATTCGGCCTCGCGGCTGAACCCGACCTTCGTTTCGCCCAGACCATTCTCGATCCGCTGCTTCGGGATGATGTGGCGCTCGACGATCTGAAGCTTTTCTTCCTCGGTGTAGCCCGGAAGCTCCAGCACCTCCATCCGGTCGCGCAGGGCCGGCGGAATTGGGTCGAGCATGTTCGCGGTGGTCAGGAAGAGCACCTTGGAAAGGTCGAAGGGCACGTCAAGGTAATGATCCTGGAACGTGCTGTTCTGCTCAGGATCGAGCACTTCCAGGAGCGCGGCGGCCGGATCGCCGCGAAAATCCATCCCGAGCTTGTCAACTTCATCGAGGATGAACAGCGGGTTGTTGGAGCCCGCGTTGCGCAATCCCTGGATAATCCGTCCGGGCAGCGATCCGATGTAGGTGCGCCGATGACCGCGAATTTCAGCTTCGTCGCGGATGCCGCCGAGCGACAGGCGCACAAATTTGCGCCCCAGCGCGCGAGCTATCGATCGGCCGAGCGAAGTCTTGCCGGTGCCGGGAGGCCCCACGAAGCACAGAATCGGTCCCTTGCTGTCCTTCTTGAGCTTGCGAACCGCGAGAAATTCCAGGATGCGTTCCTTAATCTTCTCGAGGTCGTAGTGATCTTCATCCAGGACCTTGCGGGCGTGCGCGATGTCGAGGTTGTCGTCGGTGGACACGCTCCACGGCAGGCTCACCAGCCAGTCAAGGTAAGTGCGCACGACGGTGTGTTCCGCCGACTCCGGCGGAATCATCTTAAGGCGGTCGAGTTCCTTGTCGGCGGCTTTGCGCGCGTCGGGAGGCATCTTCGCCTCCTCGATTTTCTTTTCCAGCTCCTCGATTTCAGAGGTGCGCCCGTCGCCCTCGCCAAGTTCCTTCTGAATCGCCTTGAGCTGCTGGCGCAGATAGTACTCGCGCTGATTTTTATTGAGCTCGGTCTGCACCTGCGACTGGATTTTGTGGCCCAGTTCGAGCAGCTCGATTTCACGGCCGAGGATTGCGATTAGCTTTTCGAGCCGCGCCCGCACGTCGAGCGTGGCAAGCAGATCCTGCCCTTCCTCGACCGCGATCTTCAGGTACGACGCGACCATATCAGTGAGCCGCGCCGGTTCACGCACCTTCATCGCCATCACCTGCAACTCATCGGGCAGGTACGGCACCAAAGAGACGAACTTGGAGAACTGACTCACGAGATGGGCGTGGAGGGCATCCACCTCCTTTTCCGCCGGAACCATCTCCTGCAGTCGGGTCACGTTGGCGATGAAATAGGGATCGCGCTGGATGAAGTTGCGCAGTTCGATGCGGGCAAGACCCTGCACCAGCACCCGCACGCTCTGGTCGGGGTAGCGCAGCATCTTGAGAATCCGCACGGCGGTGCCGCGCTCGTAGAGCCCCTCGGGGGCAGGATTTTCCTCCTCCGGGTTCTTTTGCGCGGTAAGCGCAACAATTTTGGGCTCCTGGCCAACCTCTTCGATCAGCTTGAGCGACGATTGGCGCGACACCAGGAAAGGGTATATCTGGCTCGGAAAAATCACGATGCCGCGCAGAGGCAGCACCGGTAGAACCTCGGGAATTTCGACCTGGCTCAGGTCTTCTTCGATCTCGAAGCGCTTTTCCGTCTTCGGTTTATCCGCCATAGGACAGTGAAAACCTCATCGGAAGTGCCTTGTGCCGGCGCGCGCTTCCACCCAAACTGAATTTTACTCTAAAATACGAGCGTCGGACCAACAGGTTAACCTTCCAGAAACAAAGGTAATCACGGTTGCGGTTCGGCGCCACTGGAGAGGATCGCCTTGCCAAGCATCAGATTCGAAAAGCTCTTCAGCCCCGCGGAGGCCAATGAGCTCATTCCCCGCCTGGAACTGCTGATGCGCGAGATGCAGACGGCGCTTAAACACCTGCGCAGCCGGGTCGCGGACCTTGCCAACAGTGACCCCGGACTGATCAATCTGACCCTCCCCGAGATCATCGAGCGCTATCCCGAGCTGCGCGGCGCGGGAGAAGTGATGGCTCAGGCGGCTTCCCAGATTGAAGCGATGGGCGGCTTTCTCAAGGATATCGACCAGGGGCTGGTGGATTTCCCCTTCGAGAACGGCGATGAAGTCGCGTTCCTGTGCTGGCAGTACGGGGAACCCCAGCTAATCGCCTGGCATTCCATCGACGGCGGATTCTCGGCCCGCCGTCCGCTGCCGGGCGCTTCCAAGCCATATCTCCATTAATGCAGCCGAAGAGAGTCTCGCACCCGATATGATAATCGCCTTGTTCCTGTACCTGCAGAGCATCGCATGCTGGCTTGGCGGAATCGTCTTCTTCTCCTTTTTCGTCGCTCCCGCAATCTTTTCCGGGATAATTCAGCTCCCCGAGGCCGGCAAGGTCATCAGCACCATCTTTCCCCGCTACTACCTGCTCGGTTACGTGGCGGGAACGGTTGCCTTTGTGCTCGCCGCCTACTTCACGGTGGTCAAGCAGGCGCATCTGTCGTGGGGAGTGACGGCGGCCTTTCTCGCGCTCGCTCTTGGCCTCACTTTTTACGCGGGCCTGGTGATTCGTCCGCGTGTCGATGCGATCCGGACCGTGGCCGAAGAGCAGAATCCCGACCCGGCGCGCAAAGCCGAATTCGACCGGCTTCATCGGCTGTCAGTTTACCTGAACGGCGCCGTTTTATTGCTTAATCTCGCGGCGGTTGCCGGCACCGCCAGGGCGCTCACTCCGCGTGGCTAACCACGAGTTCAAAGCGGTCGTCCTTGACCTGTTCGATACTATCGTCACCTGGGATCCCTCCGGTCTGGAGCTGATGACCTGGAAGGGGCGCGAGATTCGGACCACGATGCCGCTGCTCTTTCCCGTGCTCGAGGATGCCCTCGGCGAGCGGTTCGATCGGGCCCGGTTCATGGACGCGCACTACGACGTGTACCAGGAAATCTTCGCCGAGCGCTCCAGCACCGAGGCGGAAATCACCTGCCATGAACGGTTTGAAAGAACGCTTCGTCGGCTCGGCCTGGAAGGAATTATCGGCGACAGCGAGTTAACTGAGCTTGCCGACCGGCTGCGCAGAACCCACATGGCGCGCGTGCGCGCGGTCACCAAGGCGCCCGCGCGACGGATCGAGGCGGTCCGCCGCCTGGGCCGCAGCTTCCGGCTCGGCCTGCTGTCGAACTTTGACGATCATTCCACCGGATGCGAAATAGTGGCCGACACCGGCCTTCTCGATTTATTCGAAATTGTGGTCATTTCCGCGGAGTTCCGGCTGCGCAAGCCGCACACCGCCTTGTTCAAGCGGGTTCTCGAAACCCTCAACCTCCCGCCCCATCAGGTGCTGTTCGTGGGAGATACCGCCCACGAGGACGTCGTGGGCGCGAAACGCGCCGGCATTCCGGTCGCCTGGATCAACAAGCACCAACAACCCTTCCCCGAAGGAATTTCTGCGCCCGAGATAACTATCGGCGATCTGGCCGAATTGCCCGACCTGCTTGGATGCTGACGATGGAGCGGGCGCGGACGATCGCCGTTATCGGCGCCGGCGACGCTTCCAGGGCCGTCTGCCGGCTCGCCTTTGAAGTCGGATGCGAGATAGCTCGGCGCGGAGCCGTGCTCATCAATGGCGGACGAACCGGCGTGATGGAAGCGGCCGCCGCGGGCGCGCGCAGTCAGGCCGGCCATACGATTGGAATTCTGCCCGGCAACGACCGCTCCGCCGCCAACCAGCACATCGAATTTGCAATCGCGACCGGGATGGGCGAGGCGCGCAATGCTATTATCGTGGCCAGCGCCGATGCGGTCATCGCGCTTGCGGGCGAGGGCGGCACGATGGCGGAGATCGGATTCGCAAAGAAGATGAAGCGTCCGATTGTTGCGCTCAAATCCTGGCCGGAAATCAAAGGGCTGCATCGAGCGGAAACCCCGGCCGACGCGGTGGCATTGGCGTTTAAGCTGGCCGCTCGCCGCGGGAGTTGAAGGTACGATGGCCACCCGGCGGGAATCTTTCGAATCGATTCAGCGCGCTCCGGTCGCGGCGATGCTCGGGCTGAAAATTGAATCAGCCTCGGATGGTGTGGCGGTTGCCCGGATGCCGTTTCGGCCCGCTCTGCTCAATGACGGAGGCGCGTCGGCGCCCGTCCATGGCGGCGCGATCGCATCGCTTGCCGACTTCGCCGCGTGCGCTGCCGTCTGGAGCATCGATGCGACCCAGCGAAGCGCGACGATTTCGATGACGGTCAACTACACGGGGATGGCTATACAGAGCGACCTTATCGCCCGGGCCGTGCTTCGCCGTCACGGCAAGCGGATTGCCAGCCTGAATGTCGAGATTCGCGACTCGAAAAACGCGCTCATCGCGGACGCGCTGGTGACCTACAAGATCGCGTAGCGGATGACTTCATTAATCGAGAAAATTCGCGCCGCCGCAGACCCGTTCGGGCTGAACCTGGTCGCCGCGGTGCCCGTCGATCGCTACGACGCGGTGGTAAATCCGCCCTATCGCGCCGGCGCTCTTGATGCGCGGGCACGGTCGATCGTGGTGATCGCCAACGGCGGCGGTGCGCTCTGGGCCGCTTTGAAGACGCACGCCGAGGGAAGTCCGGGATGGTGGAATCGGGAACATCCGCTCGACGATTTCACACGCTCGGTCATTGAAACGCGGATCGTGCCGTCCGTGCGCGAGGCCGGAGCGCGATGCACGATCGTGTTTCCGTTCATGAACGGGAGCGCGACACTGAATTTCGTCGAGCTTGGAAAGGCGGCGGGAATCGCCGGACCGAGCATCCTCGGCGTCATCGTTCATCCCCGTTTCGGTCCCTGGATAGCGTTTCGCGGCGCGCTTCTGATCGATCAACCAATCGACGCGCCCGGTGAAGCCCGCGGTTTCGATCCATGCCCGGCCTGCGCCGCCAAAAGTTGCATCAAAGCATGCCCGGCCGGCGCGATCGCGCATCCGCTGGGATGGGATATCCCTCGCTGCCTGACCTACCGCATCGAGTCGGAGCCGGACTGCGCGTCGCGATGCCACGCGCGAATCGCGTGCGTGCTGGGCCCCGAGCATCGTTATCCCGACGACGAACTGGCGCATCATCAAGGGCGCGCGCTGGCGGCGATGCGCCCGTGGTACGAGAAGAACATCAAACCGGCAGGGCCGCGCGACCTGAAGTAAATATCTCGCTTCTTCAGTCCACGCGGGCGCGAGAAGCCGTGCGGTTCAACGCCAATCGTCGAGCACAAACACGTCGGGCGAATTGTAGCCGCGATCGTTCCCATGCTGCATCGCGACGCCGGAGATGAACGTGCGGAACCCGCGCGAGATCATCGAGCGATACGCGGCGTGCCGCTCGGTATTCACTCCCGCATCGAGTTTGCGGGCTCCGCGCGACGCGGCCAGCCATTCGCACGCCTCAAGAAGCATTTCGAAAGTCCGGGCCGCGCCGGTCGAGGGACGCACTGCCGCGAACTTTACGTAACACGAGCCGCTTCCCGCCTCGGTGCCCGCGCCGATATGACACACCGCGATCGCATCGACCGCGGAATCGCTTCGAAGCATCACAGTGTCGCCGAGGTTTTGGCGCGCCGCCGACTTAATCTCGCGGGTCAGGTCGAGTCCATGGTAAATTTCCGCGAGCATCGCGCGGCAATCCGCGAGCGCCGATTCGCGCCTGCCGCCATCCAGCTCAGAAAACAGCGCCACTTCCTCTGCGCGAGGCGGCGGCGCAACCGGCTTCGTCATCACCGCCGTCAGGTACCGCGGCCAGAATCCATATTTCTGATAAAGGGCAAGATGCTTCGGGCTTTGGGCGAACGTAAACAGCCCGATATGGCGCGTGCCCCATTGCCGAAACCGTTCCATGGTCTCGTCGAGCAGACGCCTGGCGATCTTGCGCTCCCATAGAGCTGGATCGACGGAGAGCGGGCCAAAGAACCCGACCGACCCCCAATCGGCCAGAAAATTGGAGCCGACCAGGCGCCCGTCAAGTTCCGCCGCCAACGCGCCGTTGGGATTGCCGCGAAACCGCGTGCGCGCCATGTCCGCATCGCCAAACATCTTCATCGGGTCGGGCAATCCGACAAAGGTTCCGAACGCCAGGCGCACAATCCGGTCGGCCTCATCGAGGTCCCGCTCTTCAAGGCCGCGAATGATCACATCGCTCACAGGGGTGATGATATTTGACTCAGGACTCAATCGCCGCCGATTACAACATCTTCGCCACTTCCTTGGCGAAATAGGTCAGGATGAGATCGGCGCCGGCGCGGCGGATGCTGGTAAGTACCTCCAGGATGGCGCGCTCTTCGTCGATCCATCCATTGATTCCCGCCGCCCGGATCATCGAATACTCGCCCGAGACGTTGTATGCGGCGACCGGGACCTTGAATTCGTTCTTCACGCGCCAGATCAGGTCCAGATAGGGAAGCGCCGGCTTGACCATCACGATATCCGCGCCCTCTTCCAGGTCGAGCGCGACCTCCCGCAGGGCCTCATCGCCGTTGGGCGGATCCATCTGGTACGAACGGCGATCGCCGAACTGCGGCGCCGATTCGGCCGCATCGCGAAACGGCCCGTAGAATGCGGATGCGAACTTGGCGGAATAGGCCATGATCGCGAGGTCGGAGAACCCGTTTTGATCGAGGGCCGCGCGAATCGCACCGACTCGTCCGTCCATCATGTCCGACGGCGCCACGATATCGGCGCCGGCGCGGGCGTGGGAAAGCGCCTCACGCGAGAGCAGCTCGAGGGTGGCATCGTTGTCAACGTCGCCGCCCTTGATTGCGCCGCAATGGCCGTGATCGGTGTATTCGCACATGCATACGTCGGTGATCACGACGAGCCCCGGCACGCGTTCCTTTATTTCGCGGATGGCGCGCTGCACCTCGCCGTCGTCATTCCACGCCTCGCTGCCGAGGGCATCTTTGCGCTCGGGAATTCCGAACAGAATCACCGCTGGAACGCCGGACTTGTGGATCGCGCGCGCCTCCGCGACGACCTTGTCCACCGACATCTGCGCCACGCCCGGCATCGAAGGTACCGGACGCACCACGTCGCGCCCGGGGCATACGAACAGGGGATGGATAAGATTGTCGGGCGAAAGCCGCGTCTCGCGCACCATCCGTCTGAGCGTGTCGCTGCGCCTGAGACGCCGCGGCCGAGTGATTGGAAATGCCATGCTGGGATGCACCGCCAATTGTGTCGTTGCGGGGATTATACATCGAGAGCCAACGTTAATCTTCGCCCGGCCTGCCACCCCTTCGCGCCGCCCGCTCCATCCCTCCCGTACGCAATCGCTCTCTCGCGACCGACCCGCCATACCGTTGTCTCTCTGAATTCGAACATCTTCGGATTGTGTGGTTCGCGAAACGATTTGATCTACGGTGTGGTGCAACGCTAAACAGATGGAGGACTTTCGTTTAAGGCGGGCGACGGGACCGGTTCGTTTTCAGTTGAGGAGCGACCGTCGTGTTCAAATCGACAGCGTCCGCTGCCGCATTCGTAATTCTTCTCGCTCTCTGGGGATGCTCAGGGAGCCCTCCGGAAATCACTCGGCCCACCGCGGAGGGCGCGGCCATTGGAACGATGGCGGGAACTTACCTGAGTGCTCAGCTCGCATTGGGCCAGGGGGTCGGCAATGGCGCGGCCAGCACCGCGCCGCTGATCGCGGCCGGCGCGGTGGCCGGAGGCCTGGTGGGCGCGGCGGTCGGACACTGGGTCGGCGAGAACTATCCGACCACGCTGCCGAGTGAGCCGACCGGCCCCTACGATCTTCTGCTTCCGCGGGCACATCAGTTTGATCTGGTCGCTGAGAACCTGTCGGGTTTCACCGGCCCTGGCAGCATCGTGCGCGTGCGCGAGTTCAACATCGAGGGCAGCGGGCTTGAGTTCCCCTCGCTGGGATTGAACACGGAGCAGATGCCGACGCTGGAGCTGCGCTACTGGTTCAACCAGCTCGACGCGATCGCCGCGAGCTTTCGCTACTTCGATATCGGCGGCAATCACTTTCAGGCAACTCCGATCCTTTTCAACGGCTCCGAGATCAAGGGCGGCCAGACCCTGAACACGAACCCTTCCGAATGGTTTTCACTCGGGCTCTATTACGAGCGGCGCCTGACACCCTTTTATCGGGAATACGAAAGCAACTGGCCGGAGTGGCTGCAAGGATGGGACGTGCGGGCGAAAGCCGGCATCGAGTACACGTATATCAATTTCGAAATCGACAGCGGCCACGCTCCGGTCACCTCAACTTCAAAGGGCGAAGAGACCAAAGAGGATTTCTATCATCAGGCGATGCCCGTGCCGGAGATTGGATTGGAAGCAATCCGCCGTCTGGGCGACAGCTTTATCGCCGACGGGTCGGTCTTCGGAGGATGGATGAACCGGTGGAACTCGCTGCGCGACGAAGGCGGCACCGTGTGGGCATCGCAGAACCAGGTGGAAGGCCACGTCCGAATCCTCTATTCGAACCCGGCGTGGCTCGGACCCGTGCATCCGATGGTCGGGATGTTCGCGTACTATTACAGCCAGTTGGAAGACTCACACGAGGACGGAAATTTTATTCGCTGGTTCTCCTACGGCCCCGAGTACGGCATTTCGTTGAGCTTCTGACTGGTCACCATCTCCCGCTCCCGGAACCGGCTGCCGGCTAAGTACGCGCACGATCGGATACGGGGGCGTTTTGCGATTAAGATGTGCGTTCGAAGTGGCGGCGGATTGCGGCGATCAGGGCAGGCGCGGTGTATTGTTCGGGGCACACGGCCACGTCGAAGCCGCGTTGGCGGGCGGACTGGGCCGTGATCGGGCCTATCACTCCCGCCTTCAGTCCCTCGACCGCGCCTACCATCCGGCAGAAGTTCGTGACCGTGCTGGAGCTGGTGAATGTTACCAGGTCGATTTGGCGCGCCTCGATCAGCGATCGCATCCTCTCGACCGCCGCGCCTTTCGGTTTGACGGTCCGATAGGCCGGCGCGACCACGACTTCGCGCGCGCCGCTTTCTCGCAGCATCGCGGGGAGAACTTCGCGCGCGACCTGCGCGCGGGGAATCAGGATGCTTGCTCCCGCAATGCGGTCCGCGCCTATAGCGGGGACGATCGACTCGGCCCGATATTCCGCGGGCGTCGCCGCGACGAGCAGCGCATATTGATCGAGGCGCGCGGCGGTGGCGGGCCCGATCGCGCACAGCGACGCGCGGCCGATCGATCGGATGTCGCGGCGTAGCGTTTTCATCCGCGCGATAAACGAATCAACGCCGGTTGCGCTGGTGAAGATTATCCAGTCGAAGCGGCCGATCTCGTCGATTGCCTTGTCCAGCGCGGCGTAGCTGGCGGGGCGCGCGGTTTCGATGGTCGGAAACTCGATTGCGTCGGCGCCCAATGCGCGCAGCTCGCGGGCGAAGCTTGCTCCGGCTTCGCGCGAACGAGTCACTACGATTCTTCGCCCGAACAGCGGCATCTTCTCGAACCATCGAAGCTGCTCGCGCAGTTCGACCGACTCGCCGATCACGATTATCGCGGGCGCCGCGAGCCTTTCGGCGGCGCATCGCGCGGGCAGTGTCGCCAATGTCCCGGTCACGGTCTTCTGCGCGGCGGTTGTGCCCCATTGCACGGCGGCGGCCGGGGTTCGCGCGGAAAGTCCCGCGCGGATGAGGCTTGCGAGCGACGCATCCATCCTCGCCGTCGCCATCAGGAGCACGACCGTTCCACCGCCACGCGCGGCGCGCGCGAGGTCAGCCCACGGCACGCCGGAACGCCCGCGTTTGTGTTCGTCTTCATGGCCGGTAACAAAGGCGACGAACGAGCCGAGCTTGCGATGGGTCAGCGGAATTCCCGCGAACGCTGGCGCGGCGATTGCCGAAGTAATTCCAGGAACAACCTCGAACGGAATTTTGGCGCGCGCGAGCGCCTGCGCTTCCTCGCCGCCGCGCCCGAAGATGAACGGGTCGCCGCCCTTGAGACGCACGACCCGCCTGCCTCTGGATGCGCGGTCCACCAGCAGAGCGTTCAGCTCCGTTTGGTCCATCGCCTTTCCGCCACCGCCTTTTTTTCCGGCGAAGACAAGTTCCGCGCCGGGCGGCGCAAGCTGAAGGAGATCGGGATTTACCAGGTAGTCATAGACCACGCAGTCCGCCTGCCTGAGGCACTCGGCTCCGCGCAGCGTGATCAGGTCGAAAGCGCCCGGACCCGCGCCGACCAGGTAAACCCTGCCCCGCCGCTCACGCATCCGCGATCATCCGGTCCGCGCCGCGCGCCAGCATCCGTTCGGCAAGCCGGGCACCGAGCGCCTCCGCCGCGGACGGCGCCAGATCGTTGTCGGCAATCTCGGCTATCTCATCCGACAATTCCGCCGAGCCGTCAGGTGAGAAAAGCCGCGCGCGCAGGCAGATCGAGTCATCGGAAAGCGTCGCTTTCACTCCGACCGGCGTCACGCACGATGCGCCGATCGCTGCCAGGAAGGCGCGTTCCGCGGCGGTTTCGTAGCGGGCACGAGAGTCGTTGAGCGCGGCCAGGGCGTGCTCGAGTTCGCGCGGCGGATGCGCGAGCGTTTCGATTGCGAGCGCGGCCTGCCCGCCGGCGGGAACAAACTCGCGTTCGTCGAGCGGCGCGAACCGACCCGCGGAGAGCTGCCCAAGCCGCTTCAGCCCCGCCATCGCGACGATAATCGCGTCGAGAGCGCCTTCGGATACCTTCCGCAGGCGGGTATCAACATTGCCGCGCAGTGCGGAGATTTCGAGGCCTGGATTCGCCGCCAGCGCCGCGAAGCGCCGGCGCGGCGACGACGTCCCGAGCCTGCTCCCCTTGGGCAAAGCGGCGAGCGCGGCGCCGTCACGCGTCACGAGCACATCGCGCGCGTCTTCGCGCGGCGGCACGGCGGCGAGGTGAAATTCGGGCGCGAGCACCGCCGGAAGATCCTTCATCGAATGAACCGCGAGATCGATTCGCTTCTGTCTGAGCGCCTGCTCGAGCTCGCGGATAAACAGTCCCTTGCCTCCCACCCGGGCGAGCGATGCGGTCGTCATCTTGTCGCCGCTGGTGCGGATTTCGACGATTTCAGCGGCAAGGCCGGGAACGATCGCGGCAAGGCTGGCGCGGACGATTTCAGCCTGTGCCAGGGCAAGCCGGCTGGGACGCGAACCGATCCTTAGCCTGAGAGCCATCCGGGGACTAGATCCCGCCGTCGTCGTCTTCTTCGATCGCTTCGAACTCGGACTCGTCGAGATCGAACTCGCCGCATAAGAGGCGGCGCGCGACTTCGGCCGCGTATGCGTTGTCGTCGGCGCTGTTCGTGCCCTGGCGAAGTCCCAGCAGGATGCGATGAAGGAGCTTGTTGGTGAGGCTGCGGGTCAGCGATTCGACGCGCTCGCGCTCCGACGGTTCGAGCGAAGCGATCCAGCCGCGATTGCGTCCGAGCTCGAGTTCGCGCAGGCGCTCGATGCTGTAGCGGATGTCCTTGATGGTGGGCACCAGGTCAAGTCCCGCCATCCAGCGCTCGAACGCTTCCAGTTCCTGTTCGACGATCTCTTCGGCTTTGTCGGCTTCTTTTTCCCGCTCGGCGCGGGTCTTGTCGATCACCTGCCCGAGGTCGTCGATGTCGTAGAGGTAAACGTTCCCGATCGAATTGAGCCGCTCGTCGAAGTTGCGCGGGACACCCAGGTCGATCAGAAACATCGGTTTGTAGCGCCGCTCCTTGATGATCGCCTCGAATTCCTCTGGCCCGAAAATCGGTTTTGTCACGGACACCGATCCGATCACCACGTCGGCGATCCGAAGGTAGGGCTTGTAGTTGTCGAAAGGCACCGCGGTTCCGCCGAGATCGCGCGCGAGCGTAACCGCATTGTCAAAGGTGCGCGAGGTGATAATCAGCGATTCGATGCCGATGGTTTTCAACTGGCGCGCCGTCAGCTCCGCCATCCTGCCCGCCCCGATCAGCATCACCGTCTTGTCGCTGAACTTGTCGAAGATCTGGCTTGCCAGCGCCACCGCTGCCGAACCGACCGAGACCGCGCCATGTCCGATCAGCGTGTTCTTGCGGATACGCTTGGCGGTCGAGAACGCTTTATGAAACGCGCGGTGCAGCACGAGGCCGACGGTGCCCGATTGCGCCGCCTGCGCGTAGGCGAGCTTCAGTTGTCCGAGTATCTGAGGCTCGCCCACCACCATCGAATCCAGGCTCGCACCGACGCGGAACAGATGGCGCGCGGCCTCCCGTCCCTGCATCCGGTAGAGCGCATCCGCGAACGCGGACCTGTCGACGCCGCGGTCGGCGGCCAGGAATGCGGCAATCTCGTCGGAGGCTTTTTCGGGATCTGCAGCAACCCCGACCACTTCGACCCGATTGCAGGTGGAAAGAATTGCCGCCTCGGCCACCGACGCAACCTTCTGCTTGAGGCGCACCAGCGCCTGCGCAATGTCGCTCTCGGCGTAGGCCAGGCGCTCGCGCACGGCTACGGGCGCGGTCTGGTGGTTCACGCCGACTATGAACAGCGTCTGCGCCATCGTGCTAGCCGAAAGTGCCTCCATGCTTGCCCGGAAATACCAGGCTAACGCCTACGAAAGAGCTGACCAGCACCGCAAAGACCACGATCGTAAGCGCGGCGGCGCGCCGCCCGCGCCATCCTACCGTAAGTCTCGATTCGAGCAGTCCGGCATACAGGATCCAGATCACCAGCGACCACGATTCCTTTGGTTCCCAGGACCAGAAATGGCCCCAGGTCGCATCCGCCCATATCGCTCCCGTTATGATCGCCGCGCTCAGCATCACGAAGCCCCAGACCAGGAGCGAATAGTTTATCCGGTCAAGCTTCTCGAGGCTCGGCATCCGATCGCCGTCGGACTTGAGGGGCCGCTTGGCCTTGAGCCGCGATTCATACGCGAGATAAACCAGGCTCACGCTCGCCGCCAGGATGAACATCGCGTAGCCGACGATCGCAAGGCTGACGTGAATCGGAAGCCACACGCTTCGCAGCGGCGCGGGCAGAACCACGCGCCCCTGCGATGCCATCGCGGACGACACTCCCAGCGCAATCGCCACAGCCGGCGCCGCGTACGCGCCGATCACCATCATCCTGAGCCGCACGATTAGGACAAGTGCCGCCAGCGCCGTCACCCAGGCAAGGAATGAAAGCGCTTCGGCGAAGTTCGCCACCGGAATATTGCCTGCCTGCAGCCCGCGCGCGGTCAGGTCCAGCGCATGCAGCACCGCTCCCGCCCCGAGCAGGAACAACGCCGCCGCGCCCGCGCGCGCCTTTCCCGACATCCGGTCCGACAGGAACAGGATTGCCGAAAGCGTGTAGCAACCCACGGCGGGCAGCAGCCAGAGCGTTTCCATCGTCAGGCGATTCGAAGAAGATTGTGCGACGCGATTGCGAGGCCGTCGAGGCCGACTCCCAGGCTCTCCGTGAGCATCCGGTCAACTCCCGCCCAGTTCGCGTCGCGGATCAGGTCCACGATATCTGAAAAGGCGAGCGATTGCAGAATCCGCGCCCGCTCGAGCGCGTCGCGCTCATGGGCTCGAAGATGTATCCGGGCCGCCCGCAGGATTTGAACGGCAACTTCGTATTCCGGACCCACAAGATTTTCCAAATCGCGCCGCACTCGCGAAGCAAATGCGGGACTTGCGCCGGAAGTGGAAACCGCGATCCGAAGATCTCCCCTGCCGACGACGCTCGGCATGATGAAATCGCACAGGCCGGGTTCGTCCGCCACGTTGACCGGGATCTTCAAGGAGCGCGCCTCGGCGGCGATCGCGCGGTTCAGTTCGGGATCGTCGGTGGCCGCGAACGCCAGCGCGCATCCCTCCAGATCGCCGGATTGCCATCGGCGCGAGCGATGCTCGATCGCGCCGCTCTTCGCAAGACGATCGAGTTCGTCCGTGACATCCGGGCTGACAACGCGAACGATCGCTCCGGCATCGAGCAAGGCGGCAACTCGGCGCTCGCCGACCTCGCCGCCTCCGGCAACGAGACATCGACGCCCGCCGAGGTTCATGAAAATCGGCAGGTAGCTCATTGGACGAAAAGTCTAATACAGTGTTCGCGAGTGAGACAGTCCCACAATCGCGCTGCGCGGTGCGGCAAAATAATCGGCTATCGGACCCCCCTTTGGACCCGGTTCTCAGCGACGGGAATCACGCCATCCATGGGACTGCGCCTGACTGTCGTGGCGGTTTTGATCCTCCTTCGCGTCGGAGTCGCGCGTGGCGCGAATACGGAGTCGATGCCGTCGGACTTTGTCGATTTGCACGCGCTGGACCCTTCGATCGTGATCGATATGCGCTACGCGGTCGGCAACAACTTCGTCGGACATCCGATACCCGGCTACTCTGCCAATCGATGCCTGCTGACGCGGCCCGCCGCCGAAGCGCTGGCCGCGATTCAAAGACAGCTCAGGGAATTCGGGCTCTCGCTGAAGGTCTATGATTGCTACCGGCCGCGGACCGCCGTCGATTACTTCGTGCGCTGGGCCAAGGATCCATCCGAAGCCGCGATGAAGCGGGAATTCTACCCGCGCGTACCAAAGAGCGAACTCTTCGCAAAGGGCTATGTCGCCTCACCTTCGTCTCACAGCCGCGGGAGCACCGTGGATGCGACCATCGTTTCGAGCCACGGCGATGCAAACCGCGCGAAACCATCGTGCGGCCTGCCTGATTCGAGCGCGCTCGACATGGGCACCGGTTTCGATTGCTTCGACGAACGCGCTCATACGCATGCCGAAGGGCTGTCCGCGCAGCAGCGTGCGAACCGGATGTTGATCGAACGGCTCTTCGTTCAAGCGGGCTTCAATCCTTACCCGTACGAGTGGTGGCACTTCACGCTGGCGAAGGAACCCTATCCAGACACCTACTTCGATTTCCCAGACCGATGATCGCCCGGTAGCGCGGCCATCCTGGCCACGAACAATCCGCGCCGCTCGCGGATTTCAGGGCACGTCGGTGTTTCCTTTGGCGACATTGACATAAAACTCAAACTCGATCGGAATGCTTTTCGTGTGAGTTCGTTTGTCGTTCGAGGTTTCAAGGCGCAAACGCGCGGAAATGGGTGCAACATGGCTGACCAATATCGTCCAGGCGAAGAAGAAGTCCCGCCGCCAACCGGGACCACGTTGGTAATGGCGCTCTACATGCTGCTGCTCACTGCGATGTGGGCGTTGATGTTTCTCGGACTGATTGGCAGGAGTTGATATGGAAGCGTACGAGAAGAGCTTCCTGGTGGCTTCCGGAGCGGTTCTGGTGGCCTTTCTTCTGGCGCTTGCCTACAGCGTCTTTGCGATGGGCATCTCGATGCCGGGGCGCATGGAGATGATCGCGTGCACCGCGGATCAGAAGCTGCGCAAAGTGCTGCGCGTGACACCGCCATTCGACAATCCCGGCGTCCACGAAACGGCCCCGGGCAAATTCGACGTAGTCGTGATTGGGCAGACCTGGTCGTTCGCGCCGGACAATATCGAGCTTCCGGTGGGAGCCGAGGTGACATTCCGCGCGACTTCGTCGGACGTGATTCACGGCTTTATGATCGTCGGCACCAACGTGAACATGATGCTGGTTCCGGGCGAGGTCTCATCGGAGACCTACAAGTTCTCCAGGCCCGGCGAGTATCTGCTCTTATGCCATGAGTATTGCGGCCGGCTGCATCACACGATGTCGGGAAAGGTAGTGGTCAAATGAGTACCCCGATCGTAGCGGAGTCAAAGGGTTTCGAACTGCCGCGAGAACAACTCGCGGTTATTCGCTGGAACATAATTTTCGGATTCGCGATCTTCGCGATCGGAGTGCTGTTCGGCCTCGACCAGGCCTTCAACTACGCGAAGGTTGACCTGATCAAAGACTACCCGGGCATCCACTCCTACTACCAGGGACTGACCCTGCACGGCGTGCTGAATGCGCTAGTGCTGACGACGGCATTCGCCAACGGATTCGTCGCGCTGACCACGGCGCGCGGACTGGGAAGAAAGCTCAACGGCGCTTTGCTGCGGATTGCGTTCTGGCTGCTGTTGATCGGATCGCTGCTGGCGGCGTTCGCGATGCTGACCGGGCAGGCCAGCGTTCTTTATACGTTCTACGCCCCGCTGCAGGCGCATTGGACCTTTTACCTTGGCCTGGCGCTGGTGGTGATCAGCACCTGGGTAACCTCGGCGAACCAGATCGTCACGCTGCGGAACTGGCGGCGCGAGCATCGCGGCGAGCGCATCCCGCTGATGGCCTTCATGTCGGTCGCGACATACCTGATGTGGGACATCGCCTCCGCCGGCATCGCCATCGAGGTCGTGTTCCTGCTGCTCCCGTGGTCGCTCGGCTTGACGGCGGGTACGGATCCGCTGCTTACCCGCACGCTGTTCTGGTTCACGGGGCATCCGATCGTCTATTTCTGGCTCCTGCCGATTTACATTTCGTGGTACGGGATGATCCCGAAGCAGGCGGGCGGCGCGTTGTTCAGCGACACGCTCACGCGAATCGCGTTCGTCATGTTCATCCTGCTCGTCCCCGTCGGGTTCCATCATCAGTTCACCGACCCCGGCATTCCGGTGGGGCTCAAGTATGCTTCGGCGGTGCTGACCTTCGGCATTTTCTTTCCGAGCCTGATGACGGCGTTCGCCGTGATGTACGCGCTTGAAATTGCCGGACGGCGCGCGGGCGCCAAGGGCCTTGTGAGCTGGTTTTTCCGGATTCCGTGGAACAATCCGTCGCTGAGCGCGCAGGTACTCGCGATGCTTGCGTTTTTCCTCGGCGGAATTTCGGGACTGATGAACGCGAGCTTCTCGATGAATCTCCGGGTGCACAACACCGCCTTCATCCCCGGACATTTTCATCTGACGCTCGGCACCGCGGTCGCGCTCTCGTATATGGGAATCGCCTATTGGCTGATTCCGTACCTGTATGGGCGCAGCCTGTGGTCGCCGCGGCTGGGGGTGATTCAATCGTTCGTATATTTCGGCGGCGTGCTGATTTTCTCGCGCGGAATGATGATGGGCGGCATGGAGGGGATGCCGCGCCGCACGCAGCTCGCGCTTGCCAGTTACAACCTGCCGGCCTGGCACATACCGGGAATCATGGCCGCAATCGGCGGCACGATAATGTTCGTCTCCGTGGCGCTCTTCTTCGTGAACCTGGTGATGACGGTCGCGGCTGGTGAAGAAGCCGCGCAAGGCGACGTCCCGTTCACCGAGACGGTGCAGCCTCCCGCCCAGACGGGATGGGAAGCGAAGCTCGATGCGTTGCGGTACTGGGTAGTCGCGTCGGTGGCGCTAAGCCTGATTGTGTATGGACCGTTCCTGATCGCGTATTTGCCGCCGCACTTGAACATTCGGCCCCTGCAGTTTCCGTAAGCAGCGGAAACCTCGCGCCGAACGGGACTAGTGCGGAGGGGCTGCCGCCGGCGGCGCCTCTTCGATCGGCGGCGGTATGTATTCCGGAGGATAAACTTCGCGCCGCCAGCTCAGGAGCATCAGGGTGAGCGCACGAGCTTCCTCCGGCTTGAAGCCGAAAGTCGGCATCGTCGTTTTCGGCGAAATTTTGTCGGGCGCCATCAGATGCTCGTAAGTCCAGTTGAACAGCGTGTGCGCGCCCGTCACGTGGGTGAAATCGACCAGCTCAGGGTCTTTGTCGCCGAAGTAGGTAAGCTCGGGTGCCTTGGTTCCTCCGTGGCCTTCGACGGCGTGGCACAGCCGGCATTTGTTCTCCTTATAGAGTTTCTTTGCGAGATTGATCTGATCCATGCCCGGTGTCGTAACGTCGTGGCGATGGCAGAAGTTGCATCGCATCTGGATAAGATCGGCCTCTCGAAGATCGTAGCGGCGCGCAATCCCGGCCGACAGCATCGGATCGTTCCAGTCCTTGCCGCCATGCGCGGCTGACGCTGTCGTCGCCCATCCCTGGCCGCCGTGGCAAGTGGTGCAGCCAAAGTTTTGGAAGGGATGCTTGTCCATGTAGGGCAGGTTCGGATGCGGTGTCAGCGGCTCGGGCAGAGTGGCCGGCAGAATCGAGCCCCATTCGTAGCCGAGATGGCAGGTGATGCATCGATCGACCATGTGAATTTTCGGGACCCAGATCTGCTTGATGCCGGGCGTGAATGCGCGCGCCCGGTCGGTGCCGCCGTATTTTTCCATCGCGGCGCGAAAGCGCGCCTGCACCGGCGCCCAACCGGGATGAAACTCGCGCCAGAGCGCAAAAGCCACCAGCGCCAGAAAGATAAAGGACATCGCGACCAGCCAGCCGAAGTCGCGCCCTTCATATGATTGGTCAGGACGTTCCATGGCTCAGAGAACGGTCGGCGCCTGCGGACGCGGCATCCCCGGCCAGTAGATTCGCCAATTCGGCCCCCGCAAGAAAACTCCGACCACGATCAGCAGCACGATCGCGATCATCGCTACCACGAATACGCGGTTCTGCGTCTTGCGGCTGGATGGAAACCATCTCCCCTCCGCGCTTAGCGGAGACCGATCGAGCCACGGCCATACCGCGAGCAAAACCAGCAGAACCCCCGGCAACAGAATTCCGCCCAGAAAGCCGCCGCTGATCGTCAGCGGCCCGATATGCACGGTTGTCGATGCGACCAGTTCCTGCAGCCACACGAAATACCACGGGGCCTTGGCCGGATTCGGCGTGACGGCGGGATTGGCGGCTTCTTCGAGCGGAGCGTTGAAAAAGATCGAGGCCAGCAACGTCGCGTTGAACACGATCAGGAATACCAGCACGATGCGCCGAGTGAGGTTCGGCGATGACACCACCTGGTCTTCGGCTTCCAGCTCGGTGGAACTCATGACCTGCACGGAGGTCCCGGGCGTAAGCCCAAACAGCGAGTAACTCTTGGTCGCGGGCATCGGCTTGGGCGCCATCCTGCGGTCGGCCTTGATCGCTTCGACCGCGCCGAGCCCGCCATCCTTGCGCACTCTCCACATGTGATACGCGAACATCACCCACAGCACGGCGGGCAGAAAGAACACGTGCAGCACGTAAAATCGGAGCAAAGTCTGCTGATCGATTTGGGTGCCGCCCAGCAGCAAAAACCGCATCGTGCCGCCGACCACAGGGGCCTCGCGCGCGATGTTGGTTCCGACCGTTACCGCCCAGAACGCGAGCTGGTCCCAGGGCAACAGATATCCGGTGAATGACAACAACAGCGTGGCAAGCAGAAGTCCCACACCAACCAGCCAATTGGCGGCTCGCGTGCCGCGATAGGCGCCGGTGAAGAACACGCGCGCCATGTGCAGAAACACCACCGCGACCATCCCCTCGGCGGCCCATCGATGCTGGTTGCGCAGGACGCGGCCGAAGCTGACGGCGTACTGAAGATCCTTGATGCTTCCGTAGGCGCGCTCGGTGGACGGCACATAGAAAAACATCAGCATCACACCGGTCACGGTCAGGATAAAAAACAGGGAAGCCGCCGCGGTGCCGAGCCACAGCGAATAGTTCCAGCTCATCGCGGCGCGCGTAATCTTGGCGGGAAACCAATGCAACCAGAGGTTGCGCACAATTGCTTCGGACGACTCGCGTTCGCTGCCGGGCGACCACGACCACGAGATTTTGCGCCACAGCTTTGCCAGTTGCTCTCCCATCTCAGGCCTGCCCTTTGGGTGGAACGAACCGGAATCCCGGCGCGACATCGACGGCGCTGTCGACCTCAAGGAAGCCGTCCGGCGAGAGGCGCGTGTCGAACCAACTGAGCGGGCGCGGCGCGGGACCGCTGATCACGCTTCCGTTGGGCCTGAAGCGGCTGCCGTGGCAAGGGCAGTCGAATTCGTTCTCGCGCCACTGCACGGTGCATCCCAGATGCGTGCAAACGGCTGAAATGACGTGGAAGGCGTCTTCCTCGCGAACCACGAACAGCCGATGCGCGGCGTCGAACGTGAACCCGGGCGGATACTCCTCCGGCCGTTTGAGTTTGAATTTCGTGGGCGGCTCGTACAGGACATTGGGAAAAAAAGCGCGCGCCGCGGCCCCAATCTGCGCGGCGAACGCGGCAACCACCGAGCCCTTGCCCAGGAGACGAAGAACCCGGCGCCGCTCCGTATCGGTGGGTGGAACATTCTTTTTGTCGGCGGCACTCACCGTGCGGCAACCTCCTCAAACCAGAAACGCTCCATGGTGATCGCGGCCGTCGGACAGCGTATGGCGCAGAGGCCGCATCGGATGCACTTCTCCTCATCGTAGAGAAACACGCTGGTGACGCCGCTTTCGTCCGCGACCCCCTCCAGCGGCACCTGATCCGCGATTCGGCTCGCCGGGGCGAAGTGCAGGCAATGCTCAGGACATATATCCACGCATCGATTGCACAGGATGCATCGGCTGCCGTTGTAGATCGGATGGATATGGCAATAGAGGCATCGGCCCGCCTGATCGCGCGCCTGCTCGGCCGACAGCACCGGCTCGACTTCGGTGATACCGCTGCGGCGATCGAGAGGGACGATCGGAATCGCTCGCGGGCGCTGCTCGAACTGTTCAGGCATCGAATACGAGTCGGTGGGAAGCTCTTCGATTTGAACGTGCAGCTCGCGCGACGGAAGTTTCTCGCCATGCAGGTAAGCATCGATTGATTGCGCGGCGAGCTTGCCGTGCTGTGCGACGGTTATCAGCAGCGACGGAGGGAAGGCGGCATCGCCGCCCGCGAAAACCCCGGGGATGCTGGTTGCGAGCGTAATCGGATCGATCTTGAGGGTGCCGGCGGCGGTCAACTCAACTTCGCCGGGCCTGATGAACGACAAGTCGGGCGCCTGTCCGATCGCGAGAATGACAGTATCCGCATCAAGCACCCGCCGCTGCTGGTCGTCGAATTCCGGCTTGAAGCGCCCGGCGTCATCGAATACGCGCACGCACCGCACCAGCTCGATTCCCGCCGCTTTGCCGTCGCGGACTACGATGCGCCGCGGTCCCCAGGACGGCAAGAAACGGACGCCCTCCTCGGTCGCGGTCTCCGCCTCTTCTCTGCCCTGCTCCGATTTCATCGCGGGCATCTCGGTTTCCGATTCGAGGCTGACCACGGTCACTTCCAGCGCTCCGCGGCGAGCCGCTTCTCGCGCGACATCGAGGGCGACTCGGTAAGTCCCTGCTTCGACCGCCTGCTCGTCGGCGGCCGAGATTTGCAATCCGGAGAGCATCTCGCGCACCGCGGTCCGAGCCGCATCGATCGCAACCAATCCTCCGCCGATCACCACCACCTTCCTGCCGAGCGGAACACGGTAGCCGCGGTTGATGTTCAGCAGGTAGTCGATCGCCTTGACCACGCCTTCGGCGTCGGAATTCTCGACAGGGACGCTGCGGCCGCGCGACGCGCCGACGGCGAGAAAAACCGCGCCGAAGCCCTGTTTCAGAAGGTCGCTTACGCCGAAGTCCTTGCTGAGCGGGGTATTGAAACGAAATTCGACTCCCAGCTTCTCGATTTCTTCGGTTTGCCGGTCGATGACCTCGCGCGCCAGGCGGTAGGCGGGAATTCCGTAGCGCATCATCCCGCCGGAACTGGGCATCGCCTCGAACACCGTGACGCGATAACCCCTGACCGCCAGATCGTGCGCGCAGGCAAGGCCGGCGGGTCCCGCGCCGACCACCGCGACCGCGGGCGCGTTGCGTCCGCGATCGCGGCACCGCATCAAGGCATCGCCATGAAGCGGCGTCACACTTCCATCGCCGGCCCCGGCCAGGGCCCGATCGAGCGCGATCGGCGCGAGCGCCTCGGGGCCGAACTGCTCGGAGACGAAGCGCTTGAGCGAGCGGATAGCGATGGGCGCGTCGATTTTGCCGCGCCGGCACGCATCTTCACACGGCGCTCCGCAGGCGCGCCCGCAAATCGATGCGATCGGATTCGGCGAGCGCGCCACGCGGTAGGCGTCCTCGAAGCGGCCCTCGGCGATCAATTGCACGTAGCGGCCCGCGTCGGTTTTGACCGGGCACGCATCGAGACACGGCACGTTCTTGCGAAACCACCAGAGGTCGCGCGGCACCGCATGTATCTGCCGATCGGCCATCGTGCTTTTCCGGCGCGCTACTTCTTGCAGAACGTGCGAACGTAAGCGACGAGATCGTGAATCTCGGAATCATCGAACCCGTCGCTCCAGGCCTGCATGTCCGGACTGAGTCCGTTGGCCTTGCCGCCGTTCTTGATCACGTTGAACAGAGTGTCATCCGAGAGTTTCTGCATGCGGGCGCAATCGGTGAAATCTCGCGGCTTGGTGCTTAGCGATGCGGCCCCGGAACCGTTGCCCTTGCCGGTATCGCCGTGGCACTTGGCGCAGAAGGTCTTGTAGTTCTTCTCGGCAGCGGCCATATCGGCCCGCACCGGCGCGGCCATCGCGACAAAAGCCGCGACGGCCGCAATCAATCCTGGAAACAGCGTTGATCTCTTCATCCCAAATCCTCGTTTCAGCATCCGGCGTCCCTATTCGCGGCCGCCCTTCAGGTACTCGACGATGG
Organism: Pseudomonadota bacterium; assembly: GCA_021323675.1. Classification (GTDB taxonomy): domain Bacteria; phylum Desulfobacterota; class Binatia; order Binatales; family Binataceae; genus JAFAHS01. The sequence goes on along the minus strand of JAJPKP010000064.1, from coordinate 9,420 downwards.
CCCGGGCGTCTTCGGCCGGCATGTTGGAAAGCCCGCGCATGTGCATGATGATCTGGTCCCATTGATAGGGAGCAAACTCCGAACCCGGCCGCGCGTTGTGACATTGCGCGCAGTAAACCGGCCAGAGCTTGGCGCCGGTCTGGAACAACTTTCGTCTCTCCGCTTGGGTCATTTGCTCGGCGCAAGCCGCGACCGAGCACAATCCACTCATCACAGTAGCCAGTATTAGAGTTACGACAAGTCTTTTCATGTTCCTTCCTCCTCAGAATCCGATCGTGAACTGGCTAAGGAAGGCATGATCGTTGGGAGTTGCGCCGACCCCAACTGTCGTTCCATCCGCTTTCACAAAGGTGCCGCCGGCGTGCGGCAATTCAATGTCAAACTCGTTCTGCCAAACGATGGAAGGCGCTATCCAATAGTCGAGACCCAGGGCGACCTCGCGCGAGTGGGGCGCGAACAGAGCCGGCGAGCCGTTGAGCCCGAAGTCGGGGATGAAGCCGACCTGGACGCCGCCCAGTCCGATTCCGGTTGCGCCTTTTACATCATCGATGGCAACGAAATGCTGATTCACTCCCGAGTAGCGGATCAGCGGCTCGAGTCTGCTCAGGTATTGGTTGACCTGATCGGGCGCGCCCGGCAGCTTCAGGTCGCTTAGAAAATAGCCGGCCTGGACGTACCATCCTTCGCGATTGTCTTGTGGCAAACCGTTGGGCATCTGCCGGTACGAGCGCAGGAACTCACCGCGCGCCTGCAGATTGCCGTTGAGATACGCGAAATCGAGCCCCCACGACGTCAACCAATTTCCGCTCAGCCATTTGCCGTTGTAGGTGGAAGCGCCAAGCTCCAGGCGCCCAAGATTGGCATCGAGCGGAAAAGGATAAACGCGGAACCTTGCGCCCATCGATTTGCCGTTGGTCTGCTTGTTCGCCGCCGCGGTGGGCGAGGTGCTGACGGCGCCAAGCACGTTCTCACTGTAGCTCGGCCCCTGCCCGCCCCAGATCGTGTAGTCAAAGTCCTGGCCAAGGTCGCCCCACTGCAGCCCTCCGCGTGCCTGCAAGCCCATCTCAGCCGGCGGCACCACGGGCTCGACTCCGTACGGCAGCGGCGCTGTGACAAAGCGGTTGACCCACATCGGACTCTGATCTTCGTACCAGTCGCCGAAGGGTTGATCGAAAAGTCCCCCCGCCAGGGTGAGCTTGTCGAAGGGAAAGAGGTAGAAGAGCGCGGTCGAGAGATCCACCCCGGTGCCGCTCTGGCCGAATGCGGCGCTCATCACGCCCTCGAACATCATCCAGTCGTTGGGCCGATAAAGAACCATCGGCTCCCAATCAAGGAAGAAATCGTTTTGTGTCTGGTTCGGGAATCCCGTGTAGCCGGAGCTCTGCTGATCGTAGATGAACCCGACGCCGGCCGAACCCGTGACGGTGAAGCTGTGAGTGCCCAGGTAGCTGCTGACCGCACTCGCCATCGCTTTGGGATTGGGCCCGCTTTCGACCTGGGCCTGGAGGGTCTTCACCTGTTGGGTGGCTTCGGTCGCGTCGCTCTTGATTTGGGCATTCGCCGCTTTGAGCTGAGCGTTTTCGCTCTCGAGCTGATCGACCCGCTTTTCGAGCCGCTCCATCAGTTGCAGATCGCGAGCGCGATCGGCTTCGAGCTGATGAATCTCGTTTCTGATCTCGCTCAGGCTCTCGTGCCCGCTGGATTCGGCAGCCAGGCATCGAAGCGGCGCGGCCAGAAAAATGGCCGCGACAAGAATGGCTCGCCAGACGTTTCGTTTCCCACGCATAATGGTCAGCCTCCTTCCGCCTGATCCGTCAGAGATCGCCGCAGAGTCAGTTCCAGAGCTGCAGTTTTGCGCGGTCCGAACCGTTGTCTCTTTAGGCAATCTCCTTCGAATTGAAAATTACTGGTGAGGAAATAAGGGTCGGACGCGATTGCGGTTCGCGCCTCGGCTGCTCCTCGATCGGAGCCGCACCGCGAGTTCGACCGATGCCGAGCCGAATACAACTGCAAGCGACCGTTATCCCCATCGGCCATTAACAGCCCGCCGCAGGCGGCGAACTTGCGAGGGTAGCGATAGTACAATCCGGGAAGAAAAAGAATGCTTCTTCCTGTTCATAAGTGAGAAAAAGCCAATATTCATACGCTCCGGAATTATGGACTCGAGTAGCGTATGTAGTCTTGTGACTAACCAACTAGCGACAGAAGGCGACTTGAGCGACTGAGTAGAGCCTCAGTACGAACTGACTAACTGTATCCAAATGACACAGTTCTTTGATCCGGGGATGTAGACGACCGTAATGCTTTCGAGCGGGTGGCACTGGCTTTTCAAAGTCTTCGGCGATATCCCATGGCCTCTGATTATCGAAGACATCACCACGCGAGCGCGAAACCGCTTTCAACCTTTTGACGAAAGCGATACCCCCGCAGGACGAGGAACGGTTCGGGCGGCAATCGGATATTGATCCCGAGGGGTAGTGCTTCGGATCTTTCATTCCGAAGTGAGCGCTGCTTCTCGTGGTGCTGAAGGCTGCTTTCGCCTGGTCCGGCCGGCGGGAAGTGTCAGCCGCCGAGGGCGGGATGCATCAATTCGCTCAGATAGACGCTCATTTCCATCAGAGGACGCAAGGAGGTGAGTCAGCGATAGACAAGGCCAACCGCTTGATTCGGGGATGCGGTTAAGCTAAATGGAATTGAGAATCATTTTCAATTGTCTCAAGAAAGGACACCTCCATGCCGTCACGGACTCCTCTTCTCTTAGCCCTCGTGACTGCGATTGCGGCGATGCTCGCCGGATGCGGTGGTTCTTCCAGCTCCGGTCCCGCGCCCATTCATGTCGATCCGGTCGCGGGCGCGTGCTCGCGACCCGAGGCCGGCAGCGTCGTCCAAAATCCTCCGGCTCTGGTCAGCCACAACGGGGAGCTCACGGTCAATCTCTCCTATCAGACGACGGTCGACTCGGATGGGAGAGCGCTGTTTTGCTTCATGACGCCGGACGGCCTTGAAAATCCCACGCTCACCGTCAATCCGGGCGACCACCTTCGGATCAACATTACCAACAACACTCCGGCCACGGCGGCCGTGGAGCGGCTGGACCCGCCCAATTGCGGCGCGATCAACCAGACCGGCTCGTCGCTGAACGTGCATCTGCACGGCACCAATACCTCTCCGAAGTGCCGCTCTGACAACGTCGTCCGCACTCTGATCAATTCCGGAAACTCGTTCGGCTACGATTTTCATTTTCCCAAGGATGAACCTCCGGGGCTGTACTGGTTTCATCCGCACGTGCACATGTTGGTCGAAAGCGCATTGCTGGGCGGCGGATCGGGCGTAATCGTCGTGCAGGGTCTCGAGAAGTTTCAGCCGGCGGTGGCGGGCCTGCGCCAGCAGGTGCTTGTGATACGCGATCAGAACGTAGCCGGGAATCCAACGCCTGGTGGCAATGTGCCTTCGTGGGATCTGACCCTCAACAACATCCCGATTGCGTATCCCTCCGAGGTCCCGGCCGTAATCCAGGTGCAGCCCGGAGAACGGCAGCTATGGCGAGTGTCGAACAATGCCGCCGACACCATTATCGACCTTCAGGTTCAATATGATGGCGTCCCGCAGACGCTTGGAATCGTGGCGCTCGATGGAGTCCCAACCGGCTCGCAGGACGGAACCCGGCAGGGAAACATCGTCAACGCGACCGACATCCTGGTTTCCAACGGCGCCCGCGCCGAGTTCATCGTCACCGCTCCCTCATCCGCGGTCACAGACGCGCGCCTCATGACCTTGGCCGTCAACACGGGGCCCGACGGCGACAACGACCCGCAACGCACGCTGGCAACGATTCAAACCGCTGCGGGAAACGCTCAATCGGCCTCATCCACCACTCGATTGCCCGCGGCAACGGGCGGAGCCTGGAAGGAGCGCTTCTCCGGTCTCGCCATTGCGACCCCGAACACCGCGAGGACCTTATATTTTTCCGAGAACAATCCGGAGTCGCAGTTTTTCATCACCGTCGATGGGGCGACGCCGGCGCTGTTCGATCCCAACAATCCGCCGGCGATTGTGACCACGCAGGGCTCGGTCGAAGATTGGACGATACAGAACCGCTCGCTCGAGAATCACATTTTTCACATCCACCAGGTCCATTTCCTGGTGCTCTCCCAGGACAACTTCGAGATTAATGGCAGCGAGCCGGCCGGCTTCATCGAGGGACAGCTCCTCGACACCATCGAGGTGCCGTTCTGGGACGGTAATCCCGATCATCCGTATCCCTCAGTCAAAGTCAGGCTCGACTTCCGCGGCGCGGACATCGGCAACTTCGTCTATCACTGCCACATCGCCGAGCACGAGGATGACGGGATGATGGCGGTAATCCGCGTCGAACCGTCGTCGATGGCGGCGATGTTCGACAGGCTGCGCATCGGCCTTGAGTCGATCGGATGGTTTGGCGCTCCCAACGCGGCCGCATCCGCATGGTGCGTAAGAGGCCGCCCTGCGACCCGTCCTTCGGGCAGGGGGCCGCGAGCGCGCAACAAAGAGTGATGAGGAGTTTTCCAGAAGCCGCCAACCTCGGCGAATGATTCTCCATTCGGAGAATCCGACGACATCTCATCGAGAGATTTGGCAAAGGTATAAGTTATCTTCGTACTCATGGCGAAAACTCGCTGAGCGGATAACCGTCAACCCAAAACAATGTGGCGGGCAACCCTGCGTGCGCGGGATGCGCATTCGTGTCGTTGGCGAACTGGAGTTGTTGGCAGCGGGGCTTTCGCCCGCTCAAGTTCTGAGGGAGCTCCCAGATCTCAAGCCCGAAGATATCAAGGCCTGTCTGCGCTATGCGAGCCAGCGCCTCAGTCATCCGGTACTGGCGGTTTGTTTGAAGCGCAACTCTCGCCGTCGTCGTCGAACTCAGCGACATACGCGAGACCTGGCTGCCGTTTCCTCTCGGCCAGACCTCTTCTGGCCCACAAATTGTGCACGTACCACGAGTTGAAGTTGGCTCCCCGGGCCGGATTCGAACCAGCGACCCGACGGTTAACAGCCGATTGGAAGGGCTTTCTCAGGGTATCGCTCAGTAGCGCTCAATATGCATGAACAGCAACGGCGCCAAGGGCTTTTTCGCTCTCGCGTCGAAGTTCCGAGCGATACCGGATAATACCGAAATCGATCGAGGGTCCCCACAAAAGTCCCCACAGTCCCTCATACGCGAAATAGCACGGAAGGATGAAAATAGCGGCGCAATTTTGAAAATTTAAGAGGGTCCCTTTTGCACTTGCGAGGATTCCTTGGGCGGTACGGCTCGGACGCATCCCCGGACCGCGTGAGGGCACCTTAAACCGAGTTCGGATTTTGGCTCTCGCCAGAGAGATCGGGGGGCTCCGTTGCCAGATTTTTCGTGCATGGATATTATCAACCACGGGTATTCAGATGCGGCTGCAAATCGAAATCGAGCGTGAAGACGATGGCCGCTGGCTGGCCGACATTCCCGCCTTGCCGGGTGTCATGGCTTACGGCGCCACGCGTGCCGAAGCGATCAACAAAGTGAAGGTCCTGGCGTTGCGTGTCATCGCCGACGAAATCGAGCACGGCGAGCGCGCGCCTGAAGTTGCCGATCCCCTGTTTGCGACAGCGGCGTGAGCGACTGGCCAGCTACCAAGGCCAAGCGCGTGCTGGCTGCCCTTCTGCGTATCGGCTGGCGGATCAAACGCCAATCGGGATCGCATCGTCGCCTCAGCCGCACAGGCTGGCCTGATTACACCTTCGCCTTTCACGACGACGCGGAAATCGGCCGCGCAGCGCTAGCGCGCATCGCCAGCCAGACCGGGCTCACGCCTGAGGATTTGTGACCCTGCCCGATTCTATTTGGACTACGCTGGTCTTCGACCGTGGTGCCCGTCACGCAAAAGCGCCGCTATTCTGAGATTTGAGGAGTCCCTTTTCTCACTCGCGGGATGCCTTGAGGCGGCGCGGCCCGGACGCATCGCGGGGGCGCGTGACAGGGATCTTTTTAAGCTGTTCAGCCGCCCGAGAGGATCAGAAGGCCCCCAAGGACCTTTGCGTGGGTTTTATCGCGGGCGGAATTTTTTGGACGTTGTGCGGCACCTGCAAAGCGCTCTCAGGCACGCACTGTTCGTCGCATTTCACGCGAGGGTCCTTGCACTCCGATCCTACAAATTTTTCGCACGCTTGTTCGCTATCGTAGCGATCCTGCACCGTCCACTCGGAAAGCGGAGCATACACATCGGGTTTATAGTCGAACCCCTCATGGCCGGGTTTGTTAGGTGCCCCATGCAGAACCAAGTGCCTTGGACTTGATGCGTGCTCGAAGACTCCGACGAACCAGGTGCGCGGGTTTCCGTCGCCTGATTCAACAAATCCGAAGCGAGGATACATTGAGCTTCGCAGGTTTTGCGCGGGTCGTGACAGAGGACGTCCGTAACTTCTTTGCACTCGTCGAAACTCAGTTTTCGGACGACGACCCATTGGGCAAGAGAGCCTTCGTGTCGTACCAGTGAGGCTCTTCCCAATCATGGCATGGCGAATTGGAATAATCTGGCTTACAAGGAAAGTAGGTGCGATAAGCCGGATTGATCGGCCATTTCGGCGCCGCCATCAAGTAATAAGCCGGAGCGGAACCGGTTTGCCCGGTGGGTGCGCAACTCGAACCTACAAAGGCGAAGATGGCAGTAATTCCGGCAGCCAGAGGACCAATCAGACGCGCCCTTTGCATTGTTCCCCCGAGAACGCTCCGTCGCTATGGGCGCTATCGGTGCGCCAGCCGGACGGATTCTCGATCCAAGCGCGGATTTCACTCTCGGCCCACCCTACGGCGCGTTCAGCGAGGCGACGACGACGCGGGAATCTGCCGCCGGCTTCGAGTCGGTTATCACGGCAGCGGCCTCCCGCGCCGCTGGATCACGACTGAAACACCCAAGCTCGTCCTGGGGTCCCGCGGCGCGCAGCACGAGGAAGCGAACGTTCGAAGTGCTCTATGAATCGAAAACACGCAAAACCCAAGAGCCGCCATCGACTCGCTCGTATTCCCTGACGACCGCGGAGTATCTGGGATCCTTCTGTTCTTTTCCAAGGAGCACCATCAGAACCGTCGCTTCTCGATGCAAGCGCCATTTTCGCTGATATAGCGTCCACAACGATTCAGGGAGGGCGCCTTGAGCGAGCGGGGGCGCCTGGTCTTTTTCGACCCAGGTTTCGAAGAGCGAACGCGCTATTCGGGCTGCCGCGCCCGGCTGAACGCGCCCTCCAAAGATTCTTTTCAGCAGGCTCACACCCTGGTCCTGACGCAACAGCGGAGCATAGCACCCGACCTCGCGCTCGCGAATCGGGGAATCAGGGACAATAAACGGAGGATGCGGAAAAGGGGAACGGCGCAGATTTGTGTGTTGCTCTTGCTTCATAAGACGCGCGGCATTCGTTCGTCACGCGTCTTGCCGAGAATCCCGCCGTGAGCGATGAGACAATTCGCCAGCTTGCCGTCCACGTCAGTCCCCGGATGCTCTCGCGCTATGCGCATATCCGCGTGCAGGCGCGGCGCGATCGCGAGCCTTGAACACCGGGCGCATCGTGAAGCTGTCGATTTTGACTCAGGATCCCCACAAAAGTCCCCACAATCGGCAGAAGACCGACCCCGCTCTCAACTAGAGAAGGCAATAAACGCTTGATTTAGTTGGATTTTTCGATTGGCTCCCCGGGCCGGATTCGAACCAGCGACCCGACGGTTAACAGCCGTCTGCTCTACCGACTGAGCTACCGGGGAGCACCTAAGCGTGCGGCAGGAATTATCTTGGTTATCGGGCTTGCGATCCCAAATCAAGAGATGCGGTCAAACCTGGAGCTTTGCTCTTCCTTTATCTCGGCTTGCGAAGATTTTTTTCCTGCGCCGCCGCCATCGCCTCTACCGTTTCCGCGACCGAATTCGCCGGAACCAGTCCCGCCAATCCCTGAAACGTCGGGCTGGCGCTGGCGGAATTGGTCGATTCCAGAATTCCCCACAGCACGAACCGCAGACCCGCCTGTATGAAGACCGGAGCTCCGCTGGAAAAACCCGGCGTTCCTCCGCCATCCATGAAGCACAGATTCTGGATTCCGGCGCCCGGAACTTCAGCTTCGAGCGGGCGCGCGACCGAGACTCGGCCGAAGCGCGCCAGCGCTTCAAAGCGGGGATTGTTGATGCCGACGCTGGCCGCGGTGAGGTAGTAGGCCTGCGCGCCGGTTTCCGCAAGCGCCGCCATCTCGGTCTCCGTCGCCATGATCGATCCCAGCGGTATCGGCGCGATGTTCGCGCCGGACGGATTGAACGGCACCGCGGCTACGTCGGTCGTTTCGTTGCCGGGATCCAGAACCCACTTCGTCTCCGGGGGCAAGGGTTCCTCGCGCGTGGCCCCGCTCTTCGCATCTTCAAACGTGAGGTAGAGGCCGGAGGCGGGCTTGCCGGCCGCATCGAGGAGGTTGTGATGCGCTGTCACGAGGTACACGAACGATCGCCCTTCGAACACACGGCTCGGCACCGCGACAAAGAAAGCTGTGCCGACCGGAACCTGCTTGCCGTCGCGATGGGTGACGATGCCGGCGACGTTGCGCAGCGGCTGCGAAGGTCCACCTTGATCGCATATCCCGGGTTTCGGCGCCGATGCGATCGCCAGGATCGCGGCCGCGGCGAACAGAGCCGCGCTCATGCCCCGGCGGCCGGTATGGGTGCGCGGCGCCGGCGCGGCTTGCGCAATGGATGGTTTGGACGGTTCGATCCACCCGGGGTCGGGGCGGGACAAGGTCTTTTGAGTACTGTCGATGGAATCAGCCAGGTTCGATATTCGCACGGCGAAAGAAGATACCAGAGGCGTGAGCGCGAGTAACCACGGCGCGACCGGAAAATTGGGGCGGAGGATACCGGGCCGCGAAGAAACGCGCGGCAGGCTTATGGGGCCTGCCGCGCCTGAGTTGGATACTGCGATGCTACCAGCGCTCGCGGCGTCCGCCGCCCGCGCCACCACCGCCGCCGCGGCGGCGATCACCGCCGCGTCCTCCGCCGCCACCGCCGCCGAAGCCTCCCCCGCCGCCACCGCGCGGCCCGCCGGTCGAGGCACGCGCCTCATCGACGCGAATCCGCCGTCCCTTCAACTCGGTATCGTTAAGGGTTTCGACGGCGCGCGCCGCTTCAGCCGGATCGGACATCTCGACGAACCCGAAACCTCGGGATTGGCCGGAGAATTTGTCGGTCACGACGGTCGCAGTCTCGACTTTTCCCGCCTGCGCGAAATGCTGGGCGAGATCGTCATTGTTCACGGAGTAGGCAAGATTGCCTACATACAACTTAGTGGGCATTGAAAGCCCTCCTTCCGGGCTTGGTCGGGCTGCCCCCAAAACGGAAGACCCTGCGATCATCTAGGCGGGATCTACGAGAAAGGCTGCGGT
>JAJPKP010000008.1 GCA_021323675.1 Pseudomonadota bacterium | reverse complement strand
TCGTGCGGCGAAGCGCCATGAATGCGTCCTCGAATGTGCCGACTTCGTCAGCTAACAGCGGAACCGCGCCTTCGCCGAAGAAAATGCCGGCCTGGGTCGCGACGATCCGTTCCGGATCAACGCCGCGGTTGCGCGCGACCGTCGCCACGAACTGTTCATATTGCCGGTCGACCTCGGACTGGATGTCCTTGCCCGCGCGTTCGGAAAGCGGCTCATGCGGATTCGCGTCCACCTTCTTGTCGCCGGCGAAGATATAGGTGTACTTGAACCCCTGCTCGTCGTTGAATTTCGAATCCTCGACGTGCATCACTACCACGCCGACGGATCCCACCGCGCCCATGCGCGTGACGAAGATCCGCTCCGCCGCGCTGGTCAGAGCGTAGGCGGCCGAGAACGCAAAATCATCGGCGACAGCGTAAATCGGCTTCGCGCCGCGCAGCGAGTAGATGAAATCGGACAACTCCAGGCAGCCCGTGGTTTCGCCACCGGGGGAATCCACCTGCAACAGAATGGCCCGCACGGCGGCGTCGTTTACGGCGTCCTGAAGGTAGCCACCGATCCGCTCATAGGAGCTGCAACCGCTCAGCGCCGAAATCCAGGAATCCTTCTTCGTGAGCACGCCCTGAATCGGGATCACCGCGATCCCGTCAATCACGCGGTATGCGGCGTCATCAGCCGCTTCGAGATACGCCGTTCCAAACGGCTCCGCAATCTTCAAATCGCCCAACGGCGCGATTCCCAGGCGCGGTCCCAGGACCTGAACCATCACGTCGAGCTTCGGCGGGTGGATCATCAGCGGGCAGTTCACAAAACGCGACGCCAGGTGGGAGAGTTGCTTCACTGAACCTCCACCTTTCCGCTGGCCGCTTCATTCGCGACTTCACCTTCCGTCAATCCCGCGTTGCGCCCAGTGAGGATTTTCCGGCCATCGGAGTCGTAGGAAAGGCCAAGCCGATCGGCGCGATCGTTGTCGGCCGCCTGCTCCTGGTCGATCACCGACGCGTCGTACCCTTGCGACGCGCATTCGATCGAGCGAGTCGAGAGGCCATCGCGGATGGCCCGCTCTGCAGCCTTCATGTCCTTTTCCGGATCGACCCAGGGCCAACCCGGCGTCACCCACTGCGCGGCTTCGAACGGCTCCGGATCTTTGTCGTAAGCATTCAGCAGCTCGACGCCGAAGACCATCGCGAGCATCGCTTCGCGAAGCCACCGCCGGTAAATCGGATGGCAAACCTGAAAGATGAAAACGGAGTGCTGGTACTGCTCGCACTTGCGGCGGAACTCCAGCAGGCCCGCGCGGATCGAGGAGTAGTTGATGCCCGAGAGATCGCCCGAGATTTGGTATTCCGCCAGGCCAGCGCCGCTCGCGAACGCCTGCAAGCAACTTCGCACGAAGGCCTTGTAGTCGCCGCTGTCTTTGGCCTCCGCGAACTGAACCTCTTCGCCGAAGCCCAGCACCGGAAACGTGCCCGGCTCCAGCTTGCTGATCTGCGTTCCCGGATCGGTTTGACCTTGCCCGTTAGACATCTGATCGGGGGGCATCACCGGATTGTCGGGGCTCACCTGCTTGATGAAGCCGGTGATCATGGCTGAGATCTTCTTCCGAACGATCTCCGCGTCGGTGTACTGCTCCAGCTCGTAGAGTTTGGCGAGCACCGTCGTGAGCCACGGTTGCCCGCGAAACTGGCCAGCGCGAATCGGCTTGTAGACGTGCAGCACATCGGTGGCCGGCACGCGTTCGACCTGGAGCGCCTCGAGCGGGTAGAACATCGTCTCGCCCGGATGCGCCTTCCAGAAGTGGTAGGCCGCGCGCCGTCCGTCCGGCCGGAACTCAATCCCGCAGCGCACGCGGTTTTGATCTGGCACATCGGGCGTGGGCTGATTGCGCCACAACGGCAACTGCTCGGCCTCGATCAACTGCAACTGGAGCGGCACCGTCAGCCCTTCTTTCGGCGAGCGCGGCCGGAAGCGGACGAAGCATTCGCCCGCCTCCATCACTTCGCGCGCGATGATCATCTGCTGGCCATAGAAATCGGTCTGCCCGCTGGCCGGATTCTTCGGGTCGTACTCGACATCCGATTCCCGAATCCAGCGCGCCCATTTCTGGCGGATCAGCTCGCGGACCTGTTCATCCGGATGCTGCGGGATGAGCCGGATGCCGCGCCCGATGGCGTTCGCAACGTAAGAATCCACGGCGCCCGCCGCCCAGGCGCTGTTGCGCACCGCATCGCGGTTGCGGGTGAGCAGCTCCAGTCCGTGCGAGAACAGGAGCGTGTTGAGGCCGAGGTAACTGGGGTTCCATCCGTATCCGCGCCGCCCCTTGCCCGCCGCGTCGAACGGTGTAGTCCCCATGCCGCGGGTCCGCCGCGGGTTTGGCGCCGGCATTGGCTCGTGCCCGGCGGCCCGCGCCAGGCTCATCAACGTTTCTATTTGCCCCATCCGGAGTTGGTGTAGACGCGCACCTGTCGGATCTGCTGCGGCCCATTCTGCTGCGCGATGTCATTGAGGATCAGGTTCCGGAGCTTGATGTAGTCGTCCACCGTATCGAACTCGAAATCGCGATCCTGGAAACGAATGCGCCTGGCGCCCTGCTTGCGCGCGGCGTCGAGCGCGTCGAGGTCGGCCTGCGTGAACGGCATTCAGATCTCCAT
>JAJPKP010000012.1 GCA_021323675.1 Pseudomonadota bacterium | reverse complement strand
GATCATCGACAGCACTCCGATCACCCAGACCAGCGAGAGCACCCTGCTTTCCACCCTGGTCGACGGCGTCATCGTCGTCGCCCGCAGCGACTCCCCCAAGCAGCAGGTCCGCGCCGCGCTTTCCAAGCTGCGTTACGCCCGGGCCAAAATCCTGGGGCTGGTGCTGAACAAGACCGGAGATTCCCGGACGCACTACCAATATCACTACTACTACGGTGACAGTCAGCAGCAATCGTCAACTGGTAGTGAAACCGCAGCCGCCGGATGAGCTTATTCGGTCCCATCCTGTTTTGCCCACCCGATTGAGACTCCGCGCCAGAACATAGACGTGCGTTTTTTCGACAGCGTCGTGGGCGGCGTCCTGGTTTCGCTCGTCTGCTTCACCGCGCTGGCATTCGGCTCCGTCTATCCTTGGACCTTCAAGACGATGGAGGTGGCGTGCTTTGCGCTGATCTGCCTGTGGATGGTACGGCTCGGATTGTTCGGTGGAGACGGCAGCGCCCGGCTGCGATTCGTCGCTCCCTACTTCGTCCCGATCTTTCTCTTCCTGGGATATTGCGCGATTCAGCTTGTCCGGCTGCCTCCGCGGTTGCTCGCGGTCGTATCGCCCGGTGCGAATTCTCTGTACGCGACGGTGCTGCCAGGATGGCCGCGGCAGGCGCCTTACCGCGACATCGCATTCGTGGAGAATCCCGCGAACGCGGGCGCGTTGCCCAGAGTCTACATTCTGCCGACGCCCCAGGAGGTCGAGCGAGGAGCCGCGATCCCGTTTGGCGGGCAAACTGCCGGCGCAGCGCCGGCTCCCGCGGCCGCCGAATCGCATCTCGAGCGCGAACGCGATGAGCTGCGATGGTACGGACTTTCCATTGCGCCGAATTTCGGCCGAACCGCGATCCTCAAGGGATGCGCCTACGCGGCGCTGCTCATCCTGATTGTCGGATATCCTTGGCGCGATGGGGATACCGAACGGCGATGGATTCGCGGGACGGCGGTGGCGCTGGTGGCGATCGGCGCTCTGGTTGCGGGTATCGGCATCGTCAATCGCGAGTTCTGGAACGGCAAGATCCTCTGGATACTCAGGCCTGAGGACTGGGGCGCAGGAGCGCCTCCGCTGCTGCGTGCAAGCGGCCCCTTCGTCAATCCCGATGACTTCGCGAACTACCTCGCGATGATCCTGCCGCTCGCGCTCGCGGGCACGTTTTACAACGTCCCCTGGCGTTATACCTCGCGCCTGACTGGATACAAGCTCATCAGCGCGGCAGCTTCGCTCGTGATAGGGCTTGCCGTGGTGCTCAGTTTTTCGCGCGCAGGATGGATTGCCTCGGGGGTGGCAGTAGCGGCATTTTTCATTTTCGCCGCCGCGTCTCCGTCCACCGATAGCGGCGGCGACGTTTTGCGAAAGTCATCCGCGCCCGTTGTGACGCGATGGTCGCGCGCGCCGCTCCTGGCCGGCGCGGCATTCATCGCGTTCACGATTGTTCTCGGAATTGTCGCCACAATCGGGCCGCATCTCGCCGGCCGCTCTGCCGCGGAGCTGGGCGCCGCCGGTCCGTCCGCTTTGTCGATGGCGGGGCGGATGGCGATTTGGCGCGACTCTCTCCCGATGATTCGGGATTTTCCTGTGTTCGGGGTAGGGCTCGGCGCATGGCCTGCCGTCTTCCCCCACTATCGAAGACCGCCCTGGTTCCCCCTCGTATATCGCGAAGCTCACAACGACTACCTGCAACTCGTTGCCGAGACCGGAGCGGTGGGCGGGTTGCTCGCCCTGTGGATTGCCGCGGCGATCGTTCGAGGCCTGCTCCGTCGAAGCAACGACTTTCATCGCGAAGATCTGTTGCTGATAGCGGCGCTGGCAGCCGCGGTTCCCGCGATGGCGGTTCATGAGGCCTTCGACTTCTGCTTTCGCATACCCGCCAACGCGGTGCTGTTTACGCTGATCGCGGGACTTGCCCTTCGAATCGTTCTGAGATCCGATGCCGCCTCTGCACGAACAGTGGGCAGGCCGGTGCTCTTTGCCGTTTCGATCGGATCGGTTCTGGGCGCAATCGCCCTGATAGCTGGGTCGATCCTGGATCCGGCGCCGAGTTTTCCGTACGACGTGACTCCGGCATCGGACGGCGCGCAGGCGCTTCGCAATGTTCTCGAACATCCCGCACGCTCGCTGACCCATCTTGAATTGCCGCAATTCATGGCGCCCAGCGCGGGCGTTGAAGCCAGGCTCCGCGAATTTTGGACGGCGGTTTGGCTCGATCCGGTCAATCCCGTTCCGCGCGATCGATACGCCGACGAGCTGTTCGCGGCCCGGCGTCCGTCGGAGGCGCTGAAGCAGGTCACGCTTTCAATCTACAACGCGCCCGCGAACAACGAACATTTTTATCTGAGCGATCGCTACGCGCCATTTCTTTCCGACGCGATGGCGCGGGCGATCGAGGAAGGCTACCGGGAACTTCTCGCCAACAACCACATTTCAGGACTGTACGGTCTTTCGAATTTCTACGCATCGCAGCAACGCTACGACGATCAGGCGAATCTCCTTGCCGACTATCTCAGCGGCCATCCCGATGAGAAAGCGAACTACAACCTCCTGATCGCGACGGCGCAGGCTTTCGTGAAGGCGGGGAACAACGCAAAGGCGGAGGACTTCTTCAATGAAGCGATCGCCGAGGATCCGTCCGAACCCGGAGCGTACATGGCGATGATCAGCGACGTTTACGCGCCGCAACTGAATCTGGACGCGGCGCGGGCGATCGTCGAAAAAGGCGTGAACAACGGGCTCGACCCCGTGCCACTCTACCTTGCGTTGCTGAACCTGGCGCAGACCGCAAAGGACAAGACTCTCGTCGAGAGCTGTTTGCGCGAATTGCTGAGGCGTCAACCTTCCACCGATCTTGTGCTGGATCTCGGCAGGTTCTACCTGTACAACAGCCAGCCCGACAAAGCGGTGTCGATGTTCCGCCGCGCGATCGACTCGAATCCGAGTTCCGCCGACGCTTACTTTCTGCTCGGACAGGCGGAGGAGGCTGACTATCGCTACTCGGCGGCTGACGACGCATACTCGCGCGCGATCTCTCTGGCGCCGAACAATGACGCCTATCGCCAGGCTTACCAGGCTTTCCGCGACAGGATGAAACGGGATTCATCGTCGCAGTAGGGCGAGATGCGCATTCTATATCTGAATCCGTTTGGAGATCTCGGAGGCGCCGAGCGGGCCTTGCTGGACCTTATCGCCGCGGTCCGGGAGGCGTTGCCGGCCTGGAAGCTGTATCTCATCAGCAGCGGCGAGGGGCGATTTCCCGAGCGCGCCCGCTTGCTGGGCGTCGATTGCAGAGTGCTGCCCTTTCCCGCGTTGATTGCCCGCACCGGAGACGCCGGGGAAGCGAATTCCGATTTATTCGCCAATCTTGCAAGGGCCGGGCGCCTGTGCGCCGCCAGCCTGGTCGGCACCTCGTATGTCGCACGGCTGCGCGCGGCAATCCGGCAGATCGCCCCGGATATTCTGCATACCAACGGATTCAAAATGCACATCGCGGGCGCTTTGGCTCGGCCTGCCGAGTCGACCCTGATATGGCATGTCCGCGACTATGTAAGCACCCGGCCTGTGATGTCGCGGGTGCTGCCGATGCTGAGAGCGCGATGCGCGCTCGCGATCGCCAATTCGCGCAGCGTTGCCGCCGATGTCGCCAAGTGCTGTCCGGGACTTGAGGTCCGCACTGCCTACGACGCTCTCGATCTGAACGAATTTTCCGCCGCGGGTACTTCCCTCGACCTCGATACGCTCGCGCATCTGCCCCCGGCGCCCGACGGCACAATTCGGATCGGCATGCTGGCGACGATGGCGAAATGGAAGGGGCAGGAGGTCTTCCTTGAGGCGCTCGCGCGTCTTTCATCCGAATCGCGGGTGCGTGGGTATATAATCGGTGGAGCGCTCTATGAAACCGACGGCAGCCAATACTCAGTCGATTATCTGCGCCGCGCATCTGTCAAGCTCGGCGTGGCCGGACGCGTCGGGTTTACGGGCTTTGTGAACGATCCGGCCGCGGCGATGCGCGCGCTCGACATAGTCGTACACGCGAGCACCAGGCCGGAGCCCTTCGGCTTGACGATTGCGGAAGCGATGGCCTGCGAAAAGCCGCTCATCAGCACCGCATACGGCGGCGCATCGGAACTGGTGACCGACGGCGTAAATTCGCTGATCGTACCGCCGAACGATGCCGCTCGTCTGGCGGAGTCTATCGATCGCCTCGCCGGCGACGCCGCACTGAGAAAACGGCTTTCAGTCAATGGCCGGGCATCGGCCGAGGCCAAATTCGATCGCCGCCGGCTCGCCGGCGAAGTCGCCGAGATATATCGGGGAATAGCGGCGAGGGCTGCAGCCTGATGCGAGTTCTCCATATCGATGCCGGAAACATGTACGGAGGCGTGGAGACCTTTCTCGTGACGCTCGCGCGAAACCGCGGCCTGTGCCCCGAGATGGAGCCGGAATTTGCCCTCTGCTTCAAAGGAAGGCTTGCGGATGAGCTTGCCGAGGCTGACGCACCCGTTCACATCCTCGGCGAAGTTCGCGCAAGAAATCCGCTCTCAGTCCTGCGCGCGCGGCGAAGGCTGGCCCATCTGCTTTCGACCCGCCGCGTCGACGTGGTCGTATGCCACATGCCATGGGTGCACGCCATCTTCGGTTCCGTAGCAAAGCATTCCAAGCTACCCTTGGTATTCTGGCTGCACAGCGCGACCACTGGGCGGCACTGGGTGGAACGATGGGCGAGTATGACGAGGCCCGACGCGGCCGCGGCTCCGAGCGTGTTTTGCGCGGCGACCGTGCGGAGAATTTTCCCCGGCGTGATTGCGGATCCGATCTACTACCCGATTGCCGCGCCACCCGGCTTTACCGATGAAGATCGGCGCGAGACGCGCCTCGCCCAAAATACCGCCCCGGACTCGGTGGTAATTATTCAGGCGGGCAGGATGGCCGCCTTTAAGGGATACGAGGAACATATTCGCGCCCTCGGCCTGCTGCGAGAAGAGCCATGGTGGACCTGCTGGATAGTCGGAGGACCTCAGCGCGCGGAAGAAGAAGCGTTTGTCGCCAAGCTTAAGGCAGTCGCGACATCGCTTGGCATCGTAGAGAGGTTGCGGTTTCTGGGACAGCGATCGGACGTGGCGCGACTACTTCATGCCGCGGACATATATTGCCAACCAAATATCAGTCCCGAGGGCCTTCCGATCATTTTTGGCGAAGCGATGCATGCGGGATTGCCGGTAGTCAGTTCCGCGCTGGGCGGTTTTGAGGAATCGGTGGATCCCGCCTGCGGCGTTCTCGTTGAACCCGCCAACCCTGAACAACTCGCTCGCGTCTTGAGAAGGCTCGGCAACGATGCCCACCTGCGCAGCGCGATGGGAGCGAGAGGGCGCGCGAAAGTGTCGGCGATGGCAAACCCCGCCGCGCAACTGCCACGGGTATGCGGACTGATGGTTACGGCGATGCGAAACGCCGGCGTGGACCTCATCTCATGCCGGCCGCGAGAGAGTTTGGGCCAGGTCGGCAATTGAACGCGAGCGATCAGGCACAACTTAAGTCCTGGCAACTCCAGCCCGGACTCAAGGCCATCGAGCGAGCTCGCTTGAGCGCGGGCTCGAGCAACTCCAGTGCGGTTTACAGGATGGTTGTTGATGCGATCGCGGAGCGCCGCGATCGCACGGGAACCTTGATAGACGTGGGATGCGGCCGTGCCGCGCTTGTTCCGATGGTGTCGCGGTTCTGCGACCGCTATGTCGGAGTCGACATCGTCCGCTACGAAGGTTTTCCGGAGTCGGCCGAGTTCGTATCCGCCGATTTCGATGAGTCGCGGCCAATCGGATTGCCTGACGAAATTGCCGACACAGTTGTCTCCATCGAGACAATCGAGCACGTTGAAAACCCTCGTGCGTTTATGCGCGAACTGGCGCGGCTGGCAAAGCCGGACGGATTGCTGTTGGTGACCACTCCGAACCAGTTGAGCTGGTTAAGCCTGGCGACGCTGCTCGTCAAAGGGCAGTTCAACCAGTTCCAGGAGGCGCCAGGGCTCTATCCCGCCCATATTACATCCTTGCTCGAAATTGATTTGATCAGGATCGCGCGCGAATGCGGATTGGTCGGCGCGAAGATCGTCTACAGCAATCAGGGACGCCTTCCATTCACTGGGATGCACTGGCCCGCTGTCTTTCGCGGGCGTAGATTCAGTGACAATCTAATGCTCGTCGCGAGAAAATCCCCAATGAGCCGCCACGGCGCGCTTGCGGAGCGGCAATGAGCGCGGGATCGTTCGGTATAACCGGGAGTTTCGCTGAGAGCCGGCTGATGGCTCGAATCCGGCCGGCGTCGCGGATAATCGAGCTCTTCATCCTGGTTGAATTTGCCTGCCAGGCCGCGCTGCTGAGCCCATGGGTCGGCGTTCTGCGAGTGTTCGTGCGCTGCGCCGCGTTCGGTACGAGTCTGTTGCTTTTGTTCCTGTACCTGCCCGGAAGACGGATCCATCCCGCTGTCAAACCGGCAGCCGCGGTAGCGGTCCTGCTTGTGCTTGCGGCGTTCAATCCGGAGACCAATACCGCTCTCGCTGCGACGATGCAGATCGCGCTGTATATTGCGATACTGGCGCCGCTTCTCTGGGTCTCGAATCTATCGCTCGATCAGGATGAGATACGGCGCGTTCTGGTGATAATGCTGGCGTTTCAAGCGACCAGCTCGGTGATCGGAATCCTGCAGGTGTATTTTCCCGGCCAGTTTCGGGGAAACATCTCATCGGTCATCGCTGCGGAGGGGAAGAGCTACCTGCAGGGCCTTCTTTACCGGAACGCTTACGGCGTTCTGGTCTTGCGACCCTCGGGTCTCACCGACATTCCGGGCGGTGTCGGGATGGCAGGTCAATACACCGCCCTGATGGGACTTTATTTCTTTCTCACGTCGCGCCGCTCGCTGATGCGGACTGTGGCGGTCGCTGCTGCCCTGGCGGGGGTGGTTGCCGTCTATCTGTCGAGCGTCAAGTCGGCGATGATCTGCTTGATAATCAGCCTCGCCACTTTTGCGGCCCTCTTTTTCTGGCGCAGCGTGAGCGACCGCGGTCGCAGGGTGGCCTACTGGCTGGCGCAACGCGTCTCCCCGTGGGAAGTGCTGGCGGTGGTGGGTGCGATAGCAGTCGGGGGTTACTACCTCGCCGTTCAGATCGGTGGTGCCGGCGTCACCGGCGCTACGCAGACCCTGACCCAGTCGGCGCCGACCGAGTTGTTTTACCAGGAACGCGGAAGATTTCTCGAGTACACGCTGCAGGTGCTTCTGCCACAGTACCCATTCGGTGCTGGCCTGGGCCGATGGGGAATGATGAGACATTACTTCGGCGATCCCGCCAATCTTCGCAGTTCCGGAATCTGGGTCGAGGTCCAATGGACCGCATGGCTGGTTGACGGCGGCGTGCCGCTGATTCTCGCTTACACGCTTGCGATTCTCATCGCGATCCGGTTTGCGGTTCGATGCGCGATAACTCCGAACCTGGGCGCCTTGGGTGTCCTGGGCGCGCTGGTCGCCGCAATCGACGTCGGACTGTTGGCCGGCACTTTTGCCTACGTCCCTTTTATCACCAGCATGGGAATGGATTTCTGGCTTCTGAATGCAATGCTGTTCGCGGGGGTCGTGTACGCGCAGCGAATAGTCAATCGCCAGGTCGCCCCGGTTAATGAAACCGTTTCTACTGGTTACCGGTGATTTTATAAAAACCGGCGGGATGGACCAGTGCAACCACGAGCTCGCTCTCTTCCTGGCGAACCGTGGGGTTGAAACCCATTTGGTTGCTCATCGGGTCGATCCTCAGCTTGCCGCTCATCCTAATGTCGCCGTTCACATCGTAGGCAGACCGTTGAATTCATATTTCCTTGGCCGGCCGTTTCTCGATCTGCGCGGCCGTCAGGAGGCCGCACGCATCTCGGGGCGGGGAGGGCGGGTCGTTGTTAACGGCGGCAACTGCATATGGCCCGATATCAACTGGACCCACCATCTACATCGAAGATATAAGCCGGATGCCTCCGCAGGAGCCTTGCGGAGGCTCAAGATCGATCTGGAGTTCCGCCAGGCTGCGGCGGCCGAGCGGCGCGCCTTGAAGTGCGCCAAACTTGTGATCGCCGTTTCCGATGCAATCAGAAGAGAATTGATCGAAGACTTCGGCATTCCGGAGAAGATAATCCACAAAGTGGATTTGGGCGTCGATCCAGCCATGTTTCGATTGCCGGCTCCGGCCGAGCGGGAGAAGGCGCGGGCGGCTTTGGATCTGCCGCGGGAGGGGATAGCGGCGGCGTTCGTGGGGGCAATCGGCGATCGGCGCAAGGGATTCGATACGGCATATCTCGCATGGAAAACGCTGTGCGAGAGCCCGGATTGGGACGCGAATGCCCAATTGATCGTGGTAGGCGCCGGATTCGAATTGCCGATCTGGAGAAAGCGCGCTCTGGCCGACGGACTCGATGGACGAATTCGATTTCTTGGCTTCAATCCCGCGCCGGATTTTGTGGTGTCTGTCCTGCGCGCATGCGACCTAATCCTTGCTCCCAGCCGCTACGAAGGCTACGGGCTCGCCATCCAGGAAGCGGTGTGCACAGGTCTCCCGGCAATCGTCAGCCGCCTCGCACCGGTCACCGATCGCTTTGAAGGATACCTGGCCGAGTTGATGATCCCGGACCCGGACGATGTGGCTGCCGTGGTCGATCGGTTGCGGCTTTGGCGCTCACGCCGCGCCGAATTCGCGCACCAGGCCATGAGGCTGTCGGATCGGCTGCGGAAGTGGACCTGGACAGACATGGCATCCCAATTTCTCCAGATTGTGGAGCCCGGTGCCACGGCGCTTTGATTCAGGCGCAACCGGCGAATGGATTCGGCAACGGAGATGCCTCGGCATTCTTTGCGTGTTCTGGCGATTGTCGCCGATCTGCCCAACCCGCCCGTCAACGGCGCGCGGGTGCGGAACTTCCACCTGTGGCCCGCGATGAGAGAGCTTGGCCACGAAGTGAAGATCGTCGGACTCAACGCTTTTCCCACGGGATGGCGCGACGGTGCTGAGGCGGCGGCGAACAACGATGGCGAGTTCTTCCCGCGCGATCGTCCCTGGCTTCCGGTCAGGGCGTTGAGAGCGGTGACGCGCTCCTATCACGAGCGATCCCGCTCGAGCGGGCTTGCGCAACGAGTCGATGAACTTGTTGAGTCGTGGAAGCCGGACGTGATTCACGCCGAAGAGCTTCGCATGGCCTACTATCTGCCGCGGATGCGCGGGCGAGAGTCCAGCGCCCTGCAAAGCGTAACGCTGCATAACGTCGAATCCGATCTGTACCGCGATCTGACGGTATCGGGCGGAACAGTCTTCGCGAGGTTGCACTCGCGCCTGCAGGCACGATCGCTCCAGGAATATGAAGCGAAAGTGGTTGCCGCCGCCGATCTTCTATTTGCCTATTCGCCGGTTGATTATCAACGCTACGTTAGAGCTTATCCCTCGGGGAAATGGTCGCAGACGCGAAACGGAGCCGACGCCCGGCATATCCCCGCTTATCCATCGGTCAAAGAACCTCGCGTCCTTGTCGTGGGAACGTTGTCCTACGTGCCCAACGAGAACGGCCTCTTCTGGATGCTCGAAGAGGTGTGGCCTCGGCTCGAGAAACCTCTTTCTCTTACGGTTGCCGGCTCCGGGGCAAGACCGGAGCTCCGCGAGCGCATTCAACGCGCCGGCGCGCAATTTATCGATACACCGCGAGATCTCTCTCCACTGTACCGCGAAAGCGCGATCTGCGCCGTCCCGGTGCTCGAAGGCAGCGGCACCCGCGGAAAAATTCTGGAAGCCTGCGCCTACCAGAGGGTGGTTCTAACTACGACTCGCGGCCTCGAGGGACTGGATCTGCGCCCCGGGGAGGAAGGCGTGATTGTCGCCGACGATGCCGCGGAATTTGCCCGGGCGCTCGACCGCTGGAGCACGGAAACATCCGATCGCATCAGACTGGCGCAAGCCGGCCGCGCCGCGGTGCTTGCGCGCTACGACTGGAGATCGGTCGCGGAAGACTTGCTGCGGCAGTGGCATCGATGCGGATCGCGATCATCAAGCTAGGCGCACTGGGCGATGTCCTGCGTACCACCGCGCTCCTGCCCGCGTTGAAGCGTCTCGGAGAGGAAGTCGATATCACCTGGATAACCGAAACGAAGGCATTTCCGCTTCTGCAGGGAAACCCGGCGTTGGCCCGTATCGTGGATTGGCGTGAGAAGAGCGATTGGAGGGGCACGCATTTCGATTGGGTAATATCTCTCGATGACGATGGAGATCCGGCGCGCCTCGCAAGCGAGTTGTCCTGTGACCGCCTGTCCGGCGCATTTGAAGATTCGGCGGGACAGGTCCGCTACACGGATGACGTCGGGGAATGGTTCGGTATGGGCAGACTGCGTCCCTCCGAGCAGGGCGGACTATCCAGAGCCAATGAAATCAAGCGGATGAACCAGCGCAGCTACGATGAGATCCTCTACCGGATGCTCAAGCTTCCGCCTCCGGTGGAAAGGCCTTTCTTGGCGATTCCGGAAGAAGCGCGGCAATGGGCTCGCGGATGGACCACGCCGTTCGCTGGCGCGCCGTTCGTCGGATTGAACACCGGGGCGGGCGGCCGATGGCGGTTCAAAAGCTGGAGCCTCGAGCAGACCGCCGCTCTTGCAAGGGAAATAGGGGAAAGGCTCGGCGCGACGGCTGTGATCCTCGGCGGAATTGCGGAAACGGAGAGAAACGCAGCGATCGTATCGGCGGCGCATTCACCACGAGTGGTGGCCGCACCGTGCGACCTGTCGCTGGCGAGATTCGCGGCGATGATTGCGCGGACCGACGTTCTCGTCTCCAGCGATTCGCTCGCGATGCATATAGGTATCGCGCTCGAGCGCCCCGTAATCGCGTTTTTCGGCCCCACCTCGAGTGCTGAAATTAATCTGCATGGAGCAGGGGAGAAGATAGTTACGCCGCTGGCGTGCCGATGCTGCTACCTGCCGGACTGCGATGTGCGGCCTGACTGCATGCGGTCAATCGGCGTCGATATAATGCTTGATGCCGTGCGCCGCTGGCTTCCTCGACAGACTCTGGCCCTGACGTCATAGATTTCCACCGCCAACCTTAACACCCGAATGCCTACAAGTGATTTTCACAATATCAGCAGCGTCGTCGCGCTTATCTACCAACTCCAGCCGTCCAGTGTGCTCGACATAGGATGCGGTTTTGGCAAGTACGGCGTGCTTATCCGGGAGTATCTGGATGTATGGAACGAACGTCTGACTCCGGACTCCTGGCGGACCAACCTGGTAGGGATCGAGGCATGCGAACGCTATCGCAACCCGATCTTGGACTACGTCTATTCAAAGGTGCATTACGGTGAAGCTCAAACGGTGGTCCCGACCCTGGGAAACTTCGACGTTGTCCTGATCGCGGATGTTATCGAACATCTCGAAAAGAAGGATGCGCGAAAGCTGGTCGAAGAATGCTTCGCCCGAAGCCCGGTCGTTATTGTATCGACGCCACTCGAGTTCAGCCCACAGCGCGATCTGCTAGGGAATACTTACGAGGTCCATCGAAGTTGGTGGAGAGCCGAAG
This sequence comes from Pseudomonadota bacterium, assembly GCA_021323675.1. Taxonomy (GTDB): domain Bacteria; phylum Desulfobacterota; class Binatia; order Binatales; family Binataceae; genus JAFAHS01. Next base: position 33,076 of record JAJPKP010000012.1, on the reverse strand, counting down.
ACTTTCCTGCCGACGTGCATCTGCGGACGATTCGAATGATCTCGTGCAATATCTTCGTCGCCAGCCGCGAGCCTTTGGGCGAGGATGTAATGGCTTTAACTGACCCGGCAGATTATGTGTACCTGCGTTCGCGGCGCAAACTCGGTTTCGTCGGACTTCCTCTCTCGCTCGCGCTCAGGAGCCTCTGCCGGTTGTTGTCATAGGCCGGCCGCAATACGCTTTGATCGGGCAATCGAATTCATCGCCGCCATCGAGCGCCGAGGTCACGGCTCCGGAACGAACCTCCGCGGGCGGCGTGAGACACGCTTACGTCCGTACGCTCGACGGATGGCGAGCTGTCGCAATCGGCGCGGTGTTGCTGTGCCACGGGGGAGACGCAGTCTTCTCAGCCGGCGGTGCGCTTCCGAGCCGGCTGCTCTACTCCTTGTCGCGCCGGGGGGCGCTTGGAGTTGACGTATTTTTCGGAATCAGCGGGCTTTTGATCTGCGGGCGCTTGCTGGAAGAGGAGCATCAGACCGGGACGATCTCGCTTCGCAACTTCTACGTGCGGCGGGTGTTCAGGATTCTCCCGGCTGCTTTTGCTTACCTGGCGGTCGTTGGAGCGCTGGCCGCTGCAGGCATCATACCGGTCAGGCTGGGCGGATGGCTTAGCTGTGTGTTCTTCTTCAGAAATTACATGCCTTCATCGGGCAGCGGATGGTACACAGGGCACTTCTGGTCTCTGGCCGTAGAGGAGCACTTTTACCTGATCTGCCCCGGCCTGCTCCTATTGTGTGGCCCACGCCGCGCGCGAATTGTCGTGCCCCTGCTGGCCATTGCGATCGCCGTGTGGCGCGTTCTCGATTTTCACTCGGCGCGGCTGTCGGCGCTGTTGCCGGGGCCATCCTTTTACGAACGAACGGATGTGCGCCTCGATGCTCTGTTCTGGGGATGCTGGATGGCGCTGACGCTCGATGCGCCGGCTAGCAGAGACGCATTCCGGCGGTGGCTTTCGCCATTCGTATGGACGCTGCTAGCCGCTGCCTATGTGGCCTGCGTGGCGTTTGCACCACCGATGGCGATGATGTGGGAAGCGATCCTCATTCCGCTGCTTCTCGCCGGCACGATTCTGCATGCCGGGAATCCGGCCGGCCGAATTCTGGAGCACGCGGCTGTCCGATGGATCGGCCGCATCTCGTACAGCCTGTACCTTTGGCAGCAGCTTTTTCTTATTCCCCACGAATTGAACCGCGCACTGGGGCCGCTTCAGGTTTTTCCGCTGAACCTTGTTGCGCTGATGGTCTGCGCCGTCCTCAGCTATTATGCGCTCGAAAAGCCAATGATCGCGTACGGGCGGAAACTGCTGGAAAGCCTTGATCGGGATTCCTTTCCGCTCGCGGCGACCCGGGCGGAGACGTGAAGGCGTCGTGACGCGCTCCATGGATAACAATCACCGCCTCGAAGTCGCATCGCCCTCCGCGGCCACTCCGAGATCCTTGATGCGCGGATTGTCGGGCGCCCTGTCGGCCGTGAGAAACAACCCTCTGTATCTCGATTTCAGATGGTCAACTCGTGAGGGGCTGCGTCACGCCTGGCGAAGGCGGCGCATGCAAAGAAAGATCCTGAAAACTCCACCGATTTACACTTCGCGCGGCGGTCCGGTCGAAGTTCGAATGCTGACCTGGCGGCGCGATTGTCTCGATGCGATTTGGGCGCTCAAGGGGTTTTATCATTTCTCGACGTGTGACTATCCACTGTACATCCACGACGGAGGCTTGGCTGAAGGACAGGCGGCCCTTCTGCAAGCACATTTTCCAAATGCGACGATCGTGACGGCGGACGCGGCTGACCGTGAAGTCGAGACAACTCTGGCCGGCCGCGGGCTCGAGAGATGCCTGGAATATCGGCGGGTTAACATCACCACCCGCAAGCTGTTCGACTTCTTTCTCCTCTCGAATGCGGACTACGTGATCTCGATCGATTCCGACATCGTGTTCTTCCGCAAGCCGGAACTGCTGTGCGTGCCGCGTTCCGGAATTTCGAAAAACAGATATAACCAGGATGACGGCTACTGGTATTCGATGAGCCTCGAAGAGATGGAAGCCAGTTTCGGCATCCGGCCCCGCGAGGGCATAAATTCGGGGCTGTCTGTCGTACGAAGGCAGTCAATCGATTTCGATTCTATCGAGCGGTGGCTCGCGAATCGGAAGCTCCGCGAGGATCGATGGGTCACGGAGCAGACTCTCCAGGCTCTGTGTTCCACGGTTTACGGGGTCGAGTTGCTGCCGGAGACGTATTGTGTAAGTACGAAGCCGGGACTGCGCCCCGATACGGTGTGCAAGCACTACACGGGCTTTTTCAGGTATCTTCAGTACGAAGAAGGCATGCGGCAACTCGTAGAGGCGGGGTTTATCGAGCAGTTGTGCCGGCAGACGCGGGATGGCGTCAGCGCGGCGTGATCCAGCTTGCGGTTGCGATGCGCGTCAGGCGATCAATCGGGACGTTTGTTACGGAGCAGGCGTCGACCCTGGTCATTCTGCTGGTCGCGCTGGTCGCTACGCCGTTGCTGCTTGGATGGCTTGGCGATGAACGCTATGGCGCGGTCGAGGCGGCGGCGGAATGGCTCGGATACGTCGGTCTGCTCGAGTTCGGGATCGGAGGGGCGTTGCTGCCGCTGATGGCTCGAGCGGCCGCCCAGCGCGACCAGGGCCAGGTGCTTGCGCTGGTGGCCGCGGGCATCCGCGCCTATCTGTTCGCGGTGGCGCTGATGGCGGCTGCGGTCGTGGTGCTCATCGCCGCCATCGCAACGCTTTTGCCGGTGAGCCCGGGCCTGCGATTCGATCTGCAAGCGGGATGCGCGGTGGGCGGGATGGCGGTTCTTCTGCTTCCGCTTTCGGTCTTCCGCGTCCTGCTCGAGGCGGAACAACGCGGGTACATCGTCAATTCGGCTCTTCTGGTCCAGTCGCTGTCGGTGACTGCATTCTCACTCCTCCTCGCCTGGGCAAAGTGGGGAATTACGGGTCAGTTCCTCGCGGTGCTTTTGGGCGGCGTAATCTTTTACGCGATCATCGTCAGCCGGCAGCGCGCGGCGTTCCGGGAAATGCGGCAGGCGCTGACCAGAAGAATTCGCGAATCCGACCAATGGAAGCAGATCAAAGATCTGAACTGGCCCACCTTCGTGTTCAATCTGTGCGGGCGCATCGGGCTGGTCACCGACAACATCATAGTCGGCGGATTGTTGTCGCCCGCGATGGTGGTGCCGTTTTTTCTCACGCAGCAACTTCCGGTGCTCGCGCGGCGCCAGTTGCAGGGAATTGGCAACGCGAGTTGGGCCGGTCTGGCCGAATTGCATGTACAAGGCGAATCCGAGGTTTTCAATCAGCGCTTGATCGAGTTGACCCGGCTGATTGCCGTTCTGGCGGTCGCGGCGCTCGCGCCGATCGTGGTGTTCGACCGGAAATTTATCGGGCTATGGGTGGGCGGTGCGCGTTACGCTGGCGATACGCTGGTTGTAATCGCGGCGATTAATGCATTCCTTCTGGCTATCTTTTCGCTCTGGGGATGGTGCATCAACGGTATCGGCCAGGTGCGAATGATAATGCCCGGATTGGTGGTCCAAACGGCAATCAACTTCGTGTTCAGCATTGCGCTCACGCTCAAGGTCGGAATCCTGGGGCCAGTGCTCGGAACCACTCTGGGTTTCGTGTGCGTCAGTTCCTGGTACCTGCCGAAGCTGCTCCATCAATGTTTTGCCACTTCGCCTCTCGACCTCGCGAGAGCGGCCGGATGGCCCATTGTCTCCGCGCTGCCGTTTGCGGTTCTGGTGTGGCTGATGGCGCGCTCATTTCCGCCGCGAGGATGGGTGGATATGGCGGCGGAAATGAGCGCCGCCGCCCTCGCATATCTGGCGGCATGGTGGCTGGTAGGCCTTAGCCGGCACGAAAAGGATTTGTGGCTGCAGCGGATTAATGTCCTCATCCCGCGCGATTCATATTGAAAGAGTTTAAGCAGATCGTCGCTCTTTACCCACGCCGCGGCCCTTCGAGTCTATGCATGAGGTGTTGAGCGGCCGAATCAGCTTGCTTCGACCTTTGCCATGACCTGCACAAACGTGAATTGGGCAATACTTACCGGACAGTACGGCCGTAATGGAGGAGTTGCCAACTATACCACTCTGGTAGCGAGTCAGTTGGCTGCGGCCGGAGACAACGTCACTGTTTACGCCTCGGAGCCTTCTTTGGCGCAACTGGCCGAGCGAAGATTCAAAGTCGTCGAAGTGCCCCGCTCTTTCGGTCCGGCCGCGTATCGCGAGCTTGACTCCATTTTCAAGGAGCGCGTGCCCGATCGGGTTCTGGTTCAGTATGTGCCGCATTCGTTCGGATGGCACGCAATGAACGTTCCCTTGTGCCTGTGGTTGCATGCGAGGCGCAAGCGTTACCCGATCTGGATAATGTACCATGAAGTGGCCGTCGCGTTTCGTCGAACTCCGCCATTGCGCCACAACGTGATCGCGCTCATGACGCACGCGATGGCGTGGTTGACGGCTCGTGCCGCGTCACGAATCTTCATCGCGGCGCTCGCGTGGGAGCGAACGCTCCGCCCGATGATCCCGCACAGCAAGCCGATTCTGTGGATCCCGATTCCCAGCAACGTCCCGGTCGTCGATGATTCCGGCGAAGCCGCCAAGCTGCGCAGGCGGTACCTTGGGGAATGCAAATACCTGGTCGGGCACTTCGGAACTTACGGATGGTGGATGAAGGAGCCGCTCGTCGCGTCGCTGCCCGTGCTGCTGGAACAGCGGCCGGATGTCAGCCTGTTGTTGATGGGCGTCAACAGTCTGGAGTTCCGCGAAAATCTCATCGCCCGTTACCCCGACTTTGCCGATCGGGTCACCGCCTGCGGCGCGCTCCCCGCTCCCGATCTCTCGCGCCACCTTCAGGCTTGCGACCTGATGATCCAGCCGTACCCGGACGGGATCACCACGCGCAGAGGAAGCGCGATGGCTGCGCTGGCCCATGGGCTGCCGATTGTTACCAACTCCGGGCCGCTTACCGAAAGTATCTGGCGGCAATATCGCGCGGTGCACATGACGCCGGCTGGAAATCACGGCCAGCTCGCGCGCCATGCCGGACGGTTGCTCAGCGAGCCGGAAGAGATGAAACGGCTCGCGCAGGCCGGCAAGGATCTCTACCACGAGCGATTTGCCCTCGAACATACGATCACCGCCCTGCGCGAGGAATCGCCGGACCTGGTGCAAGTGTGAAGATTCTCTATTTGGCGGTCGGCGTCTTCGACAAGGGCGGCATCTCCCGCTATTGCCGGTACCAGATAAGCGCCTTGCGATCGATCGCCGGCGAGGACAACGTTCGGGTGTTTTCGCTGATGGGTCCGGCGGGAAACGATTTCGAAGACAACTTCTCGGTCGATCGCGTCTTCTCCGGGTTCGGGATTCGCAGCGAAGCGAGTTTTTTTGCGGCGGCCGCTCGAGCCGCGCGCGCCGAACATCCCGGCGTAATATGGTCAAGCCATCTGCGGTTTGTCGTGAATGGCCTCGTCGGGCGGGCCCTCTCGGGCGGTAAGCTCGCGGTCAATGCTTACGGTGAAGAAGTGTGGAGCGGCAAGCTCCTGCCGCTGCACAAGATGATGCTGCCGCGGGCCGACCTGGTGGTATCTGATTGTGAATTCACCGCCGACTTCATCGCAAGCAGCTATCATGTGCCGCCTTCGCGCCTTGGCGTGGTCTGGGATTGCGTGGACCTGCGGCGCTTCGAGCCGCGGCCCCGAAACCTCGATCTCTTCCGGCAGTTCAGAATTCCGCTGGGATGCGAGTACCGCTACGTGATGACCCTGGGCCGGATCGAAGCGCGCTCGCGTTACAAGGGATACGATCGATTGCTCGATGCGGTCGGCGCGCTGCGGTCGCATCCCCGGATCATCCTCCTGTTCGCGGGGACCGGTGACGATGTCGACAGGCTTCGAGAGCGCGCCCGGAGCGAAGGCCTTGGCGATCGCGTTGTCTTTCTCGGTTCAATTCCGGAAGACCAGCTTTGCGACGTATACAATCTTTGCGACGTCTTCGTTCTGGTGAGCGACCGCGGGCCCGGCCGGGGAGAGGGCATCCCCCTCACTCCGCTCGAAGCGGCGGCCTGCGCCAAGCCCATAATCGTGGGAGATGAAGACGGTTCGAGGGAAGCGGTGGTGGACGGAGTGAATGGGTTCTGCGTATCCCCGCGCGATCCGGCCGCGCTTAAGAACGCGCTGGAAAAAGTCCTTCTTGACGACTCATTGCGATTGAAGATGGGCGCCGCGGCGCGCGCCCGAATCGAAGCCGAGTTCAGCTACGAAACTTTCAGCCGCAAAACCGAACGCGTCCTCGATCGCCTCTGCGCGCCTGCTCGATCGCGGGAATAGTTATGACTTTATCTCGAAGCCCAAGGTTCTATCCGATCGCCGAGCCTGAAATCGGCAAGCTCGAAGAGCGTTACGTCCTTGATGCGGTTCGATCGGGATGGGTGTCGTCGCTCGGCGAGTACGTAACAAGATTCGAAAGCGAATTCGCCAGATACTGCGAAACCAGCGAGGGAATCAGCACCTGCAACGGCACGGCCGCTCTGCATCTGGCGCTCGCCAGCCTGGGAATCGGCCCGGGCGACGAAGTGATCGTGCCGACCCTGACATTTGTCGCAAGCGCCAGCGCCGTGCTGTACGCCGGCGCGACTCCGGTTTTCGCCGATGCGGACGAGACCACCTGGTGCGTCAGCGCCGAAAGCATCGCGGCCGCCATCTCCAATCGCACGCGCGCGGTAATTGTCGTTCATCTTTACGGGCAGCCCGCCGATATGGATCCGATCCTGGAGCTGTGTTCCCGCCGCGGCATCGTTGTCATCGAGGATGCCGCCGAGGCTCACGGCGCACTCTACAAAGGCCGCAAGGTCGGTTCGCTGGGCAAAATCGGCGCATTCTCCTTTTACGGAAACAAGATAATCACTACCGGCGAGGGCGGGATGCTCACTACCAGCGACCATGACCTTGCCGAGCGAGCGAGGTTTCTTCGCGACCATGCGATGAGCCCGAGCGAGCGCTATGTCCATCCCGAGATCGGCTACAACTATCGTCTGACGAACATCCAGGCCGCTCTCGGCTTGGCGCAACTCACTCGGATCGAAGATTTCATGGAGCGCCGCCGCAAGGTGATGCGATGGTATCGCGAGGCGCTCGCTCATCGGCGTGAATTGATTTTGAATCCCGAGTTGCCATGGTCGCGAAGCTCCAATTGGATGGTATCGGCGCTGTTTCCGCCCTCGCTGAACTCCGACGCCGTGGCTCAGCGGCTGCGGCAACTGGGAGTTGATACGCGGCCGTTTTTCCGCCCGATGCATCTGTTGCCGCCGTTTCACCGCCGAAAAGCGGGACGAAAGCGGCACTTTCCCGTCGCCGAAGATCTCGCGCGCCGCGGATTTAATCTGCCGACTGCGGGAAAACTCGCGCAAAAGGACATCCGTTACATCGCCAAGGCCGTTGAGCGGGTGTTGGACGAACACCTCGGGAAACCGCGCGAAACCGTAGCGGTCTGAGCCGCGAGCGATCTGGACGAGTTCATGATCATGCCTATGAGTTCGGCATTTCGTATTCGAGCCACAGCCGATCGATGAACCGGAAGATCAGGATACTCGCTATCGGGCATTCTTACGTGGTTGCGCTGAATCGCGCACTGCTGCGCCAGGTCGCGGCCGACCCGGACTTCGAAGTGACCGTGGCGGCGCCAAACCGGTTCAGGAGCGAGCTTGGCGAAATCCCCTTTCAGCCCGAGCCGCCCGGCTCGCCGCTCCGCGTCGTTCCGATGAACATACGGCTCGGCAGGTCGATTTATATCTTCGGATACGATGGCCACGCGTTAAACCGGCTGTTAGCGAACGGCGGTTTTGATCTGGTTTACGCCTGGGAGGAACCTTATATCTACGCCGGTTTCCAGATTGCGCGCGCGGTTGCCCGATCCGCGCCTAAGGCGGTCTTCTGCTTCAGGACGGCGCAAAGCCTGCCCAAACGATACCCGCCGCCCTTCAATTACTTCGAGCGCGTCTGTCTAAGACGCGCGGACGGATGGGTAGCGGGTGCGCACCTCGTATACGAGAATTCCGTCGCGCGCGGGTATCCTGCCGCGAAAGGCACGATCCTGACATTGGCGGTTGACACGGCGTTGTTCAGTCCGCTGCCGGAGGACGCGAAAAAACAGATCCGCGAGGAGCTCGGCCTCAATTCGCCGATCCTGGGTTTCGTGGGCCGCCTGACGGCGGCCAAGGGAATCGAGGTCATCCAGCGCGCGGTCGAGATGCTCGAGCCGTCGCGACCGTGGAGTCTTCTGTTCCTCGGCAGCGGACCTTGCGAAGAGGACGTTCTGCGATGGGCGGGGAGCCGGGGATGGGCCGGCAGGATCGTGGTCAAGCTGGTTGAACACAGCGCGGTGCCCCGGTTTCTGGCCGCGATGGATGTTCTGCTGGCGCCGAGCCTCACGACCCGTGGATGGAAAGAACAATTCGGACGTATGGTGATCGAGGCCTTTGCCTGCGGAGTTCCGGTTATCGTCAGCGATTCAGGGGAACTCCCCTTTTTGGTTGGCGATAGTGGCTGGGTGGTGCCGGAGGGGCAGGCTCCCGCCCTCGCTGAGGCGATAAGAGCCGCCCTCGATATGCCCGAACGCCGCGAGGAAGCGATCCGGAAGGGGTTGGAACGAGCGAAGACGTATTCCACGATTTCCCTGGGCCGGCAGTTTGGGGACTACTACCGAAAGTTGGTGGAACAAAAGCGCATTTCACTGTGCGCTGCCTGACTTGGCTGCTGGCATCAAAACCTCCGGGTTGAGCACCGCCACAGGGCGCGCCGTCCGTCCGCGAATCCTTCACGTCGGCAAATACTATCCTCCGCATCCCGGCGGCATCGAAACGCATCTTCAGTCGATGTGCGCTTCGTTGCGGCCATGGTTTGACTGCGAAGTGGTGGTGGCGAGTGAAGATCGGCGCGCCCGGCTTGAAATTATCGATGAGATAACCGTCCGGCGGCTCGGTATGTCGTTCAACCTCGCCGGGTCGCCGGTGTGTCCCGCGATGGTGCGGGCGATCGCGGAATCGCGCGCCGACCTCGTGCATGTGCAGTGGCCAAATCCATTCGCGTTTCTTGCCTATCTCGCGAGCAGGCGGCGCGGAGCGTTGGTCATTTCATGGCAAAGCGACATAGTGAGGCAGAAAATCCTCGGCGGTTTGTTTGCCCCGGTCGCGAGGGCGATGCTCAAGCGCGCTGACCGCGTGATCGTCTCGTCCCCCGGCTACGCCGCCGATTCTCCTTTTCTCAGTGAATGTATCGAGCGCGTGCGGGTTATTCCGATCGGAATCGCAGTCGAACGTTTTCAGCGTATCGATCATTCGCAAGTACAGGCGATTCGCGCAAGATACGGCGATCGAATCGTGCTCGCGGTCGGACGGCTGGTCTATTACAAAGGCTTCGAGCATCTGCTCCGGGCCGCGCAGGCGATCGACGCCGCCGTGCTCATCGTGGGCGAGGGTCCGCTCAGACGGGCGCTGGAACGCGAATGCCGCCAGAGAGGATTGGACAAAAAGATCTTTTTCCCTGGCGCGGTCAGCGACATTGTCCCCTTCTATCAGGCTTGCGACGTGTTCGTGCTGCCTTCGGTCGCGCGCAGCGAGGCTTTCGGGATCGTGCAACTGGAAGCGATGGCTTGTGCGAAGCCGGTGGTCAACACGAGGCTCAACTCCGGCGTCACATACGTTTCGCCGGGAGGGGTAACGGGCATCACGGTCGAGCCGGGCAATCCGGAAGCGCTCGCGGCGGCGATCAACGAATTGCTGCGCAACCGCGAACTTCGGGAGAAGTATGCAGACGCGGCGCTCGCCCGCGTGCAGCAGGAGTTCAGCGTTCAGACGATGGCATCGAGGATACGCGACTTGTACGATGAAGTGCTGTCATCGCGCGCATCTCGCCCCGCTTTCTCTTGAAAACCAATAGCATTTCAAGCCGCCTGTAGATGGTATTCCCCACCCTTAGGTACGCGATTCCGTTCGCGTTCGGGGCGATCGTAGCGCTCCTGCTGACTCCGCTCGCCCGCCGCGCCGCGTTCCGGCTTGGCGCGATCGACCATCCCGGCGAGCGGCGCATCCATTCGGTGCCGACGCCCCGATTTGGCGGGATGGTGATTTACTGCGCGCTCGCGCTTGCGCTCGCGCCGGTCATCTATATCGACGTGTTCGTCGATCGGCTGCTCCTCGGCCAAACCGAGACCATCGTTGTGATCGTGGGAGCGACGATGGTGCTTGCTATCGGAATATTCGATGACTGCAGGTCGGTCTCGGCATGGATCAAACTCGGGATCGAAAGTGCAGCGGCCGCGCTGGTCGTCATCGTCGGCGGATTCAGTATTCACACCATTTTCGGATTCAATCTGGGATGGCTCAGCGTTCCGATCTCGATCCTCTGGATAATCACAGTAGTTAATGGTGTGAACCTGATCGACGGCCTGGACGGTCTGGCAACGGGCGCCAGCCTGATAAGCAGCGCTACTCTGTTCGCGGTATCGCTCTACTTGAAGGACGTCGCGACCGCGCTCATCCTCTCCGGCTTGTGCGGAACCCTGGTTGGATTTCTGTATTACAACTTCTATCCGGCGAAGCTCTTCCTGGGCGATTCCGGGTCTTTGCTCATCGGATTTGTGATCGCGGTAATCGCGATTCACAGCTCCACCAAGTCGGCCGCGGTGGTGGCGATTTTGGCGCCAATGCTGGCGGTCGGCCTCCCGCTGGCCGAAGTGATGATAACCACGTTTCGCCGGACGATGCGCGCGTTTCGCAGCGCGGATGCTCGCGGAGAGGGCGCTTCCGTTTCCTTTGGAGACTTCAGAAAGGCCGGTATCTTCACAGCCGACCGAGAACATATCCATCATCGCCTGCTCGCGCTGGGCCTGGAGCATCGGACCACCGTCATTGTCCTCTACGGTGTCTGCCTGAGCTTCGGAATCGTGGCGTTCATCCTTTGCTATCAGCGAATCGAGTTGATCCTGATTCTCGCGGGCGCTGCCGCCGCGGGCGGCGCCTTTATACCGCGGCTCGATTTCCGCCAGATCGAGCATCCCAGCGACACCGGGCCGCTTCCGCTGCAAGGCCTGTTTGAAAGAGACCGATTGCCGTACATTTTCCTCGATGTCGGCTTGCTGATTCTGAGCTGGCTTGGTGCGCTGCTCTACAATCGGTCTCCGGCCGGTCCTTCGGTATCCGGCATATATCTCGCCGGTCCCGCGGTGATAAGCGCGCAGATGGCGTTCCTTGTTGTTGCGGGAATGTACCGACGCGCGGGTCTTCAATACAGATCGCTGAGTGATTTGCCGCGCCTGCTCAAGCCGGTCGCGGCGGCGGCGGTTGCGGGATCGATTGTTATCGCACTGTTCGAGAGAGGCCGATTTCTTCCGTGGCGGATAGTGCTGATCGATTCGTATCTCGTGGCCACCCTGATTTGCGGATCGCGTTTCGCCCTGAAAGTGCTTGACTATCTCGCGAATCCGGATGACGGCAATCACGGGCGCGCCGAACGGGAACAGCCGGACGAACTCGCGGACCAGGGACGGCGAATGTCTCTTTCTGAGCGGCACGGGTCGGGCAGGGACAAATCGCCCGGGATGCTGTGATGATTCAACTGCGCCGAGTAACGTCGTCCGGTGCGTACATCCCCGAAGTCGACGGCGTTCGATTCATCGCGATTCTGCTCGTTGTTCTGTACCATCTGACCGGCGACATCCTGCGCCACTCTCCCGCCGGGTACGCGCATTCGGTCGGTTCGAATCCGTTCTTTTGGATGAGCGAGCGCGGGATATTCGGTATCCAGATGTTCTTCGTGGTGAGCGGCTTCGTGTTGGCTCTGCCGTTTGCCGCAAACCGGCTGGCCGGCGGAAGACCCGCGCCCAATCTGAAACGCTATTACTTGAGACGGCTGACGCGGCTGGAACCTCCTTACCTTTGCGCGCTGTTTCTTTTCCTGATGTTGAAAATACTGGGAGGGCGCGGGACGCTCGCCAGTCTGGCGCCGCATCTGCTTGCGAGCATCTTTTACCAGCATAATCTGATTTACGGAGCGCCGAGCACGGTTGAATTCGTAGCGTGGACGCTTGAAATCGAGGTGCAGTTCTATTTGATCGCGCCGCTTGTCGCCGCGATTGCATATCGTTCGCATCATTCTCTCGCGCGAAGAGCGGGAATTGTCGCGGCTATGCTCATTTCGGCCGCCGTGGCGACGAGCCTGTATCCGCTCTCACCGCGGTTTCAGCTCTCGCTGCTGTGCTCTTTTCAATACTTCGTGGCGGGTTTTCTGCTTGCCGATTTATACGTGTCGATGCGGCACGATTCCGGAGAGAGCCTGGCCTGGGACACCATTGCGATCGCGGGCCTGGCGGCGCCCTATTTGTGGATGTATCTGGCTCTTCCGATGGATTACTGCGCGCCCGCGACTCTCTTGCTGGCATACTATGCGATTTTCCGTAGCGTCGTGGTCCGCCGGATTCTTTCCGTTGCGCCGGTCTCGATTGTCGGAGGGATGTGCTATTCAATCTACCTGGTTCACAACTATGTAATTGCCGCGGCGGGCTTTCTCACCGAAAATCTTGGCGCCGGACTGTCGTTTTCATGGCGCTTCGGCATCCAGTCGCTTTTGATTCTGCCCCTGGTGCTTGCCGTTTCGATGATTTTCTTCATAGCCATCGAACGTCCGTGCATGAACCCCGATTGGACGGGGCGGGTTGCGCGATGGCTCGGGCTCCTGGGTCGGGCCGATTCGCCTGGGCAAACGGCTGTTCCAATAGGTCAGGTAAAAACTGACTCATGAAACTGAAGGTTACGGAGGCCGCCGCGCGGCCCGATTCACCGCAAAACGATCGATCTGTCGAACGGCGATGGGCCGCAAATGGAGAGGCGGCCGCCCCCGCGGACCTCGAACTGCGAATCCTGCTGCGCTTTACGCGAAGTCTGCCGCGGGCCAGAGGCGCTGTCCGGCTCGCGGCGCTTGCGCGGCGGATCTATTTGAGAAAGAGACGGCCGCCCGTGGTCGCGGAGGTCGCGGGATTCACGATGAAGCTGGATCCTGCGGACTGGGTTCAGGGTGGGGTACTGTTCTGGCCGCAACTTTGGGATTACCGGGAATTTCAGTTCCTGAGCCGTAACCTGCGCAAGGGCGACACGTTTCTGGATATCGGCGCCCACGTCGGCTTCAATTCTTTGATTGCTTCGAGGGTGGTCGGTCCTGATGGATTCGTTCTGGCGGTGGAAGCGGCACCGGACCTTTTCGATAAGCTTCGCGGAAATCTCGAGATTAATCAGGTGATGAACGTGCGCGCGGTAAATCGGGCGGTGTCCGATCGCGATGGCGTCATGATGCTTTCGAGACCGATGCCTGAGAATTCGGCCGGGCGCTCGCTGCTCCCCGGCGACCGCGAAGGTACCCCTGTGCAATGCGCACCTCTGGCGGAATTGGTTCGTGAATTCGGTGTGACCAGGATTTCCGGCGCGTGGCTGGAAATCGCCGGCGCCGAATTCATGGTGCTCAATCGATATTTTCAGGAATGCCCGCAGGCTCTTTGGCCGGGATTTCTCATGGTTGAAGACAATCCCGGATGGGCTCCGCAGGCCGGGGGCGATGTATTTGCGCTCCTGCGCGATCGCGGCTACACGGAGGAGCGCATCCAGGCCGCGCCCTCAGATCAGATCCGCAACCGCGCTTTTATCCGGCTACGCCGATGAGCGCCGATCCGTCCGCGGAGTTGAATACCCTGGCTTCGAGAGCATCCGGCACTTGGCTCCCACGCTGCCGGCCTGATTAGGCATGGCGGGTGACCGCGCGCTCGAGAATCGGCAGCGCATCCTCCAGTTCCACCTGATCGGTCAGCGCTCCGAGGAAGGGGTCGGTCCCGAGGCGATTCATTCGATCCACCATCGTCCTGATATTGTATGCGCCGGGATCAAGATCGCTGCGCGCTTCGCTCCACTTGAGCGGCGCCGAGACCGGGGCGCCATCCAGGGCCCTGATGCTGAACGGAGCGGCGATGGTCTTGCCGTGGCCGAGCTGCAGATAGTCGATGTACACTTTTCCCTTGCGCGTGTCCGGGGCGCGACTGATGGTGGCGAGGTCGGGAATTCGCGATACCACCATCCGCGCCACCAGCTCCGAAAACATCCGGGCCTGCTCGTACGTATATCGGGGCTTGAGTCCTACCACGACATGCAATCCCATCTGCCCCGAGGTCTTCAGATACGGCCTTATCCCGAGTTCCTTGAGGACTTTCGCAACTTCCCTGGCGACGGCGACCGCATTCGAGGTCGTCGATCCCTTCGGGTCGATGTCGAAGAGGAGCCAGTCCGGCCGTTCGAGATGAACGATGCGGGATGACCAGATGTGGATGATGATCGCGGCGAGGTTGGCCACATACGCGAGCGCATCTTCGCTGTCGATGATAAAGAAGCTGATCTCCCGGTCGGCATCTTCCGAATAGATCTTCTCGGTCCGGATCCAGCGGGGCGCGAACGCCGGCGCATCCTTCTGGTAGAAACTCTTTCCCGCGATACCGTCCGGGTACCGAGTCAGCATCACCGGACGATCCGCCAAATAGGGCAGCATCCATTTCGCGATCGCCCGGTAGTAATCGACCATCTCGCCTTTTGTATATCCCTCCTTTGGCCAGAAGACCTTCTCGGGATGAGTAGTCACAACCCGATGGTCCTCGCTTCCGTTTGATGACCTGCCGCGCCGGTTGTTATCAGCCGGCCGGCTGGCCGCCTCCCTGATCGCGCTTCCCGGCTCGGAAAGATCGCCGTTGTCCGTCAAGGCCGGAGTCTCCGGCGGCATTTCCTCGCGCTCGAATCGACACTCGCGCGGGTCGGCGCCGGGAACCATTCGCAGAAAGCTCGGATGGCGGATGCCGCCCTGGTTGGTCCATTCCGCGAACCTGACTTCGCAAACGAGGCGGGGTTCGACAAAGTGCGCTTTTTTCGGAAGCGCCGGCTCGTCCGCTCCGGGCTCGCGGTAAGGAGAAGTTGGCCGCGCCAGCGGATCGAGCATCGCGCGAATCTTGATCAAGCTGTCGCGGTTGAACCCTGTCCCCACCTTGTCGGTGAAGCGAAGCTGTCCGTCCGCGTCGTACATCCCGAGCAGCAGCGCGCCGAAGTGGGTGCGCGTGCCTTCGGGATCGGTATATCCGCCGATCACAAAGCGGCGCGTGAGAGGGCACTTGATTTTGAGCCATTCGGAGCTGCGTGTGCCGCGGTATTGCGAGTCGCGGCGCTTCGCCATGATTCCTTCGAGTCCGGTCCTCGCGACTTCATCGTAAAATTCGCGGCCGTGACCGATCATATGCTCGCAATAGCGCAAAGGGCCTTCGCCGCGAATGAGTTGTGCAAGCAGGTTCTTGCGCTGTTCGAGCGGAAGAGATCGCAGGTCGAAATCCTCGTAAGCGAGAAGATCGAACAAAAACAGATGGACGGGAATGGAAAAGCTCAGGCGCGCAACCTGATGCCTGTCGTCCACGTGCATCCGCCGCTGCAACCGTTGAAAATCCGGCCGGCCTTCCGCGTCGAGCGCGACGATTTCGCCGTCCATCACGAAGCGCTCGAAGGGAAGGGTATTGAAGGCGAGCGTAACTTCCGGATAACGGTTGGTTATCTCTCGCCCGCTGCGCGCAAACAGCCGCGTGTGCTCTCCGTCGCGAATCGCCAGTGCTCTTACGCCGTCGTACTTGATCTCGAATAGCCAGTTGTCGCCGTCCGCCACATGCTCGCTCAGCTTCGCGAGCATCAAGGGGAAGGCGCGGAAAGCCAGCTTGTCCTTGAGCCGCGGCGCCTTCAGTTTCGAAAGCGTTTCACGCACCGCGGCCGCGACGTTCGAGCTGTCGCGCAACTCCTCGACGGTGAGTCCGGAAAGGACCGAGCGCGGATGAGTCTCGATTACGTCGGCAGTGTCCACGAAGTCATCGCGCTTTTTGATTAGCAGCCATTGCTGGCGTTCGGCCCCGCGAGGCGCGTTGCGCGGATTGGTGCGGACCAGCGTAAACGCCCCGCGCAACTTGTATCCATTCAGGATGAAGTCGATTTTTCCTTTGTCGACGGCCTCCGCCGGCGTGCCGGAAACGGGATCGACCATTGTGTACGTGCCGCGGTCCCATACGATCACCGCTCCGGCCCCATAATTGCCCTCGGGGATAATGCCCTCGAAGTCGCCGTATTCGAGCGGATGGTCCTCGACCATCATCGCAAGGCGCTTGTCGGCCGGGTCGAGAGAAGGTCCTTTCGGCACGGCCCAGGAACGCAATACCCCCTCCATTTCCATCCGAAAGTCAAAATGCATCCGGCGGGCATGATGCTGCTGGATGACGAAAATGCCGCCTTTTCCAGCATTTTGCGGGCGCGGAGCGCCGCCGAATGGCTCCGGCGTGCGGTCGGCACTGCGTTTGCTACGGTATCGATCGAGCGACACTGATTTTTTCGCGGCTTTCGCCAAACCCCGTTGAAGCGCCTACCCGGACATTAATACAATCGCAGTCCCAATGCTCAACCGGGTCTCGCCGACTGAACGGAGGCTGTAGACGATGGCGCCGCGATCGATAGCTACTGCTAGCATCACCTTCGGACTCGTTTCGATTCCGGTGCGCCTGTTCCCGGCGACCACGTCGAAGGCGATCAGCTTCAATCTTCTGCACGCGAAGGACAACAGCCGAATCCAGCAGAAGATATATTGTCCGGTTGACGATGCGATCGTCGATCGAAGCGAACTTGTCCGCGGCTACGAAATCGAAAAGGGCCGCTACGTAACTTTTACCGACCAGGAGCTGAAAAACCTGGAAGCGCGCGGCGATCACGCGATCGAAATCAGCGAGTTCATCCCCATCGACGAAGTCGATCCGGTTTTTTTCGACAGCCCGTATCTGCTCGGATGCGAACCGACTTCGGAGCGCGCCTACCGATTGCTCACGAAGGCGATGGCGGAGACGGGGCAGGTCGCCGTCGCGCGCTTCACGATGCGCGGCAAGGAGCACGTCGTTCTCATCCGCAACTACCAGGACGGCCTGATGCTCCATACGATGTACTTTGCGGACGAGATTCGTTCGTTCGGAGAAATCGATCACGGCGTTGACGCGCCCGCCAAGGAAACCGAAATCGAGCTGGCCAAGAGACTCATCAACGATCTGGCCGAGAAGAAATTCGATCCCACCAAGTACAAGGACGGTTTTCGCGAACGCGTAATCGAAGCGGCGACGCAGAAGATGAGCGGACAGGAGGTGACCGAGGCGCCGCCCGAGATGCAGCGCGGCAAGGTCATCGATCTGATGAGCGCGCTGAAGGAATCGCTCAAGAAGCGCGGGATCGAGGTCAAGGCCGAGCGCACCTCCGAGGAATTGCGCCAGCAAGCGCCGGAGGGACCGGAAAAAGCGCGCGCGCCGAAGCAGCGCGCACGCCGCCGCGCCCGCTAGTATCGCAACCGCCCGCCCATCGAAAGCCTGGCTGCGAGCCTGCTATTTCGGCGACGCGCCCGTGCGGAGAATTTCCAGCGCCTGATGGTGCAGGACCGCATCGCCGGCGGCCACTGACTGGCCACCGTCCTGCGGCGACTTGCCCGTCCAACTCGTCATCACGCCGCCCGCCGCTTCGACGATCGGGATCAGAGCCTGAAGATCGTAGGCCTGATTCTGCGACTCGATCACGAGATCGATAAGTCCGGCCGCCAGCATGCAGTAGGCATAACAATCGCCGCCATACCGCGTGAGGCGCGACTCGGCCACGATCTTGCGAAACGCGTCGCGCTCCGGACCTTGCCGAAACATCCCGGGATCGGTCGCGGACACTACCGCATCTGACATCCGCGGGCACTTGCGCACGCGAAGCGGCCGGCTCTGTCCGCCCCGCCGCAGCTCCGCTCCCAGGCGCGATCCCACGAAAGTCTCTCCCGTGTACGGCTGATGCACCACGCCGACGATCGGACGTTCGCCATCGTTGAGCGCGATGAGCACGCCCCAGTGCAGCAGGCCGAGAATGAACGCGCGCGTGCCGTCGATCGGATCGATCACCCAGGTAAACCGGTCGCTGCCTTGCGCCATGCCGTGCTCTTCGCCGTGGATGCCGTGGTTCGGGTACCGGCGCGAGATCTCGTCGCGAATCGCCTGCTCGGCGTTCCGGTCCGCAATCGTGACCGGATCGAAGAAACCCTGGCTGGCGGTCTTGTTGTGCACGGCGAGCGCTTCGCGAAAATGCGGCAGGATGATGCGTCCGGCGACTTCGCCCAAATGACAGGCGAATTGCGTGTAATCCGATATTTCGCGATCGCTCAGTTCAGATGCCGCCATCGTTATCAGCTCTGGGCGCGTTTCTCAGCGCGTTTCGGTCCAGCGATATGCTGACAGAAGCCGCGCCGCGGACAAGGGCTCGTTGCATCAATTTTACGTTAATTCCGCTCCCCATGCTCGCGCTTGCACCTTCCGGAAGTGCGACGATGAATCACCATGAAGGTGGGCGCGGCTGTGAATAGTGCTGATGCTCTCG
This sequence comes from Pseudomonadota bacterium, assembly GCA_021323675.1. Classification (GTDB taxonomy): domain Bacteria; phylum Desulfobacterota; class Binatia; order Binatales; family Binataceae; genus JAFAHS01. The sequence continues at coordinate 14,525 of JAJPKP010000012.1, read as the reverse complement.
CGTGGAGCTGACCCGCCGTCGAGCCCTATACTTGCCGTCGCCACGAAGATGAGCGAGCGGGGTGGAAAACGATGAAGCGTCACGCGGCCAAAACCAGCAAGACTTCGCAATCGCATCGCAAGCCTTTGGCGGCCAGGCGCGGCACCGCTCGAACCGCGGCTGCGCGGCGCTCAGAGGAAGTCGCGGTCTTCGTCGGCACACGCAAGGGCGCGCTCATCTACTACGGCGATGCCGCGCGGCGAAAATGGCGCGTCGATGGCCCGCACTTTCTCGGGCACATCATAAATCACATCGTTCTCGACCCTCGCGATGGACGAACGCTGCTCGCCGCCGCGCGCACCGGTCATCTTGGACCTACAATCTTTCGTTCCACCGACATGGGAAAGACGTGGGTCGAAGCTGTCCGTCCGCCGATGTTCGGCAAAGCGCCCGAGGGGATGGCGGATCGCGCGGTAGGCCACACTTGTTCGCTCACGCCGGCCCTCGCCGGCGAGCCGGATGTTTGGTACGCGGGCACTTCGCCGGCGGGAATCTTCCGCAGCGAAGATGGAGGCGCGACCTGGGCGGAGGTCGAGGGGTTCAATCGCAATCCGATGCTGCCGAAGTGGGCGCCGCTTGAAAACGTAACCCCCGACAATGAGACGTTCGGGACCGTGCTCATCGACCCGCGCGACGCTTCTCACATGTACTATGGTTCATCGGCGGCAGGCGTGCTGGAGACCAGCGATCGCGGCGCCAATTGGCGTCCGCTCAATCGCAACGTGGAGGCCGCGTTCCTTCCAGACCCCTATCCCGAGTACGGACAGGACACTCACTGCCTCGCGATCCATCCGCGCAATCCCGACCGGCTGTACCAGCAGAACCACTGCGGCATCTATCGCCTCGATCGTCCGTCGGAAGGATGGGTGCGCATCGGCCGCAACATGCCGGCGGAAATCGGCGACATCGGCTTCGGCATCGTGCTTGATCCCCGCAACCAGGACCGCGCATGGGTCTTCCCGATGGATGGGACCACGGTATGGCCGCGAACCAGTCCCGACGGCAAGCCCGCGGTCTATGAAACCCGCGACGGAGGCGAGTCGTGGCAACGGCACGATCGCGGCTTTCCGCGCGAGCACGCGTACTTCACCGTGCTGAGGCAGGCATTCGCGGGCGATTCGTTTGATCCGATGGGACTGTACTTCGGGACCACCTCGGGCGAACTGTGGGCCAGCATCGACGAAGGCCGGTCATGGACCCAAACGGCGGCCCATCTGCAGCGAATCCTCTCGGTCGAGGCCGCGAGGCTCAGTTGATGCGCGTATTGATTCCGAGCCAGTTGCGTTCCTATACGCGCGGCGCCGCGGAGGTCGAAGTCTCGGGGACGACGCTGGCTGAAGCGATGGACCGGCTCGATGCGATTTTTCCGGGAATTCGCTTTCGCATCATCGACGAGCTCGACCGCATCCGCCCGCACATCAGGATTTTCGTCGCGCGCGAAGCCGTCCGCACGATCGCCGTTCCGGTAAACCCCGACGACGACATCCAGATAGTCGGCGCCCTGAGCGGCGGCTAGAGCCGCGATTGCGAATGCCCTACAGGGGCGCCTGGCGCGCCGTGGGATCGCGCAGGTCGCGCCCCGTCATCTCCCGCGGTTTCTCCACGCCGAGCATTCCGAGCAGCGTCGGTGCGACGTCTGACAGGGTTCCTCCGGGTTTCAGCCGGCCCTTGTATGAATCGTCGAACAGGATCAGCGGGACCGGATAAGTGGTATGCGCGGTGTGAGCCTGCCCCGTTTTGGGATCGGCCATGAATTCGGCGTTGCCGTGGTCGGCCGTGATCAGCGCGGCGCCGCCGCGCTTCGCAATCGCGTCGATCACGATTCCAAGGGCGGCATCGCTCGCTTCAACCGCCTTGACCGTCGCCTCGAGCTTGCCCGTATGCCCGACCATATCGGGATTGGCAAAGTTCATCACCACCACGCCGAACTTGCCGCCCGCGATTTCGGCGGCCGCGCGCTCAGCGATCGCCTGCGCGCGCATCGTCGGCTCGAGGTCGTAGGTCGCGACCTTGGCGGAGGGAATCAGCACGCGCTCCTCTCCCGGAAATGGCTTCTCGATTCCGCCGTTGAGAAAGTAGGTGACGTGCGCGTACTTCTCGGTTTCCGCTACGCGCAGATTCGTGATTCCAGCCTTGCCAAGGACCTCGGCGAGGGTGTTCTTCACCTCTTCGGGGCCGAAGGCGAGCGGCAGCCCGAACGTGTGGTCATACTCGGTCATGCACACGTAGCCGACCTTCGGGAAACGGGGGCGCGCAAACCCGGTAAAATCGGCCAGCGCGATCGCCGCGGTAAGCTGGCGGGCGCGGTCGGCGCGAAAGTTGTAACAGACCACCTGGTCTCCGTCGGAAATCGGCTGCGACCTGCCGACGATGACCGGCTCGACGAATTCATCGCTCTTGTCCGCCGCGTAAGAAGCCTCGACCGCTGCGCGCGCGGATGCTGCGCGCGGCGCTTCTCCCATCGCGATCGCGCGCCATGCGCGTTCCGTCCGTTCCCATCGCTTGTCACGATCCATCGCGTAGTAGCGCCCGCTCACGGTGGCGATGCGTCCGCGCCCGATCTCCTTCAGCTTCGCTTCAAGCCGATCGATGAAGGGCAGGGCGGACCGTGGCGGCTTGTCGCGTCCGTCAAGCACGGCATGAACGGCGACATTTCCCGCATCGTTTTTCGCCGCAAGCTCGAGCAGCGCCATCAGATGATCGATATGGCTGTGCACGCTGCCGTCGGACAGCAATCCCCATATGTGCAGCGTATGGCCGCGCGATTTCCCAATCGCATCCAGCAGCACCGGGTTAGTCGTGAAGGAACTTTTCTCGATCGCCTTCGTGATGCGCATCACGTCCTGGTAGATGACGCGTCCCGATCCGATCGTCAGATGCCCGACTTCGGAGTTGCCCATGATGCCGGGCGGAAGGCCGACGGCCTCTCCCGACGCATCGATTTCGGTATGCGCCTGCGTTTTCAGCAGTCGATCCATCACGGGGATCCGCGCCATCGCGATCGCGTTGGCCTCGCGCTCGGCCCTGATTCCCCATCCGTCGAAGATGATCAGCGCGACAACCGGCGGACGCGGGCTCATCGTGCCGCTCCGCGCTCGAACGCCTGCGCGCCCGGATAGACCGCCCTGGACCCAAGCTCTTCCGCGATCCTGATGAGCCGATTGTACTTGGCCGTGCGCTCGCCCCTGCTCATCGATCCGGTCTTGATCTGCCCGACACCCGACGCGACCGCGAGGTCCGCGATGGTCGTGTCTTCGGTTTCGCCCGATCGATGAGAGATGACCGCGGTGTAGCCGGCAGTGCGGGCAATCTCAATGGTCCTAAGCGTCTCGGTGAGAGTGCCGATTTGATTCAGCTTGATCAAAATCGAATTGGCGGCGCCTTCGCGAATTCCGCGCTCCAGAAATTTCGGATTGGTGACGAAAAGATCGTCGCCGACGAGCTGCACGCGCCCGCCCAGCTCCCTGGTCAGCAGCTTCCATCCCGCCCAATCCTCCTCGGCAAGCCCGTCTTCGATCGACACGATCGGGTACTTGTCGAGCCACGCCGAGTAGAACTTCACCATCCCCGCCGCGTCGCGCTGGCTCTTGTCGGAGCGGGCGAAGACGTACTTGCCGTCCTCGTAAAACTCGCTCGATGCCGGGTCGAGGGCGATCGCGACGTCGGCGCCGGGCTTGTAGCCCGCCTTCGCGATCGCTTCGAGAATCACCTCGATTGGCTCCTCGTTGCTGCCGAGGCTTGGGGCGAAGCCGCCCTCGTCGCCGACATTGGTGGAGTGCCCGCGCTTTTTGAGGACCGCGGCGAGCGCATGGAAAACCTCGGCGCCCGCGCGGATCGCTTCGGCGAAGGTCGGCGCGCCTTGCGGAACGATCATGAACTCCTGCATATCGACGCTGGAATCGGCATGCCGTCCGCCGTTGAGCACGTTCATCATCGGCACCGGCATCACATGCGCTTCGCCGTTCAGATGGCGATAAAGGGGGAGATTGCGCGCCGCCGCGGCTGCGTGGGCCGATGCGAGCGACACGCCCAGGATCGCGTTGGCGCCCAGCTTCGATTTAGTCTCGGTTCCGTCGAGCGCGATGAGCGCATCGTCAATCGCCGCCTGATTGGCGGCATCGGCCCCGCGAAGCTTTCCCGCGATGGTCTGATTGACGTTGGCCACGGCTTTGAGGACGCCCTTGCCGCCGAAGCGCCTGCCGTCGCCGTCGCGCAGCTCCAGAGCTTCATTCACGCCCGTCGAAGCGCCCGAAGGCACGGCGGCCCTTCCCGTCGCGCCACCCGACAGTCGCACGTCCACTTCGATAGTTGGGTTGCCGCGAGAATCGAGAATCTCGCGAGCCTTGATTTCCGTAATGGTTGTGGATGCAGCCATCCGTGTTTGTAAACCCCCTCCGCCTCGGCGGAAAGCCCGCATTCTAGAGCACCTTCGGGCGCTCTGTCACGATGTTATGGGAGGATTACGGAACGAGAAAAGGGAAAGCGCATCCGGCCGGTCACGATCCGCGCCTCGAGCCGAGATAACGGACCGAAAGTGGCTCTTCTACGACCGATTTTCCCTCCAGGCTCACCCGGAAAGCCCGCACGCTCGGCCGTGAAGAGACGAACTCTTTCACTCGGCCACCCACAAAATGAGCCGCCGCGCCGTCGTCCACTGCCAGCGTGGCGGGAAATCCTCTGCGGATCAGCCGGTGCAGAACCGGGCGGCGGTCCGCCTCGCCGTCATAATGCGGGCAGAACCCTCCTTTGAGAAACCCGAGCCCGCCTTCGAGTCCGCGCGGCGGCGGGCCGAACGAGTCGGTAATTCCGCATTCGAACCAGCAAATCGCGCCCGCGCTAAGTCCGGCGAGCACGGTGCCGGCGTTCCAGGCCGCGCGCAGGATGCGATCGAGCCCGTGCAGGCGCCATACGGCGAGCAGATTCGCGGTGTTGCCGCCGCCCACATAGATGACGTCCTGTTCGCCGATAAACGATCGCAAGTCCGGCACCTTGCGATCGAACAGCTTGAGATGAACCGCGTGCGCGCGCGACGGCGGAAACGAATCATGGAACAGCGAGATGTAGGGGTCGGAATCGCCGCTCGCCGTCGCTAGAAAGCATATCTTCGGCCGCCGCTTGTTGCGGGCCAGCGACAGGACGAAATCGTCCAGCAGCCGATTGTCGCCATCCGTCGTGAACCCGCCGCCGCCCATCGCGACGATATGCCGCTGCGCCATCGTCGATGCAGGATTCGCTCAGACGGCGCCCGACTCGCGCAGCGCGCCGATTTCTTCCCACGAATAGCCAAGTTCGAGCAGTATCTCTTCGGTATGCTGACCGTGCTCCGGCGGCATGCGCGCTTCGGTTTCGACCTGTCCGTTGATCGAGACCGGAGTTCCGGCGACCAGAACTTTGCCGGCGACCGGATGGTCAAGCTGCTGCAGGTAGCCGTTCAGCCGCGCCTGCTCGCTTTGCAGCATCGTGCGGTAATCGACGACCTCGGTCGCCAGGATGTCCGCATCGTTCAGCTCCTTGAGCCATTCGGCGCTGGTCCTTTTGGGAAAGATCGAGTCGAGGACCGCCTGGATCTTGTCGCCGTGGAAGTTGCGCGTGACGTTGTCTCCGTATTCAGGATCCTTTTCGAGATGCTCGATGCCCATGATGCGGCAGAAGGCGGGCCAGCGCTTGTCGTCCACGCCCGCGATACAGATATGGCCGTCCCTGGTCGGGAATGCGCCCCACACGCCGTGCAGGAATTGATGCCCGCGTCCGGCGCGCTCCGGTTCCTCGCCGGTGATCGAGGTGTAATTGATCTCCATTCCCTGCATGGCGATCATCGTGCCGTAGATCGATACATCCACCTTCTGGCTCTGGCCGGTCCGCTCCCGCGCGACCAGCGCCGCCAGAATTCCGCCCGCCAGGCTCAACGCCCCCGTATGATCGGCCACGAAGATTCCGGCGGCGAGCGGCGGGTCGTTCGGCATCCCGGTCTTGGCCATGATTCCGCTGGCGGCCTGCGCAAGCGTGTCGCGGCTCGGCCGCATCACCCACGGTCCTCTGGGTCCCCATGAGCTGCCCTGCGCATAGACGATGCGCGGATTGAGCTTGCGGACTTCCTCGTAGCCGAGACCGAGACGGTCGAGCACGCCGGGACGATAGTTGGTGAGCAGTACGTCGTAGGTTTTCACCATCCGGCGCACGATTTCGATTGCTTCGGGCTTTTTGAGATCGGCGGTGATGCTGCGTTTGCCGCGGTTCATCGCGATGAAGTAATGCGACACGGGCGCGTTCTTCACGTTGGGTCCGCCGATCAGCGCCGCCGCCATCCAGCGGCTCAAATCGCCCGTTTCCTTGTTTTCGATCTTGACGACATCCGCGCCCTGGTCGGCGAGAAACAAGCCGGCAAAGGGCCCCTGGATTTCCTGGCCGATCTCGATGACCTTGATTCCTTCAAGCGGCTTCGCCATCGCGTATCGCCTCCAAACCGATCGTTCAGGTACTGACAATTATGCGCGGGCATTATCGCGCTGCCCTCGCAAAAATCTCAAGCGCCCTGATTGCGCGCCGCAATCCGCCCGGTCAAGCTCATCGCCCATGGAACACAGTATCTATGAGTTCCCGGACATCTTCCGCCGGGTGCACATGGAAGAGCCGCGCGAGATCGCGCAAGAAGTGCGCTTCCTGCGCCGCATCTGGAACAGGCATCTCGACCGCCCCGTTCGCAGGGTGCTCGATCTCGCCTGCGGCAACTCGCCCCACGGGCAGATACTGGCCCGAAACGGCGCCGAGGTGGTTGGTATCGATCGCTCGGCGACGATGATCGCGGCCGGACGCCGCGAGTCGGCGCGCATCGCGGGCATCCGATTCTACCGCAGGCCCATCGAGCGTTTTCGCATCCCCGAGCGCCCTTTCGATGCCGCCTTCTTCATGTCGGAGACGTTTCCCGTCATGACTGAAAATCGCGGCATCTTGTCGCATCTGCGCAGCGTGGGCCGGATGCTTCGGCGTGGCGGCCTCTATTGCATCGACGTGGACCGCCACGACTCCGTCCGCGTCACGCGGCCGGTGACGCTGTGGGATCGGCGGCTTCGGGTTGGCGATGCGCGCGTGCGGGTCCGCGGAGTGCATCGTCCGATGCCGTGGCATTCCGGTATCTACTCGAACTTCGAGATCGTGTGCTCGATCAAGTTCCCCGACCGCCGTGTCACGACGCGAGATATAGTTCCCATTCGCTACACGCTGCCTTGCACGCTCGAATTGCTGGCTGAGGCGTCGGGGATGTTCGAAATGATCGCGGCATACACCGACCTGTCATTCTCGAAGCCGCTCGAAAAATGCCATCGGCGATGGTGGGGAGTGCTGCGCCGCATTTAATCGTCGATCGAGCCGAGGTTCTTCAGATGCTCGACGTGATCGAGCGTTGCCGCCCGCCACACGCCTTCAAACTCGATGATCTGGATCGAGCCCAGGTCAACGCTCGGCTGATGCCCGGTCAGGTGATGAACGATCGTGCGGATAACGCCCCGATGCGCCACCAGCAGCGCGCACGATGGCGATTCGGCGTTCGGTCGCCAATGCGCAAGCATCCGATCGACGCCCCGCGCCACGCGCTCGGCGAACGCGGCGCGGCTCTCGCCTTGCGGATATGTGTAGCCGGGTGCAAGCGGATCGGCGTTCCACTGTTCGTAATGATAAGGGTAACGTTCGTGAATTTCCTCCGCGGTGAGACCCTCGAACAGGCCGAAGTGCACTTCGGAAAAATCTTCGACCACGGAAAGGCGCACTGAATCGCCGGCAATGAGCTTTGCCCCCTCGGTCGCGCGAACCAGCGGGCTGGTGAAAACGTGCTCGAACTGAAGCGAGCCGCGATGGCTCCTGATGGCGGCGCGCGCCGCGCGCATCTGGGCCCGGCCCAGGTCCGACAGCGGAACATCCGTCCGCCCATGATAGCGGATGCTGGATTCGCCCACGGTTTCGCCGTGGCGGACCAGGATGAGCGCAGGTTTGGCGCCGCCGCTTGAGCGGCGGCCGCGCGGCTTCCTTTCTCGCTTTCTAGTCGTCAAGCGGATTAAGCATCAATCCCGTCGTCAGCTTGGGGAAGAAGTAGGTCGACTTTTCCGGCATCGTCGCGCCCGCGTCGCTGACCCGTTCCACATCGGCGATCGATGGCGCATTCATCAGAAACGCGCCGTCGGCGCGTCCTTCCTTTACGGCATCAAGCGCCGCGTTCGCGTCGATCGTGTACTCGATGTTGCCGCCTTTGCGGATCTCTGCCGCCTTAAGCGAGAAGATCTGATCGAAAATCAGAGTGTGGAGCGCGGTCACGTCGAGGCGGCGCACTTCTTCAGGCACATCCGGAATCGCCCTGGCGAGCGCGTCTCCACCCTTGAACCGGAGCAGGAAGAAGCGGTCGCTTCCGCGCAATGCCACCGCGAGCGTTCCACGCCCGCCCGACAGCAGGGCCGGGCGGAGCGCATCGCGCGCCTCAATTTCCCGCACATCGAAAACGGATCGAACGCGTTCCGCGAACGATTGGATCGCTTCCGGCCGCAGCGTGCGAACCACGCGATGGGTCGGCAGGATGAGCAGGCCGGGGTCGTCGCACGCGACCAGCGTCATCATCGTATAGTCATACCCGTGCAATTCCGGCGAATTGTCGGCGGCCCGGCGCTGGCGGCGGTAGTTGAGCGCGGTTTCGTAGCGATGGTGCCCGTCGGCGATTAGGATCCGGTCCGACTCGAGCGCGCGCTGAACCGTCGCGATTTCATCGGCAGCCTCGATCGCGCGGAGTTCGTTGTGGATTCCCAAATCGTCGGTCGCCTCGATCAGGGCCGGACGCGCCGCAACTTCGGCGCGCAGCCTATTCAGCTCGGGATGCGCCGCGGGAAAGAGGCCGAAGATCGAGCTGATATTGGTGCGCGTGGCGGAGAGCAGCTTCAGGCGGTCTTCCTTGGCGGCTGGAAAAGTTTTTTCGTGCGGCAAGATTCTTCCGGGCGAAAACTCTTCGAGCCGAAAGCGCGCGACAAATCCGGTCCGCGCAAAAGCGCGCCCCTCCAGCTCGAACCGCTGCGTGTATTGGTAGATTGCCGGGCGCTCGGCGCGCTTCAGCACCCCGCATTCAATCCAATTGCGCAGAGTTGCCGCCGCCGAAGTGTAGCGATCTGAATCGCGCCCGAGTTCGAGCCGGACCACGTTGTGGGGGCTGCGGTCGTACAATCTTCGCTGATGGGCTTCGCTGATTATGTCGTAGGGCGGAGCGATTACGCGCGCGATGTCGCCGACCGCTTCCCGGTTGTAAAGGAGTGCCTGGAGCGGCTCGATCCGCGCCCTCAACTGATTCATTCCATCGCCTCTTCCGCAAGCGCGGCCGCGATTTGGCGGCGCGTTACCGCCCCTTCGCGGATTATCCGCCATTCGTTGCCGATAACTTCAACTACGGTACTCGGCGCCTGAGCGGCCAGGGTACCACCCTCAAGAAAGACTTTAACTTTTTGCCCGAGCGCCGCCCGCGCTTCCGCCAGTGTTCTGGCAGGCGCATGCCCGCTCAGATTGGCGCTGGTCGCGGTGATCGGGTTCCCAAATCCTGCCGCAAGCTCGTGCGCGATTCGATGGGACGAGACGCGCACGCCGACGCCGCCGCTCGGTCCCACCAGCTCGGGCGCGATATCGGCGCGCGCCGGCATCACCAGCGTGAGCGGCCCGGGCCACAGACTGTCGGCCAGGCGCCGCGCCAGCGGCGTGACCTCGCGCGCAAGCGCGAACGCGGACTCGGCGCTGGGCGCAATCAGGGCCACGGTCTTTTCCGCCCCACGCCCTTTCAGCGCGAACAGGCGCTTCAGCGCGGCCTTCGAAAACGGGTCGGCCCCGATTCCGTAAAACGTCTCGGTCGGATAGACGACCAGCTCTCCGCCGCGCAGCGCCGTGATCGCGTCGCTCAGCGTGTGAATTCTGCGGCGAGCCTGAGGCTGCTCTGCGGAGGGTCGAGGCAAGCGTTACTCCTGATGCCGCGGCGATTCAGCGAGGAGTCGTGGAAATCCGCGACAGGGCGCGATGGGCGATGTCGCGCCTCATATGTTTGCCCTCAAATTCTATCATCTCCGCCGCTTCGTACGCGCTGGAAACGGCAAGCTCCAGCGTCGGCGCCATCGCCGTCACCGCCAGCACTCTGCCGCCGTCTGTTACAAGCTGGCCGTCCTTGAGAGCGGTGCCTGCGTGAAAGACCTTCACGCGGACTTTTTTCGCCGCCCATCGGATCTTCGCTTCCGAGGGCTCGCCCCCTTCAATTTTTTCCAATCCCGCTATCGGAAGCCCTTTGCGATAGTCGCCCGGATAGCCTGACGAAGCGAGCACAACCGTCACCGCGCTTTTGGGCGAAAGAGTCACGGGTGCGTCGTCGAGCCTGCCTTCCGCGGCCGCCAGAAGAAGCGCGCCCAGGTCGCCCTCATAGCGCATCATCAGCGGCTGGCACTCGGGATCGCCGAAGCGCGCGTTGAATTCCACCACGTTCACATCGGACCCGTTCACCATCAGGCCGGCGTAGAGGAGGCCGCGAAACGGAATGCCGCGCGTGCGCATCTCTGCCAGGGTCGGCTGGATTACTTCCCGCATCACGCGGCCTTCGAGGCCGGCAGGAAACTGCGGCGGCGGCGAATACGCGCCCATTCCGCCGGTGTTCGGCCCTTTGTCGCCATCGAAGACCGGCTTGTGGTCCTGGAACATCCCGAACGGCACGGCATTGTCGCCGTCGCACAGCGCGAAGAACGACAGCTCCTCGCCGGGGAGGAACTCCTCGATAACAACGCGCCGCCCCGCGGCGCCGAACCTTCCCCCTTCCATCGCGTCGTGTATCGCGGCAAACGCGGCCTCCCGATCTCCGCAGATCGTCACGCCCTTGCCGAGCGCGAGGCCGTCCGCCTTCACCACGACCGGCAGCGGACACGAGGCGGCGTAGCGGCGGGCCGCGTCCGCATCGTCGAAGACCTCGTATGCGGCGGTTGAAACTCCCGCCGCCTTCATCACCGCCTTCGCGAACGATTTGCTGGTTTCCAGTTGCGCGGCCGCTTTTGTCGGCCCGAAGATTTTCAAGCCCGCCGCGAGGAACTCATCGACGATTCCCGCGCCCAGCGGATCGTCGGGTCCGACCACCGTCAGGTCAATCTTCTTGTCGCGCGCGAAGCCAACCAGCGCCGGAATGTCCATCGGCGAGATCGGCACGGGCTCGGCGACCTGGCCGATACCCGGATTGCCGCTCGCGCAGAACAGCCCCCATACGCTCTGGCTCTGATGAAGCCGCCAGCAGAGCGCATGTTCGCGTCCGCCTTTCCCGATGACAAGAACCTTCATGGCGATGAATCAGTGACGGAAGTGGCGCACGCCCGTGAAAACCATCGCCAGCCCGTACTTGTCCGCGGCGGCGATCACTTCCTCATCGCGCACCGCGCCGCCCGGCTGAGCGATCGCGGTCGCGCCCGCCTCAGCCGCGAGCGTGGGGCCGTCAGGAAATGGGAACAGCGCTTCAGAGACCAGCACCGAACCCGCCAGCGAAATTTTCAGGCGCGCGGCCTTTTCGCGGGCCGCATACACCGGGTCGATTCGCGAGGTGGCGCCGCCGCCGACCGCCAGCGTGCGATCTTCGGTCACGAACGCTATCGCATTCGATTTGATGTGCTTGCAGACCTTGATGCCGAAATCGAGCGCGCGATATTCCGCGTCGGTGGGCTTGCGCCGGGTGACCACCTTGCCCTCGCGCGGATCCTCGATCGCCAGGTCCGGCGTCTGAACCAGCAGTCCGCCCACGACCTTCTTGAGGTCGAACTCCTCGCGCGGCGCCCGCTCCGGATGAAAGCGCATCACGCGGCGGTTTTTCTTCTTGCGCAGGAACGCGATTACTTCATCCGGGAACTCCGGGCCGATCAGTACCTCGGTGAACAGTTCATCGACCGCGCGCGCGAACTCCATGTCCCAGGCGCGGTTGGAGATGATGATGCCGCCGAAGGGCGAGTCCGGATCGGTTGCGAATGCCTTGTCCCACGCGGCCTTGAGCGTCGGCCCGACGCCGACGCCACAGGGCGTGTTATGCTTCAGGATTGCGACCACGGCTTGCGGCTCACCGCGAAATTCCAGCATCAGGTTAATCGCCGAGCTGATGTCAAAGACGTTGTTGAACGAAAGCTCCTTGCCGTGGAGCTGCTCGGTCACTTCCAAGAACCGTCCGTACAGCGCCCCCTGCTGGTGCGGATTCTCTCCGTAGCGAAGACCCTGCTCGCGCGGCAGCGAGAGGCTGAAGGTCTCGCCCAGCGCCGAAGGCTCGCCCTCGCCCGTATGCGTTCCCATCCAGTTCGAGATGGCGACGTCGTAGGCCGTCACCCGCGCGAAGGCCTTGCGCGCAAGGCGCCATCGCGTCGCGGCGCTGACCGCGCCGCTGTACCGATTCATCTCCTCGACAATCGCGGCGTAGTCGGCGGGATCGACAACCACCGCGACATCCTGATGGTTCTTGGCGGCGGCCCTGACCAGCGTTGGTCCGCCGATGTCGATGTTTTCGATCGCTTCTTCCAGGCTTACGTTCGGCTTCGCGACCGTTTTCTCGAATGGATAAAAGTTCACAACCACAAGATCGATCGGTTCGATCCCATGCTCTGCCATCTGGCGCTGATGGTTGGAGTCGTCGCGTCTGCCGAGAATTCCCCCGTGAATCTTCGGATGGAGCGTTTTCACGCGTCCATCGAGCATCTCCGGAAACCCGGTGAATTCCTCGACCGCTTTGACCTTGACCCCCGCGGCTTCCAGCGCCGCCTTGGTTCCTCCGGTCGAAAGCAGCTCGACGCCGTGGCGGGTCAGCGCCTGCGCGAACTCGGCCAGTCCGCCTTTGTCGGAAACGCCGAGCAGGGCGCGGCGAATGTTGATTCTGTCTGTGCTCATTTCCCTTTTTTATCCCCGGCAGACTCGCGGCACGCGCTTTCCGACCGTGCACAACATCTCGTACGAGATGGTCTGCACGAGCCGGGCGACGTCGTTGACGCTGATCATCGCCTCGCCGGCCCCTCCCCACAAGATTACTTCGTCCCCGACCGACACACCTGGAATGTCGGTCACATCGATTGTCGTCAGGTCCATCGAGACCGCTCCGACCACCGGTGCGCGGCGCCCGCGAACCAGCACTTCGCCCCCGTGCTGAAGTCCGCGCTTGTAACCGTCGGCGTAACCCACCGGCAGAACGCCGATTACGCTGTCGCGAGTGGTCGCGAACGTGTGTCCGTAGCCGATGCCCGTGCCCGCACCCACCTTCTTGAGTTGCATCAGGCGAGTCTTGAAGGTCATCACCGGCCGAAGGCTTACTTTGTCGCGGACGGCGGCCACGGGCGGCAGTCCATAGATCGCGAGTCCCGGCCGGGCGAGATCGAAGTGCGAATCGTCGCGCAGCACGAGCGCGGCCGAATTTGCGACGTGCGCGATTTTCGGAGCGAAGCCGGCTTGCGTGAACGAAGCGAGCGCTGCCCTGAACACGCGCAACTGGGAATTGGTGACTTCGCTGGTCGGGTCGCCCGCATTCGCGAGCAGGGTGCATACGCCTTCCAGCTCAAGCGCGGAAGCTCCGCGCAATTGCTCGATCAGGGCATCGAGATCGGAAGGCATCACGCCGAGCCGCGTCGCTCCGGTGTCGATCTTGACGTGGATCGGAAACCGGACGCGTCCGGCGGACGATGCGGCCTCGTCGAGCGGAGCGATCAGCGAGGGATGAAAGACAAACGGCGTAAGGTCGAGATCGACGATCTCGCGCGCCTGCCAGGCAAAAAAGCCCGCCTGCAGAAAGATGCGCGCATCGAGGCCCGCCTGGCGCAGCTCGCGGCCTTCGTCGATCGTGGCTACGCCGAAATGGCGGCATCCCTCTTTGGCGAGCGTGCGTGCCACCAGCGTCGCGCCGTGCCCGTAAGCATCCGCCTTCACGACCACCATCAGCTCGCCGTGCGAGGCGGCAGCCTTGAGCGCATGGTAGTTCCAGCGCAACGCGTCGAGGTCGATCTCGGCGACAGTGGGACGTGCGCCGTTATTCGTTATCAAGGCTGATGTGCTTCCTTGCCCGCAAGCGCGCCATCGCAATTAAAACGCCCGAGCCTCAGTGAGTGGCCCGGGCGCATCGCGCTTCCCGACCCGTTCGCGCTTTATGGCTTGAGCCACTGCGAAATTTGCGCCCGTCGGCGGGCGCAATTCAGCTAACCATCGCTGGTCGGCACAGTCAATGAAACGATCGCGGCGGCTGTGGATTCCCGTTCTTTCGCCGATACCTGAAACGGATCGCGACGCCCGCGGCTTTCCTTATGCGCGCGGAGTGATATAACAAAAACCAGGCTGGGGGTGCGCCTTGGGCGCTGAGAATTCTCGGCAGAGAAAACCCCTCGAACCTGATCCGGGTAATGCCGGCGTAGGGAAGCCAAACGGCCGAACGATCGATGTTCGGCCGAAAGCCGCTTCCCCGGGCGCCCGGGAAGCGGCTTTTTCAATGGGAT
>JAJPKP010000052.1 GCA_021323675.1 Pseudomonadota bacterium | reverse complement strand
GTTGAAGCCGGAGCGAAAAGAGTGTGGAATCTGTCGGAAGCCTGCGGTATCAGGACAAGACATGGGAGGAGAAAGGAAATGAAACTGCGCCTGGTTAACGTTGGTCGGGGCCTCATGCTGGCCGTGGTGGGTGGAGCCGCGATCACAGCATTAGTTGGAACTGTCGGCATCGCGAGCGCGAAGGAGTCGAAAAAGAAGCTGGAGATGACCTTCGATCTGTCCAAGTGCGAGCAGCAGGCACCGAACCTCTACAAGTGCCCCGCTATAGACAAGCCGATCTGCACGAAGGATTTTTCTCAGCCTGACGTCGAATGCGTTCACGTTGGCAAGAAGGGCAGCGTCTTCGTGATGATGCCGGGCGGGACGACCGACTAAAGCGCCAAGCTCTTTGGCTCAGATCGGGGGCGCGGACGGCTAGACGGGTCCGTCCGCGCCTTCCGTTCCTTACTTCGCGAAGCTTTTTTCAACTTCGAGGATACGGCGCGCTTCCAACGCGCCGCATTCCCTGTAATCATCTTTCGCTCAAGCATGGATGATCCGCCGGCCCGGGCGACAGGGCATCGGTTTCGATTCCGGTTTCACGCGTCGCGGCGAAGGCCCCAACTGGCCCGGACGACAAAGGATTGATAAATCAGGCGATCAGGAGCTCAGTGAGCCGTTAGCTCAGGTGGTAGAGCATGTGACTTTTAATCACAGGGTCCCGGGTTCAAGTCCCGGACGGCTCACTCAAATCGCTTCACTTCGAAATTCGCCGCTTGAATTGCGGCAACCGCACCGCAGTCTCATCGAACCTGCCTGAGCAATTTCCGCGCTTCTCCGCTCGACCTGCTCCGTCTCGATCCAGCTACATTCTCAGGACCGCGCGAAATCTCACCTTCCCCGTGATCATACGCTCGTAGGCGTCGCCGACCCGCTCCAGCGGAAAGGTTTCGATCATCGGCCGTACGCCATTGGCGGCCGCGAACTTGAGCGCGTCTTCTGAATCGATGGATGTCCCCGAGGGCCAACCCATGATCGAGCGTCGCGCCAGAAGGAGTTGCACGGGCGAGACCGCAAACGATTCCGAGCTCGCGCCGACGATGACGAGTTTGCCGTTCGTGGCGAGTCCATCGATCAGACTGCCCATCGCTTTGGCGTCGGGAGCGGTTGTGAGAATGACGCAGGCGCCGCCCAGCGCTTGCAATTCTCTGGCGACCTTCTGCGCGGAAGAGTCGATATAAGCTCGCGCTCCCAGTTGCATGGCGAGGCTCTTCTTGTCGGCGCCTCTCCCGACCGCCACCGTATTGAATCCGAACTGGTTCGCGAACTGCAGAGCGAGATGCCCCAGGCCGCCGATCCCTTGAATCGCGACGAGATCTCCGGGTCGAGCGCCGCTGTTGCGCAAGGCATTGAACGTGGTGATGCCCGCGCACATCAGGGGCGCCGCCTCCTCCGGGGACAGTTCATCGGGAATATGCGCAAGCGATTCGATCGGCACGGTCACGAACTGCGCATACCCGCCATCGTAGGTGATGCCCGGAATCTTCAGGTTCACGCAGGTGATGAAATCGCCCCGCCGGCACCTCTCGCATTTGCCGCAGTGCCCGCCGTACCATCCGACTCCGACCCGATCTCCCGCCTTCCACGGCCCTCCGCCTTCGCCCACGGCGTCGATCACGCCGGCAATCTCGTGGCCGGGAGAACGCGGATAAGCGATTCCGGGCCAGGCACCTTCTTTGGTGAGCGCATCGCTATGGCAGATGCCGCAAGCTTGAACCCTGATCCTCACCCATCCCGGAGACGGTTCATCCGCGCGTTCTTCGATTGGTTCGAAACTTCCGCCGGGCTTTTTCACTTGCATCTTCTTCACTTGCATGAACCTCTCATCCGCGCCGGGGAAAATCCGGCGCCGTCAAAGTGGAACGCGACGTGGTCCTTTTCCGTTGGCGGATTGGTCACCCGCGGACCGGCGATCGCCCCAATCTAGGAATCACGGAATGGTGAGTTCTGGATTTGATCGTAAAAGTTGCTGCGCCGATAGTTGCGGATGAAGTGCGAGCAGATGTCCTCGTTGCAGGTGCCTTCGGTCGTGTGCGTTTTATGTTCGAAGCCGCCGAGAAACGCCCTGGCAATCTCCGCTTTGAAGTTGACACGAGGGTATCGGCTAACCACCTCGTTTCTCACCTTCTCCGGGAAGCGTTCATAGCCGATCCCGAGAACATCGAGTCCGACGCCATCGTACAGAAGCTCGACCTCGATTGGCTTGTAAGCCGCAATACCGGGAGTGGTGTGAAGAGCGATGGCGTCCCAGGCCACCTGAATTCGCGAGGCGGGGAGGCCGTGTCGCTCGAGGAACTGCCGGGCCGTATTTGCGCTGTCGACCTCGAACCGATCATTCGCGGTGCTGAACTTCTTGAGCAGTCCAAGATCGTGGAAGGCCGCGCAAACAAACAGCAACTCCGCGTCGAAAGCCTGTCCCGACCGTCGCCCCATCTCGCTCGCCCAGAAGAACACGCGATGAGAATGATTAAAGAGCAGGGGCGTGCTGAACTCATGCAGCAGTCCGGTCGCTTCCCGAGTCAGTGGCGTGTCCGGAACACCCGGCTCCGCCTTCTGGAACTTCAGCGCCGGTATCGGAACGGGCAGGGCGATTCGCGGTCGCCGGAACGGGGGTCTCCTGTCGGCAGTCTGCGCGCGCACGGACTTGAGCGGAAAACTTTCCGCCCGGGTAACTGAACGGCTCATGGCCATATTCGCTCCTCCTTTTGCAGTCGAACCGCTCCGTCGGAAGGTGGCGGCTTCGATTCCAGTCCGACGGCGTGTCATTCGCGATGGCGGCGCGCGGATTTGTTGATGGGCCGATCATTGGCGCTCACGTCACGCCGCCGCATCAGTCCTTCGTCGTCAAATTCGCAATTCTCGTTGCCAAACGTGCGATACCATTGGCCGTTCGCGTCGTGCCATTCGGATTCGAACCGCACGGCGATCCGGCTCTCGGCAAAGCACCAAAGTTCCTTGGTCAGATGGTAATCGAGTTCCTTCTCCCACTTTCGCCTGAGAAAGGCCTTGATGGCCTCGCGGCCTTTCAGGAACGTCGTTCGGTCTCTCCACTCGGAGTCAATCGTGGACCCTTGCGCAACGATTTCGGGATCGCGGCTGTTCCAGGCGCTCTCCGCCACCTTTACCTTTGTCCGTGCCGTTTCCATCGTGAAAGGCGGCTTAATCCTGATCGTTGGCGATGAGACATTTTCAGGTGGCGACATCGCTGAAACTAACGCTTTCTCCTCTTCTCACGGGGGTTGGCCATACTTAGCCTTGCGTGCCGACCATCTCGGACAAGAACCAGGCGCGGCGCTCCGTTTCATCAATCCAGTTCTCGATCAGGCTCGCCGTGGCGACATCGTTGTGTTTCTCGCATAGTTCATGGGCCAAGCGCAGGTTTTGCGTCAGTTCGCGATTGTCGGCCCAGAGCTCGGAAAGCATGTCTCTGGGCGGGACTTCCGCGGCGTTGTTGTCCTTGAGGCGCTGATGCTTCGAGATGTCGCCGATGGACCTGAGCGTTGTCCCGCCGATTTTGCGCGCTCGCTCCGCGATTTCATCAGTCATCGCGAAGATCTGCGTACCTTGTTCGTCGAGCAAAAGATGGTAGTCGCGGAAGTGCGCGCCGCTCATGTGCCAGTGGAAGTTCTTGGTCTTGATGTACAGCGCGAATACGTCGGCGAGCAGTCTGCGCAGCTCGCCGCAGATCTCTACGACTCCGTCCCCGTCCAGGTCAGTCCAGTTCGCAAAAAGTCTTTTCTCCATGACTTCGACTCCTTTTCTGTCCTTGCTGCGGTTTGAAAAAAGAGAGAGGTTTCGCCCGGTGATCCCGCACCGCGAAGCGATTCTGGAACCTGTCCCTCGAATCGCGCGAAATTGTCGGAAAGCGGCCCATGAGTACGACGATGTCCGGGCGGCTAAAATCCGAGTTCGCTCAGGCCGGGATGGCCGTCGGGACGGCGCCCGAGCGGCCAATGGTATTTGCGGTCCGCTTCGCGAATCGGAAGATCGTTGATGGACGCGTGGCGCACACGCATCAGGCCGTTTTCGTCGAATTCCCAGTTCTCATTTCCATAAGAGCGAAACCAATTCCCGGAATCGTCGTGCCACTCGTAGGCAAACCGCACGGCGATCCGGTTGTCGGCGAATGCCCATAGTTCCTTGATCAAGCGATAATCCAGTTCCTTCGCCCACTTGCGTCTGAGAAATGTGATTATCTCGGGCCGGCCGATCACGAACTCCGCCCGATTACGCCATCGCGAATCAGGCGTGTACGCGAGCGCGACTTTCTCGGGGTCGCGCGAGTTCCAGGCATCTTCAGCGAGCCGAACCTTCTGGATTGCGGTTTCGCGATTGAACGGAGGCAACGGTGGACGCTTCGTAAGGTCAGTGTCAGCGCTCATGGTCAGCCTTCTTTCTCCGAATGTCGTGCTTTGAATCAGCCGTTCGAACAACCTCGGTCGTGCAACTGCTGAAAGAGCTCGAGAGAGCTGCGTTCCACCCAGTTATGCAGGAGCTTTCCGTCGCCGCGCACCGCCCAAACCGCGGTACCCGTAAATGAAATGGGTCTTTGATCGGCTGGCGCGCCGAACACGCCGTTGTTCCTGCCGGTGACTCGCCATCGCGAGGCAACCCGCGTTCCGTCCGCGTTCTGAAATGTCTCAAGCACCTCGAATTGAAAGTCGTTGATTTTTTCCATGAACGCGGACGCCCACTCCTTGAACTTCCGCTTCGAGACCACATCCACACCACCGGTGGTAAGGACGAAGTCATCGACCACAAACCTGTCGATTGCCTGAGGATTCTGCGCCTTCCATACCGCCGCCCAAAACTGCTCGACAATTTCAACCGAGTTGATTGGCTTCATAACTGCTCATCCGCGTCTCCATCCGTCGGGTGATGGACTCTGTCTGCAAAGCAACGGCGGTGCCGCGCGGAAAATGCTGGATAACTTAACGAGATCCCGGGACACGAAGGGGAAGGACGCCATGAGAGCTCTCAGGATCAAACGGCTTCTCGCGAGATTTCGTGAGTTCGCGTTTCCCGACACGGACCATTGCGGTAACATCTCAACCGTATCAAGCGCGGTCGTTTTCATAGACCGACGATTCTCCGAACAGCCGGCGGAGATACACGGTGGAAATTGAAACTCTCGAGTCGCTGGCTCTGAAAGTCGGCGAAGCACAAACTGCGGACGAAGTCTTCAATTCCATCGTCGGCGGTCTCGCTGCCGATGAGCATGGCGACGTCGCGCTCGCGCGAGTGTGGCTCATTCTTCCCGGCGACATTTGCGATTCTTGCCCGATGCGGTCGGAGTGCCCCGACCAGTCGCGATGTCTCCATCTGGTCGCCAGCGCGGGAAACCCGAGAGCTTCGACAGAGGACTGGTCGCGGCTGGACGGAGACTTCCGGCGAATTCCCCTCAATCTGCGGAAGGTCGGCGAGATCGGAGCACGCGGAGAGCCCCTGCTCATCAGCCGCGACGTCGCGGGCAGTCCGTGGGTCGCGCGGCCCGAATGGGCGCGGCGCGAAGGCATCGTAAGCTTCGCCGGACAACCCTTGATCTTTCGCGGCGAGATTCTTGGAGTGCTGGCCGTCTTCAGGCGCAGCGAAACGACCGAGAGCGAGTGCAACTGGTTAAGGGTCTTCGCGGATCATGCGGCAATCGCGATCGCCAATGCGCGCGCCTTCGATGAAATTGCGAGACTTCGCCGGCAATTGGAGGCGGAGCGCGACTACCTTCGCGAGGAGGTCAAGGAAGCTCTGGCCTTCGGCAACATCATCGGCGAGAGCGCGGCCCTCCGCGGCGTTCTGGAGCAGGTGGAGATGGTCGCGCCAACCGACGCCGCGGTTCTGATTCTTGGGGAGTCGGGGACCGGCAAGGAACTCATCGCCGCCGCCATCCACGAACGCAGCACGCGGCGCGAACGGCCGTTCGTGCGCGTCAACTGCGCGGCGATCCCCTCGGAGCTGTTCGAAAGCGAATTTTTCGGCCATGCCAAGGGGTCGTTCACCAGCGCGCTACGCGATCGAACGGGCCGTTTTCAACTGGCCGACGGCGGAACCTTGTTTCTTGATGAGATCGGAGAGATTCCGCTGGCGCATCAACCGAAGCTGCTGCGCGTCCTGCAGGATGGCCAGTTTCAACGAATCGGGGATGATGCCACGCGCCGGGTCAACGTCAGGATCATCGCCGCGAGCAACCGGGACCTCAAGCAGGAAGTCAAGGCGCAGCGCTTTCGGCAGGACCTCTACTATCGTCTTAGCGTGTTTCCCTTGGAAGTACCGCCGCTTCGCGATCGCCGCGAGGATATTCCCGCTCTCGCGGGCCACTTCATCTCGATGCTGCGAAACCGGCTCGATCGCCATAACGTGCGCTTTACGAACGACGATGCGGAACTGTTGAGACAGTATGATTGGCCGGGCAACGTCCGCGAGCTGCAGAACGTGATCGAGCGCGCGATGATCCTGGCGAAGGGCGGAAGGTTGCGCCTCGATCTTGCGCTCGCCCACTCCCGGCACGCGGAACCTGCTTCGATCGATACCGGAGCGCATTCGCTCACGAATTCCTCGAACGCGAGAATTCTTCGCATCGAAGAGCTGAAGCAACTCGAACGCGACAGCATCGTCGCGGCCCTGCAGCGCGCCAACCGGAAGATATCGGGACCGGGCGGCGCAGCCGAACTCCTGGGGCTCAATCCGAACACTCTCGCATCGCGGATGCGCTCGCTGGGCATCACGCGCGATTCGCGCTAAGCGGCGGCCGCCACGCGGGGCGCGAACGCACGCCGGCCGGATGCCGGCAGCGCGATGCGCGAACGCGCCACCGCGCATCGCGTAAATTAGTTCAGAAGTAAACCAGATAGATCGCCGGGTTTTGGAAAAGCCGCGAAGGGTCGCCGACATTCCACGATGGAAGCGGTGCGGGACCTTTGCATGGGCGGGGCGATTCGCCGAATGCAAAAGAGTTTTGCGAATAGCGTGGCCGCCGGTCGTAGCAGGTATTTTAGTTTAGTAATAAACTATTGATGGCATGAATATCGCAAAAGGAGACGATCGTGACTTCGAAACCACTTGACCAGCCCCGGCCGCGCTCCCTCGCGGACCATGTGACTCCTCCCGGGGAGAAACCGTTTGTGGATGCCGCGCGCGCATTGCTGAGGGCCGGCTACCTGTTCGGCAATCATCCGAGCCGCCCCTACCTCGCCCAAGGATTGACCTTGGCGCAGTTGGACGTGCTCAGCGCGCTGGCGAGAGCGCAGGACTCGACCCTCAACTGCTCGGAAATTGCCGAGCGAACCCTGATCACCAAGGGTGGCATCACCGGCATCCTCGACCGGCTCGAGGCGCGCGGCCTGATCAAGCGAACACCCTCGCAGCAAGACCGCCGCAGCGTCCTGGTCAGCTTGAGCGCAAAAGGCGTCGCGTTCTTTCGCGAACTGTACCCGGAAGTGGCGCGCAGCAACCGGGAAATATTCGAAAAAGCGTTTCGACCGGGACAGATGAAGGAGTTCGGAAACCTCATCGCGCTCCTGGTTCAGACCATGGAATCGCAGTAGCAACGCCCGGGGAATGGCTTGAGGATCATCGATGGATACGAACGGAACTGGCAGAGACGCGCAGACCGAAACATTCTCGCTCCCGGATGTTGAAAGTAGCGGGGAGGTTTCGGAACAGAACGAGGAGCAGGACGGTCTCCAGGAGCAGACGCCGCGGCACCCCTCTGGCGCGGTTCGGCCGCAACCCCGACAGCGCAGCTTGCGGCACACGCCGCTTTCGGACGATGGCAGGGCCGCCGATGCGACCCAAGGTGGCGCACCGGACGATGCTCATTCGCGCCCTTTCGGAGGGAGCGTCTTCAGAACCCGCCCGGTCAGGCTGGCGGCAGCGTTGCTTCTCGCGGTCTCAGCCGCGGTCGGTGGGTTGCACCTCTGGAATTACCTGCAGTCTTACGAATGGACCGATGATGCCGAGGTCGATGGCCATCTCGATCCTATCAGCACACGCGTTGATGGGACGGTCGTCCGCGTTTACGTCGAGGACACCTATCATGTGAAAGCGGGCCAGCCATTGGTCGATCTCGATCCGAGCGATTACGAAGTTGCGGTCGAGAACGCGGCGGCGAACCTGAGCCAGGCGCAACAGGCCGTTAGGGCGGCGCGGCAGAACTATGATCTTAGCGTTGCCAACCTCAATGCCGCCATCGCGACCAACGACAAGGCGCAACTCGATGTAGCCCGTTACCGCAAACTGCTCGAGAACCAGGTGATCGCGCGCGAGACCTACGACGAAATCGCAAAAATCGGTAAGGTCGACGCGGCAACCGTGAACGCGGATCGCGCCGAGGTTGCCGCCGCGGAGTCCGCGATCGGCCAGACCGAGGCCGCCGTGCAAGCCGCGCAGGCCGCGCTCGATCAGGCGCGGCTGAACCTTGCCTACACCCACATCGTCGCGCCCGCTTCCGGAGTGGTCGGCGACAAGACCGTGCAGGTCGGGCAGCGCGTCCAACCCGGCCAGCAGCTCATGACGGTTGTTGATCTGGACGATATCTGGATTACCGCTGACTTCCGCGAAACTCAGCTTCGCAGGATGCACAAGGGGCAGCCGGTCACGGTCCATGTGGACACGACCGGACGCGATTACCGCGGCTACATCGAAGGGATGCCCGGAGCGACCGGCGAGCTCTACAGCCTGCTGCCGCCGGAAAATGCCACCGGCAACTACGTCAAAGTCGTACAGCGACTCCCCGTGCGCATTCGACTCTACCCCGGACAGGATCCCGACTACCGGCTGCGGCCGGGGCTGTCGGTGGAGCCGACGGTCTGGCTGAATGAGGATGAGCAGGTTTCGGTGGCTTCAAGCCATCCTACGGTCGTTCCGCAGCTCGACGCCAAGGCAGCACGATGAGCGCCGTATTCACATTGTCAGCGCCGGCCGCCCTCCCGGCGCGCGAGACGCGCATCAATCCCTGGGTCATCGCGGGTACGGTTTCGCTGGCCGCATTCATGGAAGTGCTCGACACCAGCATCGCCAATGTTGCTCTGCCGTACATGGCGGGCGGATTGGCCGCCAGCGTGGATGACGCCAGTTGGGTGCTGACCTCATACCTGGTTGCCAATGCAATCGTGCTTCCGATCAGCGGATGGCTTTCCGTGCGCTTCGGGCGAAAGCGCTTCTACATCGCCTCAGTGGTGGTCTTCACAATCAGCTCCTTCCTGTGCGGAATCGCGCCATCGCTGGGGATGTTGATCGTGTTCCGCGTTCTTCAGGGTGCGGGTGGCGGCGGTCTTCAGCCGGTGTCGCAGGCGATCCTCAAGGACACGTTTCCGCCCGATCAACTGGGCACCGCGTTCGCGCTCTACGGGATGGTGGTGGTGCTTGCGCCGGCAATCGGCCCGACTGTGGGCGGCTGGATCACCGACAATTACCAGTGGCGATGGATCTTCTACATGAACGTGCCGATCGGAATCATTTCCCTCCTGCTGGTTTCGCGCTTCGTCCATGACCCGGGATATCTCGCCGAGCGGACGCGCGAGGTGCGCAAATACCTGCGCATGGATTACATCGGCATCGGCCTGCTGGCGCTATGTCTTGGATCTTTGCAGGTGATGCTCGACAAGGGGCAGGAGGATGACTGGTTCCATTCGCATTTGATCGCGGTTTTGGCCCTGATTTTTCCCGTGACCCTTGCGCTTTTCGTGATTTGGGAGCTTTCCCGGGACAAGCCCGTGATGGACCTCCGGCTGTTTCGTAATCGCAACTTTTCCGCGACGGCGGCTTTGATCTTCGTGTTCGGCGTCGAGGTCTACGCGATTACGGTTTTCACCCCTCAGTATGTGCAGTCGTTCATGGGCTATACCGCGGAATTGGCGGGGATGACCCAGGCACCGGGCGCCGCGCTGATGATCCTGCTGATGCCGATTGTCGGAAAAATGGTTCGGCGCATCGACGCGCGATGGCTAATCGTGGCGGGCCTGGTGTTGAGCGCTGTGGCCCTGTTCCACATCACCTCCAGCCTGGACTTGCAACTCGACTTCCGAACCGCGGCCAGCTATCGGGAGATGCAGTCGCTTGGTCTCGCGCTGCTTTTCATTCCAATCAACACCGCGGCCTACGTCGATATTCCCGAAGAAAAGGGCGGCGAGGTGTCTGGCACCATCAACCTGATGCGCAACATCGGCGGCAGCGTCGGCATTTCATTGCTCGAAACGATGATCGCGCGCCGCGCTCAATTCCATCAGGATGAATTGATCGCGCACGTCACCCACGCACATCCGAATTTCCAGGTCGCTATCCATCATCTGAGCAACCACCTCTATCATCACGGACTCAGCCATCCGCAGGCCCTGCACCAGGCCTATGCCCGCATCTATGATTCCGTAATTTCGCAAGCCGCTATCCAGTCGTATATCGACGTCGCCTGGCTGATCGGCCTGGTGTGCCTGATGATGATTCCGGTTGTCCTGATGCTGAAGAAGAACGATCCGGCGACGGCAAGGGTAAGCGCGGAATGAACCTAACATCCGCGTCCTGCGCGGCGACTGAATGGCGATGGAAAACGCGGGCGGCTCGAATCTCCTCCCGGGAGTCATGGACCTGAGCGCATCCCGCAGGAAAGAGTGCGAGCAGCAGAAGCAGCACGATCGGATGCTGGATGGATCGCTTCGTTGCTTTTCCTTTCGATCGGCGCCGCTTCAAGAAAACCGATAGCCCGCAAATCAGAGCTTACCCTTTTCCCATCGCGTTACCTCGAAAATTCCGCGTGTGCGGTCGAAACCGCGCTTTCATAGAGAGCCACGCGTCCGCCCCCGTTCGATCTCGCGCGAATCTTGTCGGCGATCGCGTGCGGCGGAAGTCCCGCGACGTCCAATCTCCGGCAATCCGCCAGTCAGGCGGTGGGGTGGCGCGCTTCGACAGCAGTAGGCATGTTGAGCTGGCTGAAACGCCGGTAGCGGGACTATTCGCGGCCCGAACCTGCTCAGGCAAAGCTCAGCATCTTTGACACGTTGTTAATCAACTGACCGGAACTCGCGCATGCCAGGCGCAACAGGGCAACTCTGAGCACCGCGGCAGAAACAATTTTCGCAGTCGGGGAACTTCTGTGCGCGCCTTCGAGTTATCTGCGATCGGAGGAACCGCCAATGCGCTGGAGCAAATGGGTAGCGTTATCCGGATTGCCTCTGGCAATCGCCGTCTCGACCGCCGTGTTTGCGATGAATGGTGGCCCGAGGATGAGAGAACACGGCGGCACTTACGTACAAACCAACCTGGTCTCGGATGGAGCCGTTCCCGCCAATGTTACGGATCCCAACCTGGTCAACGCCTGGGGACTCGCGTTCTTTCCGGGCGGACCGTTCTGGATCAACGACAACGGCAAGGGAATCAGCACTCTGTACCTCGGTGATGGAACGATATTCTCCCAGCTTCCATCCGTAACCGTTCCGGGAGTTTCAGGACCCTCGGCGCCGACCGGCATAGTTCTGAACAACAGTCTCGGATTCAGCCTGCCCAATTCGAAGATGCCGGCGCTCTTCATCTTCGACACGGAAGATGGAACCGTTTCAGGATGGAACCTCAACTCGGGGCCCAGCGCTGAAATGGTCGTGAACAATTCGGGAGCGGGCGCGGTCTACAAAGGCCTCGCGATCGGAGCGAATTCCAACGGCGTATTTCTGTTTGCGACCAACTTTCACGCCGGCACGGTCGATGTTTTCGACAGTTCGTTCAACGCCGCGACCTTGCCCGGCTCCTTTCATGATCCGGGCTTGCCCGCGGGATACGCGCCGTTCGGAATCGCGAACGTTCACGGCGACTTGTTCGTGACGTTTGCGCTCCAGGACAGCGCCAAACATGACGATGTGGCCGGAGCCGGCCACGGCTTCGTGGATGTCTTCGATACGGATGGAAACCTGATTCGGCGGTTCGCCAGCAGGGGAAGGTTGAATTCACCCTGGGGAATCACTCCCGCGAGCTTCAACTTCGGAAGATTCAGCGGTGATATTCTGGTCGGAAACTTCGGGGACGGCGCGATCAATGCATTCGATCCGGTCAGCGCGACTCCGCTGGGCCAGCTCCGCGGCGCCGATCGAAGGCCGATCCAGATCGACGGCCTGTGGAGCATCGCATTTGGGGGAGGCGCAAAGTCCAGCCCTGACACGCTCTACTTCACGGCGGGGCCGAACGATGAAGCCGACGGTCTGTTCGGGACGCTGACGCCGCAGTAGCGGCCGCCGGAACACAGGCGATTCGCTTCGAGCGGTCATGAAGTCGTGCACCGCTCGAAGCGAATCGCGCGCTTTGCCAAGGCGCGCAGTTAATCGCTGTCCATGGCCGGAGGCGGGGTCAGGGGCGAATTTCCCGAAAGGAGGTCGTCATCGAGCGCATCCGAGAGCTTTCCGACCGGACGCGCGTCCACCGCCGGCGTGTATCGGCCGCCTCCGTAGAGATCGCCCAGGAACTTCAGGATGGAAGTATGGTCGAGCAGGGTTTCAAACACGGTGGCCGGTTTCGCGAAAGGCGACACGATTATTCCGGGAACCCGGACCCCTAATGTGTTGAAGCGTCCGCCTTTCCACTTCGCGTTCGGCGGCGGATCCGTCGAGATCGAAGGCGGCTTCACATGATCGAAGAAAGAGCCGTGCTCGTCGTAAGTGAGAATTGCGACCAGGTTTTGCCAGACCGATTGGTTGGCGCCGAGCGCTTCGCCGAGGATGTTGACAAAGCGTTGACCGCCCCACAGGGATGCCGGCGGGTGATCGTCGGTTGCCTGCGCGGTGCCCCGGCGCATGTCGTCCTCGTACAGCGGCTCGACGAAAACCACCTGGGGCAGATCTCCGTTCTGGAAGTCCTGTTGCAGCCGTTCGATGGGCCGAAATAGCGCTTGTGTCTGAGTATCGGCCTCGTAGAGCGCCAGAATTCTCGGCATCTGCATGAAGAAGAAAGAGCCCGAGTAGTAAACGCGCCAGGAAACTCCGCGGGCTTTGAGCCAGTCGTAAACCAGGTCGTCGGGCTCGTCATAGAAAAGATTCTCCGCAATTTCCAGGTAACCGTCCGGGGTGAAATCGACCAGGGCATACCCGCTCATCGCCATGAGCCGGTTTGGAAGGGTGCTCGCTGGCAGGCACGCGTGCCAGTTGTCGCAAAGAGCATAATTCCGGGCGAGGATATCGGTCTTCGGGACATTCCGGCTCAGGCAGTGCTCCATGACCCGCTCGACCGGCGCACTCGGAAAAGCGCTCCGGTAGCTTTGCACGAAGCCTTTCATCGGCCCGCTCAGCGAGTTGATTTGGAGGTCGATAAAGTCACGCTCGTGCGGCGGATCGGGATCGAGGCTCGGGCTGCTCAGAGGACGCGGCGGGTACGGGTCGTGAGCGTAGTAGATCTGGGCGTGCTGAACGCCCTCGATTCTGCCGGCGTTGGGATGGCCGGAATCCGGAAGTCCCAAATAACCGAGCAGATGATCGAACGAGCGATTCTCCATCATCGCGATCACGACGGTTTGAATTTTCGAAAGATCCTTGGCCATGACTGCCTCCGGCTTGTGTGTGCGAATTTCAGAGGCCCTCAATTTCTTTTGTCTTTGACAAGTAAACGCTCGTTCACTAATTATCGCTTTCGGATTAGAGTAAACGATCGTTTACTGGTTCCTCAACTGAAATTTTTCCGGGCCGGTGTTTCTCGCCGCCGCTTGCGTCCTGACGCCCCGGCGCGGCGGCAATCGGGAGGATGCGAGGAGAAGTAATGATGATAACGCTGCCAGGACGATGCGAGTTTCTGTCGGATGCATGGATAGAGGAGGCCAAAGCGTTCCTCGAACGCGAGTGCCGGCACAGAAAGGAGCGCATGGCGGGACGCTCTTTCTCGATAAGCGAACGGTTTACGAACGCTCCGCCTCATCTGAAGTTCGCCGACGACGTCGCGCAATGGAGCGTCCGATACGACGGCGAAAACCTGGCCATATCGCGCAACTTCGATGAGTCGGCGGACCTGGTTGTCGAGGGCGATTATCAGGCCGCGTTGACCGCCGCGCAGTTCGTCGGGGTGCTCGCGCCGGGAGCGATGGGGGCGATGGCGCGCGAGGTCGCGACGATGTTCGGGAAGAACGCCATCCGCACGAAGGGTGCCCTCAAGGACGAACAGGCGATTGAAATCACGGCGCTGCTGCACGACCATATGGGGCGCTGCACGGTGGAAAATCCCGACTTGGCGCATCGCGCCGCGCGCCAGGGTCTCTCGGGCAAAATTCGTGAGATGGAAGAGCAGGGCTTTGCGGTCATCGAGCACGCGATTTCGCCCGAGTTCGCCGATGAAGTGCGATCCGCAACGCTGCGCGCGCTCCTGCCTCATCAGACTTTCTCGTTGAACTGGATGCTGTATCACGGGCGCGAGTTCGAACAGCTCATCCAGAATCCGCTGATGATGACGATGGTTGACGCATCGCTGGGGCGTGGCGCGGTAATCGCCTCGCTCAGTTCGATCCGCAAAGGACCCGGTCCCGGAGTAATTCCCATCCATACCGACTACGCGCACGTGCCCGAGCCTTATCCGGAATTTTCACTGACCGGCGTGGGCGTATGGGCGCTTGAAGACTGGCATGTCGCGTCCGGACCGACCTGGATCGTCCCCGGAAGCCACAAGATGCGCCGGCCGCCCCGTCCGGGCGAGGCGCGCGAAGACGGAGTTCCGATCGAAATGCCCAAAGGATCGGTTGTGTTCTTCACGCATGGAGTGTGGCATTGGCAGGGGGATCGGACCGAACCGGGAGATCGCGTGACTCTGCACGCGCACTTCAATCGCGGAATTCTGCGCAGCCTCGAACCCAAGAAAATCGATGTGCAGATGCTCCATCGAAATTCGCCGCGGCTCGCGGAGATGCTGGGCGAGGATGACTGGTTCGACAAGATGTCCGCGGCCGGACGCGACCACGTGCGTTTTCAATACATGCTGCGCCTGCACGCATTCACGGAACGCCAGAAGGCCAAGATTCTCGCCGGAGACGCCTAGCCCCGCCCAACCTGCCGAGTTCTCCCATATCCGCTGACGCGGAGTTGATTCCGGCGCCTCACGGCGCCATGCGCTCCTTGAGGCGCGAGGCGTACCCTTGTATTTTGGTAATTGGCGAAATACCGTAGGTGATGCGATGGGCATTAACGAAGTGTTTAGAGCGCTGGCTGATCCTACCCGCAGGGAGATCCTTCAGATGCTCAAGCGGGGCGACCTGAGCGCGGGCCAAATCTCCGATCGTTTTCCGCTTTCCAAATCGACCCTGTCGGGACATCTCTCGGTTTTGCGCCACGCCGGACTGATCGTGTCGGAACGCCACGCGAACCGGATTGTATATTCGCTGAACGTTTCCGCGTTCGAGCAGGCGATGGGCGCCGCTCTCAGGTTGCTGGCGGTCAGAGTGTCGCGCTCGGCTACCAAACAGCGACGGAAAAAGGGGGTGCTTCCACATGCGGTTCAACTGGCGCACTGAGTTGCCGTTGCTGCTTGTCGTGCTCGCGATGTTCGCGATTGCCGGCCTGACCTGGCCCAACGCTCCCGAGCATTTTCCCGTGCACTGGGGGTTGCACGGAGTCGATCGCTACGGGTCGAAGTTCGAGGGGATTCTTGTCGATCCTTTGATCGCGCTCGGACTTTACGCGGCTACGCTGCTTCTTCCGCGAATAGATCCCGGGCGCGCCAACTACGCGCAGTTTTCGGGCGCGTATCTCGCCATTCGGCTCGTCATTCTTCTTTTTCTCGCCGCGATCTATCTGATCACGCAGCTATTCGCGTACGGCTATCACATCGACGTGGGGACTGTGGTCATCCTGATGTTCGGCGGGCTGCTGATCGTGATCGGAAACTTTATGAGCAAAGTGAGGCCCAACTGGTTCGTCGGAATTCGGACTCCGTGGACTCTCTCGAGCAAGCTGTCATGGGATCGAACCCATCGGTTGGGCGGATGGGCGTTTATCGCCGGTGGATTGTTGATCATCGGGGGCGTAGCCGCGCCTCCCTCGGTTGGGATCGCGGTCTGTCTGGCCGTTCCAATCACGATGGTGGTCGTGCTGTACGGCTATTCGTACATCGTGTGGAAGTCCGATCCGGACAAGCAGCCGCCCGCCGCGACGATGCCTGCCGGTCCGCCGGGGACCGTCTGAAATGCCGCTTACTGGCTCATCTGCCGGCCCCGGCGTTCGCTGGTCAATCGAAATTCCGCATCTGGCGTTGCTCGCGTCGATGTTTATCGTGTCGGCAATTCTGTGGCCGTCTCTTCCGGACCGGCTCGCGGTACATTGGACAGGCCTTCCGCCCGCGATCCCGATGAGGGCGGACGGTTTTGGGGGAAAAGCGCAGGCTCTTTTGCTGTGCCCGATTATCGGGAGCGCGTTTTACGTTCTGCTCCTTTATGCGCCGAAATGGTCCGATCGGTACGAGGGCATGGACGGAACGATCGGATTTGGATTGCTGCGGCTCGCGGTGACCGCTCTCATCGCTTCCATGCATTTTTCATTCATCGCTTACTACAAGAACCCGGCCTTTGACCTTTTCGCATTTCAACGCGACAGCATCGCGATCTTTGGCTCGACCTGGGTCGGCTGCTTCATCTGGCAACTGTTCCGCCCACACTTCAGATGACGTTCGCCGCGCGTCTGCTGGCGATACCTTGGCGTTGGCACGCGTAGCAACGGAAAGGCCAGTCGAAGAAGTTTCACAAGACACGGCCTTTTTGCAGGATTGGAGCGTGAAGCATGTATTTTTTTCAACACTGCCCTTGAAAATTTGACCAATGCGAGCAGGCACCCTTCTGCGGGCGTGCCTGTTCACCGCATGGTGATGTTGCTCGCGTAAAGGCGCGCGCACGTTTCTCATCTGGTCTCTTGAGAAGGTCTCTGGAGTCCAGAGAGTCCAAAGTCCGACATGTAGAAGTCCAGCATGGTGTCGAGAAGAATACTCGTTGTTGAAGATGATGCGTCCACGCGGGAAGCGTGGCGCGAGTTGATCGCGTCGTGGGGCTTCGAGGTTGCGGCGGCGGAAGACGGCGCAAAAGCTCTCGACCTGGCAGTTTCTTACGCGCCCGAAATAGTGCTCCTTGATCTCAGGCTGCCGCGCAAAGACGGCCTGACGGTACTCAAGGAGATGCGGGATCGGGGCCTGGCGATCCAGACGATCGTGATTTCCGGAGAAGGAGAGATTCGTGATGCGGTGCGAGCCATCAAGCTTGGCGCGTACGAATATCTGTCCAAACCTGTCGACGTTGCTCATCTAAAGCATCTGCTCGGCAACCTGCTGAGCCATCTTTCGGTCAGCGAGGAGAACGAGCTATTGCGCCGCCGCCTGATCCGCGCGGGCGAGTTGGGCGACCTGATCGGAGAGTCTGAAGCGATGAAGCGGGTGATGCTGCTGGTCGAGCAGGTCGCCCCGACCTCGGCTTCGGTGCTGATCCTAGGCGAAAGCGGCACCGGCAAGGAGATGGTTGCCAAGACGATCCATGGTCGATCGGCGCGAGCGCGAGGACCGTACGTCGCCATCAACTGTGCCGCGCTGCCCGAGACGCTGATGGAGAGCGAGTTGTTCGGGCACGAGCGGGGGGCCTTCACCGGCGCCGACCATCGGCGCGAAGGATGCTTTGAACTGGCCAGGAGCGGAACGCTGCTGCTCGATGAGATCGGGGAGATGAAGGTCGAGCTGCAGGCCAAGCTCCTGCGCGTGCTCGAAGAATGCAAATTTCGAAGGCTGGGGGGAACCACGGAGATTCCCACCGATGTCCGGATTATCGCGGCTTCCAACCGCGATCTCGAGTCGGCAAGGCAAAAGGGCGCATTTCGAGAGGACCTCTACTATCGGCTCAACGTGTTCGCGATCAGAATTCCGCCGCTTCGCGAGCGTCCGGCGGATATTCCCGCGCTCGCCGCCCGCTTTATCCACGACCTCTCCGAGGCCTCCGGCGCAACGCACGTGCGCGGAATCGACAATACCTGCATGGAGCTCCTCAAGGCCTACCATTGGCCAGGAAACGTTCGCCAACTGCGCAACGTCATCGAGCGGGCCCTTATCGTAACGTCCGGACCGCTCATTACTATCGCGGATTTGCCTCCCGAGATCTCGCGGCCGTCGCATTCGGCCGCGCCGGGATTTCAGGTCTCGCTTGGCTCCTCGTTGGACGAAGTGGAACGCCAGCTAATCGAAAGAACGCTGGAATTCGTAAGCGGCAACAAGGCGCGCGCGGCCGAAATTCTCGGCGTCAGCTTGAAGACGCTTTACAACCGGCTGGACCGATACCAGCCGAAAGCTGAAGGCGACTCGATGTAGTCGACCCCGGCTTGGGGGCGATAAATGGTGGGCTTACGCGGGAAAGTCACCGTAATCTGTTCTGTGCTGCTGTTCCTGGCCATCCTGACCGTCAGCCTCCTCGAGATCGGCCGGGCAACGCGGTTGATGGTGGACAATTTGGCGGGTTCCGGCAGGCTGATTGTCGCGCAATGCTTTGAAGAGATGCGCGCGGCTCTCGCTGCTCCCTCCGCCGATCCGCGCAAGGCGCTCGCGGATGACTCCTCGCTGCGCGCGTTGATGGATATTTCACAGGCGTTCGGCAAGGGGGTTGCCTATATCAGGATTGAGGACCCGCAGGGCCAGACGATTCTCTCGGCGCCCGGATCCGGGGTGGATGGCGCCGCGGCCCATCCTTTCAAAGAACTCGAAGACAAGGTCCAGGGATGGTGGCCGCTCGCGCCCTTCTGGATGCTCTGGAGCGGACGCGTCTACGAGTCAGCAAGGCTGGTCGAGATCGATCATCGTCCGTTCGCGACAATCAAGGTTGGCCTCTCGACCGACCTGATCGCGTCCGAGGTTCGCCGCACGTTCGGCACGATAGCGGAGATTGGCGTCATCGCGGTTCTTTCCAGCCTCGTGGCAGCAGTGCTTTTGAGCAGACTCCTGCTGCATCCCGTGCTGACGATAACCAGCGGAGTTGAGCAGCTCGCGACTACCGACGGCGAGGTCCGCCTGGCAATCGAGCGGCGCGACGAATTCGGCACACTGGCTCACAAGTTCAACGAGCTGTCGAAAAGAATCAGCGCGGATCGCCGCCAATGGGAGACGGAACGCGGCAAGTTCTTCAAGGTGTTTCGATCTATCACCGATGCGGTGCTGCTGCTTGACGCGCGTGGTTCCATCCTGTTTGCCAACGCTGAGGCGCAAGGGCGTTTGGGCCTGCCCGCCGGCGGCCTTGCCGATGGAAAACCGCTCACGCTTCTTCTCGGAAAGTCCCATCCCCTGGCCCGGATGATCAATACTGCGTACGCACTCGGGAGCGAGGTGCATGACGTACCGATCGAATTGAGTACCGGCGCGGGCGTTTCGAGATTCCTGATATCCATCTCGTCGCTGGGACAGGGGCCCGAACCGCCGGGTCTTCTGGTCATAGCGAGAGACCTTGGTCCAATTCAAAAGCTCGAGAACGTCGTTGACTATTCAGACCGGCTCGCGCGGCTCGGAGCGCTAATCTCCGGAGTCGCTCACCAGTTGCGCAATCCTCTCAACGCCATGAACCTGCAGCTCGAACTTCTCAGCCAGGAGGCGGAACGCGGGATGCCGCTCGAACGGCGCCTTGAATCGGTACGGCACGAGATCGCCCGCCTCGACCAGGCGATGAATGCGCTGCTTCGCTTCATGCGGCCCGAGGAGCTCAAGCTGACCCAGACATCATTGAACGATCTCGTCTCCGAGGTGGCCGCGCAGGCGGTCTCTCCGCCAATCGAAACCTATTTCGATCTGGATCCTCTCTGCCCGGCCGTGATGGCGGATTGCGGACTTCTCGGCGAGGCGCTTCGCAACATCATGATCAACGCGGTCGAAGCGATGCCTGACGGAGGCACGCTGACGGTTCGAACGGCGGTAAACGCCAACGGAAGCATCGACTTGTCGATTCAGGACAACGGCCACGGCATCCCCGCCGATCATCTCGATCAGATATTCCTCCTGTACTTCACAACCAAGGAGAGCGGCAACGGGCTGGGGCTTCCTCTCGCGATGCGCGCGATCGACCTGCATCACGGCACCCTCGAAGTCGAATCCGAGCCGGGCCTGGGCACGACGGTGCGTATCCGGCTTCCAATCGACGAGCTTTGCGAAACTCCGCTGTGGTCAGGCGAGGGGGGCGAACATGCTTAAGGTGTCCAGGTTGGCCATGGCCGCCCTGGCTCTGATCGGCCTCGCGGGATGCTGGCCGCTGTTCACGCCGATTGAGCCCGCGCACAGGACCTCGTTCCATTCGGCTACCCAGCCAGTGTCAGGACCGCGATCGAGCGACAACGATCGCGCTGTCAAGACCGCGCGCAGGCATGTTACCAGGATGACACCCAACAAGGTCCCCGAGGATCGAACCCAAAGTACGGATACCAGCACTCCGGCTAAACCATCTGTGACTCTCGCCGGCGAGGACGAGTCTCGAGTAAACGCGGAGCATCTCCTGTACGAAGTGGACCATCGGTTGACGGCGATCGATCGAGCCAAGCTCAGTGCGGCGAGTGTGGCGACATATGAAGAGGCGAGCCAGTTTCAGGCTTCGGCTCATCAGGCGCTGGCCGCGCGCGACTATCTGGTCGCTTCGGGCCTCGCGGAGAAAGCCTCGGTCCTCACGGCGCGGTTGGAAACCTCTTCCAGTACTTCTCGCTAGGGGAGCGGCGCGCGCGGTTCCGGTTGCATCGCGATCGATGCAACCCCGTCATGCCTCGTTTGAATGCTCGGCATTCGCGGCCGTCCCTCGCTTTGACGCCGCCTGCGGACCGCCGGCCTCGATCTCCTTGGCGCGCCGTTCGTTGGAGGAGAGAATCGCATTCAGCAGGTCGGAATCGCGAATCTGTTTGAGCAATCCGATGTTCGGAATTACGCAATGTCCGCCAATGAAGCCGGGGTAGTATCGGACCTTGGGGAGAAAACCTATTTCATCGAAAAAGTCGGTCGTCTCGAAATAATCCGCGCCCAGTTGCTCCGCGTAGCGATTTAGTTCCTGCGCAAAACCGATGAGCACGCCGAAGTAGGTGGTCTCGGCCAGCTTGGACAGCTCAAGCGTTTCCACCTTGCTTGTGATGCGAGTTTGAAATCCGGCGGAAGCAAAATGCCCGGCCGCGGCTCGGGCGACGTCGGGATCCGGAGCCGACACGAATTTAGTATATCGGAACAGATCTTCAACCATATGAGCGTGTTTGCCGCGTACGGGGCTGAATGCGACGCAGGCTCCGCCGCGGGTCGCCAGCCGCCTGGTGGTGCCGGGAAGAACGGTGCTGTTTACGATGGTCAGGCGAGGGTGAAAGCGCTCGATATACGAAAGGGCGGCCTCTTCGAATTGCGACTGCGACACGAAGGGGATGCACAAATGCATCACGCCGATCGGAGAATCGAACTTCACAGGCGCCAGATCGTGGCGCAGGACCGGTTCAGAACGCTCGAGCGCGATCGCAAGGGCGCCGCCAACCTCGCCGACTCCTACGACCAGCGTTGCTTCGCCCTCAAGCGGTTCGCGTATCTTGTTGGTCATTTAGCTCCCTCCCAATTTCTGCTCGAACAGGCCCGTACCCGTGTCTCCAGTGTTTTCAACCCGCGAGTCGGGACCGCGGTTCGTATGATGCGGCCAAGCGTCAGAGCGCCCCGCCGCAAGCGAGTCGATTACCTCGTAAAATCGGCCGCGCTGGCTCGCCCAACTGATGCGACGGGACACCTCGCGGGCGCATCCCGCGATATGCCGGCGAAGATCCGGATTGTGGTACAGATCCGCGATAGCCTCCGCCAGGCTTGTTTCGCGATCCGGCTCGAAGTAACGAACTGCGTGATTGCCGAAGTAGCGCTCGATCGTCTTCAGGCGGGACGCAATCGCGGGTATCCCCAGCGTCGCGTACTCAAGCAACTTCACGGGTAGCATCAGATGTGTCGCGCTGCTCGCCCGGTTGGGGACGAGTCCGACCGAAGCTTCCCGCAATACCTTGGGCAGCTCATCGATGGCGACCGGATCGAGGAAGGATACCTGTCCCTTCAGTTGCAAAGCCTCCACCAATGATTCCGCTTCCGGTCGGTAGTCGCCGTCACCGATTATCCGCAGACGCAGTTTCGAAATCCGATCGCGAAGCAGCGCAATCGCGCGAATCGCAACATCCAGTCCCAATCGGCGAGTTACGGTGCCGTGGCAAACTATAGTAAAGCCTTCGTCACGGAGCGGATGAGCGCGTGGAGCAAATATCCGCGAGTCCGGAGAGTTCATCACGACTGAGATCTTGCGCGCATCTATTCCGGACTGGATAAGGCGCTCGCGATGGGACTCGTGAACCGCAAGTACCCGATGGGCCAGTGCGGCGCTCGCGCGTTCCTCGATCATCAGGAGGCGCGCACCGAATGCGCCCCGAGCGCCGCCGAACTTGTCGCGATACAACTCCGGCATCGTGTCGTGAACATCAAGAACCACCTTGGCGCCGAGCAGGCGAAGGGGAAGGGTGCAGAGAACAACCGCGTCGGGCATCGTGCACGCAATCACAACGTCATAGCGCCCGCCGCTGTTCAGGCGCATCGCAACCGCGGTTGCTCGAAGGAAGAAGCGAAAGTAGCTGTTCAGGTAACTGCTGCGGCTTCCTCCTCGATAACGCGGGATATCCAGTCCAATCACATTTACCCCGTCAAGCCGTCCCGGAGAGCCCAGGCAGATCACATCGACGTGATCGCCCCGCGTGGCGAGCGCTTCCGCGTGGCGGCGCACGCGCCCATCATGAATATAGGTCGTGTACGCGATAAGCAGTGCGCGAATCACTGGCCATGCTCCCACTTCGCAAGAGGTTCGTCGCCGAGTTGCCTTGCCACTGCACGCTGGCAGCCGGCGCCGCTCACCACGGGAACGCCGTTGCGCATCGTCAATGCCATCGCGGACCTTTGCCGCCACCACGAGGCGACCTCTGACGGCAATGCCCGCCAGGCGCCGGGAACCTCGCTCAGCCGCTTGAGCAAGGTCTCATAACGGGAGATGTGGGGTTCGACGCCGGAATAGTCGGGATGGGTGAGCGTGAGGATCATGCCGCCGATCGAGGCGATCCAGTGCAACTTGGCGGTCCACACCGGCAGAGGATCCTTGCGCAGCAGATGTATAAGCGTATGGTCCTGCGCAAGAGTGTAGGGCAGCTCCACCATATGGCCAAGAAAAAACGGAAATACGCTGCACGATCCGCCCGGTTGCGGTTCAAAGGGATCGGTGTCGGCGAGGCTGCAATCGAAGTCGAACGCCATCCGCGAGAGCCACTCGACCCGCCGAAGCGTTGACGGGGACCGAAAACCGCGGAAATCGCGTTCACGCGCCAGTTGCTCAAGAAGCGGCGCCAGCTCATTGAAGTCCGCTTCACTTCGGAACAGCCGGCCGTCATGGGCGAGGCCATGCGCCCCGAACTCGAAACCGCGACGCTTCAATGCTTCCAGCCGGCGCCAATCAAGCGGGTATTGCTTCAAAGGAAAATTCAGCGCCGAACGGAAGCCGTACTTTTCCTCGAGGTCTGCCATCCGCTCAATGCGGTCGAAGCCAACCAGGCTCTCTACGTCATGGGTCAGAACGATGCAGCAGCGGTGCCCGTCGGGCCAGAACGAAATATGCGGCACGTCATCCAGCCCCAGCGACAGCAGGCTTTGATTAACCCATTGCCGCAGATAGTCCAGCAGTGCCGTTTCGCAGGGCCAATGGGGAAACTCAAGGGGTCTTCGACTATGCACGGCGATCGCATTAATTCGATGGCGAAGGGCGACAGGAATTATGGCTTTGAACAGGTAGTAGTAATTTAGGAGCCGCGACGGCTTCCGCTGTTGCTCGGACAGATATTCCTCGAACAAGTAGCGGCGAATGATGGACTCAGAATAGTCAGTCGAGGCCGCCAGTCCCGTAGCCAGTTCCATCGGAAGCTTCCAGAAGGCGAATGCGTCATTGCGCGGGGCGCAAGCAGAATCCGGAACCGGAGGATACTCGTCCAACGATTTGCGAACACTCAGCGCCATTGCGATTCCGTCCCCGAAATCCGGCGAATATTTTGAATGGGTGCGAATGTTATTGCCTCCGCAAGGACCGCTCGTCGTGAAAAGCTGATAGTCGCCGAGCCGGGAATATGGCGTGCTCGCCTGTGAGGTGTAACGGTAGTGCCTGTCGAACCACACTTCATACAAAAAACCCATATACGACGGCGCCAAGAACACGAGTGGTCCAGAGTGGAAGTCTGCGCACGGCCTGAGACACCAGCCTTAACGCTCCCTGGGGAACCTCCGAGCTGATGTTTCGAGGAGGGTGCGGAAGGTACGCGTAGGGCAACGGAGCAGGGACCGCGCCGAGCCGGCGCTTGAATTCGCTCAGGCCGCGATTGCGCACATCTACCCGTCCCAGGTGCCACGTATCGACGGATCCAGCGAAGCGATCCATCACCTCGACGAAAACCAGATGATTGGCGCCGTTCGGGCAGTCTGCCGAGCGCGCGTTGCTCTTCGCATAAAGAGCGTTGCCGTCGCGCAGAACCAGAAGTCCGGCGAGGTCGCGACCCTTCCGCGTCGCCATCCAGACACTCAGCGATCCATCGGGAGAGTAAATGCGATGCATCGCCTTCAAATACGAAAACGGGCGCGGCGGCATGCCCAGCCGCCGGCGAGTGACCAGATGAAGAGAGTAGAAGCGCCGCAGGTATTCCAACGAATCGCCCTGCGATACTTCGATCCCGCGGGCGAGGGCATGGCGCATATTGCGCCGAACGTCACGATCGAGTGCGGAATGCAGAACGCCAGGCGGCCGGCGCATATCTATTTTCCAGTCCGCAAAAAGATTGACGGTCTTCCAGGGCGGCGGCGCCTGGACGCCATGGATCTCAAGGCCTCGGCGCGCGGCGTGATGCTCTGCCAGCAGCCCGAGGAAGGTTTCCATCGCCTGATCGTCCACCGCCAGGGGCGGACATACCTCGGTGTCCGGAAGCGATATCATCCGCGTGCCGAACAGGCCCGGCGATCGCGCCAGCAGGCATCCCGCAACGATTTGTGAGTCGCGCTCGAGAGCCGCGACGTGCGTATGGATTGCGTGCGCCAGTCGAAGCAATTCGATCCACGGGCGCCGATGATACAACGCCGCTCCAGGCAGGCTGTCCGCGAATGACAACCAGCGGTCTCCCGCCTCTGAGAACGGAGAAAAGTGCAACTGCGGGCCGATTGCAGGCGCGATCAATTCGGACCGCGGAAGCGAAAGGGGCATCACGCGCGCTCCTCCGAAAAATCAGTCTGGGTCGCAATCGGCGCGAAAGCCTTGCGAACGATATCCGTCGCGTTGCCCGCTTCTCGCCAGATGAAGACCAGTGCCGCAGGAACAGCGATCAACGCCAGAGCGGAAGCCCGGTTCATGGTCAAAGCCGCGGGAATCAGCTTTCCAGGAATGGTGGACAGCGCACACAACAATGCCAGCGTGACACCCGGGACCGAGTCCTGCACAAGATCGACGATACCGAGTCCCAGCAACGCGCAGGCCATCCATTGGCCGGCGATACTGACTGTGCCCTCGACCGCACTCATCCCGATGCTGACCGCGTTCAATCCAAACTGCGCGGCCGACGCGACCACGATCACGATCAGGACGAGCCGAGCGCTGTGCAAATATATGTCGAATGAGGGGCGGTCTTTTGCGTAGTAAACCGATCCGATTCCGCAGCGCAGGCCCATCAGGATCAATCCCGGTGCAAGAAGCCGCAGAGGCGTTGCAACCGGAATCCACTTCGATCCGTACAGGAATCCGATCAATTCCGGCGCCGCTATCGCCGCGCATCCCACGACCGGCACGACGATCCTGCACAGGTAGCCAAAGAAGTTCCGATAGGCCTTCTGCAGATGCAAAGTGTCGTCCTGCAGGCGGCAGAACGCCGGAAGTGTGACCCGTCCCGCCACCCGGTAAAGACGGTCTGGAATGAAGCGAAGGAGATCCCAGGCCATCGAGTAGTAGCCGAGCGCGGCGCTGCCGAGCAGACGGCCGACAAGCAGAAAGTCGGCGTTGGACGAAAGGGTGTAGATCAGTCGTGAACCGGCCACGGCGGACGAGAACCGCGCCAGGTCGCGTGCAGCGTCCATCCGCGGAAGCCTGTCCGGAAAAAAAGGATGCGCGATCCAGATCGTACCCGCGTGAAAGGTGAACCGGGCCGACAAGCCCGCAATAAGGCTGAGCCGGGGATGGCCTTCCCACAGCACGCCAAGCGCGACTGCCAGGAATCCGGCTTCGGCCGCGACGTCCGCCACCGCCAGGACTCCAAAGCGAAAACCTCTGCGCAACAACGCGTTGGCAGTTACCGCGGTGCCCTCGAGAAAGATGGGAGCGCATAGCAGGCGGAGCGCGGTGTCGAGTCTCGGCATCTTCATGATCGAGGCGATCGCCGGAGCAGCGAAGAACAGGGCCGCGGAGGATGCCGTCGCCAGGGCGCAACTGAGGAACCACGCCGTACACGTATGGTCGGAAGTCAGGAGTTGCCGCTGAACGAGCGCGTCGGGAATTCCGGATTCGTTCACCAGCATCGCCAGTGCCGCGGCGACCAGCAAAATTCTGAAAAGCCCGAAGTCGCCCGGTGTCAGGCAGCGAGCCAGCACGATGAGGCCGCCGAAGCGCAGGATCTGAACGGTCACCTCGGCGATCGCATTGTCGCGTACGCTTCGCGCGAACACGGTCCAGAGCCCGCGAACCGCCGAGTCGGATCGCGACGGAGTTGGGGATGAAGATTGCTGCGGGTTCAAACGCCTTCTCCGCGCAGCAGCGCCGGCAGCGTCCGGGCGAGAATTCTCAGATCGGAAGCGAATGACCAGTTTTCCAGGTATTGAACGTCAAGACGGACCATCTCTTCGAATGAGAGATGGTTACGGCCGCTGATCTGCCAGAGTCCGGTGATGCCGGGAACCGCTTCGAGCCTGCGATGGTGCCACGATTT
Source organism: Pseudomonadota bacterium (assembly GCA_021323675.1). GTDB lineage: Bacteria > Desulfobacterota > Binatia > Binatales > Binataceae > JAFAHS01. Next base: position 31,633 of record JAJPKP010000052.1, on the reverse strand, counting down.
ATACAGCTCGGTTTCATACGGGAGCGCCGGTCGAGGCCCTATCAGGCTCATCTCGCCCCGGACGACGTTGATGAGCTGCGGCAATTCGTCCAGGCTGAAGCGGCGCAGGATTCGTCCCGCGCGCGTGATGCGGGGGTCGTCGGTCAGTTTGTGAAACGAAGACCCCCTTTCCCCATCCTCCCCGGCTTCCTGAATCCATTTTCGGACGTACCGTCGATGCGGGGAGTCGTCGGTATCGGCGCGCATCGTGCGAAATTTCAGCATCTGGAAATGCTTTCCGCGTATTCCCACTCGCGTCTGCCGAAACAGGATTGGACTTCCATCGAACAGCCGGACCGCCAGCGCGGTCAGCGCAAGCACCGGCGAGATGAAAAGCAGGAGAAGCGACGCGGCGGCCAAATCGAATGCTCTCTTGATGGCGAAGTTCAGTCCCTCCAGGTTGGAGCCTCGCGGTCCGACCAGCGGTACCACGCCCAGAATTTCCACTCGAAGGTTGCCGCCCGGCGAGCGCAGCAGCCATGGCACAATCCACCAGCGGACGCGATTCTCCTCGCAGCAACGAGCCACTCTCTCCTGGACATGCAGAGGGGCATCGGGGATCGCGATTGCCGCCTCGAGTCCGGGATAGGTAGCCGCAAGAATGGGAAGCTGGTTGAGGTTGCCGATCACGGGAAGTCCGCGGAACTGCCGTCCCGGCGCGTCATCATCGACGAATCCCACCAGCTCGTACTGGGTCAGTTGATCGCGAATCTGATCGCACAGGTACTGAGCGACAGGATTGAAGCCGACTACCACAAGAGGCGTGCGAATATGCGGACCGAGGTAAAAGCGCCGAATGCACTCGCGCGTGAACATGCGCATCGCGGTCACGGCGGGAATGCTCAGGAGAAACGCGGTGACGACGGTTATGCGGGACAGATCGACATGAATCAGGAAATCGGCCGCCAGGGTCAACAGCGATGCGATCGCGCAGGCCTTCGAGATGCGGAGAATTTCCTTGAGTCCTCCGCTTCGAATGTCGTACGCGTCGCACGCCCTGAACACCGCCAGCCATAGCCCGGCGAGCGCGAGAAATGCCGTTAGCATCACCGCCGGACCGGCAGCGAACAGACGCGCATGCATCCCGCCGGCCGGGTCGTGGAGCGAGAGGGCGGTGGCGAAGGCAAGGAACAGCGCGATCGTATCGCTGATCGCGAACAGTACCTTTTGTTTGCGAAGCTCGCCGGCGAACATACGTCAGTTTCCGTTGGCAAGCGGGGGAGCCACGGAGGTTTCTGGACGAAGTCCGCCGGCGAGCGATGTGTGGTTCGATCTCATTGCGCTCCGAACTACTCCGGCAATCCGCTCGAGGTCGGAATCTTTCAGATGCGGATGCATCGGCAGTGACAGGACCGTATCGGCGAAACTTTCGCTCACCGGAAAGTCGCCAGGCTTGTAACCGAGAGCGCCGCATGCGGGTTGAAGATGAATCGGTACCGGGTAGTGGATTCCGCACTCGATCCCATCGTTCAGCAGCGCCTGCCGGATCTGATCGCGGTCCGGACTCCTTACAACGAACAGATGATAAACGGACTCGACACCGGGCAGTTCGAGAGGGAGGAGAAGGCCGCTGTCGCGCAACAGGTCGCGATAGGTTGCGGCTATCCGCCTTCGGCGCGCGTTCCAGCCGCCGAGATGTTCCAGCTTGGCGCGCAGAACGGCCGCCTGAAGCGCGTCGAGCCGCGCATTGTACCCGATGCGATCGTGAGCGTAGTGCGAGATTCTTCCGTGATCGCGCAGCGCCCTGACGGCCGCGGCCAACTCACCGTCGCCGGTGACTACAGCGCCCGCTTCTCCCCATGCTCCAAGGTTCTTTCCAGGATAGAAGCTGAAGCACGCCGCCGCACCGAAGCTTCCCGCGCTTCGCCATCCGTCGCGCGTCATCACGCGCGCCCCGTGCGCCTGGCACGCATCCTCGATCAGGTCCAGATGGAACGAGTTCGCGATTTCGCTCAGTTCGTTCATCGGGGCAGGCAGTCCGTACAAGTGCACCGGCAGAATTGCCTTGGGGCCGTTGGGCGCGCGGAAATCGCCGCCGCGCAGGTACCGCCTGACGGCCTCGGCGTCGATGTTCCCGGTGTCCGGATTGACATCGACGAACGCCGGAGTGGCGCCGGTTTGCAGCACCGCGGCGGTCGTCGCGATGAAGCTCATCGGCGTCGTTATCACTTCGTCTCCCGGGCCGATCCCCAGCGCGAGAAGCGCCAGGCGCAGGGCGTCCGTCCCGCTGCCGACGCCGATCGCATGATCCACGCCCAGGAATTTCGCGAATTCGCGCTCGAAGCTTTCCACGGACTCGCCGCCGACGTATGCGGTGTGGCGATGAAGTTCGGCGAGTTCGCGCTCGATGCGGTCGCGGATCTCTTCATTCTGAGCGAGCAAATCAACGAACTTGATTTTCATCGGGAGTAGCCTTCTCGGATTCATTCTGTGGAAGTGTTCGCAGTATGCGAGCGGGGCTGCCGGCGACGACCGTGAAGGAAGGCACGTCGCGGGTTACCAGCGCGCCCGCGCCGATCATCGCGCCTTCGCCGACCTCGACGCCGCACATGACTATCGCTCCGCTTCCGATCGAGGCCCTGCGCCTTATCACCGTCGGTTCCAGTTTCCAGTCCCGCTCGGTTTGCATCGCGCCCTGATCGGTTGTGGCGCGGGGATGGCGATCGTTGATGAAGACAACGCCGTGGCCCACGAACACCTCGTCTTCGATTACGACGCCTGAGCAGATGAAGCTGTGGCTCGAAATTTTGCACCGGCGCCCGATACGCGCGTCGCGCTGCACCTCTACGAACGCGCCCAGCCGCGTATCGTCGCCGATCTCGCATCCGTACAGGTTGACGAACGAACTCAGTCGAACGCGTTCGCCAAGGCGCACATCTTCGGAAACGGCGGCGTTCGGCGGGCGGCGGACGTCAGGCATCGGCTCCCCCACTGAACGCGACCGGGACCGCAAGGCCGCCGTTGCGCAGAGATTCGTTGGCCGCTTCGAGCACGCTCACCACGCGCAGTCCGCTCAATCCGTCGGTCATCGGGACGAAGCCGCCACGCACGCAATCGATGAAGTGTTCGCACTCCACTTTGAGCGGCTCGGGTTCCTCGATGCGCGGCACGTGAATGTCGCCGTACCGGTAGGAGAGCTGAAACTCCCCGTAAGTGTCGTAGTAGGGATGAACCGTCACGCCCTTGTCATAGATTCTGATCTTCTCCTGCGCGGCCGTGTCGTCGTACACCAGCATCTGGCGCGAGCCGACGATGGTGGTGCGGCGGATCTTGTTCGGGTCCAGCCAGCTTACGTGAATGAAGGCGACCACACTGTTGCCGAAGTCGAGCGTCAGCAGCGCGACGTCTTCGGTGCGATCGCGGTAATGACTCTGGCCCTGGCAGCTCACAGCGGCCGGCGCACGGCCCATCAGCATCGTGATGATCGATATGTCGTGGGTGGCGAGGTCCCACGCGACGTTTACGTCGCGTTGAAACAGCCCCAGGTTGGCGCGCGTTGAACTGATGTAGAAGACGTCTCCGAGCGCGCCGCTGTCGAGCAGTTGCTTGATCTTCCGCACCGGAGCGCTGTACTCGAACGTGTGGCCGACCATCAGCACGCAGCGGTTCTCGCGCGCAAGGCGGATCAGTTCCAGGGCCTCGGCGCGCGACATGGCGAGCGGTTTCTCGACCAGGACCGATTTGCCCGCGCGCAAGGCGGCCTGCGCCATCGGAAAATGCGAGCTGACGGGAGTCGCGACGATCACTGCCTCGACCGCGCGGTTGTCCAGAAGCTTGCTGAACTCGGCGAGCGCGGCGACTCCGGGATAGAGTTTGCGGATATGTTCGCGGCGCCGGTCGTCCAGATCGCAGGCGAAAATCTCGTCAGCGCACTGAAGGTTGCAGAGATTGCGAATGTGATTGGGACCCCAATACCCAAGTCCAACCACTCCAACCGCTCGCAGCTTGCGCAAGCCGGCAGCGGCCGCGGCCCGCGTGTCGGCGATCGGCGTCGCGTGCATTTCTCCATCGAGTCCGTTCATGCTTTGAACAATCTCCCTCTGAAATAGTCGGGCGCGTGGACCAGGCCGTTGAAAATCACGCCCGCAACGTGCCGATTCGCCGCCCGCATCGCGGCCACGGTCGTGGTGAGCTCCGCGCGCTGCGTATGGCCGTAGCGGACGACCAGAACCACCGGATCGTTGACCCGCGCGAGCGGCAGCGTGCGCGCATCGAGCCGCACCACGCCGAGATCCACGATCGCAGCCGGATACGTGGACATCAGGTCCTCGAGCTCGTTCATCGCGTCCACGCGCTGTTGATCGTCGCCGTCGAAGCAGCAACTGGCGAGATCGAGCTGCGGCCACGGCGTGGTTTGCACCTGGAGCGCCCCGGCCAGCAGGAGCGCGGGCCGCTTGCGGCTGGAATTTTCGAACACGCGGTGAAGCGTCGGACTGCGCAAATTCGCGTCCACCATCAGCGTGCGCACGTTGAGGCGCTGGCTCAAATCGATCGCCAATGCGGCGGAGATCGTCGAGGTCCCTTCATTTGGCGCGCACCCGCTCACCAGCAGGCGTACGGACTGGTCGACGGCCGCCTGAGGGGCGACCCGTTCGCTGATGCCTCGCAGCGCGACCGTCTTCGCGATCGCCCCCGGCACGTCCGGCGCGGGAGTTCGCGGTACCAGGGCGGTGTCAGTGGGCGCGTGGACCGGAGCATGCAACTCGCGCGTGTACGCGGCGGAGATCACCTTTGACGGCGGAGCCGCCGTGTCCGCAAATTCGCGGCGCAAGGCGCGATGGTACTTGCCCATCCTCAGCGCTCCTTTGAACTCGCCCGCGCGGTTTCGGGCAGATAGATCACGTCGCCTGGATAGATTCGATTGATGTCGTCCAACTGCGGATTGGCCGCGATCAGCGCTTCAATCTGGTTGGACGAGCGGATGTAGCGCCGCGCGATGCCCGCGACCGTGTCGCCGGTTCGGACCCGGATTTGGCGCAAGCGATGGTCGATTTCAGCAACCGCCCGAACGACCTCCTTGCTCTTGACGGCATCCGCTCCCGCAGCCTCGCTTGTCACGGCCCTCGGTGAAGGATTTGGAGGCGCGGAGTCGGATGCGGCGGCGGCCGGCTCGATCGGAGTGGCCGGCCTGGCGTCCTGCGCCACCGGCGCGGGAGTTTCACCGACCTTGTGCGAGTATGAAGACGCGGTTGACCAGAAGTATCCGGCCAGGAGCGATGCCGCTCCGACGCCGGCGGCGAATGCGGCAATTTTCCAGGTGCGAGTCGAGGCGCCGCCACCGTCGCGAGACCTTGGGGCAGACGAGACCGGCTCCGCGAAGTGGTTTTCGTACTCGCAGACCGCGGCCTGCGCATGTTCGAGCGCGACCCTTCGGGAGTCCGAAGAGAAAGCCAACAGCATCGAGTTGTGGCACAGAACATTGATCCGCCGAGGGATCCCCCGGCAGTGGCGCGCGATATGTTTGAGAGCGGCGGGAGCAAAGATGTCCTTGCTTCGTCCTCCCTGGTTCCGCAGCCGGAATTCGATGTACTCGTAGATCTCGTTCGGACGAAGCGGAGTGAGTATTGAGCGGGCGCCGATGCGCTCATTGAGCTGTCGAAGCTCAGGCGATTCGAGCCGGCGCAGCAGCTCCGGCTGCCCCACGAATACAAACCCGAGCGAGGATTGGCGGCGCGGCCCGCTGTTCGAGAGAAGGCGCAACTCATCAACCACATGATCCGGCAGGGCCTGCGCTTCATCGACGATGACCATGACGCGGTCGCGCGCATGTGCTTCGAGAAATCCGTCGATCGCATCGAGCCGAGCCAGACGCTGCGAAGACTTGAAGGCGATCCCGAATTGCCGCGCGATCGTTTCCACTATTTCGTCGAAGCTCAGCCGGGGATTGCCGATGTAAGCGATGCGTGCGCGCTCGAAGTTGCGCGCGAGGATTGCGCTGATCAGCGTGGTTTTGCCGGTCCCCGGCTCGCCCACCAGCAAGGTCAATCCGCTTGGTTCATGCAGGAGGCCCCATTCGAGCGCGGCCAGCGCCTCCTGATGAGATTTGCTCGGGTAGAGCACCGATGGCGACGGCGTGAACTGGAACGGGGGACCGTCAAGGTTGAAATGCCGATAGTACATTCTCGTCAGGCCTCATCGTTGATGATGGCGACGGTCGTAAGTCCCGTCAGTTGCGTTACATCCTTCGGAGAGAAGACGCGCGGGTCCTGCGTCTCTTCCCAATACGCGGCGGCGAATCCGGCGGAGAGCGCCAGCATCGTCCCGGCAATCAGGTTCAGCCACACGATCGGAAACTTCGGTTCCGACGGAAGCATTGGATCCTGCGCGATGCTTACGTTCAGAATTTTGCTGGCGTTCAGGCCTTGAGCGGCCCGCGCCTCTTCGGCCTTGCGCACATAGGCCATGTACGCTTCCTTGTCGGTGTCGACTTTTCTTTGATAGCGATCGAGCTCGACGCCGAGATTGACCATCCCCGCGAGTTGCTGTTCGCCCTGGGAGATCTCGCTGCCTAGGGTGTTCTGTTCAGCGGCGAGAGAAGCCGCCTGGGCCTTGGCTTGGCCGAGGTCCGTTTGGATGGTGACCCAGACTGGATTGAGATCGGTGCTCGATTCCATCACTTCGAGATGGTTTTCTTCATCGAGAATCTTTTGGGCGGCCGCGAGCTTCGCATCGATCTCGTGGATACGCTGGCTGTTGGGCTGATAGCGGCTCAACAACTCGGCGCGCTCCGCCTTCATCTGCATCACCTGAGGCTTCAATTGTTGCAGCGCCATGTTCTGAACCGATTTGGTCTCCTTGTTGATATGCTCGGGGGTCTGCCGCAGAAGCCCTTCGAGGAATGCGACCTGGTTCTGGGTGGACGCGAGTTGCGCGCCATCCTGGTCGCGCTGCAGTTTCAACTGAGAGACACGCCCGATCAGCGAGTGGGTCTGATCGCCGATATCGGTAATTCCGTTCTGGACCTGGAACTGCCGCAGGTTGTCTTCGGAGGTTCTTAGGCGCCGTTCCAAAATGCCGGCTTGCTCGCTGAAAAAGCGCTCCGCCTCCGGGTCGTGCGAAATACGCGCATGGAAGGCGAGGTACTGGTTGAGCAAGCGCGACAGGAACTGCTGGCTCCAGTGTGCATCGTGCGATGTGAAATCGACCTCGATGATGTCCGAACGCTTGATGACGTTGGTCTTGAGATGTGACGAAAGCTTGATGGCCCATTTGTCGAGTTCCGTAGGCGCGGGCAGTCCGTGTATCGCGCGGTACCCCGCGGCAGGAAGCGCCAGCGTCGCGGAAAGCGCGTCGATCATAGCGCCGCTGGCTCCTCCATCTTCGGGCGGCGCGAGGTTGCTGACTGCCTGTTTGACAAGAAAAAGGCTGGTGATGAGTTCGCGTTCGGAGTTGAGGTCCTCCTCGCTCACCGGATTAACCACGACCGCCGACTTGTCCGGGCTGTTGCCCTGGATATCGGGCGAGACCAACAGTTGCGCGCGACTGTCCTGAACCAGGATTTCCGCGTTCGATTCGTATATCGGAGGCCAGAGAAAGGTGCCCAAAACGACCAATCCCAGGACCACTGCGGCGGTTTCGGCGAAAATCACACGCCGCCGCCAAACCATATCGATCCAGTAGTCAAAATTGCTCATCGAACTGCTCTCGCGAGTCGCGACAAATCTCCGGCTAGAAAGGAATCGGAAAATAGGGCTGAACCGGAATCAGGTTGCGAATGTACTGCTGAACGAACAAGTCCACGTTGCCGATGCCGCTTCGCGGCACGACGATCATGTCGCGAGGCAGCAGGGCCACGTCTTCGTCGCTGCCGTCCTTGTTGACTGCCGCATCCAGGTTGAGTTTCGTTCCGTGCGGCGCGCCGCACATGTCGCGGCGGATGAGGATGACGCTGCTGTCGCTCGCGTCGTCGGCAAAGCCGCCGGCGTCCGAGATCGCCTGCAACGCGGTCATCCCGGGCTCCAAGGGAAAGGCCCCGGGTTTAGCGACTCTGCCTTCTACATAGACTTCGCGGCTCGGCATGCTCTTGACGTGTACCGAAGCTCCGGGGTCGCGAAGCTCGGAGGAGTAATCCTTGTCCAATTCCTGCGCGAGTTGGTCGGGAGTGAGACCGGCGGCCTGTACGGAGCCGACCAGGCGCAGCGTTATCTTGCCGTCAGGCCGTACGGCGACCTCGTCGTTGAATTCGGAATTAAGATAGAAAGCGATATCGAGCTGATCGCCGGGTTGAATCCTGTACCCGCCGCTATCCGATTCAGCGGCCTGAATCCTGGCGTTCGCGTCGCATTGCTCGGGCGACATTGCCGCGGCCGCCGGCTGCGAACCCGGAAAGTCGCCGCGCTCCGACTCGCTGCTTGCGCAGGAAGAAACAAGAAGCGCGGCGCAACAAAGAAGCACCGGTATTACGAGCGCTCGTCGTATCGTGAAATGTGAATGCGAAGAAGTAGTCATTTCGCGATGAACTCGGCCCGCACTCCAAACGTGCGGGGGACACGCTCGTTGCCGCGCGCTTGGTTCGGTCGCTCCAAATCAGGCTTGTCGCGGTATTCCGCAACGAGTGTGCCATCTAAGATCGCGAGGAAGAGCGGGAGTTTTTCAGGATGCCGAGTCGATCGCGAATCGTGCAGAAGGGTGAATTTTACAACCGATGCAGGTAATCCCTACAAACATGACGCGCGTCGCAAAGTTCTCTGGCACCGCACTGTCGCGAAAAACCTGAACGCGATCAGACTCTCGAAAGTGAGATGAATCGTGGAGTGGCGGTAGCGATCTTCAAGCCGCATCAAGATCGTCGCCAGATGCGAAGACGAATGGCTTTGAACGCATCCGGCATTCTCATTCAGGCGGACGCTTCTCAGGAGAGAAAAAAGAGCGGCGCCGGACCTCGCGGCCCCGGCGCCCTCATCCAATGCGGTTGAAAAGCTCGTCGCGCAACGGTCCGCGGCCTGGAGACCGCGACAACGGATGCGCTCCTAGGAGTGGTGGGTGATGGCGAATAACGCCTTTCGCAGAGCCGGCAGCAACCTCCGCTCCTCGTCATCGATCGCGTCGTCCAGCGTCATCGTAAGAGTGACGAGCGCCTGGCCAACCTCGCGAGCCTGGGCGGCAGTGAGGCGAGCGGGGTCGGTCTTGGAGATAGTGCCGATGAGCGCGCGCAAACGATCGTGGGATTGACGGATTTTCTGAACCGTCTCAGCAGAGACCCGCCGGCTGCGATCCAGCCAGGGCAACAGCTGCGAGTCTTCCGCCTCAAGATGATGAGCGAGCACGGGTCCCATCACTTCCCATATTTGAGCGACATCGTGTTTCAGTGCCGCCGAATCCGGGTTGCGCGCAAGCCGCAACCCGGCGATTGCCGCATCGAGCAGATGCGATCGCAGTTCCGAGTCCTCCCGATTCAATTCCTCGGACAGCCGCTGGATTCCGGCGCCGGGATGATTCGAGGTTTGGTCGATTGCATTCGCGTTCACGACGTGTCTCCCTTCGTCGGGCAGTCGGAAGAGGGCTTTGAAGATCCTCCTTTCCGCTTCCCTGGAGTCACGAGAGAGCAGCATCCATGCCAACCGCGCAGGTGTCTGCCCAGACTCGACCGCTTGCACGATGTGACGGGATATCCTTGTCTCTCAAGCCTTTTCTGATGGAAAGTTCGAACGCCCCGACAGTCATGAGAGGTTGCCCGTCTGTTTCCGGAGGTTCCAAAGAGGCTGGCTTTGTCGCGTTCAGCGACAGAAGTCCGGCCTGCAGCGTTGATAGCACGCACCTTTCAAGTTAGAGTCCGATACTAAGCGACAGCGCAAAGTAAGGGCCCGGAGGCGGAAAGGACAAGCTCGCTTATGCCCTACGAGGAATACTTCAAAGCCGCCAGTGAAAGCCTGCTTATAGTGGGCCGCGGAGGCCTTATCCTGGAAGTAAATCCTCAGGCGGAATCTCTGTTCGGCTACCAGTCCGAAGAACTCGTTGGGCGGCCCGTCGAAGTCCTCGTGCCTGAGCGCTTACGCGACATTCACCAAAAGCACGTGGTCGGCTTTTTCAACGCGCCGCGGACTCGAACGATGGGAACCGGCCTGAAACTCGTGGGCCGCCGCAAAGACGGCACCGAGTTTCCGCTCGAAGTGAGCCTGACTTATGCTCCCGGGACCCGGCGCGGTGATGTTGTGGTTGCTGCCGCGATCGACATCTCGCAGCGCCTGGCGCTCGAACGCGAAGCCCGCAGAGCCGAGAGCATCACCTCCCTCGGCACCATCGCGGCCGGGATCGCGCACGATCTCAATAATCCATTGCAGGTGATTCTCTCTCGGGCGGAATTGCTCCAGGCCCTTGGGGATTCTCTCCCATCTGAAGTGAGAGAAGATTTGGAGGTTATCCAGCGCCACGCGCAGCGCGCCACCCGGATCGTGGAAGAGTTTCTGCGCGTGTCGAGGCAGCGAGAGAAGGATTATGCCCCGCTTCAGGTCAGCCGCGTCGTTGACGATGCCTTGTTGCTGATGGGGGATCAGCTCAACTCGAGCAAAATTGGCGTCGAGATTCTTTCGCAGCGCGAGCTGCCTCCGATTATGGGAGACACAACCGCCCTGGAGCGCGTTCTAATCAATCTTCTTAGCAATGCGCGCGATGCCATGCGGGACGGCGGCCGGCTGAGAATTGAGACCGGCCTGTCGGACGATCGGCCCGGATGGGTGCGCCTCAGAGTGACGGATAGCGGCCCGGGCATTGAGCCGGGCGCGCTGAACAGGATTTTTGATCTTCTTTACACGACCAAGCCCGACGGAACCGGACTCGGCCTCTGGCTCAGCCGGCGCATCATCCAGGAGCACAGCGGCCGAATCGAAGTTCAATCCGAGCTCGGAAGAGGGACAACCTTTACGATCACGTTGCCCGCCCTGGAGGAGTCGCGCTGACGACTGTGCCACGGGCCAATTCTTCGCGATGGCAGCCGCCCGAATTCTTATACTCGACGATGAACCTGACATGATCGAAACCAGCCGGCGGATTCTTGCCCCGGCCGGTTACGAATGCCTTGGGACGATGGACCCGCACGAGGCCCTGCGTCTGGTCGAATCCGAACGTCCCGATCTCATGCTTACCGATTTGCGGATGCCGGAGATGGACGGGATGGAGATTCTGAGGCGCACCCGCGAAGCCGATCCACGCATGCCGGTTATCATGCTGACCGGGTATGCGACCGTAGAAACCGCGGTCGCGGCGGTCAAGGCGGGAGCTTTCGACTACCTTTCCAAACCATTTTCAATCGACCAGCTCCGGGTTGCGGTGGAACGGGCGCTGAACAGGCGGCGGCTGGAGGTTGAGAATCTTAATCTGCGCGAGCAACTGAAGGGCGCCTTCGGTTTCGAGAACATCGTCGGCCAGAGTTCTGCCCTGCGCGGGGTACTCGAACTGGTTCGCAAGGCCGCCCGCTCCGACGCCAACATCCTTATTCTCGGCGAGTCGGGCACTGGCAAGGAACTCATTGCGCGCGCGGTTCATGCGAACAGTCCGCGTGCCGCTCAGCCGTTTGTTCCGGTCGATTGCGCATCGCTGCCGGAGAATCTGCTGGAGTCCGAGTTGTTCGGCCATGAGAAGGGCTCCTTTACCGGCGCGTCCGGCGTCAAGCGCGGACTAATCGAAACCGCGCAGCACGGCACGTTGTTTCTCGACGAACTCGGGGAACTCCCGCTGGGATTGCAGGCAAAGCTGCTGCGCGCGCTTCAGGAGAGACAGATTCGCCGGGTTGGCGCAACCGCGCAGATCGACCTCGACGTTCGTATTGTCTCAGCGACCAATCGTGACCTGCGCGCGATGGTCACCGAGGGCAGGTTTCGCGAAGACCTCTATTATCGGGTGAACGTGGTTGACGTTGCTCTGCCGCCCCTGCGCGAACGTTCCGACGACATCGCATTGCTCGCGACGAGTTTCCTGAACAAGTACGGCCGAAGCGCGGTCAAGGGTTTTGAGCCGGAAGCGATGATGGCGCTGGAAACGTACTCGTGGCCGGGCAATGTGCGCGAGCTTCAGAATGTCATCGAGCGCGCCTGCGCGCTCGCTGACAGCGAGATGATAACCCTGGCCGAATTGCCGCAGCAGCTCAGGACGGTGTCGCAAACATCACAGTCGCTTCCGCAGGATCAGGCCAGCGGCAGGCTGACTCTCAAAGAGGCCAAGGAGCGCTGGATAAGCCAGCTTGAAGCTTCGTACGTCGCCGATTTGCTCAGGAACGAGGGCGGCAATGTCTCCCAGGCGGCGCGCAAGGCAGGCGTCGACAGAAAGACGCTGCATCGGCTCCTCAACAAACACCGCATTCGTTAAGCCACGACTGCTCCCACGATGCGCCCCGCGCGGCCCGGGACTCAGGTCCGGCCGCTCTGCGATGCCATCAGGGATTTGACCGTCGAAACCAACTGAGCATTAGGAAACGGCTTGCGCAGATAACGATCGGCGCCAGCGCGCTGCGCCTGCGTTTCGGCGTTCAAGGAGTGATAGGCAGTCATCAGAATCACCGGGGTGCTCGGTGACTTTTCGCGAACGTAGCGCGCGATTTCAAAGCCATCGCCGACCGGTAGCGTAACGTCGGACACGACGAGAGCCGGATGCTTGGAATCGAACAACGACAGGGCATCGTGGATGCCGTATGCAACCAGGCATTCGAACCCCGCAGCCTTAAGCAGCCTGGCATAGGTATCCGCGAGGTCCGCTTCATCATCAACAATTAAAACAGTATTCGCCATTCGCCTGGTTCGTTCGTCGCGCCCGGAAACCGAGGAAATCCTCAAGCATATAGCATCGGCAGCAAGCCGCGCGCCACGATTCTCAAAGTTGACGTTCTCTATGACCTAACCGCTGGAATTTCGCGCTATGCCCGCACGCGCTCCAGCCAATATTCACCATCGACCTCAGCAACTGGCCGTTCGGCTACCGTTACCTCGTGAGGGAATAGAAACGTTGTCGAGCCGTCATCGAATCGTACCAGGAGCATGCGACGGCCCAGATTGTCCATTTCGCGCAGAATCTCAGGAGTCTCCCGAAACCGAAGCTTTCCGCTCTTGTCACGTATCGGGCGAACCAGATTGCAGCGCTTATGATCTTGCTGATCCTGTTGAGCTTCCATCTCGGCCACCCTCACTGTGGGTGCTAAGCCTTCCCAATCCACAAACCGTGCCGTTCAATTAAGGCCCGATTTCGGGACCACACATATTCCGTTCGAGTCTTTGCAGCCAAAAAACGCGACCGCAAATATCAAGTCTTCGGTCCGAAGTCGGTCGTCAAGGGCGCGGGAGGCATCCTTGGCTTCACGGCATCGGTCCTGAGGCAGATGCGATGGGGCAAATTATCGTGGAGCCGGCTCCACACTTGGGGCGCCGATGCCCCACCCCGAAGGGTGTTTCCCTGACAGGTAAAGACTTTGCCGGGTGGCACATGAAGTGCTCTTACGCGCAATTTCGAAGAGAGCAATCATGATGAATATAGCGTCATTCGATTCCTCGGACTCTGAAAAGCAATTTGCACCTCCGTTGTCCCTACTGCCGGACCTGGACCGTCTGAATGCGATGCCGTCAACAGACCGGCGGTATGTCATGCCTCCGATGCGGATGCGGGGCGACGACCGGTGCGGGAGGATGGGGGGTGGAGCTTCGGGCGCGCAGGCCAGATCCCATTTTCATCTTCTCTCCGACATCGACATCCAGAGCCTGCGACCCGTGTTGGAAGCGGTACTGGCGCGCAAGAGCGAACTGGTGCGGAACTGGTATGAAGTGTATCGCCAGACTTTCGGTGATTCGCGCGCATTGGCAGAGCCTGAATTCGTCCGGATCGCCGAGTTCAATATCGAAACCGCCAATCGCGCGCTCCTGGCGGGCGACGTCAATGAATACGAGAGTGCTGTAACACGAGCCGCGGAAGCGCTCTCCGAACTGGGAGTTCCTTTAGAGGAAGTAATCATATCTCTCCAGCTTCTCAAGGAACGCGTGCGCGCGGCCTTTTCGGCTGATGGCTGTCTGAAGGCCGCCCTTGGCACGGCTTTCGACAGGCTGAATCAGGTTTCAACTCTGCTCTTCGTATTGACTTACGTGCGGACGCATTCTGCGCTGGAAGGAACGCGGATTGCCGCGCTTGAAAGCGCGGCGGCCCGGCTTCCAGCCGCCTCCAGAAACCGGTTCCACGGTCTGGTCGGGGCAAGCGCCGGCATGCGGCGGCTGTACGAGCGTATCGAGCTCGCGGCCGCGGCCAACGGAAACCTGCTCGTGGTCGGCGAGAGCGGTACCGGAAAAGAACTGGTCGCACGTGCGATTCATGAATGCGGCTCACGCAAGGACAAACCTTTCGTGGCCCTCAACTGTGCCGCGTTGCCCAAAGACCTCATCGAAAGCGAGCTTTTCGGCTACAAGCGCGGAGCATTCAGCGGCGCCAACAATGATCACATGGGGCTCTTCCGCGCGGCGGAAGGCGGGACCCTCTTTCTTGACGAGATAACGGAAATGGATGCGGCCACGCAGACCAAGCTTCTGCGTGCTATCCAGGAGCGCGCGATTCGTCCAGTTGGCTCCGCAATCGAGCAACCCGTAAATGTGCGCCTCATCGCTTCCACCAATCGCGATCCGCGGGCGGCGGTGGCCGACGGGCATCTGCGCGAAGACTTGTACTATCGGCTGCAGGCCTCGGTCCTGGAAATTCCCCCGCTGCGCGACCGGCGCGAGGACATCCCGCTGCTGGTTGACCACTTCATTTCGGTCTTCAATCAGCGGCTTGGGCGCAACGTGGCTGGAATCGAGCAGCGGGCCCTGGATGCGATCACCGCACATGCGTGGCCAGGCAATGTGCGCGAGTTGTCAAATACGATTGAAGCCGCGTTTACCTTCGGCCGGAACTCGATCATCGTTCTGGAGGATCTCCCCGATGCGATCGTTTCCGCGCAAGCGCTAGCTGCGTCACAAAGGCCGGAGCCTCCCGCCGCCAATCAGCAGCAAAAGGGCGTGCCGTCGTTTGCCGAGGCCGAACGCGCTCTGATCGAGAACGCCCTGGCGAGCACGCGCGGCAACAAGGTTGCCGCCGCCGAGATGCTGGGGATCTCCCGCAAGAAACTCTACGCCAAGATCGAGAAGTACGGCCTCGCTTCTTCCACCAGGTGACGCACCCGCACGGGCCTGCCCGGGCTCCGCGGATCGTTATCCGCTCGGGAAGGCGGCGCGACGAACGCGGTGCCTGGCTGTCTCAGACGAAGCGATTCGATTACGGCCGCCCGTTCGGTCGAGAAATCCGCCGGCAGAAGGATTGAACCGAGAATGCCGCTCCTCGGCGGCACTCCGGCTCTTTCAGGCTGCGCGAGCTTCCTGCTGCGCTTCTGGGATGAGGGCCGCGCGGAGATGGAAAAGCGACAAGTCCGCATGCCGGGTCTTCCACCAGTAACGGGTTGTGGTGCCAAACCAGTTGTTGGTAATGCGCCCGTCCACGGTCTTGTACCAGCTACGATCGGTCGCCGCCCACACGCTGCCTTCCAGCTCCTTCTGCAGAGCGGCGTCGAAAGACTCGAGTACGTCGCGGCGCAGATCGATCGAGGCGAGGCGACTGGCGTCCATCTGCGCAAGGCAGTCCAGAATGTAGTTGGTCTGACATTCGATCATGAAAATGATCGAGTTGTGGCCGAGGTTGGTGTTTGGCCCGTACATCAGGAAGAGATTCGGAAAGTCCGGCACCACGATTCCGAGATAGGCGCGCGCCCCGCTTCGCCATTCCTCGTTGAGAAGACGGCCGTGGCGTCCCGCGATTTTCATCGGGGCCAGGAAATCCGTCGACTGAAAACCAGTGGCGAAAATGATTACGTCAACCGGCCATGATTGCGCGCTGCGCGTCACGATCCCATCGGCGGTGAGATGATCGATCGGGTCGGTCACGACTTCCACGTTCTCGCGATTCAGGCTCTGGTAGTAGTCGTCGGAAATCAGGATGCGTTTGCCGCCGATTGGGTAGTCCGGGACCAGGATCTCCTGCAGCTTTGCATCCTTGATGATCGAGCGCATGTACTGTTCGGCAAGCCGCGCGGTGTGACGGGCCAGAAATCCAGTGCTCCGAAACATCGGCCAATTCATCTCGTGCCGCAGCCAGATTGCCCATCGGTAGAGCTTCGACAGCCAGGCGTGGCGCGCAAACCGCTCCTTCTCAGCTTCCGTATACAGACGGTCGCCTCGCGGGATCATCCAGTTGGCGCTGCGCTGGAAGATATAGAGCTTCTGAACCGCGGGTGCGATTTGGGGGATGAACTGAATTGCGCTCGCGGCGTTGCCGATCACCGCGACCCGCTTCCCGCTGAGATCCACGTCATGACGCCATCGCGCCGAATGAAACGAGATTCCGCGGAAGCTTGCCATCCCGTCAATCTTCGGCGTGAACGGGCGGTTCAGTTGCCCAACCCCGCTGACCAGGATGTCGGCCACGATTTCCTCGTCGCGCGATGTGCGCAGGCGCCATACGCATTCCCTGTCATCCCAGCGGGCTTCCGTGACTTCCGTGTTGAACCGCAGATGGGGCAGCAAATCGTACTTTCGCGCGCAGTGCTCCATGTAGTCGAGTATCTCGGATTGAGGCGCCCACTTCCTGGACCAGTCGGTCTTTTGTTCGAAGGAGAAGCAGTAAGCGAAAGCCGGGACGTCGCAGCACGCGCCCGGATACGTATTGTCGCGCCAGGTTCCGCCGATTCGGTCCGACTTTTCAAAGATTGTGAACGAATTCAGACCGCGCTGTTTGAGCTGGATTCCAAGACACAGGCCGGAAAAACCCGAGCCAATAATCGCGATACGGTGCCCATCCAATTGCGAGACAGCCATCAGCTTGCCTCCTGAACCCTCGGTTGCGGATGCCTTCCCGCATACCTGAGGTCAAAAATTTGAGCAGATGGCGTGCCAGGAAGCCCCTTTTCAGATCGCGTCGAGGAGCATCGGGAAAAGTGCCGAATCGCGGAGCTTTCACAGCGGTCGCGGCTGCTTCCGATTCGATATCTCAGCGGACGATGCCGGTGAGTGATTCAGTTGGAACCAGCGCGATTGTTCCTTCAATGCACATTTGCCGCCAAATCTTTCCGTCCTGAAGCCTCTTTCCGTCCGGTAGAGCGGCACATTCGATGCAAGAAAAAGCATCAAACTGCCGACAAGCGGGGCTCCTATGACCGAGCAGGTCTCGATTCCTTCTGATTCCGTTCAACTGGAAGGCGAGCTGGTGATTCCAAAGGGAGCAATCGGAATAGTTGCCTTCGCGCATGGAAGTGGCAGCAGCCGTCTGAGTCCGCGCAATCAGTTTGTGGCTAAAGCCCTGCAGGATGACGGAATCGGAACCCTGTTGTTTGACCTCCTTACGGAAGAGGAAGCCGAGGATCGCGAAAACGTCTTCGACATCGACTTTCTTGCGCATCGCCTGTCCGACGCCACCCGCTGGCTGCGCGGCCACGCCGTCGCCCGGCAACTTCCTCTTGGCTATTTCGGTGCGAGCACGGGAGCGGCGGCGGCCCTGATCGCTGCCGCCAATGATCCATCGGTCGCGGCGGTCGTATCGCGCGGAGGCCGGCCCGACCTCGCGATACGCCGCCTTGCGGACGTGAAAGCTCCCACACTGCTGATAGTGGGGGGCGACGACTACGGCGTCATCGAATTGAACGAAAAAGCCTATCGGATCCTGCGCTGCGAGAAGTCTCTGAAAATCGTCCCGCACGCGACTCACTTGTTCGAAGAACCGGGGACCCTGGAGCAGGTCGCAAAACTCGCTTGCAAATGGTTTCAAAGGCATCTGCCGGCAGGCGACTTGTCCGGCTGGAGCGAGCCCGATTCCGAAGTGTTTTCGACCCGGGAAGCAGCAGGCCGAAGCCTCGCCAAACGCCTGCTGACCTATGCAAGCCCTAAGGTCGTTGTGCTGGGCATTCCGCGCGGCGGATTACCCGTCGCGCGCGAGGTGGCGGTCGCGTTGCATGCGCCGCTCGATATCGTCGTGGTGCGCAAGCTCGGCGCCCCCGCTCAGCCGGAGCTGGCAATCGGGGCGGTCGTCGATGGCGACCATCCGCGCGCCATCTTCAACCAGGAAGTTCTGGAGCAACTCGGAGTTCCCGACGAATACATCGACAACGAAATCAAGCGCCAACTGGCGGAAGTAAAGCGTCGCGAGGAACTCTACAGGCAGGGCCGCCCCAGGATTCCACTGGAGGGCAAGGACGTGATCGTCGTCGACGACGGCATCGCGACGGGGTCATCGATAAGAGCCGCCTTGCGAGGAGTGCGCCGCCAGAAACCGAATCGGCTAATCCTGGCCGTCCCGGTTGCGCCGGCGGAGACAATCGATGCGCTGCGCGCCGAGGCGGACGAGATTGTTTGCCTTGAGACTCCGGTCAACTTTTACGCGGTCGGGCAATTTTACATCGACTTCCATCAGGTCAGCGACGAGGAAGTGAAGGCAATTCTAAGCAGCGATACGTTGGCGCCGCGGCCGATGCCGGCATAGGCGCCGGCGGCCTCCATGATGCGAAAGGTTTCTAGGTGCCATTAAGGAGGACCCAATTATGAAGGTCGAGCAATTGATGACCCGCGCAGTGAAATCTTGCGCTGAGACAGATTCGCTCAACCGCGCCGCCCAACTGATGTGGGAAGCCGATTGCGGATGTATTCCCGTAATCAGCGCCAACGGTGACGGCTCGCTGGTGGGAATCGTGACCGACCGCGACGTCGCGATGGCCGCGTATACCCAGGGCAAACAACTGTGGGCGATCCCCGTTTCGAGCGCAATGTCGCGCGATGTAATCGTCTGCAGGGCCGACAACGGGATCAATCAGGCGGAAGCGCTGATGCGCGACAATCGCATCCGCCGCCTGCCGGTGGTCGACAAAAACGGCCGCCTGGTCGGAATACTCTCGCTTAACGACATCGCGCGCGAAGCCCGGCGCGAGGCCGCCTCGGGCAGGCGAGTTGAAGTTGCCGAAGAAGCCGTGACCGAGACGCTGGCGATGATCTGCGAGCCGCGAGGGTCGCGCGAGATGAGCATTGCGAGCTAGTCCAGCATCGGAACGCAAGCAGACGGAAAAAGAAGAACGCTGGCTTACGCCGGAGGGAAAACGATGAACCGGGA
Source organism: Pseudomonadota bacterium (assembly GCA_021323675.1). GTDB lineage: Bacteria > Desulfobacterota > Binatia > Binatales > Binataceae > JAFAHS01. Next base: position 12,508 of record JAJPKP010000052.1, on the reverse strand, counting down.
TTTTGAAGTTCGACAACTGTTGCGCGCCTACCGCTCGGGGATGCTGAGCGAGGCCGCGTTCGAGGAAGAGATGACGCGGCTGGAGCGCGAGGGTGCCGGTCTCGCCGACGGTGAGAGCCAGGGCTTCGAAGCTTTTGGGCACGTGTATCGATCGGAACGCGACGCGTTGCTCAGCTTCCTGGACAGGCTGCATGCGACGCAGCTCGATTCCGCTCTGGCCTTCGCAAAATGGGCGAGCGTCTGCCGCACGCCGGGCTTGCGGACCGGGCTGATTCTAATCGCGGAGCGCGACAGCTCGCATGCGCGCGCGCTCGAACGCCGGGCGCGCGAGATGGGCGGCCAGCTTCATTCCTTAACGAGCGAGCACGGCAGCAAACTCGTGGAAGTCCTCGCGAACCCCGAGATCTCCGATCTCGAGAAGCTGATGGGAGTGGTTAACTTCATTCCCGAGCCGCGCGAAGCCGCGGCGCCCATCCTCAACTTCGCCGCGCTCCTAAAGAGCGATCTCGAATCCAAGCAGGCGCTTCGACTCATCGCGGAGGACGAGCTCTCGACCGCGGCCTGGCTGCATGAGATTTGTGCCGCGTTGACGTCGGGGCAGGGGCCGATAGCGGAACCAGGCGAGAGGAGCTGACGCGCGGTCAGGTCCCGAAGGAGCCTTTTGGGTGGCGCCGACGCCGACTCCCCGCCGGCGCCGCCATACTCTATTTCCCGCCCGCCATCTGCCTGGCGTACTTTTCCATGATCTCGGCGTCAGCTTTCATCATCTCCGCGTGCATTTGCATCATCTTCGCGGCGGTCTGCGGATCGGTGCCCGCGCCTGCCATCATTCCGTGGCCCATCATCGCGCACGTGCACATCGGAACGGCAACCATCGGACCCATCGTCGCGCCTTGACCGCCCATCATCCCCATCATGCCGCCACCACCCATCATGCCGCTGCCACTCATCATTCCGCTTCCGCCCATTGCGCCTCCGCCCATTGCGCCTCCGCCCATCATGCCGTGGCCTCGCATCATTCCCATCGACTCGGCTGCGGAGCTTTCGGAGCTGGGGGCGCCCTTGGTGGCCGATGATTGAGCGAAAGCCAGCGAACAGACGGTTATCACGGCGATAGAAGCGGCGAGCGAGACAAATCGGGATTTGGGAATCATATGAGCTCCTTCGCGAGATGTTCTTCGATACGGCAAGCACCATTCATGCCGGTAGGCCTGCAATCGATAGTGGTCAATGTCGTTTCGCCGCGACCGAGGCTACGCTTGCATTGTCTGAGTGGTTACCGCTCCAATTTGGCGAAGCGCCGATCTGAAAAGGGCGGGAAGACCGGCGTCGGATGGGCCGGACCAGCCTGTGTCGATCGGAAACAGTTTGCCCACGGACGCAGGCCTTCGGCACCGACCTCAATGGCATGAGCAATGCTCACCAATATGGCAGCGCATGAGAGGGGTTGGATGAATCTCGTTATCGCAGCAGGCTCAGGAAATCCGATGCTCGCCGAGGCTGTCGCCGAGAGGCTCGGCGTCGGCGTATGCCAATCGATCCTCGAGCGATTTCCGGACTCCGAGTTGCACGCTGAGATCGACGAAAGCGTTCGAGGTTGCGATGTCTATCTAGTTCAGCCGACCGGGCCTCCGGTGGACGATCACTTGATGGAATTGATCTTCCTTGCGGATGCATGCCGGCGCGCCGGTGCCGCAAGGATTACGGGCGTGGTTCCTTATTTTGGATATGCGCGCCAGGATCGGAGAGCGCGAGGCAGGGAAGCGGTAGGCGGACGAATCGCCGCCGACCTGCTGCGAACTGCGGGGATCGATCGCGTTCTGGCGGTGGACCTCCACACGGTATCGCTCGAAGGATTTTTCGGTATTCCCCTCGAACACGTGAGCGCGGTTCCGCTGCTTGCCAATGCGATTGAACCCCTGGTCACGGACCAAACCGTAATCGTCTCCCCCGACCTTGGTGGAGTTAAGCTCGCCGAGCGTTATGGAGAATTGCTGCGCCGCCCGATCGCGATTGCGCACAAGGTTCGGATGAACGGCAAGGAGGTCAAGGTTCGCAACATCGTCGGCGATGTGGCGGAGCGGACGCCGATGATCGTCGATGACATGATATCGACTGCGGGCACGATTGCCGCCGCCGCAAAGGCGTTGCTGGAAGCCGGATGCGTGCGCGAAATCACGGTCGCGGCTACTCACGCGCTGCTGGTGGGACCCGCGATGTCCCGGCTGGAGGCGTTGCCCATAAAACGAATTTTCGCCACCGATAGCCTCCCGCCTCCGCGTCACGGCGCACTTCCCATTCAAACCGTAAGCCTGGCGCCGATGCTCGCGGAGGCGATAAGCCGCCTCAATGTCGACCAGTCGATGGCCGACCTCCTCGCGCATCGATGAGGTGAACGCGAACGCACGCAGGCTTCTTTGAACCGATGCAGCTAATCAAGCTCAATGACCATCTCTGGGAGATCCCGCGGCAAGCGCCGATGCTGGTGCCGGGGCGTATATACGCGAATGAAAGAATGATCGGGGAGTTGCGAGACGATCCCGCCCTTACCCAGGTTGCCAATGTTGCCTGCCTGCCGGGAATCGTCGGCTACTCACTGGCGATGCCTGACATCCACTGGGGCTACGGCTTTCCCATCGGCGGGGTGGCCGCTGTCGACGCGCAGGAAGGCGTAATTTCACCTGGCGGAGTTGGATACGACATCAACTGCGGGGTCCGGCTCGCTCGCACGAATCTGGAATTCGCGGAGGTCGAGGCGCGCGTCGATCAACTTGCGGATGCGCTGTTTGCCAAAATTCCGGCGGGCGTCGGCTCGGAAGGCGCAATCCCCGGCCTCAGCATGGCGGAACTCAGGCAAGTCGTAACGCAGGGATCCGAATGGGCGCTTCGTAACGGCTATGCCACCAGGCGCGACCTCGAACATACCGAAGAAGGAGGCAGGCTGTCCGGCGCCGACCCCGATCAGCTCAGCGAGCGCGCCTACAAGCGCGGAGCGAAGCAACTGGGCACGCTCGGCTCGGGCAACCACTTCCTGGAGGTGAGCCGGATAGACCGGATTTTTGATGCCGGCCTTGCCGACGCGCTGGGTCTGCGGATGAATCAGGTGACCGTCTTGATTCACTCGGGGTCGCGCGGTCTTGGCCATCAAACCTGCGATGACTATCTGAAAGTGATCGGCAGCGCGATGGCGCGTTATGAAATCCGGCTGCCCGACCGCCAGCTCGCCGCGGTTCCTATCTCATCGCCGGAAGGGCAGGCGTATCTTGGCGCGATGGCGGCGGCGGCAAACTTTGCCTGGTGCAATCGGCAGGTCATGATGCACCTCGCGCAACAGGCATTCCTGGAAGCACTTTCCATTTCCCCACGCGAGCTCGGCTTCGAACTCATTTACGACGTATGCCACAACATCGCGAAGTTCGAGGAGCACACGTTCGAACACCGCCAGCGTCGCGTCTGCGTGCATCGCAAGGGGGCAACGCGAGCATTTGGCCCCGGCCATCCTGCCCTGCCTGAGGCGCTGCGCCCGTTCGGACAACCGGTGCTGATTCCGGGCGACATGGGACGCTATTCATTCGTCATGGTCGGGTTGGAGACTGCGATGCGCGAAACCTTCGGCTCTTCATGCCATGGCGCCGGGCGCGTGATGAGCAGAACCAAAGCAAAGGCCGAAGCCCGAGGTCGCGACCTGCCCGCCGAGCTCAAGGCGATGGGTGTCACAGTGCGGGCGCGCACCAGGGCCGGCGTCGCCGAGGAAATGCCGGCTGCCTATAAAGATGTGGACGAAGTGGTTCGCGTGATGGAAGCTGCCGGGGTCACACGCAACGTCGCGCGCCTGAAACCCTTCGCGGTGATCAAAGGTTGATGAGTAACGAGTCACGCGACACCGATGCGCCGCTGTTTCGCGAGTTCGAGCATACCGGCGATGTCGGAATAGAGATCATCGCGCCGGACCGCGACCAGCTCTTTCGTCGCGCCGCCCTCGCTCTGGCGTCACTGCTGGTCGACCGCAGCCGGGTCGAGGAGAGAGAAGAGCGCGAGGTGAGCGTTAAAGGCGAAACCGACGCGGACCTGATGCACGACCTGCTGGCGGAACTGCTCGACGTGTTTGTCGTCGATGAGTTCGTCTGGCGCGATGCCTCTGTCGTGTGCCGCGACGGGTCCATCAAGGCGACGCTGAAAGGAGAACGGTTCGACGCCGATCGGCATCAATTTCGCGGCGAAATCAAGGCAGTTACCTACCATCAGTTGACAGTTAGACAAGAAGGCACTGACTGGCGGGCAAGGATCATCTTCGACATCTGAATCCTGCGGAAAGCCGACGCGGAAGGATGAGTGCTGTTAGTCTGAGAAGAGATTGAGCTGCGTCTCGACCGAGAGCTGCGTAGCTATAGTCAGCCATGTTGACTTGGCTTTGGCTGGGCGTTGCGCGGCGTTGCGCGTTTTCGTCTTTAATGCGCATAATACGCGCTCGTTTGTGCCGAACGCCGTTCGACCAATAAATCGCGTCAAACGGCCTGTCATCTGGCCTCCGGGGCGCGGGCCCTGGAGCCAGCGCGCATCGCGAGAGCATGAGGCAAACAAGGATGGTGTCGCGACAATCAAGGCAAGAGTCAATCGCCCCGTCACAGGGAACCGAGGTGGGCCTGCGCGGATACCGAATCCGGGACATCGCAAAGGCTCGGGAGCGCCGCCGCGAAATTCTGATGGGAGCCGCGCGAGCTTTTGCGCACGGCGGTTATGACGCTACCAACATGGATCAGATCGCGCACGAATGCGGTCTCGCCAAGGGGCACATCTATCACTACTTCCGCAGCAAGGAAGAAATTTTCACTGAGATTCGAACTGAGGCGATAACCGGCGCTATCGAGCAGCTTGCTTCAGTTCTGCCGATTGCGAGCCAGGATCCCGAGTTGGCGCTACGCAAGGCGATTTCGTGGTTGATCGCGAGGGTCTTCGAGCGGGGCGGCCGCTATGAGCCGATGCTGCCGAACCCGGTGTCTTTGAGCTCCGAAAATGCCCGGCAAATACGAACGCTGTCCCAGCGTTACGAACAGCTTTTCGCCTCCATCCTCCGTCAGGGAATCGAAAAGGGGGCCTTCGTCTCCGATGATCCGAAGCTGATGACGTTCGTCATCCTCCGCGCCGCCAACGCCGTCGCCACGTGGTATCGCGAAGGCGGCAGATGGAAGCCGCAGTGGATCGTGGAGAAGGTCACGGAACAACTGCTTCGCAGCGTGAAGCCGTAAACCTTTCGCCGCTCATTCCGGAATATTCGGAGCGGGTTCCTTTTCCTCCGGCACTTCGGTCAGCGTAGCCTCGCTCAGTAGCAGGAGCGTTGCGGCCGATGCCGCGTTCTCCAGCGCGAGGCGAACCACCTTGGTGGGGTCGATAACCCCGGCCTCGACCAAATCCACGTACTTGCGCTGCGCCGCATCGTAGCCCCAGTTGCCCTGATGGGTGCGCATTTCGTGAATGACGACGCCGCCGTCCTCGCCGGAGTTCTCGGCGATCTGGCGGGCCGGCTCTTTCAGCGCATGCTTGAGGATTTGAAGGCCCGTGCGCTCGTCGCCGACGCACTTTTCCTCTTCCGCTTCGACCGCGTCAATCGCGCGCAGCAAGGCCAGGCCGCCGCCCGGGACGATTCCTTCGGCAATCGCGGCGCGGGTCGAGCTGATCGCATCGTCAAGCGCTTCCTTGCGGCTCTTCATTTCGGATTCGGATGGAGCTCCGACTCTGATTACGGCAACTCCGCCCGCGAGCTTGCCCAGGCGCTCCTTGAGCTTGTCGCGATCGTAGTCGCTGGTGGTCTTGTCGATCTGCTGGCGAAGCTGTTTTTTTCGCGCCTCGATCGCTTCCTTATCGCCGAGACCGCCGATGATCTTGGTGTTGTCGCGATCGACCACGATTCGCTGCGCGCGCCCGAGCTCGGAGATCTCCACTTTGTCCAGCTTGAGGCCGATGTCCTCGGAGACGACGCGTCCTCCCGTGAGAATCGCGATGTCTTCGAGCATCTCCTTGCGCCGGTCGCCGAAACCTGGCGCCTTCACTGCGATGCATTTGAGCGCGCCGCGCAACTTGTTGACCACCAGGGTTGCCAGCGCTTCGCCATCGACGTCTTCCGCGATGACCAGAAGCGACTGTCCGCCGCGAACGATCTGTTCGAGGAGCGGAAGGAGGTCTTTCATCACGCCGATTTTGCGGTCAGTGATCAGGATCAGCGCATCTTCAAGCACCGCCTCCATCTTTTCCGGATCGGTGATGAAGTAGGGCGACAGGTAGCCGCGATCGAAGGCGAGACCTTCGACGATTTCGAGGTGGGTCTCGGTGGTTCTGGATTCTTCGAGCGAGACGACGCCTTCCGCTCCCACCTTTTCGAACGCGTCCGCAACCAGCTCGCCGACTACGAGATCGTTGTGCGCGGAAATGGCCGCGACCTGCGCCTTCTCGCGCCGGCTCTGCACCGCGCGCGACAATTTTCGCAGGCTGTCGATTGCGATGCGGGTGCCTCGATCGATGCCTCTCTTCAGGTCGATGGCGCTGGCGCCGGCGGCGACATTGCGGACGCCTTCGGAAAAGATTGCGTTGGCGAGAACGGTCGCGGTGCTGGTGCCGTCGCCGACCGCCTCTCCCGTGCGCTCCGCCGCCTGACGGATCATCTGCGCGCCCAGGTTCTCGGCGGGATTCTTGAGTTCAACCTCCTTTGCGATCGTCACGCCGTCGTTACATACGAGCGGAACCCCAAAGCTCTTCTGGATCAGCACGCACTTCGATTTGGGACCCAGCGTGATCCTGACGGCATCGGTAAGCGCTTTGGCCCCGCGCAGGAGGCTTTCGCGGGCTTCCGATTGGAAGTGAAGTTCCTTGTATTTCATATGCGGCCACTCACCATGCGTCCTGCGCACCTCGACGACCAAGTCGAGGCAGGGCGAGATCTTCCAGCTACGCCGAGCCTGGCGAGCACGGCTCGCCAAACCCGGCGCCGGACGCTCTACTTCTTTGCTACTTCGATCGTTTTCTCAGCCTTCTCCTCGATCGGAACTTTCTGGGCGACGGTCTCCTTTGGCAGCGGGAGCGTGATCTCCAGGACGCCGTTCCTGAACGTCGCCTTTACCTTGTCGGCTGCGCACCCCTCCGGCAGGGTCATCCTGCGTTCGAAAGCTCCGTAGGAGACCTCGCGCCGCAGGTAATCTTCTTTCTTGACTTCGTGTTCAGAGCGGCGTTCGCCTTTAATGGTCATGACATTGCCGAGGATGCTCACGTCGATGTCCTTGGGGTCCATCCCGGGTACATCCGCCCGAATCAGCAGGTTGCCGTCCTTAACGAAACTTTCGATCGCCGGAACGAACTCCTCCTCGTGAGAATCTTCGAATTCCTCGAAGAATCGAAACGGTGACTCCAGGCGCCGAGCGATTCGCTCGAGGTCGCGGAAGGGTCTCCATGGCAAAAGGGCTCCCATATTCGCTTCCTCCATTGTTTGTTGGAATTCCGGGCAAGAGGCGGAGCAAATTGCGCGCCATCCAGGACGGCCCGTCCTGCCTTAAGTTGCTCGCCCCGATGTGTTCCCAAAGGCGCCATTGCGGGAAATCATTTTGTGCCAGAGGAGTCCATGTTCGGACAGGTTCATGAAGCGAGACGAGCGAACCCGTCTCTCCGTCGCTCGAACACGCGAAAATCGCCCAAGAGGCAAGGGGTTTATGATGCTCGAAGATCCAAAGCCCGGGGCCTCGTTGGCACGGCAGTAGCTATGAAGTCGAGGCGCCAAGCTTATGCCCGTAGGTGTGGTCAAGACCGTTGAGGACGAAATTGCGTGGGAGCGCGCGAAAGCGCGGGCCCGCGAGCAATATCCCGATGCGACCGGCGAGCGGTTTTATCGGATCGTGATGTCCATCTACAAAAAGATGACTCACTATCAATCCCGTTCATCGCGTGAAGACGCGGCGAGAACGGCGCGGCGATCGCGGTGAAGAGGCACGCTCGAAGGCGCGCAAAGTTGGGAGCGTCCCTTGGCGCGACGAGCGCGACGCCGGCTTTGATGAACCATTAAGCGCATCGAATCGCGGCAAACAGTTACGGCACGGATACCCGCAGATGCCCAATCCGGATGACACGAGGAGAAGACGGAATCCGGAGCAGGCGCCGAGGATGGCCCTGTTCTGGTGGACCATCTCACTCATGCTGCTTCTCTGGTATTTGCTCGCCCTTTGGCCTCGCTCCGAGCACCAGGCGGCGATTCCCTATTCGGTTTTTCTGGCGCAGGTACAGGCCGGCAACGTTCAGAGCGTCCACATCAAGCAAGACGTCATCGACGGCGTATTCGTAAAGCCGGTCGCCTGGCCGCCGAGTAAACATGCCGAGGAGCCAACTTCCAAACCGGAGCAGCCGGGCTCAAAAGTCGCCTCTCCAACCTCCGCGGTCCCTGTCGAGCATCGCGAGTTTTCAACCACGTTCCCCGCGATGGTCGGTGATCGCGACCTGATGCCGATGCTTACTGCGCATCATGTCGTGGTGGATGTATCTTCGTCCGCGTCTCCATGGTTCGTGGGGATCCTGCTCACCTGGGGGCCGCTGATATTGGTGGCGGTCTTCTTCTGGTGGATGTCCACCCGCGCGACGCGCGCCCAATCGGGGCTCTTCGGTTTTGGACGGATGCGTTTGCAGCGTTACGGCGCCGACCAGCAAAAAGTCACTTTCAATGACGTAGCCGGCGCCGACGAGGCCAAGGCGGAACTGCAGGAAGAGGTGGATTTCCTGAGACATCCGAAAAAATACCACGACCTCGGAGCGCGGATTCCCAAAGGCGTACTGCTCGTCGGCGCGCCAGGAACGGGCAAAACGCTGATGGCTCGGGCTGTGGCGGGGGAGGCCGGCGTTCCGTTCTTCAGCCTGAACGCGTCGGAGTTCGTCGAGATGTTCGTCGGTGTCGGCGCCAGCCGCGTGCGCGACCTTTTTCGGCAGGCGAAAGAGGCCGCTCCGGCAATCGTGTTTATTGACGAACTCGATGCGGTCGGGCGGCGGCGCGGGGCCGGCCTGGGAACCGTCAACGACGAGCGCGAACAGACCCTTAATCAACTGCTCGGCGAGCTCGACGGATTCGACGAGCGATGCGAAGTCATCATCCTCGCCGCGACCAACCGGCCCGATGTCCTCGATCCGGCGCTGCTCAGGCCGGGACGGTTCGACCGACAGGTAGTGATCGGCCTACCCGATCGCAAGGGGCGCGAAGGCATCCTGCGCATTCATACCCGAAAGCTCCGGCTCGGTCCTGACGTGGACCTCGAAACGCTCGCGCGCGGCACCGTCGGCATGAGCGGCGCGGACTTGTCCAACTTGTGCAACGAAGCCGCGCTTACCGCCGCGCGGCACGATCACAAAGCCATCACGATGGCGGATTTCGAAGAAAGCCAGGACAAGGTGAAGATGGGCGCCGCGCATCCGCAACTGATGAACCCCGAGGAGCGCCGCGTGATCGCGTATCACGAGTGCGGTCATGCCGCTGTCGCCTGGCTGACTCCCGCCGCCGATCCGGTGCACAAGGTCACAATCGTGCCGCACGGGCAGGCGCTCGGGATGACCGAGCAGCTTCCCGGAGAAGATCGCCACAACTTGAGTCTTTCCTATCTCAAGGCGCGGCTGGCGGTGATGCTTGGCGGACGCACCGCGGAAGAGATCGTGTTCGGAGAAGTCACGACCGGCGCGGAAAATGATCTGGTCGAGGCAACCCGGCTGGCGCGCAGGATGGTGACGCGATGGGGGATGAGCGGACTTGGTGTTATCGCCTTCAAGACCGACGAGCAGCAGCCTTTTCTCGGTTATGAACTCGCACAGGGCCGCGACTACAGCGAAGCGACCGCCGCGCGAATCGACAAAGAAGTCATGAGCCTGCTCGAGGAAACCCGGGAGACGGTCCTGAACCGTCTGACCGCCTGCCGGGAGCCGCTGGATCGCCTGGTCGAAGCTCTCCTGCGCGAGGAGACAATCGACTCCTCCGAAATAGAGCAAATCCTTGGACCAAGGCCGCAAGCGCGAAGCGACACTGAGACAATCGACAGCGCGAACCTTGTCTCCGACAACTCCAGGCGGGCAGTCCAGGGCGGCCGGAACTAGTTCGAAGCCGGCATCGTCTTCGATTCAGAAGCGGGCCGCGGCGCTTGTTCGCGAATATCGACCTCGCGCGACAGAAACTCCGAAGCGCGAGCTGAACATGCTCAAGGATTCTCCGGCCTTGGCCACGCAACTGAACTCGGCGCCGGAGAGTTGGTGGACCGGGTAAAGGTCCTCGTCCGCCCTCGATGAAGACGCCGCCAAGGCCATCGCGGCAAATGCGACGGATTGAACCAGTAGCGGATTCGTCATCGATATCTTCGCGCTCACCATGTCCGCAAGGAGCAATTCGCCTGCCATTGGGGCGTCCGCGTGCGCTGATTCGCTTGGTGTCAGCCGGCAATAGGGATGGTGGTTCCTTTGGAGACAACTCGGATGGCGGAAGCTCCGCCGTCACGAATTGCCTTCGGTCGTCCGGCCTTTTTCCCGGAATCCACGCAATAGGGCTTGGCATCAGCGATGCAAAACACCCCATTCGGAAGGGAGTGACGCTCGTGGCCCAGCTATTCAAGAGAATCCTGTGTCCGATCGACTTCGACGACAATTCCACTGCGGCGCTGGAGGTTGCGGTAGCGCTTGCGAACCAGAACGGCGCGGCACTGAGTGCGGTGCACGTCGTGTCGGTTCCGGCGAGCGGCCTCGGCTACCCGATCGAGCCTTACGATCGTTTGGGTGCGACCGAGCGAAAGAAGCTTGAAGCGCTTATCGGCCATCACGTACCTGCCGATCTTGCGTGGCGCGCGATCGTCAAGGTCGGCAATCCAGCCGAGGAGATAATCGCAACCGCGGAGGAGGTGGAAGCGGATCTGATCGTGATGGCAACGCACGGCCGGGCGGGTGTCACTCGCCTGCTGCTTGGAAGCGTCGCGGAGCGCGTGATTCGCGGGTCGAGCCGACCGGTGCTTGCCGTGCGATCCGAGCCGGAAGCCGCGCGCACCGCCCGAAAAGTCGCCAGGGCGTAGCAGAACTGCAAGCGCGACATACGCTCAACGGGGCGGTTCATGCGTCCCGCTCGCTACAATTCAACGAGGTCGGATTCTTTGGTCGAAACGGTTCAATTGAAGCCAGGGGCCCAATGGCCTCTTTGAGACGCAAGGCTGGCGAATGACTGCAACACTCTGACTGTTCGCTCGGGATCGACCGGTCGCGAAAGGTAATATTGGACGTGATGACGGCGGGCCTGGCGCTCAACTTCCGGCCGATGATCGGCAGCGATATATGCCACCATCGCCTTCGGCGCCCATTTTTGGATCTGGTCAAGCAACCATCCGCGCATGGATTCTTCCACCTCCCGGTCGTCCACCACGACGATTTCGATTCCCGGCTGGATTAGGGCGGCGCGAGCCCTCGCGGGATCGGTGCAGCGCTCAACCTCCCATGGCTCAGACAAGGACTTCTGGATCAGGTCGACTATCGATTCGTCGGCAGAGAAGATCATGGCGGACTTGCGGGAGTCCGAGCGAGGCGTGTGATCGCGAAACCCTGTTCTTCGCGAACGCAAGACTCTGTGGCTCCTTTTTGGAATCAACTCTCGATTTCGGTCAGTGTCCATACAAGACAAGCATCGCCTGGAGGTAGAAAAATCAGCCTGCTTCCATCGGATTCGATCTCGTGACTTGGCATCGCATGAAATCTCGGCTGCATTCGTCCTGGGAACAGAAGAGCCAAAAGCGTGCCATCCCCTAAAAGCCACGGAAACTGCCACTTTCACACAAATTCCCTCGATTTGTGATAGAAATCGGGATGGCTTAGGAAGGCACAGAAATCACAGAACCCTGTCACCATTAGGATCAGCCTGAGTCTGTAATCGTCGAATGGAACCCAAATCGGTGCCGACTGCACCCTCATCACGCGAAAGCTCCCTGTACTTCCATCTGCTCTGGGACACCGAACTGGAGGAACTCCGGGCGGTTCTTGAGTCCATCCAAAAGCATCGCAACGACGTCCTCGACCACTGGTACCGGCTCTATCAGCTTCACTTCGGCGAGCGCCGATCGCTGGCAAGAAGCGAATTCATGGAGATCTTCGGCGACGAACTCGATTGCACGCTGAGAGATCTGCTGAACAAGGATATCGACCGATTTGCGGCCGATGTCCGGCAGGTGGGCGAAATACTCGCCGACCGCAGCGTACCGTTTTCGGAGCTGATCGTCTCGATGCATCTGTTCGAGGAAAGTGCTTCCACCGCCTTTCCTACGTTTCCGCCGCTGATGCCGCGCGTCTATCAGTCGTTCGACAAGCTGAGCCACATCCGGATGATCGTTCTCGCCGACACATATTTTCGATCGAAGAGCGCGCTTGCCAGCGCGCGGATTCACGCACTGGAGCGGGAGGTAAGCGCGCTGCCGCGGGAGGCGCGCAATCACTTTCACGGGCTGGTGGGCGCGAGCGCGTCGATGCGCCAGCT
>JAJPKP010000058.1 GCA_021323675.1 Pseudomonadota bacterium | reverse complement strand
ATCAGCAGGATTCGCGCGGTCCCAATCGAATCCGCCAGCACGTCGAGCACCGCGCGCGAGTCGTCATCGATCCAATGCAGGTCCTCGAAGATGACCATCAGCGGCTGATTCATGCTTTCGCGCAGCAACAGGCGTTTGATCGCGTCGCGCGTACGCGCGCGATGGATCGACTGATCCATGCCTTCGAGCGAGGCGATCTGCCCGCCCGTCGTCAGCGCCTGCAGCCGATCGAGACTCTGCTCCCAGAACCTCCCGTATTCTTCCATCGCTTCCGCCGCGCTCCGCGGGGCCGTGGTTGATGGCAGGCTTTCAACGCCCATCAGCGACGCCAGATACGGCAGCGTGCCTTCGAGCGATCGATCGAGAGCGAGCACGCGGCCGGTGATTTTCTCGCGCCGCGCGCGCTCGTCGTCTCCGTCCGCGATACGAAAATAGCCTTTGAGCAGGTCGATAACCGGATGGTAGGCGCTGGCCCTCCCATGTGAGACCGAAAAGGCCTCCAGCACCAGCCATCCCGCCTGTTGCATCTGCTTGAATTCGAAGAAGAGGCGCGATTTGCCGATTCCGGCCTCGGCGACCGCGGCGACAATTTGCCCGTGGCCGGCACGGGCAAGTTCCGCAACCCGCTTCATCTGCTCGATTTCGGCGCCGCGGCCGACGAACCTGGACAGTCCGCGGGTGGCCGATCGATGCAGCCGCGTGCGCAACGGTCCGAAACCGGCCACCTCGAAGACTTCGATCGGCTCGCTTGCTCCTTTGATGCGCGCGGGACCGAGCGGTTTGAGCTCAAAATATCCGGCGACAATCTTTTGCGTTTCGGCCGCAATCACGACCGAGCCCGAAGGCGCCAAGGTCTGCATCCGCGCGGCCAGGCTGACCGCGTGCCCGATCGGCGTGTATTCGGCGGTGTCGCCGGTACGGATCGAACGAACGACCGCTTCTCCCGTGTTTACGCCGATTCGGATTTCGACGGGCGGCCGACCCGCCTGCCGCAACTGCGCGGCGTAGCGCCGCATCTCATCCTGCATCTTGAGCGCGGCGTAGAGGGCTCGCTGGGGATGATCTTCCTGGGCGCGCGGAGCGCCGAACAGCGCGAAGATCCCGTCGCCGGTGGATTGAACGATGTGTCCGCCGTAGTAGTGCACCGCCTCCACCATCCGGGCGATCGCGGGATCGATGATGGCGCGGGCCTCCTCGGGATCGAGGTCTTCCATCAAGTCCATCGAACCCTTGATATCGGCGAACAGCGCGGTGACTATCTTGCGCTCGCCATCCGGCAAGGTGCCGGCATTGTCGGCTGCCGCATCGTGTCGCCGCTCCTCCCGGACGCGTGGCGAAGCGGATGCGCCCGATTCAAGCGGTGCGGCGCACTGCCCGCAGAACTTGAACCCGCCGGGATTTTCGAATCCGCACTTTGGGCAGAGATTGCGCAACGGCGCGGCGCAATTGCCGCAGAACTTCATTCCGGCGGGATTTTCGGTGCCGCAACTGCCGCATCGCATGGCTGAAGACTTACTATCACATGCGCGCTCCCGCGGGGACCGCGCGAAAACTGCGAGCCATCGCTGCGGAGCTTTCCAATTTGCTAGGAATCACGGCTGCCGGAGAGTTTCGGTCAAAACGCCTGGCTGGCTGATTGGGGAGAATGAATTTGCTGTCAGAGGAATTCCTGTACCGACAGAACGAATTTCTGATCATCGCGATGCTGCTGGTGCTGCTGCTAATCGCCGCGGAAATCGGCTTTCGGCGGGGTCGCGCGATCCGGAACAAAATTGAGGAATCCGCAAGATCGCACTACTGGACGCTGCAAGGCGGAGCGATGGGCCTGCTTGCCCTTCTGCTCGCCTTCACGTTTTCGATGTCGGTGACTCGCTACGAAACCCGAAAACAGTTGCTGATCGATGAAGCCGATGCGATCGGCACGGTTTCCCTGCGTTCGCGAATGCTCCCGGAGCCTTCCCGGAGTGAAATCAAGGCGCTGCTCGACAAGTACGTTGCGTGTCGTTTGGACAATTACCTCATGGCACAGGACGAGCAACAGGCCGCCACCGCGAATCTTGGCTGCACTCGCATCCTAAACCAGCTCTGGTCACTGGCGGTGGAGGTCGTCGCGAAAAATCCGGTTCCGGTTCCGGCTGGAATGTTCGTAAGCTCTTTGAACGACCTCATGGGCGTTGCGGCGAAGCGCGACGCCGCCCGAGCGAACCACGTACCTCAACCGGTCCTCGTGTTTCTGCTTCTGGTTACGATCCTGACTGTCGGTCTCGCGGGATACGGATGTGGCCTTGGAAACCGCCGCCATTTCGCGGCAACGACCACCTTGTGCGTGCTCCTGAGCATGGTGATCCTGGTGACCATCGATCTGGATCGGCCTCGCCGCGGCCTGATCAGGATCGACCAGTCGCCGATGCTTGAGCTTCGGTCAGAAGCCCAATAGGGCCGCGAGTCCGCCGATAGCGTGGTCGCGCGGAGATGCTCACGACAACAGGAATTCGCGGACAATGCGGAAGAACTTCTCCGGATCATCCCGCTGGCAGCCATGTCCTGTGTTTTTGAAACGCTCGAGGCGGGCGAGGCCCGGCGCGATCGCCGCCGCAATGTCTTCGGCGTTCTGGATCGGCGTAATCGGATCCAGATCTCCCGCGGTTATCAATGTCGGGCATCGGATCTTCGCAAGCTCGGCCAGCATGTCGAACCTGCGAATCTCGCCGTTGAAGAAGAACGAAGTCAGCTCCATGTGCTGAACCGACCGCGCGATCCACTCCTGGTTCTGTGGGCGCTGATTGTAAAGCGGAAGGCAACTGCGGATATATTCGGCCATCACCGGCTGCGTTGGATTCTCAAAAAACCGGCGCGCGATCTCCCGCACCTCGCCGCCACCGAGCCGCTCGAACACTTCGAGCGAGCGGTCGAAGCGCATCTTCGCGGCGGTACTGGCCAGGATGAGCTTGGATGGATGGCCGGGATGGCGAATCGCATAGGCCATCGCGACCATCCCGCCAAACGACTCGCCCATCACGATCGGCCGCTCGATTTCGAGCGCGTCGCAGAACGCGCGCACATCGTCGCCCCATCGCTCAAGATTCCAATGCTCGGGAGCGCCGCGATCGCTGCGGCCGTTGCCGCGATGGTCCAGGTAGACGATTTGAACTATGTCGGCGAGTCTCGAAAACTCGGGCTTGAAGATAGAATGGTCGAAACCGGGTCCGCCGTGCAACAGCACGAGCGTTGGAACTTCGCGCATCCGCGGCCCGTCAGCCCGCAACTTTGCGCCTTCGACATCGAAGAACAGGCGGACATCGCCGACTTGAACTCGCATAATCGCAACTCTGTAGTCCGATTCGATGCGTGCCGCAATTGCCGAACCGGACCCTCCGCGCGACTGAAGCGGCTATTTCTCGATTCGCAGCGTGAACACTCCGTCCCTGGCCGCCGATTCGAGCATCACGTAACCCTCCGCTTCCGCCGCGCGAGGGATGTCGCGCGCGCCGCGCGGATCATCGAGCAAAATCTCGAGCACTTGTCCGCGCGACATCTGTTCAAGCCGCACCTTCGCGTGCGCCCAGTTGAGCGGGCACTTGATGCCACGCAGGTCCAGAAAGATTGTGTCCCGCCGCGCCGCCATCACCCTGACTTGTAAGACAGGGCGCGCCGCGAGACCAGCGCCACCTCCGGCGTTACCCGCGCCGAGGCGCCTCGGCCTTGGCTTCCGCCCATCCCTGCTTGAGGGGAACGACGTGATGGAAGGTGATTCGTCGCTGCGCGAAAAGCCACTTTCCGTTCACCCGCCGATAGCGATCTTCATAATAGCCGGCGGCCGTCACGCTCTCGCCGTTGCGCGAGAAGCGAGCTTCGATTCCGCAGGTGCCTTCCGCCTCGTCGCCTTTGACCTCGATTATGTGGTTCTGGATGAATGGGATCGCCAGTTCCGGTTGATTAACTGAAGTTCGGTAAAACTTCAGCAGGGCTTCCTTGCCATGCACCGGCTTGAAGCTGCCGTCGGTTACTTCAAGCACTCCATCGTCGGTGAACAGGCCGGCAACTTTCTCGCCCTCGCCATGTGCGACGTGCCAGCAATAGCGCGCGGTCAGCTCCTTGATTTGATCGCGGTCTTCCAGTTCCTGGATCCGTTGTTCGATGGTTTTGGCCATGACCTTTTCTCCCTTTCGCGATGCGGGCGTGCCCGGCGCAATCGCCCATCGGCCGCCTTCTTCGAGGACGAAACGCAGGACCGCAAGCGCGGCGGGCCGCTTGTACATCGAGGTGAACGCGGGTTCAAGCTGCGGCACAAAGTCGGCATCGCCCGGATAAATCAGGGTGTACCGGCCGGCAATTCTCACCAGTCCGGGGCATACCGGAGCAATCACCCGCGACCGCGCGAGCGATTCGATCTCGTCAAACGCGCGGCACGGTTCCAATTCGAGCAGGTTCTGCAGGGTCGGCGGCACGATTTGCTGGGCGCGCGAATGATAAAGAGCGACGGCGGCCGCCGCGGTCAGCCAATCGCCGGAAACGACCTCCGTGCGATCGTGGCTGGCAAGCTGATTGTCGGGCGCACGCGTCACGACAAACCGGGTATCGTAGCGCTTGCGCGCGTAGGGCGGCGTAACGAAGCGGGAGAAATAGTGGATGCGATCGGTGGCGAGGGTAAGGTTCTCGCGCTCGACAACTTCGCGAAACGAAGTATGGCCGGCGATCATCTCCTCGCGATACTTCATGAAGCGATCGCGAGTCGCTACATCCGCGAAACTCAGCATCGATCCATCGCGATAGGCCAGCATCACGCCCGCTTCCTCGAACAGCTCGCGAATCCCCGCGATCCAGCATCCCGCCGCTTCTTCCGGCGACAACCCTTCCGCGGTGAGTCGTTCGAGATCGTTCGCGGGAATCGGGCGGGCATGCGCCGCGAGCTTTGCCGCGGAGTCTTCGGGCTCGACGCCGCCGCCCGGAAAAACGTACGCATCGCCAAAGAAATCCGCTCCGCCCGATCTTTTCACCATGAACAGCTCGGGTGCGTCGCGGGCTGCGCTCTCGCGAACCATGATTATCGTGGTGGCGTCGGGTGCGGGACGCGCGTTGTGGCGAGGCGGCGATGACTGCGAAGCGGTTTCCGGCATTTTCTCGATCCTCGAAGGATCACCCGGGCGGGTTACCGGGCACTATTGCGCCGTGTATCCGCCGTCCACGACGAAGGTTGCTCCGGTGACAAAACTGGATTCGTCCGATGCGAGGTAGAGGGCGCAATAGGCGATGTCGTCGGGCGTGCCCAGGCGGCGAATCGGAGAAGTCATGAAAGGTCGGCCGGATTTTTTCAGCGGATCGACTACCGGAGCAATCATCGGAGTGTCGATCGCGCCCGGGCATATGCAATTGACGCGGATGTTCCTGGGCCCGAACTCGACCGCCAGCGCCCGCGACAGCGCGACCATCCCGCCTTTCGCGGCAGTGTAAGCGTGCGCCGCCTCCGACCCGATCATCGCCGCGATCGATGCGGTGTTGATGATCGAGCCGCCGCCAGTGCGGATCATCTCCGGAATGCCGTATTTCGCGGTCAGATACATGCTGCGCAGATTGATCGCGATCACGCGGTCCCAGTCGGCTTCGGGCGTGTTGATCACGTCGGACATCGACAGCGGCGACGAGAAGCCGACGCCGGCGTTGTTATAAAGAATGTCGATGCGGCCGAAGGTGTCGACGGCCGTGCGGATGAGTTTCTGAACGTCGGCGGACTCGGAAACGTCGGTGCGCACAAAGATCGCCTGGCCGCCATCGCTTTTGACCAGCGTGACGGTCTCCTCGCCGAGTTCCGGTTTCCAGTCCGAGACGACGATCTTCGCGCCCTCTTTGGCGAACAGGATGGCCGCGGCACGTCCCTGGCCGCTGCCGGCGCCGGTGATGATTGCAATCTTGTCTTTCAGCCGCATCGCAAGTGCTCCGCAGGAAGGAGAGGAATCGGGATGTTGAAAATCAGGCGGTTGCGATCAGCCGTTCAGAGGCGCGCTGGAGAATCTGCCGCACCACGTCGGAACTTTGGGCGCCCACCAGCGGATACTCGCCGATAAAGAATGTCGGGACGCCGGTCACGCCGCGCTGATGAGCCGCAAGCGCGTTGTTCTTAAGCCGCATCGCGTAACGCGGCGATTTGACGGCTTCGGCAACTTCGGTCTGGTCGAGCCCAACCTCAGCTCCCAGCCGCGCGACCAGCGTCGCATCGCCGATATTCCCGCCTTCCACGAAATACGCGCGAAAGACGCGGGCTTCGAATTCTTCCGCTTTTCCCTTTTCACGGGCGAACTCGCATGCCGCCAACGCCGCGTGGGAATTCGTGAAGACGCTGGGCGCTTTGATCTCCAACCCCTCCGCTTCCGCCATCGCGGTGATTCGCTTCCATATGGCCTGGCGCGTGTCCATGTCGGATGCGGATCTGGCTTTTTCGACCGGGATGCCTTCGGCCGGCCATTCGGGATGAATCTGGTAACCACGCCATTCCAGATCGATATTGAACTCCGGCTTGAGCTTAAGCATCACCTCGAACCCGATGTAGCAGAACGGGCAAACGAAGTCGGAAAACATCGTGATCTTGAGCGCCATGGCAGCCTCCGGCTTCACTATAGGACCGGCCCGCAGCCGCCGTCAAAAGCGCCGGCCCGGAACCGTTGGGTTTGCGTGGCCTTATTTGCCGATGAGTGCTGCTATGTTAGTAGCTGTCCTGCGACGCCACGGCTGATGGCGTTGTCCGATCGAGGTGACACCAATGATTCTTGACGCTCTCAAACTCGACGACCGCGTAGCGATAATCACCGGGGCCGGGCGCGGACTGGGCCGGGCGATGGCGATAAAGTTCGCGCAGGCGGGCGCCGATATCGTGGCGGCATCGCGCACGCTCGCGCAGCTCGAGGAGACGGCCGCGGAAGTGCGCAAAACCGGCCGCAAATGCGCGATCGTGCAAACCGACGTAACCGACTCCATCCAGGTCAATGCGATGGCGGCCGCGGCGGTGCGCGAGTTCGGCAGAATAGACATCCTCGTCAACAACGCGGGCGGCGGCGATGATTCGCTCGGCAAGCCCATCGAACAGATCACCGACGCGGAATGGCGGCGCGGCCTCGACACCAATCTGAGCAGCCAGTTCTACGCGGCGCGCGCGGTGATTCCGCAGATGGTGAAGCAGAACCGCGGCAAAATCATCAACGTCGCATCCGGTTACGGGCTTCGCGGCGGCAAGCATAACTATATGTACGCGTGCTCGAAGGGCGGGGTCCTTCAGCTCACCCGGTCGTTGGCTCTCACCTACGCGCTGAACAATATCCAGACCAACTGCATCGTGCCGGGAATCTTCCCCCACAACGAGGAAATGATGCGGTTTTTCAAGGGCGGGAAATTCATACCGATCGGGCGGCCGGGGGACGACTCCGAGCTGGGCCCGCTCGCGGTGTTCCTCGCCTCCGACGCATCGAACCACATCAACGGCGAGTTCATCGCCATCGACGGCGGCGGTCTGGCGGGCGGCGTAACCCCGACCGGCGCGATCCCGAACCTGCCCGCGGAATCACGGTGACATCATGGCATCCAAGGAATTCCTCGACGACTTTTCACTCGAAGGCAAAAGCGCCCTGGTTGTCGGCGCGGAAAACGTAACCGGGCGGGCAGCTGCCATCGCGCTGGCCGAGGCCGGCGCCAAGCTTATGATCGCATCGCAGGAGCCGGGAACGGATTCCAGGCTCAGGGAGGTCGCCAAGGCGGTGCAGGCCGCGGGCGAAAAACCGGAAATTCAGGTGCAGAACAGCGCTGTCCGCGCCGACCTGAGCGCGACCGCCGATCTGGCCGCAAAGCGGATGGGCCGCCTCGACATCCTGGTCAACGCGCTCGACGATCCATGGTTTGGACCCGCCGAAGCCGCGGACGACACCGCCTTCGAGCGCGTGATCGAGAGCAATCTCAAGCGGGTGTGGACGTCATGCCAGGAAGGCGGGCGCGTGATGCTGCGGCAGGGCGGCGGCGTCATCGTGAACATCACGTCGGTCCTCGCGGATCGGGGCGTTCCCAACGCAAGCCTGTACTGCGCGGCCAAGGCCGGAGTCCTGAACCTGACCCGCGCGCTGGCGCTGGAATGGGCGCGCAAGGGAATTCGCGTGAATGCGCTCGAAGCGGGATGGATCGAAGAAGCGGCCAGCCCCGT
The DNA here is from genome assembly GCA_021323675.1 of Pseudomonadota bacterium. Classification (GTDB taxonomy): domain Bacteria; phylum Desulfobacterota; class Binatia; order Binatales; family Binataceae; genus JAFAHS01. The sequence continues at coordinate 13,557 of JAJPKP010000058.1, read as the reverse complement.
CAATGCGGATGAAGATTTCAAGAAGACGCTGCTCAAGTATCTGCCGTCCAACCGGCTCGTCAAACCGGAGGAACTCGGGGGCGCCCTCCTCTACCTGGTTTCGCCGGCGGCCGGCTTCGTCACCGGCGAGGCGATCGTGGTCGATGGCGGCCTGATGTGCCGCGTTTAAGAACCCTGCCCGCGATCGCCGGAAACGTTCAGCGCCGGCTACAAGGTCCAGGTCATCTGGATGAAGCCGAAGTCGCTTTCGCGGCCGGCCTGATATATCGCCGCGATTACGCTCCCGCCGAAGGCGTGGCCGTAATAGAGCTGCATTGTGAGATGGCGGTTCAGCGGATAAGTCAACTGGCAGTCAGTCAGCGTCGCCAGATAGCCATGCCCGTTGCTGGGCCGGCCTGAAAAGCCGAACGAACGGTTGTCGAAGGCGCCGCCGCCCGAGTACCAAAGGTCGTTCTTCGAGTCGAGCCACAGCCCGTGCGCCGACGCCTGGATTTCCATATCGGCGCGCGGATTGAGCACCATCTGCGCCATCGCGTCATCCACATTCATCATGTTGAAAAACGGGAAGAAGGCGTAAAGCCGCGGCGTCGGCAGGATCTGGAAAAACGTGCCGTGCGTCGAGCCGCCGCGGCTGTCGTCGCCCGAACCTGCCGTGTAACCAAGCCGCAGCCACGGTTTCCAGGCAACCTCGTTCAACCGGTATCCGGCCTCGGCGACGATGGCATAGGCTCTCTGATTCTGGTTTCCCCACTTGCCCAACTGGCCGGCGGTCCATATCAGGAAGTCAGCCGTGCCAGGACCGGCGGGTACAACCCGAAGGTAGTCGGCGCCGATGGTATCGATCGAGACCGCCTGCGTATCCGCTTTTGAACCTGAAAGCCTTCGGTTGTCGACCAGCGGGATGCCGCGGCCATCGTTGTAAAATATGTAGAACACGCGGAGCATCGAGTTGCCCCACAGCCCGGAGCGAAAAAGGCGCGGCCCCGCATTGAGCGACGCATAGGCGAGATCGATGCCGCTCAACTCTTCCATCCCGTCGAGATCGAACACGCCCTTGGTCGGCACCGAGTACATCGCGGTCGCCTGGAATTTATCATTGCCATAGCCTGCTACCGCTCCGTCGAACGATCGCATCACGTCGCTGAATCCGAAGTTGGCAACCAGCCTCTGGGCGATACGATTGCGGACCAGCCATCCGAGTTCCGGATCGAGCTGCGGCGGCTGATATTCCGCACCGTCCAAGAATTCGAAGCGCCCGCCCTTGAAACTCAAGCCTTCCAGTCCGATGTCGCGAAACTCCAGGTAGCCCTGCTTGAGAAAGACGCTGGCGTCGTTGACGCTTCGGTTGGGATCAAAATAGTTGGCGCCGAGGCCCAGGAGTCCTTGAGGCGGCGGCGCAGTCGCATTGTCGGGCAGGTTGATGAGGTATGGGCTCATCACCTCGACAAAGCCTTTTACCCTCTCGAGCCGGTAGCCAAAGCCTACGCGCACCCAGCTTCCTAGAAAGTGGTACTGGTTCTCGTAGCTATGGCCATTGGCGGCCGGCGGCGGATCGAACCAGTTCCATACTTCTTCGCGATTCTGCCCGGTGGCGGTCAAAACCAGCGGCTGCCCATGGATTTCGAGCAGGTCGACTTCCGCGGATGCGTTGCCTGCGGCGGCGCTCAGCAACGCCAACAGCAAAGCTCCGATCGTAAATTTGCCGCGACGCAGAGCAGCAAACGTCCTATTGTCTTTCACTTGCATTGCGGTTCGGCGGAACGGTGATGGGCGCTGAGCATCGGAGATGCGGGCCGCCGCGAGCGCGGCCCGCATCGCGCCGCTTGTTACCTGACTACGATTTGTTCGCCGTGCCCCATGCTCGGGTCGGCATCCTTGGTGAACATGATCACCGCGATCGCGCCCGAGAGCGCGGAGCGCAGCGAATGCGTGACGATTGCGTTGGCGCCTTCGACCGGCGACACCAGGTCGAATGTGGCCGCATCGCCCGGGCCGACCGTCAGGCTTTGAAGTCCGTAGATCGCGTTGCGCGGATTACCGCTTGGATAGACTCGATCCCAGATTCCCGCGATCGGATGAAACGAAGAGAATTCGTTCGGTCCCGCGTTGACGAAGTAGATGCGCACCCGTTCCCCGGGTTTCGCCTGCAGCCAGCGCGTGGCGTTGGAATCGTGGACCGGGTCGTACTTGAAGACGCCGAAATTGAACGCCACGTTCTTCCACTTGTCCGCCATCAGGCTCTCGATATCGTCGGGGTTGGGATAGATTTCGGACTGGATCAGAACGTACTCGCGATCCGCCTTGGGCATCGCGCGCGGATCCCTGGGATCGACGATAATCGCGCCAAACATCCCGTGCGCGATGTGCTGGATCATCGGATCGGCGCCGCAGTGGTAGTAGAAGACGCCCGGATAATGCGCGGTGAAGGTGTAGTGCTTGCTCTCCCCCGGTTTGACCGCGCCGAAATCCTTAACCACGTCGAGCTGCGCGGCGTGAAAGTCCATCGCGTGCGAGTTCTTGTTCGCCGGATCGTTCACCAGGGTAAAGTCGATCGTGTCTCCTTCGGTCACTCTGACCAGCGGTCCCGGTACTTTGCCGTCAAAGGTCCACGCCCGATACATCGTCCCCTTGTTGTCAATCGGCAGGTCCACTTCCTTTGCGTGCAGCGTGACCGTGACGGTTTTGGCGGCGGCGGCCGAAGCGGCCGCCAGAATCATCGCCAGAACTCCGACGCTGAGCAGGTTGCGCTTGTGTGAGATCATTGAAGGCTCCTTTGCTTTCGATCAGTGGTTAGCGGCCGATCCGCAGTTGCAGACGTGGCGGATGTAAGCGGCCAGATCCTGGATTTGTTGCGGACTCAGCACCTTGCCCCACGCGGGCATCAGCACCGATTTGTTGACCGACAGCCCTCCGTCGGTGATCGCCTTGACGATCTCGGCATCGGGTATCGGACCCATCCCCTTCGGATCCGAGTGGTCGCGGGGCTGGACCGCCATTGATTTCGCGTTGATCCCTTTGCCGTTGCGGTTGAGCCCGTGGCATTGGGCGCAATAGGTGTTGTAGGTCTTCGCGGTCGCGGCCCATCTGGCATCGTCGTCCGCGCGGGCAGGCGCGCATATTCTCGGGCAGGCCAGCAGGACAGCCACGGCTAGGGCAAAGACGCGGACCGGTTGAACACGCACTGTCAGCATCGCGGTCTCCTCTCTTCGGCAAGCACGCCGCGCCTCGATCCGGATGAAGCGCGGCGCGCGCTAACGGATTTCACTTCGGCGACCCATCCTGAAGCGTCATCAGGTAGCCGGTCAGCCGCTGCAGGTCGGTATCGGACAAATCGAGTTGCGGCATCCAGACATGCGGATCGAAGCGTTGAGGCTGCTTGATGTAGGCGTAGACGAAATCGGGCTGGAGGCGCAGGCCCGCGTCATAAAGCTCGGGCCCCGACTGCCCGCCTTGTCCCGGCTTGTCCATGTGACAGGCCGCGCACCCGCGCAGCTTCTCGAAGAACATCGCGCCGATCATCGCGGGCACCGGCTGCTTCTTGTACGCGCCCTTCCGCACTAGGTCGTCGGGACCCTTGAGCGCCATCAGGGCGGCCGCAACCGCGTCGGCATCGCCCTTTGACAGCCTGGGATGGGAGGTCAGGGTCGAGGCATCGATCACGTCGCCGTCGGGAGTAGCCTTGATGTGCGTGAAGTAGAACTCGCCGGCGGGCCGAATCCTGCGCGGATTCTGCAGCCATTCCACCAGCCAGGGCTGGTTGAATTTGCTGCCGGCGTAGTAGAGATCCGGCCCTTTTCGCGTCCACAACCGGTCAATTGATGCGTCCGCGGGCTTGCTCAACGCGTGGCACTGCGCGCATTGCCGGCTCAGGATGGCGTTTGCGTCCGCCGCCAGCCCGAGAGACGGCGCGCAGAGCGCGGTCGCCAACGCGCACAGGAAAAATGAAATCCTGCTCATGATGGTGCCTCCTGGATGCGATCGGCGGTTTATTGAGCAGGCTGGCCCTTGAAGGCCGCGCTCTCGTACATCCCGTAGGGCTTCTTCAGCGACTCCTCGTAGTAGAAATCGGGGACAAATTTCTTGTCTTTCCAGTCGTACCAGTCGTCGCTGCGCTCGACGCCGTCGTATTCGATGATCGTCATGACACCGCCCATCGGCTTGCCGGCGTTGGTGGTATGAGTGTCGATGTGATCGTGGACCATCCAGCGCCCGGGGTTGTCCGCGACAAGAATCAGGTCGTAGCGTTCGCCCGGCCCGAGCAAGACCGTGTCGGCCTCGATCGGCTGCGGAAGCGGATGCCCGTCCTTGAAGGCAATGAGAAACACGTGGCCGTGAATGTGCAGGGAATGGGGAACGTCGGCGGTCGCGAACAATCTCAGCCGGATGACGTCGCCCTTTTTGACCCGGATTGGCTGGGTCTCGGGATAGGATTTTCCGTTGATGGTGAAATAGTCCTCGACGTCGCCCGGAATTCCGCCGTAGCCGGGCTTCATCGCCCACTTCGACGGCCACGCCCCCATCATCAGCACGTAGTCGCGGGTCACCTTCTTTTCGAGCGGGGTCGGTCTCGCGGGGTCGATGATGAACGGTCCCCACATTCCGCGCATCGAGACGTGCTCGTTCACGTTGACGTGACAGTGGTACCAGTAAGTGCCGGCGGGCTCCGCCTTGAAGTGATAGGTGAAGGTATTCCCCGGATCGATTGCCGGCTGGGTAACGCCGGGAACGCCGTCCATCTGCCAGGTCCCCTTCTGCAGCAGGCCGTGCCAGTGAATGGTGTGGTTGAGGGTGGTGAGGTTGGTGACCTTGACGGTGACGTCGTCGCCCTCCTTCACGTGGATGAGCGGACCGGGGACCTGGCCGTTGAAGGCAAAGGTATGGAACTTCTGGCCTTCGACCAGGGTGATCACGGTGTCCTGGATGTTGAGCTCGAATGTGTAGGCTTTTGCTCGCGCCAGCCCCGGCCGCATCGCAATTGCAATCAGGACCGCGCCGAGCGCGGCGCCGCTTTGTTTCATCGTGGATGGACGCAATGGCATGGGGTAGTTTCTTCCTTTCCGCTCGAAAGCCATATTGCAAATACTGCTTTAAACCCCGGCCGGCCCCTCTTTGGACGCGCGGCCGGGGAGTCTTCGGTCTAAAGCGGCATTTGTAATACTTGTTTTAAGCCGCGCGATCAAGACCGTGCGCGACATCGGCCGCGGAAGGTCAGTGAATCAGCAGGTCGCTGATTTGGGATTTGCGATGGGCGAGCAGATCGGCCAGGGTTACGTGATCGAAAGTTGACAGAAAGTTTTGCGCCGCTTCCTGGAACAACCGGGTGAGGCGGCAGGCGCCGGTTATCACGCAGTGATTGGCGTCTCCGCGCAGGCATTCGACCGGCTGAATCGGCCCTTCCGCCAGGCGGATAACACGGCCGATGTTGATGTCGCGCGGAGCGCGCGCCAGCGTGATTCCTCCTCCCTTGCCGCGAAACGTGCGAACGAACCCGTGGCGAGCGAGCCCCTGAACGACCTTGAGCAGATGATGGCGGGAAACGCCGTAGGCTTCCGCGATATCCGCGAGCTGGCAGACCCGGTCCTCGCGCAGTCCCAGGTAGAGCAGCACCCGAAGCGAGTAGTCGGTGTAAAGCGTGAGCTCCACCAATTCATCGTACCACTTGGGTGAAAAAACGAAAAATCGCCGCACAGCCGCCGCGGCATGAATCACCGCGCATTGCCTGCGCCCGGCGCGCTTCTCAGGCGGCCTGGCGAACCGCCACCGTAAACATGTAATCGCCGCCGTCCCACGCGTACTTTCGCCGCACGGCGGCGATCCGGCCTGACGCGATGTCGGAGCCGAGACGGGCGACGCCGCGCTCGATCTCATCGCGGTCGCGCGCTTTGGCAAAGGCGGAAATGCCCGCGCGCACGCGCGAATCGAGATAAAGCTCGGGGCGGTTTTTCCCGCAATACAGAAACCAGTCGCGCAGGTCGTCGCGCACCGCGTACGGCTCCCTGGCTGCGATCGTGAACCCCGCCGCGCGAAGCGCGCTTGACGTCTCGATTCGCTCGTATGGCTCCATCGCCTGCGCGATGGTCTTGGGAAAGTATTCAACAAGCCAGCAATGGCGCGTTTGCTATATGGTTGCGTTCAGCAGCACCAGGCGCGCACCCGGCCTGAGAACCCGTCGCGTCTCGCGAAAGGCCGCCGCCGGATCATCGAGATGATGATGAACGAAGGTGGAAATCACTCCAGCGAAAGCGGCCGATCGGTAAGGCAGCGCTTCCGCACGCGCCTGGCATAGCCAGAGCGTCCGGTTCTTTTCGCGCGCCCGATTCAGCATCCCGCGGGAAAAATCCACTCCCGCCACCCGCACTCCAGCTTCGTTCGCCGCAATCGTGTAGTTTGCGGTCCCGCAGCCCACGTCGAGGCAGAGCGATCCCGGAGGGGGCGCGAGATGATGCAGGAGGCGCGACAGGATGTAGGGATCGGCGCGGCGTGTATGGTCGTAGCCGACGCCGATCTTGTCATACAGCGCCATGTGGCATTTACTAACCGAGTTCGCATCCCCGCGACAGCGCTCCCCGCGCGGGATCTTGCGGCCCCAGATCGAAGAAAGTGTGAAGAAAAAAGACCGTGGCAGACAAATCGGCAGCACGTGAAGAAATAATCGACTGTTCGAACTTTGCGTCGGTGATCACCGGCGAGGGCGATTGGATGGCCGCCGGCTTTCCCTTGGAGGACGGAAGCTTCTGGAAATACCAGGAACCGCAGGCGGTGGTGATCATCCAGGACGGCTTTCTGCGCGTAGCGGCGGTTCCCTACACGCGGCATCACGATTCCGTCCAGATCCTCGACAACGCCAAGCACATGTATTTCAGCACCAGGACCTTCGCTCCTCCTGAGGGCGGCACGATCTCGTTTTCGCTCGATCTCGCCGCGACCATCGTCAACGGCCGGCCGAACGACCTCTACGACGGCTTCGTGTCGTTCAATGTGCTGGATTTCTCGACCGGCGCGGCCCTGGATTTCTTCGTCGGCAACGACATCGTCGCCACCGTGTACGGCAAACTTCCGTTCCCCGGCGTGCCCGACAATGAACCCGCGCAAGGTCCCAAATATTTCTGTCTGTTCGAAGAAATTCGAGGCGCCACCCAGCCCGGCCAGCAGCACCACTTCGAGATCGTTTATGATGGCTCCCAGGATCGCGTGACGTTCCTGATGGATGGAGCCGAGGTGCGGCGCTACTCGAACGTCCCCTTCAAGCTCGGCCCGTGCACGCTCGCGATGGGGCTGATGAGCGAAAAAGACATCCAGCCGGGCAAGGGCAGCATCTCATGCCACGGCCAGGGCGCGATCGGCAAATGGGGGAATGTGAAGATCGTGCGCCGCCCGGGAAAATGAGCGTCTGACGATCCGGAATCGGCATCACGATCGAACGAAACGTCGCCGCGCGCGAATTCACGCCGCTCCGGCTCGCATGATCCTCCTGCTCGCGATCGCAACCCTGATCCTCAACCTCGCCGCGCCGGCAACTCTCGCGCAAGCGGCTGATGCTCCTCCGTTTTACGACGCGGCGATGGAGCCGCCGGCGGGACGTATCCTGAACGGATGGGGCCAGTTCTCTTTGGAATGGGACAAGGGCGATGCTGTCGGAGCCGGCGACGCGAAGGACCTGGAGTCCTTCGAGCGCGCGATGAAGCCGTTTGCTCCATCTCTGATCTCCTTCTACACCGCGCTCGACCGGAATGTGATGCCGGAATTTGCGCAGCGCTATGAGGGATTCGCGCGCAAGAAGGGCTTCTTTGTCGCTCAGATCGGGGTCAACTTCCAGGCCACCCAGCGCGACACTTCGCAAGGAATGCGCGATCCGGAAATCGTGATGCTGATGGATACGATTCGCGACGCGGGCAACCCCGCGCTAATCCGAATCGGATATGACTTCAACAATCCCCGGATGCCATATGACCCAAGCCTCTACATCATGGCGTTCCGGAAGATCATCGACCGGCTGCGCGAAGCCCATCTCGACCGGGCCGCCACGGTCTGGAGCGCAGCGGCAGCGGGCTTCGGCGGGCCGCACTTCATGCGATGGTACCCGGGCGATGATGTGGTGGACTGGTGGGGAATCAGCCTCTTCGGCGATTTTGACAAACCGCAGCTCAATGAATTCCTCGCCGGCGCGCGAACGCATCGCAAACCCGTTGTCATCTGCGAAGCGTCACCGGTCTTTCAGACCTCAGCGGCTGGCGTCGTGCGGGGGCCAAAGTCAGACCAGGAAGCCGCGGCCTGGTATGGCAAACTCGCCGCGTTGATTCGGGAACATCCGGAAATTCAGGCGGTCGTGCTGACTTCGATCGATTGGCGCCGGCTCCCTCCGGCGCTGCCGGGCAAGGGATGGCCTGATGCGCGAATCGAGCGATGGCCCAGCGCGGTCGCGGTGTGGAAGAAGACGCTGTCAGATCGCCAATTCATCAGCGGCGGTGCTGCCGAAGGGATCCTCCGCGGGAAGGGGAGGTGAGATTGGGAGTCGTTGACAGGAATAGCGAAGCTTGCGTCGCGCCGGAGACTTCGCTATTTTTTCGCCTATCCTGAATCTGAGCGGCGAGGAGGAATCTTCCGATGGCGCGGCTCGTCAAGCAGGTCAACTTAACCATCACCGACTTGGCGCGTTCAAAGGCGTTCTACGAACCGGTGATGCGATACCTTGGCTACGAAATCGTTGTTCAGAATCGGCGCGACATCGTGTTCGCTCCTGCCGACAGCGACTCACCGTTTTCGTTCGCGCTGCATTGGTCTCGTCCCGAGAATCGCGGACGGGAGCACGATCGCGATGCCCCCGGACTGCATCATCTGGCGTTCGATGCTGAGAGTCGTGAAGACGTCGATGGTCTGTACGCGTTTCTGAAAGAGACCGGCGCGAGAGTGCTGTATCCGCCCGGGGTTTGCTGCGAGCCGGACTATTACGCGCTGTTCTTCGCCGATCCGGACGGAATAGTCATCGAGTTCTCGCATCGCCCGCGCCGGGAATCGGTTCGCTCTGAAGCCGCGCCGGACGCAGCCCAGGGCGGCGTCGCGGAGTAGTCGAACTCCTATCGGGGCGGGTGAAACCGGAAGGATCATGGCGCTTCTTCGCAAAATCGACTGTGTGATGATCCCGGTTGACGATTTGGCTGAGGCGCGCCGGTTCTACGAGGACGTTCTCGGGCTGCGCTTTCGATGGTCCGATCGTCATGCGATTGCGCTGGGGATGCCGGAGAGCGAGGCCGAAATAGTGCTGCACAACGATCCAGGCATCCCCAGGGAATGCGGCGTTCACTATCTCGTGGATGACGTCGAAGCGGCGGTCGCGATGCTGTGCGCGCGGGGATGCGAGACTGTTGCGCCGCCGTTCGATGTCAGGATTGGAAAGTGCGCGGTGGTTCGCGATCCGTTCGGCAATCTGCTGAATCTGCTCGATATGCGCAAAGGACCGCTGCCGAGCCACTGACCGACGCGGCGCCGATCGCGCCCTCAGGGAGTTTCAGCCGAGTCGCCGCCGCTTGCGTCACCGGATGACGATCCGGGGTCCGCGGCCGTGCTCATCATGGTTCCCAGCTTCTTGATGACGTGGCAGGCGCCGCTTTGGAGTTTACCCTTCTGCCAGATGTAATTGGGATCGACAGGCTTGGTGTGGCGCAGATCGGGATTCTTTGTATTGCCGTACTGTGGAACCTGAATGCATCGGCATCCCGCATCCACCAGAGTGACGTTCTCGAGCAAATATTCCGGCACTACGGATTCGCGCAGGATTTGCGCGGTTGACATCGTGTTGACGAATCCGCTTCCGCTTGCGACATATCCCAGGCCGGTAAACTCGGGATATATTCCGTAGTCGGTTTTCAGAGCCTTCGCGCCCGCGGAGGAAGTTGAGTTTTGAAATATTTGCGTCGCGGAAGTCAGCGCCGCCGACAATCCGGTGACAAACACCGCCTGTTGCGCATCCTGATAAGCCACCGCCGCGCAGTACATCACGTTGTTGCCATCGGCGGGATTCGGCGGACAGGAAAAACCGCTGCCCTGAAAATCCGAAACGATCGCCGAAAATACGTTCGGCCAGGTAGCCAGGATCGGATTGACGTTCTGGCGCTGATCCGCCGAAGGCCGGCATCGCATCAGCACCAGATCCTGCCCGGACGGATAATAGTTGCCGACCAGGGTGAGATACTGATCGACGGTGATGGCCGGCTTGATGAAGCTGGTCGCCGTGAAAAACACGCGCAAGTTTACGTTTTGACGGCCTACGTAGCTGACCTGGGTGCCCGACTGGACCCAGATCGCGCGCATGAAATCGCCGTAGCTGGAAGCATCGCGCGACGTATCGGAAATGCCCGCCGGGGTCTTCATATAGTTGGGAGCCGCGATTGCGGATGACGCCAGCCCGCCCATCGCCAGAACAGTCGCCGCCAAGATCCGAATGTGTCTGGGATTCATGTGTGGATTCCTCCCGGCGCGCCGGAGCGCACGCGTAAAAGCAAGCTCCAAGCCATCCACAATTTTGGGCCGGTTCTCGGCCCCGGTTTGCGCGATTGTGTATCCAACGGTTACATCTGCGCCGCCGGCGGCGATTTCGAGGCCGTCAATTTCGGCCAACTTCACCGCCTGGCCAACACCTTTTTCTGGCATGGCAGTAGCTAGTTCAAACACAGGGACTGGACCGGATGGTCCGATTCTGTCGTGATATGCGCTTGCGGCGCGGGAGCCGATGCGGAAGGGAGCTCGAGATGTCCTGGTTGGTCGGAAGGAAGGAGCAAGAAGGCGCGATCGAATCGTTGCTCGGTGCGGTTGTGGTTTTTGCCTGGTTGCTGCTCGTGCCTGCCGGCGATGGCGGCGTGAATGCGCCCCTCAAGACGTGGTTCAAGGCCGGCAGCTACGCCACGCAGGAGGCGTGCGAATACGAAAAGAAAATCCATCTCGCCGGCGCGCACAACATGGTGGTGAACCCGGGCGAAAGCGCGCGCCACGAGCAGAAGGCAATTGTCATCACGGAATCGTCGCTCTGCATATCGGACGACGACCGGCGCCTGCAGTAAGCGATCGGGCGCGAGCGCCGTCCTCATCGCCGTCTCATGCCATCCACTTTCGATCCTCCCGGACCCGCGCGTACGCAGAAGTCGCCGGTGCCCGCGCCTACCACTCCCGGTCATCGGTTCGCCTACGCGCTGGCCGGCATCGCCGCGATCGTTCTGTTTGGCGCGGCGGGCTTTTACATGATCGAGGGGATGTCGCCGGTCGATGCCCTCTACATGTCGGTCATCACGGTTTCGACCGTCGGATTCGGAGAGGTCAAGCCGCTCAGTCCCGGCGGCCGATTGTTCACGATCGGACTCATCATTGTCGGCGTCGGCAGCGTGTTCTACCTTTTGACCGCGGCCGCGGAAATGGTCATCGAGGGAAGCCTTCGCGACTTCTTCGGAAAGACGGCGATGTATCGAAAGATTCATAATCTGCACGATCATGTGATCGTGTGCGGCTTCGGCCGTCTCGGCAAAGCGGTGGTCGAGGAATTGAAACGCCACAACGTGCCGCTGGTCGTGGTCGAGTCCGATCCCGCCAAGGAAGCCGAGCTGGCGGCGGCCGATCTGCTCTACGTGATTGGCTCCGCCCTCGAAGAATCAGTCATGGACGAAGCGGGAGTGCGTGCGGCGCGGGCGGTCGTGGTAGCGACGGCATCGGATGCCGACAACGTGTACATCACGCTTTCGGTGCGCGAGAAAAACCCCAGGGCATTCATCCATGCGCGAGGAGATTCGGAGGCTGGGCTTCGGCGCCTGCGGCTTGCCGGCGCGGATCAGGTTCTGTCGGCTTATCAATGGGGCGGGATGCGAATCGCGGCCAGCATCCTGCGCCCGTCGGTCGTCGATTTCCTGGAACTTTCCATCCCGGGACGCGAATCGGAAGTCGATCTGGAAGAAATTCGGATCGACTCCGCCAATCCGGTGCGTGGCATGACGATCGCCGCGATCGAAAGAGCGAACTCGCGCCTTCGTGTAGTCGCGCTCAAGCGCCGCGACAAACCGATCTCCATGATTCCCGACCCCGATACGATCATAGAGGTCGGCGACTTTCTGGTCGTAATCGGAGAAACCGCGAGCTTGAAGCGTTTGGCCGGCTTGTAACGGAAGATTGCGCTGAGGCGATGCGCGCTGCGTTCGGCTAACGAACGGCTCCGACAAAAGACCGAAGAATTCTCACGGTGCGTTCGCGGTCGATTGGCCTCGAGGCATAGTACTGAACGCTGTGAGATCGAGCTTGCCGCTCCACATCCGGAGAGTGATGGGAGGCGATATAGACGGCCAGCGCGCGCGGAGCCCATTTTCGCACCTGATCCAGCAGCCATCCACGAGTGGTTTCCTCAATTCCGCCATCATCCACCACTACGATCCCGACGCCGCGCTTTATCAGCGAGGCTCTCGCCTGGGTTGGATCGAAACATCGCTCGACTCGCCAGCCTTCACCCAATCCGTCCCCGATCAAACGCACAATCGAATCATCCTGAGAGAAAACGACCGCGACACGCTGCGGGCCGAATGCTGAGGAAGCACCGTCGATTGGAAACCTGCGGCGAGAGGTTGGCTTATGATTCACTGGCCGCGAGCCTGCCCGTTGAGCGGAACGGACTTTGACTTCATGGGAAGACCATGCTTAGCGGCTAGCCGGCAAACCGGGGATTGAAACCGAAGCAGCAGCCCATGCTCGTCATTCCTCCTGGCCCGCCCGGAAGGGGCGACTTGGATTTTTGATGCTGGAAGCATGCCAGTCCGGTTTCCGACCGCAATCTCCCGAGTTATATAGATGATTTCGACCGGATCGACGAGTATAATACCCTTTCTGATTCTTATGGCTACGGACCTTGAAGGGCCCCCTGACTCCATTCGAACCAGTCTCAAGAGGGCCATCTGGCCGCCAGCCGAACACGAATGAACGAGTAGCGATGGAACCAAAGCCAACTCCTCCATCTCACCCGTTTCCTCCGCGCGCCGGCACCCCGCGATACTTTCATCTGCTGTGGGAAGCGGACATCGAGGACCTCCAGCCGGTTCTGGAATCCATCCATCAGCATCGCGACCAGGTGCTTGAACGCTGGCACGGCCTTTATGTCCTGCACTTCGGCGACAGCCGAAGTCTGAGCCGTACTGAATTCATGGAAATTTTCGGAAACGAGCTCGATTGCTCGCTGAGAGATCTGCTGAACAAAGATATCGACCGATTCGCGGCCGATGTCCGGCAGGTGGGTGAAATACTCGCCGACCGCAGCGTCCCGTTCGCGGAGCTGATCGTTTCGATGCATCTGTTCGAGGAAAGTGCTTCCACCGCCTTTCCCACGTTTCCGCCGCAGATGCCGCATATCTACCAATCGTTCGACAAGCTGAGCCACATCCGGATGATCCTGCTTGCGGACGCCTACTTCAGGTCCCGGACGGCCGTCGCCAGCGCGCGGATTCACGCACTGGAGCGGGAGGTAAGCGCGCTGCCGCGGGAGGCGCGCAATCACTTTCACGGGCTGGTGGGCGCGAGCGCGTCGATGCGCCAGCT
>JAJPKP010000080.1 GCA_021323675.1 Pseudomonadota bacterium | reverse complement strand
GGAAAAGCTGCGAATTCATGTCATGTCAGGAGACCAGGGCAAACTCGGGCTTGGGGAAACAAACCATTCGTTCAAGTGGCCTCGTCCGGCTAACTATGCTGAAAGGGCAAGGCTGTCAATCCGTCACTGAACGCCGCGAGGGGCCGGAGTCAGCGGCCCGGAGTTTTGACTTCCCCGATCTCCGGCCTTCCAAGGCCTACGGCTGGCGGATTATCACGAACGGTCCCCCGCTCGCCGTCGTGACCACGTCGGTGCCGGTATGGGGACCCTGGCTCGCGTTGTAGGTCATGTTGATCGAGAAAGAGCCGAAGTTCTGGGTCTGCGTAAACTGGCCGTCAACTTTGCCGTTGGGCTGGTCGAACAGATACGCTTCGGGAGCGCGGGTGTTGTTGATGAAGCCCACTTGCGAGTCCTCGACCAGTCCTTGAAACCGCTGCCCGAACGGGCCGTTGACGTAAATCCGCAAATCCGGATTCGCGGGCGGCTGGATCGTCTGCAGCGTTCCACCGGTCTGAATCGAGACCAGGCCGAATGGCGCGGTAGTCGATTCCGCCGTGATGATTTTGCCCCCGTTGTCGATCTCGAGGCTCATCAAAGTGTTGTCGTTGGCGAGCTTCGTCGCCACCATCCGGCACGGCGTCGTGTTGTTCACGATCGTCACGTTGAGCGGGATGTTCCCCGGCACGATCCACGAAGCGTTCGCATTCGAGATGGTCAGGGTGAACGGAGTGCCCACGTTGCCCAGCACTTTGAACGTGGTCGAAGGCGGAACCGGAGGGGTGTTGCCGACGAATCCGCCGAATCCGGTCACGCTGTTGTTGCAAGCGGCAAAGACCAGGCACAGCATCCCCGCCGTGCAAATGAGCGCGACCGAGGAAATCCGTCCAGGCGTCGTGTTCCTTCTCATATTCATCCTTGCGCTCTTTACAGCGGCGGTTGAATGGTGGTCGCGCAGAGCCCCGGACACGTGGTGTTGTTGGAGCCCGAATTGAAACATGTGCTCGGGCACGGCGAACTGGTCGGCGCCGGCGTGGCCATCGCGGTCATTGCCACAGTCGGTCCGGCGGGAGATCCCTGCTCGAGCCGCTGCAGCGCGTAGGTGTCCGGAGGCGCACAGAACGAGTAGGTATTGCCCACGGAAGGAGCGGGAGTCGGAGGACCCACCGCAGCCTGCATCAGTTTGACGCCGCTCTTCGAAAGCTCGACGGTCGTGCCGCTGTCAGGATTGACCACGGTGCCCGCGATGCTGCCGTGTCCCGTGCAATCCATCGGCGTCGAGAATGCCATCGTCGCCACCGCGCATGGCTGCCCCGGCCCGGAAACATTCGATTGCACGACAATCGAATGACCCGGATACGGGTCGGTGGCGCCTTCGAACAGGTCAGCCGCCGATGCGAACAGATCGAAGCTCGACATCTGGGACGGAACGTTCAGGCTGAATGTCGCACTGGTCGGCTGCTGCGGTTTGAACAGCAGCGGGATGTTCAAAGCTGAGACGAGATTGTTCGTCCCCGCCTGCTCCGCAAACACCTGAACGGTCGTGCTGGTCGAGGGCGCGGGAGCCGCGGTCAGGGACAACGTTCCCTGGATGTAGCTGGTCGTGAGCTTGAAATCGCAGCTCGGGGGAGCTGCGCTGTTCTGGCAGATGCCGCCGTTCGTGCCGGTGTTGTCGCCCGATGCCTGCGCCTGGAAAATCTGGTTGTCGTAACCGGGCGCGCTCGCCTCAATTGTGTAGGTTGGACCCACGGGCACGTTGTTGAAGTAGGCCGGCTGCTGGAAGGTGCCCGGAAGCGGGTACTTGCCGCCATTGTCGGTGGTCGTGAAGCCGATGCTCACGCAGTCGGCGGGTGACGTTGCGCAATCCGCGGACGATCCCTGCGGCGGCATCAGCATCTGCAGGGTTGCACCTGGAAGCGGCATGCCAGTGCAGGAATCCGTGAGTTGCCCGCCAATCGTGGCCACCTGCTGCCCCCCGGTTACCGCGAAGTTCAACGTATACGATTGGCCCGGAAAGATGAGTCCTCCGCTGCCGCCGGGAACGCCTCGCGCCGCGTCGTACGTCGCCTCTCCGCCCGAAACGAAGAAATCGTACAGGGAGCCCAGGTCGGCCGCCGCCGGGAGAAAGAGAGTATAGCTCCCGTTAACGACATTGGCGGTGGCCACGATCGTGTTGGTCCCCGCAAGCTCGGCGGCTACCTCGAGATGCCGTATCTTCTTGACCGTCGCGTTTCCGCTCGCGCCGGTCACCGTGCCGGTCACAGTTGCAAGAAACTGGGAGGCGTTGCCCGGGGCCGGACCCGTGGTGACGTTCACCACGTATGGCGCTCCGGGAGAGGTTGGCTTGCTCACGATTTGGAGGTTCAGCTGCAAGGGCAATTGGGTCAGAGTGTTTTTCGCCACCGTTATCTGGCTCGGAGCGACAAACGAGATCTGGTTGCCCGGGCTCTGCAGCACCATCGGATAGGCGATGCACCCCTCGATTGCGCCGCCGCCTGACGGGCACTGCGGAACGATCGTTCCGGGCACGGCGGTGTCGAGCAGAACCTCCACCGACGAATATTTGTTCGGGCGAACCGGTCCGGTATTGAATGTTTGAAATTTGCTTTGGCCGGCGATCATGTCGATTTGCAGATCGCCCGGCTTTCCGTTCAACCCGATTCCGATTCCGGCCGGCACCGGGATGGACTTCCATGCGGGATCGTTTTCGTTCGGAATCCCCTGGTTCTTCGCCCCGGGTTTGGGCTTCGGGTTAATGCGCACGGCCACGACGTTCAGGAAAACGTTTTGCAGGCCGGAGGGCGGAACACCTGTTATCGTCGTGACGAATCCAACCTGCACGTTTCCGCTGGTTGGACCGGGCGTCGGCGTGGTTGCCGCGAGGCTTAGAAATCGCGAGGAACGCAGATTCGATCCGATCAACAGGCAGACCAGGATAACCAGCGGCGGAAGAACAGACAGCGCAGCCTTCGAAAAGCGCAGTTTTTTCACTCTACATCCATGGGCAGGCAAAATTGGGTCAGGGATTTGGGATAACGTAACCCGCCATCGAAGGCAAGGAAGAATTCCTTCCGGACCACCGCGCTATTGACTGAATAAGGCCTCCATCCGGAGAATCAGCATACAGATGAAAGCGGTCCTCAAAGCTCCCCCGTCGATACTCTTCTTCTCTCTGGCCGCGGCCCTTCTGTTCCTGCCGGGCAGAGCGCAAGCAAGTCTCCAAATCTCGATTGGCAACCCCAGCCTCGAACATTTCGATTCCGACGGAGGCGTGGAACTGGACTTCGGACTTACCGACGCCAACGGAAACCCGGTCGGTAACCTCCGTCCCGACAATGTCAAAGTCTTCGAGGACGGCAAGGAAGCGAAAATCCTCGATTTCCGCGGCGTCGGGCAGGGCCGTCCCGTCGATATCGTGTTCGTGATGGATGTGACCGAGTCGATGCAGCCGTACATCGATGCGGTCAAGCAGAACATCATCTCCTTTGCGCAGGACCTGGCGCAAAACAACCGCGACTACCGCCTGGGTCTCGTGACCTTCGAGGACTACGTCATCTCGAAATACCCCGACTGCAATTGTCCGTATCGCAACACGATGACCTCGAACGTGCACCAGTTCATCGATTGGGTCAGCTCGCTGCATGCGGGCGGCGGCGGCGACATCCCCGAGGATCAGCTCGATGCGCTCGCGTACGCGGCATCGTTTCCGTTTCGCCCCGAGGCCGAGGCCATCATTATCCTCGTGACCGACGCGCCGGCGCATCACGATGGCGACCAATCGCAGTACGCCCAGCACGATCAGGCCTATCACGACCATCATCCGGGCAACACTGAGGTCACGGATCTGACCGGCGACTCGACGGCGGCCTTGCTCAAGAAAAATGGGATAACGCTTTATGCCGTCGTTCCGCCGCCCTTTATCGCTCCCGAGTACCAGAAGATCGTGGATGCGACGCACGGGCGCTCTTACAACATCATCACCGAAGAAGGGCGCTTCGCGGAGCTGGTGCGGCAGATCGGCCATTCGATCGCGACCCAATACTCGCTCACTTATCGCACTCCCCGGCCGATCGAGGATGGAACAAACCGCACCGTCGAGCTGCAGGTGAACTACGACGGACAAAGCGCCACCGCCACCACTTCCTATCAGGTCCGCGGAGTTGGCGGTGCGGCGATCAACGTCCCTGAAGAAACAGGCGGTGCGGGCCAACCCGCAACCGGCATCGGACTTAATCAGTTGTCGTTCAGATGGTGGAACGCGGCGGTTCCCCTTATCGCCATCCTGGCCCTGTTCGGACTGTCCCAGATGCGCTTCGGGGTGCCGCAGGAGGAGCTGAAGGCCATCGTCGAGGCTCAGGCCGCTCCGCCTCCCGCGCGGACCGCGCCTCGTCCCGCAGCGCCCCAGCCGCAGGCATCGCCGCGGACATCGCCACCGGCTGCGGCAACCGGAGGCGGCGCTTATGGCGCTCGCCTTCAGACGTTAAACCCGGTGGCTCCGGTCGCTTCGGAGTACATCGTGCTCAAGGACGAGGTTTCGCTGGGGCGCGGCGAAGACAACGATATCGTCATCCCTCATGCCAGCGTTTCGCGCACCCACGCGCGGCTGCTCAAGCGCGATGGCGCGTACGAGCTGACCGATCTCAATTCCACCAACGGCAGCTTCGTCGATGACAGGCAGGTTCGCGGATCCGCGGTGGTCGCCAACGGCAGCCAGTTGCGCCTCGGCGATATTCGCTTCGTGCTGCGCTATTGAACTCCGCGGGCCGTACGCCCGCGGAGTCTCAGGCCTCGTTTCGACCCCGCTCGGTTTCAGTGCCCGGCGTTTTCCAGTGCCTGCGGGGTGAAGAACGCGTTGTCCACCACTCCCATGTCGATGTACCAGCATTCGCGGTCGGGAGCGGTGGGGCCGGGCATGTAGCCGACGGAGCTGAGATGGGTGGTCAGGTCCTCGTCGACGATTCCGAGCTGAAAAATCCGCTTGTAGGGATATATGGCAACCTTCGCGTCCGGAACCGGGCGATCGCGATAGGTGTTGAACGCGACCACGGTTTTCCATAGCGCCCCTTGCCGGTCGTATTGGTCGGACGCCGTGATGAACCATCCTTCGGAGTCGATGTACAGAATCCGGCGCGCGATGCTGAAATTCGTGCCCGGCTTCGCGTCTGCCTGCACCACGTACAGATGGCGCATCTCCCAATTTTCAGGGCATATCGTCCTGCCGCCATCGTATGGACACACCGCCTCCGGAGAATTCTTGGCATGCACGCAGGCAAGCATGTTCTTGTCGCCCAGGAATTTATACGTGTAGTCGCCTTCCTTGCCCGAAAACCCGAAAAACGAATCCGGGTCCATCGTCGTTACCAGCGACGATGCGGCCCCGCCCGGTCCCGCGGAAGCGCCGCCGGCCTGTCCGCCGCCGCCTCCGCCGCCTCCGCCGCCAAAACCGCCGATCATCCCGATTGCGTCTGTAAGCGTCTCGACCGATTGCCGCCTGAGCCGGCGGGAGAGGGGATTAAAGACCCACGTGTTGTCCTCGATATTCGGATCGATATGCCGGTAGCGCAGCAGCCCGTAACCGCGCATCGTCGCCGGCTCGAGGAAGGGATAAAAACCGAAGCGATAGCGGATGCCGCTGGCGGCGCCGTCGGGGTCCGTCGGGACCGGCGGCACCTCGATGCGTCCGATGTTGTTGTAGAAGGCGAAGTGTCCGGTGGTGAAATATCCGACTGGTTCACCCTTCGAGCTGGGAGTGTACGCGGCGATTTCGGGAAACCTCAGATCCGCATCGTCGCTGTATAGCGGGCGATAGCTGAAGTCCCACATGATCTTGGTCGCCATCTGCGGATCATTGGGATCGAGCAGCGGGAACGGCTGACCCGCGACGTAGTTCTGCAGAGAGCCGTCGGGAAGCAATTTCACCTGCGCGTGGTACTTCTCGGTGGCCGCGGTGTATGGCGGCGGCCATTCCAGTTTGTCGGACGCCACGATGTTCAGTTGCATCCCCTGCTGCACGAGCACGTAGTTGCCCGGACTCAGCAGTCCTTGAACCTTGCTCGCATTCTCCGGCGTGATTACGTCGCCGGGCTTCACCTGGGCCGCCGCGCCCGACGACCAGACCATCGCAAAAATTCCCACCAGGGCCGCGTATCTTTTTGTCACCATCGTCTTTTACGTCCCGCCTTCCTTTAACGGTTCAGGGGTGAAGACCGTTGCCGGGTCGATACCCCGCCTCGCCGTCGTGCCTTACGTACGGTAGTTAGGCCGGGATGGAGAACCCCCATTGATCGACTCGGGCGCTAGCTTCTAATCTTTGCTCCTATTCCTGTTGAACGGGTCCGGATTTTTGTATGGCCGTAGCGTACAAACAAAAGAGAGAAATAGCAATATGAATCGTTCAAAGAAGTTCTCCTTAACTGTCGCCATTTTCGCGGGGCTTCTCGCCGCCGCCTGGATCCGCTGCGGGTATGCCGACATGGCGCCGATGGGCATGCCTATCAATACGACCATCGTGATCTCCAAGCCGGCGCCCGACCAGATCTACGGCAACAAGCAGATCGTGACGATGGGGGTCGGGACCAAGGAGTACAAGTTCGTGCTCGAGGACGCCTATGTCGACGTCGCGTCGGATCGGGTCCGATGGCCCGACATCTGGCAGCAGGTGCGCATCTACCGGCCCAATTTCGTGATGCAGGGACCGAATACCGATGAAATCGAGAACCTGAAACCGGGCGAAACCCTGACTATCAAGGGGATGTACGCGCCGCTGGATCGAACCTTCGAAATCATGTTCGTGCAGGCAGGCAAGGGCGCTTTCGAGCCGAAACACACGTACTGAGCTGCCAACTGTGAGCGTCCGGCGGCGGACACGTTGTGCCGCCGGTCGATGCTGATATAGCCTGTTCAAATCAGGGGGTTGCGCGCTGCGACTGCAATGAAGAAGTTGACCGGAGCTCAAATCGTCATCGAAAGCCTCATCGCCGAAGGCGTGGACGTCATCTTCGGCTACCCCGGCGGCGCGATCCTGCCGACCTACGACGCGCTGCTCGACTCGAAGATAAAGCACGTTCTCGTACGCCACGAGCAGGGCGCAACTCACATGGCTGAAGGCTACGCGCGGGTGAGCGGCAGGCCGGGCGTCGTAATCGTGACCTCCGGACCAGGCGCGACCAACACCGTTACCGGCATCGCCGACGCCTACATGGATTCGACGCCGATGGTGGTGCTGTCGGGACAGGTTTCCACCTCTCTAATCGGAAATGACGCGTTCCAGGAAGCCGATTTCGTCGGAATCACCCGGCCCTGCACCAAGCACAACTACCTCGTCAAGGACGTCAGGGACGTAGCCCGAATAATCAAGGAAGCTTTCTATATCGCGGGCACCGGCCGCCCAGGTCCGGTCGTGGTCGATCTTCCGAAGGATGTTCAGCAGGCCGAGCACAGCTTCAAGTTTCCGGACAAGGTCGAGCTGCGCGGCTTCAAGCCGACTATCCGCGGCAATCCGCGGCAAATCGAGCGCGCGGTCGAGGCCATCGAAAAAAGCACCCGCCCGCTTCTCTATGTTGGCGGCGGGGTTCAATGGTCCGGAGCGGCCGCCGAACTGCGCGAGCTCGCCAAGGGACTCCATATCCCCGTGACGGAAACCTTGATGGCGCTCGGCTCGATGCCGTCGTCGGATTCGCTGCGGCTCGGGATGCTGGGGATGCACGGGTCGTACGGAACCAACACGGCGGTCACCAACACCGATTGCCTGATCGCGGTAGGCGCGCGCTTCGACGATCGCGTCACCGGCAGAATCGCCGACTTTGCTCCCAAGGCCGAAACCATCGTCCACATCGACATCGATCCCAGCTCGATCTCCAAGAACGTGCGCGTGGACATCCCGATCGTCGGCGATATCAAAACCGTCCTTTCGGACATGCTGCGGATGGTCAAAGGCCGCGAGAGCATCGCGCGCCGCCGCCCCGAATGGCAGAAATGGCATCAGCAGATTCTCGAATGGAAGCGCGACAAGCCCCTGTACGAGAACGGCAAGGCCGGACGCAAGGACGGCCTAGTCTCTCCCGTCCAGGTCATCGAGGAGCTGCATAACATTACGAAAGGCGATTGCATCGTCGCGACCGACGTCGGACAGCATCAGATGTGGGTCGCGCAGCTCTTTCCGTTCGAGAATCCCCGCTCCTGGCTCACCTCCGGCGGCCTCGGCACGATGGGTTATGGATTGCCGGCCGGAATCGGCGCCAAGTTCGCCGCGCCCGACAAGCGGGTCGTCGTCGTGTCGGGCGACGGCTCGATCCAGATGAACATCCAGGAACTCGGCACCGCCGTGCAGTACGGCGTCGATATCAAGGTCGTCATCCTGAACAACTATTTCCTCGGGATGGTGCGTCAGTGGCAGGAAAGATTTTACCAGGAGCGCTATTCGTACTCCGCGATGTCGGTGCCGAACTTCGTCAAGCTCGCTGAAGCATACGGCGCTCACGGGTTCCGGATCGACAAGGCGAAGGACCTCGCCAAAACGATGAAGGAAGCGTTCGAGACGCCTGGAACCGTGCTGATCGATGTCGCGATTCCGAAAGACGAAGCCGTGATGCCGATGATTCCGCCGGGCGGTTCGATGTCCGAGATGCTGTTTGCCTAAGCGCTCGTTCGGCAACCAGGCGCAAGCTCAACCTCAGCCTCGGAGGAAAGCGACCATGGCGCGTGTACCGTACCTGAATCGGGACGACCTTCCGCAAGCCGATCGCGACATCTTCGACAACCTGATTGCCGAACGCGGCCAGCCGGTCGGCAACATCTTCCGGGCGCTGGCGAACACCCCCGGGTTGCTGCGCCGTTTTCTTGCGCTCGGCGGAGAACTTCGCAACAAGACCGCGCTTGATCCCGGCCTGCGCGAACTCGCACTGCTGACGGTGGGCCGGCTGGCCGAAGCCGAGTACGAATTCGTTCATCATTGGAACCTCGCGCGGCGCGTGGGCGTTTCGCGCGAAAAACTCGAAGCGCTTGCCGATTGGGAACGCTCGGCCGCGTTCAGCGATGAAGAGCGCGCGGTGATTCGCTACGCCGTCGAAGCGTCGCGGAACGTAAAGGTCGCGGACTCGACCTGGAACGCGCTCAAGAAGTTTCTGGATACGCGCCGGATGATGGAACTGGTGATGAACGTCGCGTTCTACAACATGGTGGTCCGAGTGCTGGTCCCGGTCGGAGTCGAACTCGAACCCGGCGTAAAGAAGCTCTGACCTCCGGGTCGTCGCGCCGGCCCGAAGCCGCTCCTGCGGCCCGAGGCGCCCGTTCCCATTGACATTCCGATCAATTAAGTGCCATTGCTTCCGCATGCGCGCTAATGCCGCGAATTAGCGGAGGTGAAGGCCGATGGCGGAATTCGACACGATCATTCGCGACGGAATGATAATCGACGGGACCCGGATGCCGCGGTTTCGCGGTGATATCGGAATCAAGAACGGGCGAATCGCCAAGATAGGCCGCCTGCGCCCGAGCGACGCCGCGCGCGTGATCGATGCGACGGGGAAGATCGTCGCGCCCGGCTTCGTCGATCTTCACACCCACTACGACGCGCAGATCTTCTGGGATCCTTACTGCTCGATTTCGAGCTGGCACGGCGTCACTTCGATTGTGATCGGCAACTGCGGCTTCGGCTTTGCTCCCGTTCATCCCGACGCCCGCGAACGCGCGATGCTCACGATGACGCGCGTGGAAGCGATCCCGTACGCATCGATGAAGTCCGGCATCCCCTGGGACTGGGTTTCGTTTCCCGAATTTCTCGACAGCGTCGATCGCCATCCCAAGGCGCTGAACGTTCTGCCGTACCTTCCCGTCTCGCCGCTGCTCACCTGGGTGATGGGACTCGAAGAAGCGAAGTCGCGTCCGCCAACCGAAAAAGAGGAGCGCGAAATCTGCCGCCTGTTCGAGGAGGCGATGGATGCCGGTGCGTGCGGATGGTCCGCGCAGCGGCTCGACCCCAATGGACCCGCCTGCGTGCAGCGCGATTTCGACGGCACCCCGATGGTGTCCGACCTGATGTCGGATGATACCTGCATGGCGCTCGCGCGCGTGCTCGCGCGCCGCAACGAGGGATTCATGCAGATGACCCTGGTGAGCGCCGATTCACAGCACGACTTCCAGCAGTACGAAAAGCTCGCGGAAATCAGCGGCCGGCCGATCCTCTACAACGTAGTGCAGCCGCGAGACAGCCTCCCGTTCGTCCATCGGATGCTGATCGAATGGCTTGATAGCTGCCGCAAACGCGGGCTTCGTGTGTACGGGCAGGCGGTCACGTCCGATACCGGCATGGCGTTTACCTTCGAGAATTGGAACCTATTCGACGACAGCGCGCCGTGGTGCGAGGCGACCACGGGCACGCCGGAGGATCGCAAGCGCAAGCTCTCGGAGCCTTCCCGCCGCCCGGCGCTCCGCGACAACATGCCGCGCGTTATCACCGATCAGTTCGACCTGATCTTCGTTACCGAGGCGCATAGCCCCGCGCTCAAGGAATTCGAGGGACTCACGCTGCGCGAGATCGGCGAACGCACCGGCAAACATCCCGTCGATGCGATGCTCGATATCGCGGTGAGCGACGATCTGCGCACCGAGTTCTACGCTCCGGGTCCGAACCAGAACATGGACTTCATGAAGGAGATGCTTGATTACCCGTGGCTCATCCCGGGCGTCTCCGACGGCGGAGCGCATACGAAGTTCTTTACCGGCGGCCAGTATCCGACCGAGATGCTCGAGCGGCTGGTCCGCGAGCGCGAGATGCTGAGCCTCGAAGAGGCGCATTGGCGGCTGAGCGCGCTTCCCGCGCTTTGCGCGGGTTTTCGCGATCGCGGCTTCCTGCGCGAAGGCGCGCCCGCCGACGTCGTCGTGTACGACTACGACAAGCTGCGCGTATGTCCCATGGAAATCGCGCACGACTTGCCGGGTGGAGAATGGCGCCGAATCCGCAAGGCCGAGGGCTATCACGCGATCATGGTCAACGGCGTCGTCACGATCGAAAACGATCGCGAAACCGGCGCCCATCCCGGCCGCCTGCTGCGCCACGGCGCCGCCTAACGCGAACGTCAGGGCGGCCCGGTGCGATCGTTCGCCGCCTTCGCTATCGCATCGCGGTTCGATATCGTCGTTGAGACGATGACGGAGCAGTCGGGCGATCGCTTCGCCGCGGGAGTCGATCTGTTCAACGCGGGCCGTTTCTTCGAGGCGCATGAGGCCTGGGAGCAGGTCTGGTTGCGATCGACCGGCAACGAGAAGATCGGTATCCAGGGGCTGATTCAAGCCGCTGCGGCGATTCTTCATCTCGAGCGCGGAAACCGTGAGGGCGCCTATTCCTTGTACGAGAAAGCCTGCGACAAGCTCGTGATGTTGCCGCAAACCTATCGCGAACTGGATATCGGCGAGCTGAAGGGAGCGTTGAAGGAATTCTTCGATGCCGCAAGCGCGGCGCCTCGCGGCTCGCTGCCGCCGCGCCCGAAACTGCGGCGAATCAACTCGACGCCGGATTAGCGCGTCACGTGTTGCGTCGGCGGGTGGACTTTCCGGCCTGGAGGGTTAGAAGGGGATGTCCTCGTCGTCCATCGCGGCCACGTCGTCGCCGGCTCCGTGCGGGGCTCCGGATGCGCCGCGGAATTCGCCCGGTTCGTCAGCAACTCCCGCACCGCCGCGGCCGCCGAGAAACTGCACGCGCTGCGCGACAATTTCGGTGACGTAGCGCTTGCCGCTGCCGTCTTTGGCTTCGTAGTTGCGGTAAGAGATTCGCCCTTCGATATAAACCTGCCGGCCTTTTTTCAGATACTGTCCGCAGAGCTCCGCCTGCTTTCCGTAGACGACGATATTGTGCCAATCGGTCCGGTCCTGCTTGGCGCCAGTCCGGTCGGTGAAGCTCTCGCTGGTAGCGATCGAGAAATTGGCGACCGGATTTCCGGATGGGAGGTAGCGGACTTCCGGGTCCCGGCCCAGATTCCCAATCAAAATCACTTTATTGACCGACATTTCCCACGCCCTCCGAAAGCGAAGCTATTCTTGAAGTTGCCGTTAAGCAAGGCAACCTCCCGCAAGCTGTGAACAGCCCGATTTCTCATTCGAAAGTTCACCGCCGGCGTTTCGAAAAGGCCGCAAACACCGCGCGTTTCGCGGCCACCGCGCCGGTCCGGCAAGCTACGGGAGCCAGCTTTCGACGCAATCCCGCACCCTATATAATTCGGGGCGGTGCGGTGGCAGGGCGGGTAAGGTGATGGCGGATAGCACGTCCACAATCGCTCCGGTCAGGATTGTCGCGCTCGGCGGGCTGGGTGAAATCGGGCTCAACCTGCTGGCCATCGAATCTGCTGGCAGCGCGATCGTAATCGATTGCGGAGTGATGTTCCCCGAGCATCCCGAATATGGCGAAGGGGTGCTCATCCCGGACTTCTCCTGGCTGGACAGAAGCGGAGCTCGTTTCGAGGGTGTCGTCCTCACCCATGCGCACGAAGATCACATCGGCGCGCTCCCTCATCTGCTGAGCAAAATCAATGTCCCTGTTTACGCGAGCGACGTGACGCTTGCGTTCGCGCGCCGCCGGCTTGCCGAAGGCCCGTTTGCCGGGGAGGCGAAGCTGGTCCCCATCCGGCCACGCCGTCCCTTCAGCCTCGGTCCCTTCGAAATCGAGCCGATTCGCGTTACGCATTCCACGCCCGATTCGCTCGCGCTCGCTATCAGGACGCCAGCCGGCCTGATCGTTCACAGCGGAGACTTCAAGATCGACGAATCGCCGATCGACGGCGAACATTTCGATCGTGAGAGGTTTGCCGAGCTGGGGAGCGAAGGGGTCACGCTCCTGCTTTCGGATTCGACCAACGTCGAGCGCGCGGGGCGCTCGGCTTCCGAAAGTTCGCTCAAGCCCGTTATGCGCGAAATCATGTCGCGCACGAAGCGGCGCTTTTTCCTGTCCGCGTTTTCCTCTCATCTTCATCGCTTTCGCCAGCTTACCGAAGTCGCGCTCGAATGCGGCCGCAGAGTCGTGCCGCTTGGCCTCCGGATGAGCGAGAGCGTGCGGCTTGGGATGGAGACCGGCCAGCTTTCGTTCAGTCCGGGAACGTTTATTGGCGCAACCGAAGCTGACTTTCTTGACCCTGCGCGCATCGCCTGTCTCACCAGCGGAAGCCAGGGCGAGCCGCTCTCCGCGCTGGCGAAGTTGTCCGCCGGAACTCATCCGCGCATCCAGATCGAGCCCGGCGATGTAGTGGTGCTTTCGTCACGTTTCATTCCGGGCAACGAGCGCGCGATCAACAATCTGATCAATCGCCTGTACCGGCTCGGCGCCGAGGTCTTCTATGAAGCCGTCGCTCCGGTGCATGTGTCGGGGCACGCGAGCCGGGACGAGCTGGCGGACCTGATAGCCCTGGTCCGTCCGAAGTACTTTGTTCCGATTCACGGCGAATTCCGCCATCTGGCGCGCCATCTTGCGCTTGCGATCGAAACCGGAATCCCGGAACGCAACTGCTTTCTGCTTCAGGACGGGGAAAGCCTCGTGATGGATCGCAACGAAGCGCGGCGCGGGCGCGACGTTCAGGCGGGGCGCGTGATGATGGGCGAGGGCGGCGAGGCAGGCGATCCTTCGGTGATGGGCGAGCGGAGAGTCCTGGCGCGCGAGGGCACGGTAACCGCGGTGCTTATCGTCTCCGCGAAGACCGGCAAGCTAATCGCGGGTCCCGAGTTGATCTCGCGCGGACTCGTAAGCGGCGACGGAACCTCGGAACATATGCGGCGCGTCAGGCGCGAGCTGGAAATGCGGTTGAATGAATTCGACGGTCCGCTTCGTGCCGGCGAGGTCGCGCTCAGAGACGAAGTTGTCAGCATCGTCCGCCGCTACTTCATCGACGAGCTCGGACGCCGCCCGATTATCGTTCCGCACGTGGTGGAGGTTTAGAGCAATCGCCCGGTCGAACTCAAAATCTCAGCCTGAGCCGCAGGCCGCGCCCGCGCCGGCGCCGATCGAAGAGGTATCCGCGCCCCGCAGCAGAATCGTCGAAGAGCTGACGGCGCTCGCGCTGCTTTCGCTGATCGTATTTTCCGCCGTGAGCCTTGCCTGTTTCGATGCGGGCCGCACCCCGAACGTTTGCGGACCGGTTGGGCAGGCGCTGGCGGAGGCGTTGAGCGGCGCCCTGGGCTATCAATCGTATGCGGCGCTGGCGCTGCTCGGCGCGCTCGCGATGCGCATCTGGAAGCGACTGCCCCTCGCGACGCTGGCGCGCGAAGCGACGGGCGGCGTCATCCTGCTGCTTGCGCTGGCGACGGCGGGCGGGCTTTTCGACCTTGGTGACGCGCGCGCTGGCGGAATGATTGGCGCGGCAATTGCCGATGCGCTCAACGCCTCGCTGAGCATCGTCGGCGGATATCTCGTTGCGCTGCTCGCGATGATGTGCGGGCTTGCGCTGATGCTGAAGCGGGCTCCGACCGAGCTTGCCGCCGCCGCTGCCGCGAAGTTGCGGCCGCCGCGGCGCGCGAAGGACGATTTCGATATCGCCGGGAAGGGTGCTTGCGCGATCGTTGAGCTTTCGGACGAGATTGTCGATTCAGACCCCGATACGCCCGAAAAGCGCGCCCCTCTCAAAGTCCGCAAAATCGAGTTGCGGGAACTGCCCTCGCGCGACAAGCGCAAGGATGCGCAGGCATCGAAGCCCCGCACCCGCGGCGCATACAAGATTCCACCTCCCTCGCTGCTCGATATGCCGCCGGCCGAGCATACGCAGGTGGATGAAACCACGCTCGAACGCAGCGCTCGCGTGCTTGAACAGAAGCTCGCTGATTTCGGGGTCGATGGACGCGTGGTCGAGGTCCAGCCCGGGCCGGTTGTGACGATGTACAAGTTCGAGCCGGGTTCGGGAATCAAAGTCAGCCAGATTGTGAATCTCGCCGACGACCTTTCGATGGCGCTGCGGGCGGCCGCGGTGCGAATCCAGGCGCCCGTGCCCGGCGAGGCGGTGGTCGGAATCGAGGTTCCGAACCGCAAGCGCGAACGCGTGTACTTGCGCGAAATTCTCGAAGCCGAGGAGTTCTCCGCCGAGAACAGCCAGCTCACGATCGCGCTCGGAAAAGATATCGCGGGCAGACCGGTTGCGGCCGACCTCGCCCGGATGCCTCATCTGCTGATCGCCGGAGCGACCGGAACCGGCAAGTCGGTTTCGATCCACACGATGATCGCGGCGATTCTGTTCAACGCGACCGCGGACGACGTGCGTTTCATCCTGATCGACCCGAAGATGCTGGAGCTGTCGGTTTACGAGGGAATTCCGCACATGCTTGTGCCGGTCGTCGTCGATCCGGCAAAGGCCGCTTCCGCGCTGCTGTGGGCCACCCAGGAGATGGAAACCCGCTACCTGATGATGCGGGAATTCGGCGTCCGGAACATCGACAGCTACAACCAGGCGATAGCTGCGGGCGGTAAGCCGGTGGATATGAAGTCGCTTTCACCTCAGGAAGGGCAGGGCGAGAACGGCAAGCCGTTCGAGCATCGCAAACTGCCCAAGATCGTCATCGTCATCGATGAGCTCGCGGACCTCCTGCTCAGCGAAGGCAAAACCATCGAACGCGACATCTCGCGGCTTGCGGCCAAGGCTCGCGCCGCCGGAATTCATCTGATCCTCGCCACACAGCGTCCGTCGGTCGATGTCATCACCGGCCTGATCAAGGCGAATCTTCCCGCGCGAATCTCGTTCCAGGTTACCTCGCGCGTGGACTCGCGCACGATTCTCGATTCGATCGGCGCCGAACGCCTGCTCGGCGCGGGCGATATGCTCTTCATGCCGCCGGGCAGCGCGAAGCTGCGCCGCCTGCATGGTCCCTTCGTGTCGGAGCCGGAGATTCGCAGGCTTACGGACTTCCTGCGTGAGCAGGGCGCGCCGGAATACCGGATGGAAATTCTCGAGACCGCCGCGCCCGGCGAAGATGGCGCATCGCCCGGCTCCGAGGAGCACGACGAGATGTACGACGAAGCCGTGCGGATCGTGATGGAGACCAATCAGGCGTCGATTTCGATGATCCAGCGGCGGCTCAGGATCGGCTACAATCGGGCGGCACGGATGGTCGAGCAGATGGAGCGCGAAGGAATCGTGATGCCCGCCGACGGCGCGCGTCCGCGCGAGGTGCGGCTTCGCGGCGCGAACTAGTCGCAGTTCACCTGAAGCGCGCGCCGGTCCAATTCGTCCAGAAGATATGGAGCAACGACGGATGGCTGAATCGAGAGCCAGGGCGGCCGGTATGCTGTCCCGTGCGCTGGCGATCGCCGTGCTTGCGGCATTATGGGCCGGTGCGGCCGGCGCCGCGTTTGCCGCATCAAACAACGATACCTTGACGCAGACGCTGGACGGCTTGCAGCGGCGCTATCGGGACACGCAATCCTACAGCGCGAAGTTCGTGGAAACGATCGCGCCCGTGGGATCTCCCGCCAAGGTCCGCACGGGAACGGTGTATTTTCGCAAGCCCGGCCGGATGAGATGGGAATTCGAGGAGCCGTCCAGGGAGCTGATCGTCAGCGACGGCACACGCATATACAACTACGATCCCGATTTGAACCAGGTCGTCGAGGCGCCGCTCGCCCAGGCGCTGAGAGCGCCCGGAGCAACCGAGTTTCTGCTCGGCGCCGGCGACATCTCCCGCGACTTCAAAGCCTCTTTGATTAAGAATTCCGCCGATGAAGCCTTGACGCATGTCAAACTTGTGCCCAAGTCGCCCGGCAACACGATCGAATTGGGCATTGAAGACAAAACTTACAAGATTCAGAGCATTCGCGTGGTCGATCAGCTCGGCAACGTCACCGACCTCAAGCTTACTGGAATTGAGGATAATCTCCCCGTTTCCGATTCGTTATTCACGTTTTCGCCTCCGCCCGGCGCGGACATAGTGCAGTCTACGCCGGTAAAATAGGCCGAATTTTCAATTCCGCCGCCGTCTGGCATCGCGCTTGCTTCGCACGATTGCTTCGCCGCTCAACGGCGAGTAGAAATATAGCCCCCGTAGATAGGGCGCTAATGGAGAAGGTTCATTTCCTAACACTCGGCTGCCCTAAGAATCTGGCCGACAGCGAGTTGATGCTCGGTGCGCTGACCCAGGCCGGATTTCAGGTCACGCTCGATCCCGAGGATGCGCAAGTGCTGGTCGTGAATACCTGCGCCTTTATCGAGGCCGCCAAGCGCGAATCGCTCGATGCGATCGTCGAGGCGGCGGAGGTGAAGAAGCGCGGAGACGGAAAGCGCCTGGTCGTCGCGGGATGCCTTTCGCAGCGCTATGGCGCCGAGCTTAGGGAAAAGCTGCCGGAAGTGGATGTGTTTGTCGGAACCGGCAACTTTCTTGACCTGCCCGATCTTCTGCGCCGCACCGAGCCGGTCGAGTCGCGGCCCGTGCCTTATCCCGGCGCGGCGCATCTGCTCGGAAAGGCCGACTCCGCCCGGGTGCGCTCGGGAGAATTCTTCACCTCTTACTTGAAGGTTTCCGAAGGCTGCAACCATCGATGCTCCTTCTGCATCATCCCGAAAATCCGCGGCCCGCACGAAAGCCGTCCGCTTGACGACCTGGTCGCGGAAGCTCGATCGCTGGCCGCTTCCGGAGTGCGGGAGATCAATCTGATCGCGCAGGATCTGACGGCGTATGGGCGCGACCTCACGCCGCCGTCGTCGCTCGCCGAGTTGCTGAGAAAGCTGTCCGCCGTCGAAGGCATCCGATGGATCCGGCTGCTCTACTGCTATCCGAATTTCGTTACCGATGAGCTGCTCGAAACCATCGCGTCGCTGCCGAACGTGCTGAACTATATCGACATCCCGCTGCAGCACGCCGACGACGGGATCCTGCGGGCGATGCGCCGGGAGCGATCGGGCGCCGCTTTGCGCACGCTGCTCGATCGCGTGCGCGCGCGCATCCCGGGCGTGACGCTCAGAACTTCGTTCATCGTGGGCTTCCCTGGCGAGGACGATGCCGCGTTCGGGCGGCTCATGAGCTTCGTGCGCGAAAACCAGTTCGATCGAGTTGGGGTCTTTACATACTCGCAGGAGGATAATACTTCTGCTTGTTCGCTGCCGAAGCAGGTCCCCGATCGCGTCAAGCGCGCGCGCCGGGCCGAACTGATGGAAGTGCAGGCGGAAATCTCGCTACGAAAAAACCGAATTCTGGTCGGTCGCGAAGTGGAAGTGCTGGTCGAAGGCCCGATGCCGGGGCGCGCCACGCGGATGCGCGGGCGAACCTCCGGACAGGCGCCCGAAATTGACGGCGCCGTCGTCCTGAAGGGCGAGGCCGAGCCCGGCGAATTTGTGCGAGCCCGAATCGAACGGGCCTTCAGCTACGACCTCCACGCGCGGGTGACCGAGGCAGTTGTCTGAGAGACAGGAGAAAGGTGGCAAGCCATGCCTAAAAAAGCAGCCGCCGCGAATCGCAAGAAGTTCCTGGCCACGGTGCGAGAGCATCTCCAGGACATGAAACACAAATTGCTCAGCGAAATCGACTCGGAGCTCCGGGCCGAGCGCGAGGGTAACAAAGACGAGGGAATGGATACCTACGATCTCGCCTCCGAGGAGCGCGATCGCGAGATTAATTTCATTCTCTCCGATCGCGAGCGCACGAAGATCAAGCAGATCGACGACGCGCTCGAACGGCTCGACGACGGCACCTACGGCGTATGCGAGTCCTGCGGCCTCGAGATCGCCGAGGAGCGGCTGGACGCGATGCCGTTCACGCGCCTGTGCCGCGATTGCCAGCAGGACCAGGAGCGCGAGGCCCGCAGCCAGCGGCGCTACGACGACGAGCGCAATACGTATCGCAAGCTCGGCTCGACCGACGCCGACGAAGACAACGCCTGAGGCCGGCGCGGCCGAGATGCCCGCGCCGCGCTCCGCGCCATCGCCGCGTGGCAACGACGGTGCTTTCGTGCCAAAGTTGTACGAACGAATGATTGTGCGAAACGCGCCGCCCGCATAGCATTTTACGGGGAATAATTGCCCCGGCGGCACTGGGTTTCACGGTACGAAATGAGAGTGTTCAGTGAATTCGCGCCCGACGCGAATCGCGGCGATCCGTATCTTCGCGACGAACAGCTTGCGCGCATCCGCGCAAACCTGTCCGACGCGGGCGCGACGATCGCCGTCGCGAGCGCCAAAGGCGGCGTCGGCAAAAGCGTAATCGCCGTCAACGTCGCCGCGGCTCTCGCCCTGCGCGGCAACAAGGTCGCGATCATCGACGCCGACCTGAACTCTCCCAGCGTCGTCGCGATGCTCGGAATGAAGCAGCCGCGCGGCTTTCCGCTGACCGAGGGTATCGAACCCGCGGCGGGACCTCACGGGCTGCGGGTGGTGTCGAGCCATCTGCTCACCGACCGCGAAACTCCCGCGTTTTCGTTCGTCGATCCCGACGGCGGGGACGGACCGGCTCAGGCCCCGGCCAATCCGATCATGGAGACCCGAGAATCGGCGGCATTTTACAAGATGCTCGCCCAGTCGCGGCTTGGCGCCGTCAACTTCGTCATCATCGATCTCGCCCCAGGCATCGAAGACCTGCACGCGATAAATAGCATGGCTCAGCCCGACGGAATCGTAATGGTCACGCATCCTTCGGCGCACGCGGTGCAGGCCACTCAACAGGCCGTCCGCATGATTCGTCGCGCTAAGGCGCCCGTCCTCGGGGTTATCGAGAACATGGCCGGTTTCAATTGCGACGGATGCCGTTCGGTGCGGCCCCTGATGCCGGAAGGGGAGCTTGCGGGCGTTGCCAGCGACCTGGAACTGCCCGTGATTGGCCGCCTGCCGTTCGATCCCCGCCTCGCCGAGGCGTCTGACCGCGGCAAGTTGTTCGTGCACGAATACGCCGACACTCCTATCGCCAAGTCGCTTACTGAGATTGCGGCGCGCGTGGAGAAGCTGGTCGAGGCCGCAAGACAGCGGCCGTGAATGCGCCCGGCCGGTCAGTCGGAATCGGCTTCCAAAGAATCTTCGCTTTCCAAAACCGGCTGGATTCGCCGGGAATACTCGAACATCCCCGCCGCAACCCGATCACCCGACCGGAACGTGCCGAATCCCAGTGTCGTGTGGATTCGGCATCCGTCCGGACCGGGGCGCGACAGAGGTACAAACGCCAGCGGTGCTCCCGCGAGGTGGAGCGAATCTCCGTCGGGGCCGGCCGCCGATGCCTCCAGCCGATGCGGTACGGCGTCCGCCGCCTGCGTCTCGATCTCGAGGCTGCGAAGCGTCAGCGGCGACCATCCCGCCGCCGACAGAATCCGGGCGTTATGATGCGGCGGCGCCGCATCGTGGTTTACGCGGCGCAGTTCGATTGCCTCCGTACGCGCGTCGCTTTCGAAGAGCGCCCAGATCATCCGCCGCTCCGCGAACCGCTGCGGTCCGAGGCCGGTAAACGATGCGCCCGCGCGCGCACTGGCGCGAAGCGAGTATCGGACACCCTCGATACGCGCCTCGCCGCTGCCGATCGCGAACAGCGGACTCGCCGCGCGCGGCTCGGAATCGAACCGGGAATTTCCGAACAGCGTTGACGGATCGAAACCGTCCGCGATGGGAATCCCTAATGTGACTTGCGCGGCCGGGTCGAGGTTGCTCGTGGCGAGGGCGCGTTCGATGCTCAGGTAGTTTGAGCCGTCGGGTACCACAGCCGCGGGACCCGCGAAATCGAGCGCGAGCGTGCCGCCGGTGAGCGAAAGCGAAAGCGGACCCAACGACAGTCGGTCCGCTTCTCGCCGCGGAGTTCCTTCGCAGGTGCACAGAACCACTCGGCGCTCGCCGACGATAAGCATTATTCGCGCGCCAAAACCTTGAACCCCAAGGTCAAAGCTCGCCATGCCGCCAATCCGCGATGACGCATCGTAAAATTCCACTCCAACCCGATGCGGCACGCCCGCCGGCGCGGCGCGCCTTGCCGCACGGGGAGCGCGGACGATCGCGAATCCGGGTGCGATCGCCTCGCTCTTCACGGGTTCCGCGAAGGTGTCGGCGATCGCATCGATACAATGCCGCCGCATCTCGCCCGGCAGCCGCACGGAGACCGACAATTCCAGTTGGGCGGTGTTGACGGGCTCGCTCGATGCGAGCAGGGAGATACGCTCGAGGGGCGGAATCCTGCTGCCCCGGTGGCGGTCGGTGAACGCCTGCACGAGATTGTTGATTCCGCCCGCGGGATAGCGCATCCCGAACGTCGCCGCGATTCCGCCGTCGCCGAGCCGCGTCGCCAGCATCGCCAGCGGGCCGTGGATAAAGGAATCGCTCGCGGAGACTCGGGCTGAACCAACCGGACGAAGCTCGTCCCCGAGTTTGCGCGCGCCGAGTCCGAAGTCGATTCGCGGCTCGATGATGTTCCATCCATGGATGATCAGCACGGTCGCGCGCCCGAATCGCTCGACCATCCGTTCAAGCCGGTCCGCGATCACCTCGAGCATCCAAGGGGCGCGCTCCACCAGTTGCGCGATTCGGTTGCAATCGATCAGATTGCGATCCATCGACGCGTTGATCAGCGCCGATGCTTGCAGCCGCTCGGCCAGTTCGCGAGTGATTTCCGCCGTGTGGAGATCGTTCACCTTCGGGTGCAGCGTCGCGTGCGCGGCCGGGCCAGCCCGGCCCCCATGCGGAGCGATCAGCAGAACCGGGGATCGGCCTTCGATGGTTTCGAGCCAGGGCTCTGGCGGGATGCGCTCGGTGCCGGGGCCGGTCATTTCGACGCCCACATCCTGGCCGCGCGAACATGCATCGCCCGGGCGTGGAGAACGAAGGACGCGATGAAGTAGTAGGCGATGAAGCTTAGCGACGCGCCCAGCATCACCGAGTTGATCGCCGGCAGCATGAACAGCATCGCGATCGTCACCGCCGCCCACAGGATCCCCAGGGTCAGGGTCAGCGGACGCAGCGCCTCGGTGCGATTGGGATAGATGTATTTGATTGGCACGAAGACCATCACGCCCAGGAGCGCAAGCACGATCCAGTTGAAGTAAGCCGGACCCGCCAGGCAGTACAGGTAGAAGGCGACCAGATTCCAGTAGTTGGGGAAGCCCAGGAAATAATGATCCGCCGTTTTGGCGTCCGTCTGGCAGAACCCGTACACGCTCGCGAGCATTACGAAACACGCGAGCACCAGGCCCCAGTGAGTGGTCGGGATGATCCCGGCTTCCAGCATCAGGAAAACCGGCGCGACCGTGTATGTCAGATAGTCAACGATATTGTCAAGCAGGGTGCCATCGAACGAGGGCACGCGCTGCTTGACCTTGGCCCATCGCGCCAGCGGCCCGTCGGCCGAGTCGATAAAGGTGGCCGCGCCCATCGCCAGAAACGATGCGCGAAAGTCTCCGCGCGCGGCGTAGTAGATCGCGAGCAGCCCCGCCGCCGCTCCCAGTGCCGTGAAAAGATGCACGCCCCATGCGAAGGCGGTTAGAAGCTTTTGCTTCGGTGGAGTTCCGGACAGGATTCCAGCCGCCGCGCTCATCTCACCTTTCCGGCTTGTAATCGCGCGGTCCGAAGTACTGCTCGAGCACCGTCATGAAGGGGCCGCATGCGCGGCGGGCCTTGACGAGCGACATCGCCTCTTCCAGCGACATCCGGCGATGCGCCCGCAGAAAGGCGATGGCCAGGGTCGGCGCACGATTCATCCCCGCGTTGCAATGCAAGTACACGCGCCCGTGCGTTTCGACCAGCTCGCGCAGATCATCGAGCGCGGCTTCAAGCCGCTCCGCCATCGCGTCCGCGCTGCCGTCCTGGATGGGTGTTCGATGGAACCGGATGCCGTGAGCGGCGTACTCAGCCGCGAGCAGATTCAGATCGATGCCGTTGTGGCGAAGGTCTTCGTCGTCCTGAAGGTTGTGAACCGCGGCGATGCGGTAGGTATCCTTGAGCCAGCGGATGTCTTCGCAAGAGGGATATTCGCCGACCAGCAGTTCCGCCGAAATCTCGCTGACCGTGGGACGCCGTCCGCCCCGGGTCGCGCGCTGCTGGTCATCTTCACGTTTGCTAAACCAATCCATCGCCAAACGTTCACCCTTTCGTAAATCTACTCACTGCAACCCGCGCTGGCCAGCCTCCAAGGCGCCGGCACGAAGAAGTGAAGCGGCATCAGAAGCTTGCCGGCGTGCTTCGAAGGGGGCTCTCGCAGGCGCTGGGGCTTGCGGCCGATTTCCATTCGTAAAGCCAGATCGATGCGAGAACCGATGCGGCATCGGCGATTTGCCCCGTGATCATCGTGCCGGCATCGGAGAACAATTCCGCGTCGTATTGCGCACGGCTATCCGCATCCTTGCGCGCCTTGCGGTCGGCCGCGAGAAGTTGATCGACCAGCGAATTCGCGCCGCGAATTTCGTTTATCTCGGCCGGCCAGACCGATGAGATATCCCGCACCCGTACTTCGCGCGCCGCGGCGGGTTCAATTTTGGAAATCAGATCGTCGGCAGCTTTTTCAACCCGCGCATGAACTCCCCGGTCGCGACGGTAGCCGTCGAAGTGAATCGTGCTGTGCAGCGGCTGACTGGCATCGCCGACGTAGTGCGCCAGGTAACCTCCTTCGAGGATCATCGCGGAGCAGTCTCGCTTCCGCCATGCGGCGGCGAAAAGCCGCGCCTTGTCCTCGATAGTCCAGGGCAGGGTGCCGGACTTGTTTAGCTTTCCGCGGCCGAATCGCTCACGCATCGTCTCGATATCGGGGTCCAGTTCCGCGAGTGCTTCCGGCCCGTCAGGGTTAATGACTTCGAGGTCGATGTAATGCCGGATGTCTTCGCGCCGCCCATAGCGTTCCTTCAGTACGGAGTCTGGCTCGACCGCGTGCTGCTCGACCAGTCTTTCGTTCAAGGATAGCGCCTGCTTTAGAGGCGAAGCGGGCAATGCCGCGATCGCCAGGCGCGCGATCATCCGATGCGTGGCGCTGTCCCACGCAAGCGCGTTCGCGGAAAAAAGAAGCCAGCCCAATGCGGCGAACAACGCGGCGCGAAAATTGCGCAAGGGCGGCTCAAGCCCCCGGACGAGCCCGCCGCATTCCGGCGCCCGGATGGCGGCTGCGCGATCGCGCCGAAGAGGGGCTCTCGGCGCCGGCTTCCGCGAAAGAAGCCGCGGAAGAACCGTGAGGATCCAGCGCGAGGACGGCATTGCGCATATAGTCGGCGAGTTTGCGATACGCGCCCATCCCCTCCGAATTCTCACTCAGCGCGCGCAGCTTCGCCGAACTGATCACGCTGCCGATTCGAACCTCGACTTCGTGATAGCGCGGAATCAGGCTGCCCTTGCCGAGAACCTGATGCGTTCCGCGGATCAACACCGGTAGCACATCGCATCCGCTGCGAAGCGCCAGGTAGCCCGCGCCGCTCTTGAATTCGTGGATCGCGCCGTCCGCCGAACGCGTGCCCTCCGGGAACATCAGCACGCTCCTGCCCGCCGCCAGCTCCTCCAGCGCGTCGTCCAGAGACTCCAGTTGCGCGCGCTCCCGATCGAACGGGATAAGGGTGGTAAAGTTGGAAGCAAGGAACCGGCGCGCCGCGGTGTTGAAGAAATAGTCCTTCGCGGCAAGCACCACCAAATCGTCGCCCATCGCTCCCAGCGCGTAGCCCACCAGGCCGAAATCGACGTGGCTTGCGTGATTGGCGACCACCAACACGTTGCGGTTTGCGGGGATGTTGCCCCGTCCGAGCACCTTCGGCTTGAGCCATCGATCGAAGAGTGTGCGTTGCGCGCCGCGCGTTGCGGTCCGCGCCAAACGCCGCAACGGCGCGGGCAAGCGCGGAGTGTAAGGCTCGGCGAAATGAGCATAAGAGGGCAGCTTCGCTCGCGCGGCGGCGGCCCCGCTTGAAGCGAGCAATTGCAGGTCCGCGACCGTGCGCAGGTTCGCGGTCTCGTCTGCGCCGATTTCGCGCCCCGCGTGTTCCGCGATGTGCTCCGCCAACTCCGCCATCGCCAGAGAATCGAGCCCCAGGTCTTCGATCAATCGGGTTGCAGGGCCGACATCGACCGCCTCGCTCGAAACCTGCGCGAGCGCTTGAGCCAGCCAGGGTTCGATCTCCGCGCTGGCCGTGACCGGCGCCTGCTCCGCGCTCGCCTCGAGCATCCGCCGCAGGATCGCAACGACCTCGTTGCGCTTGATCTTGCGGGTGCGGGTGCGGGGCAGTTCGGTGTCGGTGAATCGCAGAATCCTGATGCGCTTGTGCGGGCTCAGGCCCGCCGAAATTCGGTCGAAATCCGCGCGCAGGCGATCTTCCACCGCGCGCCGGCTCTCCCCGCGCGAATACGCGGGAACCGCGAGCGCCGCGACCTGTTCTCCCTGGCCGACCTTCAGCCCGACCACGGCGAGTTCCTTCAGGTAGGCCGAGTGCCCGTAGGCCTCTTCGAGCTCATCGATGTAGATATTATTGCCGCCGGAATCGACGATTACTTCCTTGGCGCGGCCGACGATATACAGCCTGCCTTGATCGTCGAAGCGGCCGAGATCGCCCGTATGAAGCCATCCGTCGCGCAGCACCTCATCGGTTGCCGACTGATTGCGATAATAGCCCGCCATGAGGTTGGGGCCGCGAGCGATAATCTCGCCGATTCCGTTCGACGGATTGTCGAGCTTCACCTCGATTCCGTTCAGCGGCGTTCCGACCGATCCCGCAACCAGCGGTTCATCCGGATGCGCTGTGCTCAGGACGGGCGCGGCTTCGGTCAGACCGTAGCCTTCGAGCAGGCGGATTCCGATGTCATTGAAGAACTCGGCGACGCGGCGGGGCAGGGCGGATCCTCCGCTTACCGCCAGCCTGAGCCGCCCGCCGAGCGCCTGATGCGCCTGGCGGAAAAGGACGGCGCCCGCGTTGATGCCGAAATCGCGGTCGAGACGGTTGTTGAATTTGCGCAGTTGGCCGAACGCGGCCGCGAAGAACGGGCCTCGCTCCTCGACCTCGTCCATGATTCGGCGGTGGACGGCTTCCCAGAGCGCCGGAACTCCGATCAGCGCGGTCGGGCGGATATCGGCGAGGATGCGGGAAAGATCTTTCGAGTCGAATTGCAGCGGATAGGCAATCGATGCGCCGCTGGCGAGCGGAAGCAGCATCCCACACGTGAATTCGAAGGTGTGATGGAGCGGCAGCAGCGACAGCAGCGTGTCCTCGCCCGACAGTGAAAACACCCGGCCGATCATTCCAACTTCGGCGCCGAAGTTGCCGTGCGTGAGCATCACGCCCTTCGGCGCGCCCGTCGTTCCGGAGGTGAATACGATCGATGCGAGCGTCTTGCGATCGGGAGGCGGCGGCAGCGAAATCCTGCGCCCGAGAATGAACGGCTTCGACAGCTCCGCGAGGTCCATTTCACCGATCGATGGAGCCACGTCGCGAATTCCGCTGCCGATCCGGCGCGATACCGAGGCCGAAAGCAGAGCGGCCCGCGGCTCGGCGATCTTGCAGATCGGCGCGAGTTCCTCGGCGGAGATCAGATGATCGAGCGGCACCGCCACGGCGCCCGCGAATAGAATTGCAAAATACGCCAGCACCCATTCCGGCGAGTTTTCCGCGATCAGCAGGACGCGGTCTCCCGGTTTTATTCCGCGCTGGGCGAGCAGAATCCCCGCGCGATAGGCGCGATCGCGCAGTTCCCGGTAGGTTATCGAAGTGCGGTTGCCGGACGCGCTCCGCGCCACCAGCGCCACCGACGATCCGTAGCGATCGGCGGCGCGCTCGATCATTTCGATCAGGCTGCGAAAGCGCGGCAACGAGCGCGGCCGCACCCGCGTGTGCAAATCGAGCTGCGGATAGATGTGCCGGCGCAACCCCGGCATGTGGACGTTTATCCAGTAGTCGCGCCAGTCGATTTTGTCCGGATAGTACGGATGCTTCCCCGCGTCCTGCGCCCGCAGCGTGGCGTACAACGCGCGCGCGTTGGCGCCGTGGAAGGTGTAGATCAGCTCCTGAATATAGGGCCGGTAAACTTCAACCAGCTCGCGCGCGAGGTCGGTGTTGTCTTTGAACGAATCGATCCGGTTTTCGATGCCGCGCAGCCGCCTCGAACTTCCGTTGCCCACCGTTCGCATCACCTCGGTCGCCCGCTTGAGCATCTTGGGCAGCGTGTCGCTGGCGAGATCGTAGGTGTTCTGCGAGACGACGACCGCCTCCAGATGCTTCGCCATCCTGCCCATCTCGCCCTTGTCGTTGCGATGCTCGCGGCGGTTGGCGAGCGCCGTAAGCTCGACCAGCCGCCTCATCGGCAGCGGGTTTCGGTCGGACGTACAGAGCTGGTAGATGGGCTTCTGCCGCTTCAGCATCAGCGCCGCAAGAATCGGGATCATCGCGTGCGCCGCCAGATCGACCGGGATAACGTCGAGTACCAACTCGGGCTTGGCGGGATAGAAGCGGTAGCCGCGGCCCGACAAATAAGTAAGCGGGGCGCTCGTGTTCACTCCCTGGTTCCATCCCGGGAAGGGATCGGTCAGCGCGCTTTCGATGACGGCCGGTCTCACGACGGTGACATCCAGAGAGTCGCGGGCGGCGAGCACAAGCTGCTCGCCCAGGCTCTTCGTGTAGCTGTACGTATTCGGCCATCCCCAGCTCAGAGAACGGCGCTTCCCGATCTCCTTGAGGCGCTCTTCAACCCATCGCTTGCGCCGATGCTCGAACGAGCGGCCTTCGTCGTGGTCTTCGTCATCGTCGCCTTCGGCCAGCAAGTCGGTGCGTCGCAACTGGTCGCGCGATTCCGCTTCGACGCGGGCGATCGCCCCGAGCGCATCGCGAATCTCGCGCTCGAGGTTGAAGTTCTTTTTTCCGATCGGGCACCAGTTCTCGGGGAGGTCGTCCTCGTAGCGATGGCCGTCGGCGGCGCCTGCCACGTAGCAGGTGGAAACGTGAAGCAGGGCGGCGCCCGTTCGGCGGCAGAAATCAATGACGTTGGCGACTCCGGTCGCGTTGACCTCGATCGCTCTGGCGAGCGACGCCTCGAAGTTGACCAGACCCGCGCTGTGAACGACCGCATCCAGGCTGTCGCGCTTGAACGGGTCCGCGCCGTCGTTCAACAATCCCGGATTGGTTATATCGCCCGGAACTACCGTGACTTTGTCTTCGACATAGCGATCGAATCGCGCGCCGAGATGCTCGCGCAGCGGGCCCATCACCGGCGAATCGAGAATCTCGCGGCGAAAGCGGTTGAGGCTGCTGCGCTTGTCACCGCGAATCAGCAGGTGGATTCGCTCGACCTCGGGATGATGCCGGAGCATCAGATAGAGGAAAACCTTGCCGAGAAATCCGGTGCCTCCCGTCAGGAGGATTCGCCGATGGCGAAACACCTGCTCCAGCGGCGGCATCGCGGATGCCGCGCGCCCGGCGGCGCGGCCGTTGCTATTCGACATCGGCAATCACCAGCGGCGGCAGATGGAGATACGTTATGCTTGCCGACCGGCCGAGTTCGGAGGTCGCCATTGCGATCGCTTCATCCAGCGTATCCGCCGCTTCCCATCCCAGGCGCGCCGCGACCGCCGGCTCTTCGCATCCCGCCGCGATCACTCGCCCGACGTGCTGGCGCGCGGGCTCGCCCCAGTACCACATGTAGAACGGATGCACCCCGTGATAGGCGTGGCCGTAGCGGTACATGTGAATGTAAGTCGGATTGTGCGCGAATTCCTGCTCGAATTGCTTCTCGAGCTCGGTCGCTTCCGTGGTTTCCGCCAGGCATCGATGGAAGAACTCGATGTAGCTCGGATGATGCTCGGGGTGAAATTCGTCGCGCAGCGGATGGCATAAAATTACCGTGCCGCCTTCGCGCACCAGCGGCTTTCCCCGGTACATGTTGAACAGGTAGCCCAGCCCCGTGCACTGCACCAGAACCGGATTCATGATCGAGTTCACGTTGTAGGGGCAGATGAAGGGAACGCCGAGAATCAGGACGTCGCTCTGTCCCTTGACCGGAACCGCGTATTGCTGAAACACGCGCGCCAGCGCCTTCTCGTGCACCGCTTCGGTCTCTCCCGCCCACACCCCCGTCATCCCGTACGGTGATCGGTACTGGTACATCACCTGGCGGCGGAATTCGTTGGTCATATTGCCGAGCGCCCATCGAAAACCCTTGAGCCGCGCGCGGTCCCAATCGGTGAACCTGTCTTCATTCTTGTGCAGGAAATCCAGCGTCGGACCGTACATCCGCGTGTTGACCGCCGTCTCGACCGTGAACACGTTGAGGTGCTCGTTCACGATGCGCCCCATCCGGTTGGCGCTGCGATGCAGCCCGGATCGGGTCGGATCCATGTAGGAATGCGAGTCGCGCAGCGTCGTGGCGTTGTGATGATGGCGCAGGCTCTGGTACGGCGACAATCCAACCGCCACCGACTTATGTCCCCCGTCCATCGGGACGAGATTGATGTTCACGTAGACGAGGAGATCGGACTCGGCCGCTCTGCGCGAAAGCCATACTTCTTCGTTGTGGTCGGTCTTGCCGAGCATCACCAGCTCGGACTTGTTCTCCGCATCGAAGTTATAGAGCCGATCGGGCCAGAACTGCTTGAACGCCTTCTCCCCGACCATCGCGCGAATCTCGGCTTCGGTCATGCGCCGATGCAGGGCGGTCGCGATGATCAGATGGATGTCGTCGACACCGTAGTCGGCGAGGGTCTGCAGCACCTGATTGAGAATCCGTTCACGAATATCAGGCCGGCGCATCGGCGGCAGCGGCAGACTGATATCGTCGATCGCGACGGTGACGCGCATGTTGGGATTTAGCTGCGCGAACAGGGGGTCGGCGTTCTCCGGACGCAGCAGGGCATAGCGGATGGCCTGATCCGGATCCGGCAGTTCATCGAGCGGCGGCGGCGGATAGATGACGCGGGTGCCCACCGGCAGCTTTTCGTAAAGGAATTCGTCGCCGTACGCGATCAGCCGCCGCTCCGAGCGGCGATTGACCGTGACCACCAGATCGCGCCGGGCGCCAACTTGATGTTTAAGGTCAGCGGGCTTGAGTTCTTTGAGCTTGGCTTCAGGACGCGCCATCCGCTGATCTCCTGGAGAGTTCGACGATGCCTTCGCCCGCATAATCATCGGACCGGTCATCGTCAGGTTTTTCGAAAGTCAGGATGGGCCAATGGCGGCTCATCGCCGCCGCCCGCAATTTGCGATCCGGATTGACCGCGACCGCATGGCCCATCGCGGACAGGAACGGAAGATCGTAGTAGGAGTCCGCGTAGCCCCAGCAGGAGCGAAGGTCCAGGCCGCGCTCAGCGGCGTATTCGGCGCACCACTCGGCCTTCTCATCCGCCGCCATCACCGGTTCGGCGAGCCGCCCGGTCGCGCGGCCGCGCGATATTACCAGCCGGTTCGATGCGAACTGCGTGACCGCAAGATGGCGGGCAAGCGGAGCGACGATAAAATCCGGCGATCCGGTCACCAGCACCGGTTCCAACCCGACTCTGCGGTTGGCCTCGAGCATCTCGACGGCCTGGGGGTAGAGATGCTTGATCAGCACGCGCTCGCAGTACTCCTCTCCAAGCGAGAAGAGGCGATCCGCGGAGACCCCTTTCAGCGATTCAAACAGGACCTGGTTCAAAAGGCGCCGATCCTTGCGCTCTGCCAGATAGAGGCGGGGCGCGCGGGCGGCGAAGGCGGCAATCGACCCGATGCGCCCGCTCCATTCGCCGAGATTCGCGAGAATGAACAGGGCGGCGTGGACCAGGTTCAAATCAGCCAGCGTTCCGTCCAGGTCATAGAACGCAGCCCGAGTGGCTGGTTTCGCGCGGCCGTTGCGCGAGTTGGATGAATTGTGAGACCCGCGAACTGACATGTCATTCTACTTCGAGCGAAATAAAAAAACCGGTTCCCGGGCGGGATCGCCGCCTTGCGCGACGGTCGCCAGCAGCTCCGGACGCGCAACCCCGCGAAGCCCAAAATCCAGAATCTCTTCCACCAGGCGGTCGGTGTTTGTTTCTCCCCCGCGCGACAGCAATCCTACGACCTCCTTGATTGCGCCGAGGATGCAATAGGAGATGGCCCGGGTGTCACTCTGGCGCACGAGCTGCATCTCGATTCCCAGGTCCAGCGAGCGCTGGATCAGCGCCGCAATCCGGTCGTAAAAATTCAGGATTTTTGCGTCGAG
This sequence comes from Pseudomonadota bacterium, assembly GCA_021323675.1. Lineage (GTDB taxonomy): Bacteria > Desulfobacterota > Binatia > Binatales > Binataceae > JAFAHS01. Next base: position 3,346 of record JAJPKP010000080.1, on the reverse strand, counting down.
ATCGCGGTCAAAGCCGGTCGAATGATTCAGCAGGATGTCGGTCAGTTCCCGCTCCTCGAGGACGTAGTCGAGCACGCGGCGCAGATTTGCGCGCAGTTGTTCGACGGGATTGGGATTGTCTTCGCCCACGCGCAGCCGGTGAATCCTGGCCGCCAGTTCCGTCAGGACTTGTTCGAGCAATTCCTCGAACAAGTCCTTTTTGTTCTGGAAATAGAGATAGAACGTGCCCCGTGCGATACGGGCGCGCGAGATGATGTCCGCGACGTTCGTGCGGTGATATCCCTTGCGTGCGAAAATTCGCTTGGCGTGGCGCAATACCTGCGCGCGCCGGGCTTGGCGTTCCATTGCGCTACCTCGCCGAAAATTCGAGGCTAGTGCCCGAAAGGGGGTCTGTCAAACCACTCCCGGACGCACCTGTGGGTAATTGTCAGCCCCTGTCAGGATGGATTGACGACCCTTCGCCCGGCTAGTGTGCAGGAGACCGAAGTTGGAACCGGGGAGCGAAGGCTGTGAACGAAAACGAATTCTGGAACAAGGCAGCCGAAGTCGCCTCCAAGGCCACCTGGGCATACCTGGCAACCACCGTTGGCGATCAGCCGAAAGTGCGCGTCGTCCATCCTGCTATCGAGGGCGCTCGCGTATGGATCGCCACCGGGCGAAGCTCCGCCAAGGCAAGGCAGATCCAAAGCAACCCGAAAGTCGAGCTCTTCTACCAGATCGGCCCGGACATGATTCATCTGACCATTACCGGCCAGGCCCGGTTTATCGACGATCCGTCCGAGAAGAAGCGGGTATGGGAAGGGAAGGTCTTCGATTATGAATTGGCCCAATTCTGGCCCGAAGGCCATGGCTCGAAGGATTTCGGTCTGATGCTCATCGAGCCCGCGCGCGCCGAGCTTACTTCGCTGCCGGAAATGGCGCAGGGAAAGAAGCCCCAGGTCTGGCGAGCGGCGAAGAAATAGAGTTCAGCCGCGCGCCCGCTCTCTGGCGAAAATTGCCCGCTCTTCGGCGGACATCTTCTCCCTGATTCGGGAGCCCTTGCCCAGATGCCGGTAGAGCCCACCCTCGGAGAAATATTCCTCGTAAGGTTGCGCGGGAATCGGTTCCTCCGGCGGCTGGTCGCCGACCTTCACGCCAAGGACTTCCTCGACGAAGCTGGTGTCATACATCCGGATTGCATCGTAGTCGGTTAGCAGAGAGCAGACCTCGACGCAGATGTAGCATCCGATGCATTCCTGAAAGCGGTCCTGTACCGGCTGAACCCCGCGGCCTGGAACGCTGCCCGGCCGGAGATACTCGATACACTGCACGGGGCAAAATTCCGGACATTTGCCGCATGGAAAGCAGAGATTGACGTCCATGAAGGCGACTTCGCGCGGTCGCTTTTTCTTGCGTCCCAGCTCTTCCGGTGTCTCGGGAATGCGGTCTTCCTTGAGGCGACGCTTGATGACCTCGATGGCGCTCATGGGTCCATCTGACACCCGTCCCCGCGCCAGGGTCAAGCGAGGGCCCGAACCTCGGACCTCATCCAATCCCTACTTGAGCGCGCGTACGTGACCGTCAGCCGAGGCCGCATAGGCCACGCCGGATGCGCCGGCGTTGACCTGCACCACCCTACCGAGGTCGCGGGCGGTCCACTCGATATTACCGTTCAGGTCGAGCATCGATGCCACCGAGTCCGAAGTGGCGGCCACAAAGAGCGTCGCGTTGCTCAGAGCGGCCAGCGCATGAGAAAGCGGCACGATACTCCTGGAAGACCACAGAGTCGCTCCGCTCGAGTCGATCGCATATAGCGCGTCCGAACCAAAGAACACGGTTCCCGCGCTGCCCACGCTCGGCCCCGATGCCACCGGCGCGCCACTCGAAGCCTGCCAGACAGTCGCGCCCGTGCCCGCATCGAGCGCATAGACCGAACCGCTCGCGGAACCGGCATAGACCATCCCGTTTGCCACCGAGAGATCTCCCGAAAATCCGCCGGAAGGGCTGAACGTCCACATCGTGGAACCCGTCGAACTGACTGCGGTGAGGTCGCCGCCGTTGGCTGCAACCACCACTCCGCCAGGAATCGCGGCGCCCTGGTCCACGGTTCCGATGGGGATGCTCCAGGCCGTTCGTCCGCCGGATATCGCCACCAGATTGCCGTCCTCGTTCGCGTACACCGCTTCGCTGTCGGCGGCGAGAGGACCTTTGCCCCTGCCGACGTTGGCCTTCCATTTGGGCCGGCCGCGGTTGTCCAGGGCGTACAGCCAGGAGGTCGTACCCTGCACGAAGACGGTGCCGTCAGGCCCGATGGCGGGTGCCGCGCCGCCGGCTGGGCGGTCATACACTTCATGACCCGCCGCATCGATGTAATGCAGCATCGAGTCGGCGGTTATGAAAACAGCGCTTCCGTCCGCCGTGGTCCGGATCGGTCCGGCTACCGGCGCATGCGCATCGAAGGTCCAGAGGACAGTTCCGCCGGAAGAGTCGTTTTCAGTCGAGGCGCCTGACGCCTGTGATGCCGTCCCGCCTTTCGGAGTCGATGTGGCAGTCGGCGTCGCTGTGGGCGTCAGTGTCGGACAGGCGGGGCAGGATGCGGACGGTGTTCCTACCGACACCGTGATCGGCTGCCCGTTAATGCCTCCGGAGCTGACGTTGATGCACGCGCATCCGTTATTCAGTCCCGTATATTGGCCGCCGTTGCTGGTTGATGGAGGCTGGAGCACCTGCGGCCCGCCGACGGGATTGTTGTTCGCCGTCCACAACGTGCTCGGCGCGTTCGTGATGTCCGCATAGGTGGTCTGTTTGCCTTTAACCAGAACCCCTTGCGCGTTGAAATTGATCGACACGCCGCTGCCGCTCACGCCGGTGCTGGTTGCTTGCGGACAGGCCGTGGGGGTCGGAGTCGGCCCGGAAGTTTTCGTCGGGGTCGGAGTTGGGGGTGGAGGTCCCGGGCAGATGTTAATCGCCGTAAGAGCGAACCCGGGCGATGGACTTGCGGTCGGACATAGTCCCGCGATGAAGAAGCCTTGCGCGTTGAAGCTGCCAAAGCATCCGCCTCCTCCACCGCAGCTCGCCATCAGAGTGCCCAGTACGAACATCGCCACGGGAGCGACTACCAGCCATAACTTCCACCGAAACATCGAGCCTTGACCTATGACGGCGGCCTGCGTTGCTGTCAAGCATGGACGCTGGATTCAGGCTCGCGCGGTTAAGAAATGCGGGCAGTGCGCAGCAGGAAAAAAGGGATCGAAGCTGGAAAAAAGAAAGCGGGCGTTTGGAGAGGGGGGGAGCTCTCCAACGCCCGCCCGTTCGTAGCGGCCGTCCGCATTACGGTACGGACGGTGTCCCCGATCAGTGGGAGGAG
>JAJPKP010000019.1 GCA_021323675.1 Pseudomonadota bacterium | reverse complement strand
TTGCCGCTTCGGATCATCGCGCTGGTGGCGACGCATAGCGCGATCGTCGCCAGCATCTGATTGGCGATACCGAACAGCGGCCACAGCGAATTGATTCCACCGAGCGGATCGATCGTGCCGAAGTAAAGAAAATATCCCCACGCGCCAACGATCAGGACCGAGGTTGCGACGATGTTGAAATACGATGCGCTATCGGCGAAGGGTGCCCATAGATGGCCCAGCAGGTCCTGGAGCATGAATCTGGCCACCCGCGTGCCCGCATCGAGCGTGGTCAGGATGAACATCGCCTCGAACATGATTGCGAAATGGTACCAGAGCGCCATCATCGCGCGGCCGCCGAGCGAGTTGGCGAATATTCGCGCCATCCCGACCGCGAGCGAAGGAGCGCCGCCCGTGCGCGCATACAGGGTTTCCTCGCCGACCGCATCGGCCAGCTCCTTCATCTCCGAGTCGCTGACCGGAAACCCCCATCCGGTGATTTTCGCGCACGCGGCTTCGGCGTGGCCGACGACACCTGCCGGGCTGTTGATCGCGAAATAGACGCCCGGACGCAGCATCACCGCCGCGATCATCGCCATAATCGCGACGAACGACTCCATCATCATCCCGCCGTAGCCCATCAGCCGCGCGTCGGTCTCCCGCTGGAGCATCTTCGGCGTCGTGCCGGAGGAGATGAGCGAATGGAATCCGGAGATTGCGCCGCAGGCCACGGTGATAAACGCGAACGGGAAGACTTTGCCGCCGAAGACCGGGCCGCTGCCGTCCGTGAAGCGCGTCAGCGGCGGCATCAGCGCCTGCGGATGAATCGCGACGATTCCGGCCGCCAGGGCGAGGATGGTTCCCACCTTGATGAACGCGGACAGGTAATCGCGCGGCGCGAGCAGCAGCCAAATCGGAAGCACCGAAGCCAGGAAACCGTATCCGATGATCCACAGTGCCAGCGCCGGCGCTTCCATCTGGAACAGATGCCCGAACGAAAGGGCCTCGACGTACCGTCCGCCCATCACCGCGAGCACAATCAGCCCCACGCCGATTGCGGATCCTTCCACCAGGCGGCCGGGGCGGATGTGGGTCATGTAAACCCCGACGATCATGGCGATTGGCACGGTTGCGGCGACGGTCGATGTCGCCCACGCGCTATGCTTCATCGTGTTGACGACGACCAGTCCGAGCACCGCGATCAGGATGACCATGATCATCAGGACGCCGATGAGGGCGGTGAATCCGCCCACGGGTCCGATTTCCTCGGAAGCCATGCGCCCAAGCGATCGTCCGTCGCGCCGCAGGGAGTAGCCGAGAATCACGAAATCCTGAACGCATCCCCCAAGCACCGCGCCGATGATGATCCAGATGGTTGACGGCAGGTAGCCGAATTGCGCCGCCAGCACCGGCCCGACCAGGGGGCCGGGCCCGGCGATAGCGGCGAAGTGATGGCCGAAGGTTATCCAGCGATCGGTCGGGACGTAGTCGCGTCCGTTGTCGAGCCGCACCGCCGGCGTCACGTTGCGATCGTCAAGCTCGAGCACGCGCTGCGCGATGAAGCTCGAATAAAACCGATACGCGAACGCATACACGCATACGGCGGCGACGATGAACCAAAGGACATTGGGTTCGTCTTCGCCGCGCGCGGTCGCGAGGATAGCGAGGCCGCCGGCGCCCGCACATGCGACGGCGATCCAGAGAAGAAATCGGCCGACCTTCATTCTGAAAGGCCTATTATTAGGGGTGGCGAAGAGGATGCAATCGCGAAGGATCCGGAAATCCGCAGACCGATCGGGTTTCCGCGGCCGTGAGCAGAGGGATGAATCCGGGCGATCGGCGGAAACTTAGCTGGGTTTGGCGTCGCTGGGCTTGGGTTCTTCGGCTTTCGCAGCAACCGGCTTGCTGGCGTCATCGGGCTCGTTCATCGCGCGCTTGAAATCGCGAATTCCTTTGCCGAGCGCGCCGCCGATGTCGCCGAGCTTATTGGGGCCGAAGATCACCAGGATAATCAGCAGGATAATCAGCAAATGCCATGGGGCGAATAGATCCATATTCGTCTCCGGCGGTCGTCCGAACCGCCATAAATTAAGTCTATCTGTCCGATACCCGCATTGCTACCGGCATCACGCCGGGCGCGGAGCGGCGCTTTCGGCGCCCGCCGAACCGGCAGGTTCGTCAAGCCGGTAGCGCTGCACCTTGCGATACAGCGTCGAGAGGTGGATCCCCAGCGCCTGCGCCGCGCGCGCCTTGTCTCCATCGACCCTTTCCAGGACGCGCTTGATGTGCTCGCGCTCGAGTTCCTCGAGGGTCAGGCCGTTGCTGTCGATATTCGAGACCGCGGCGGAGGAAGGCGACCGCAGCTTGTCGGGCAGGTCGTGCGAGTGGATGACGTCGGTTTCAGCGAGGATTGCGGCGCGCTCGACGGTGTTCTCGAGCTCGCGCACGTTGCCGGGCCACGGGTAGTTCAACAGCAGGCGTATCGCGCCTTTCGAAAATCGCATCCCGGTCCGGCCAAGAGATTTTTCGGATTTGCGCAGGAAGTGATTGGCGAGCAGCGGGATGTCGTCTTTGCGATCGCGCAGCGCCGGCAGGTTGATGTTGATCACGTTGATTCGGTAAAGCAGCTCCTCGCGGAAGCGTCCCGCGCGAACCTCGGCTTCCAGGTTGCGGTTGGTCGCGCACAGCACGCGCACATCGAACGCGACCGGGTCGTTGGAGCCGAGCGGATAACATTCCCGTTCCTGCAGAGCGCGCAGCAGCTTGACCTGGAGCGCCAGCGGCATCTCGCCGATCTCGTCGAAAAATACGGTGCCCTTGTCGGCGGCCTTGAGCAGGCCGACCTTGTCCTGTCCGGCCCCGGTGAAGGCGCCCTTTTTGTAGCCGAACAGCTCGCTTTCGAGCAGGTTTTCCGGCAGCGCGCCGCAATTGATCGGCAGAAAGCGCCCGTTGGCGCGCTCGGAACTGAAGTGGATGGCGCGCGCGACCAGCTCCTTGCCGGTGCCCGACTCGCCGGTGATCAGCACGCTCGAATCGGTGCGCGCGACCTTTTCCATCATCCGGAAAATCTGCTCGATCGCGTCGCTTTTGCCGATGATGTTCTCGAAGCGGTACTTCTCGCGCAACTCGTGATGCAGGTAGCGGTTTTCCTGGAACAGATGCTTTTCCTTGAGCGCGTTGCGCAAAACCGCCTTCAGATGCTCGTTGGCGAAGGGCTTGGTGATGTAGTCGTAGGCGCCCTTGTGCAGCGCTTCCACCGCGGACTCGACGCTCGCGTAGGCGGTGACGATGATCCCCATCAACTCCTGATCGCGGTCGCGAAGCTTGCCGAGCAGCTCGACGCCATTGCCGCCGCTGGTCAGGTTGAGGTCGAGGATGGCGACATCGATCTTTTCGCGCTCGAAGATGTCGAGGGCAAGCTCCGCGGATGGCGCTTCGAAGACTTCGTATCCGTCGCTGCGCGCGAGCTGGACGATAATCGACCGCATCAGCGGTTCATCTTCAACCACCAATACCCGATAGGGGCCGGGGCGCAGAGCGCTGCTCGCCTGTTGCAGATCACTCATTGGCACGTCTGTTATCGGGCCGCGGCCTGAGCCTCGGCGCCGATCTCATGGGCGGGAAGCATGATCGTCACCTGGGTGCCTTTGCCGAGCTCGCTGTCCACGCGAATCGTTCCCTTGTTGGAGAGAATTATTCGCTGGCACAGGGACAGTCCGAGGCCGACGCCGGAACCGGAAGGCTTGGTCGTGAAAAACGGATCAAAAACGCGCTCGAGATGCTCGCGGGGGATGCCGATGCCGTTGTCGATCACGCGGATTACGATGAGCGGGCGGTCGCCGCTTTGCCGGCCGGGCTTGTTTTCGGTGACGACGCGGATAGTGCTGCCTTCGCCCTGGGTCGCATCGGCGGCGTTGTAAAGCAGGTTAAGCAGCACCTGTTGAATTTCGTTTTCGTCCGCGAAGGCGGGGCGCAGGTTGGGACACAGGACCGGTTCGAGCGACACCCCGCGAAAGCGCTTGTCGTAGTTGATCACGCGCAGCGTATCGGCGACGAGCTGGTTGATGTCGATCAGTTTCTGATGGCCGGTGGCGGGCCGCGCGAAATTTACCAGGTCCTTGAGAGTTCCGGAGATGCGCGTGATTTGCGCGAGGATCGTGTGCAGCGTCGTGCGGCGCTGCGGGTCCGTCTCGCCCGGCAACAGCGATTGCACCAGCGACGAGATCGACGCGAGCGGATTGTTGACCTCGTGGGCAACGCCGGCAGCGAATGTGCCCGCCGCGGCCAGACGCTCGCTTTTGAGCAGCGAATCCATCATCTCGCGCCGCTGGGTCACGTCGTGGAGGATCATCTGGATGAACTGCTTGTCGCCGTAGGGGATAAGCGCGCAATTCACGTCGAAGAAGAATGGACCGAGCGGCACATCGGGCGCGTGTTCGTGGCCGTGCTCGACCACGTGTTGCAGCGCCTTCCGGACCTGGTCGCGCAGCTCCTCGGGCACAAAATCGGTCATCGGCCGCCCCACCATCACCAGATGCTCCTCGCCCGGCATCATCTGGTGCAGCCGTTCGGCGGCGGAGTTGGCGGCCAGCACCTTCCAGGTCTCCGGCTCGATTTCGTACATCGGGTCGGGCGCGTGATTGATCGAATTGCGGTACTTTTCCTCGGAGGCGCGCAGCAGATGCTCGCGCGATTCGATATAGAACTGCGAGACCATCAGGCGCCGTTCGTCGATCGCCGCCACCACCGCATCGCGCACCCGTGACTGAATCGTTCCGCTAATCGAAGTGGCGACGTGCTTGAGAATGATCTGCTTGAGGGCGATGTGGATGGCGTTGAACTGTGAAGGCTTGGCTCGCGCCAGCATGCCCTCCTGGCAATGACGGCGCAGATAAACGTAGGTGTCGAGGCAATCGGGGTCGCGGAGATGGGAGTTGAAGCGAATCAGGGAGTTGCGGAGATTTTCGTGGCGCTGCTCGTCTTTGAGCGCGTCCGGTTCCCACTCGAAAATCGTTCCCACCGAGTCGAACCATTCGGCGACGATCCCGTCAAAATGGTCGCAGATGATATCGGCGGCTGCGGTTCGAATTTCACGACTCTTCGGATCGCGGCTGTAAACCTGGGGACTGAACAACTTTGCCAGCAGCTCTTCCACCGGGCGCAACTGATCGCGGATGACGCGCAGTTCCTCCGGTGAGGCTTCGATGCATGAATCCGTTTGACGCAAATCACGGGTGGCGGTCGAAGAAGGACAGCATCCGCATAACTTTAGTGCTTTCATGGCAGCAAACCCCGGCGGTCAGGTGCGGGAAATGGCAGGACGGTCCTTGGTAGAACGGAAACTTATAGCGCTCTGAACCAATCGCATATATAACCGCTTCTTGACCGACATATAACATTCGCAATTTAACCATGCCAGCGCACAGCCGCACATGGAAAAAGCGAAATTCGCAGGCTGCGAAGCGCAGCGCCGGAGAAATCGGCCAATCGCGCCCAATCCTCTGGTAGCGTTTTCTCGGCAAGATTCGCAAATCAGCGGCAAAAACGACCGCCCACGGCACAAAACCGCTCGGACCGCGGATTATTTTCAGGTGTTTTGGCCGGAAGGCCAGCTACAGCAGGGAGCCGCGAAACGGCTCATCGCGGGGCGGCGGATATTGCAGAAGATTGATAGCCCATTTTCGGGCCTGGCGCAGCGCTTCTTCGGCGCGGCGAAAAATCCGCTCCCGGTACATCACGCTCCACACGTAAACATCGACCGAAGGCTCATCTCCGAGCGTGATGTCGATCATCCAGTCCTCTACCTGCGGGCCGCAAATCAGAAGGCGAACCAGTCGGCCGTGGTCGAGCACGATGCCGCGCGCTTCGCGCGGCAGGCGAAACTCGTCCTTCACGCGCTTGATGAGATGAGGCGGGTAGTGCTCCTCCGTCATCGCCACGTAAACCCATTCGCCCTGCCTGGTATCGGCAGCGCGCGCGATTCGCAGGTTATTGTCGGTCAGGTCTTCCTTGGCGCGATCCTGATCGTAGTCGCGAGCGACCTGGTAGAAGGCCATCGCGACCGGAAGCTTGGGCATCTCGGTCTCGGACTTGGCCTTCTTGGGCTTTTTGACGGTGGTTTCGACCCACCATCGATTTTCCACGTTTGGCTTGTTTGCCATCTCGCAAGCGCAGGCCGCTGCCCGTGCCGTCACTCAAGATACACCGGCTCGGCGTTCTGGGGCAGTACCTTTGTTATGCCGCCCGCGAACGGCGCTGGCGCTTCGTTGCGCGATTTCTCGTGGTGGCGCGCGTGCGCCGGGACCGGTTGACGGATCGCGCACCCGAACTCGCGCGCCGGGCGTTGGCGAGCGCCCGCCGCGTACGCGAAGCGGGGCGCAAGCCCGACACCATGCGGCGCATAAACAGATCCGCCTTCGACTCGGCGTTGGTCCAGAACAGGTAGTGGGCCATCTCGTGATAGATCATCTGCACCCACATCCGTTCGGTTTTATAAACACGGCCGCGCTTCCAGTTTTCCGGGTGGACCAGATGGATTCGGCCATCGTAGTAGGTTTTGCCCGCGGTCTTTCCCCAATCGAGATATTCGAACCATGAGATGCGCGGCCGGCGAACGCTATAGAAGCGGCACAAGCGCGAGATCGCGCGATTGAACATCGAAGTGCGATGCGTATGGAAGAAATCAGACAGCTCGCGGTCTATTACACGTCGATGCGAAATCGGAGGAAGAATCATGCGCACGGAATCAGAACCTCCACGAGAAGATGGGAAGCGGGCCGATCATACGAAGCCGCCCCGAATGCAGTCCAATCCGGAGCCCGATCCAGGGCCAAGTATTCAATTTTGCTGCATTTTCCCCGCGATGCGCGCGGGTGAGGCGGCCGGCCGCCTAGCCGATTGATCCAGATTCCTTAAGCCGGCTGATATCTTCCCACGTTAGGCCAATCTCGAGAGCCACTTCTTCCGTATTCTGGCCCAGTTCGGGAGCGGCGCGATGCGGTTTCGGAGCGGCCGCGCCGAATTCGATCGGGCTGTTCACTACGCGGCAATCCGGGATGTTTGGATGATCGACCGGAGCGAACGCGCCGATTGCGTGCGCCTGGGGATCTTTCAGCACCTCGGCATCGGTGTTGACCGGCGCCCAGATCAGCTCGTGTTTGTCGAAGAGCGGCGCCCATTCGTCGCGCGTGCGCGACGCAACAACCTCATCGATCTCCGCCGTCATCGCCGCGCAATTCTTCGCGCGAACCGAGGCGTTCATGAAACGAGGATCATCGATCCAGTCGGCGCGCCCGAGAGCGTGGCAGAACTGTTTCCAGAATCGGTCCGCCTGCACCATCACGAAATAGATCCAGCGGCCGTCTTTGCATCGATACGAGCTCCAGAGCGGATTGATACGGTCGGTGCGGCCTTCCGACTCCGGCGCGCGTCCCGTCATCAGGCCGATCGTGAGGTCGGTCGCATTCATCCACAGTCCCATCGCGAACAGCGAGACCGTCACCTCGCGGCCGCGGCCGGTCTTTTCGCGGGCGAGAAGGGCGGCGGAGATTGCGCCCGCCAGGCCCAGTCCCGCCGCGTGATCGATCATTGCCGGCCGCTGCGCCGGCGGCGGGAAGCCCGGCTCCTGTATGGTCGCCATCAGGCCCGATCGCGCCCAGGCCGCCGCGTAATCGTAGGCAGGGCGCAGCCGGTCCGGGCCGCGATGGCCATAGCCGTTGAGCGACGCGTAGATCAGGCGCGGGTTGCGCGCCGACAACGATGCGTAGTCGAGTTTCATGCGTTCGAGTGCGTCCAGCCGAAGGCTCGTGACAAACACATCGGCGCGATCGATTATGCGCAGCGCGAACTCGCGCCCATCGGGCTTGCGGACATCGACGGCAACAGAGCGCTTGTTGCGATTATCGAGTTCGTACGGCGGACGAACCTGCACGCCGGGATTGTTCATCGCGCGCGTCGTCATCGCGCGAATCGGATCGCCGCCGGCGGGGTCTTCGAGCTTGATCACGTCCGCGCCCCAGTCCGCGAGCACCGCGGCGGTGGACGGCCCCGCTACCCACATCGCAAGTTCGACGACCTTGAAGCCGGCAAGTGGACGATCCATCGGCAGAGTCTCCTCGCGCGTTCGAAAACGTCTAAGGAGATGGAATTAGCCGCATCCCGATCGGTGTACAAGGCGCCGCGCTGCTTCAGGGCGCGGATGCGCGGCAAGGCGCTTTAGCGGGTAGGCCGATTGTTCGAAAAGTGCCGCTTGTGGCGGCGGCGAACGCGATTGACGGTCAGGCGCTGGACGCGGCTGGCCTCTTTGAGCCTGAGGCGCAGCGGCGTGATGCGGGTTGCGGACGAATCGCCCGACATCAGCGCCTGCAGACGCCATCGTAGCGCGTCGCAATCGATTCCGAGCGCGTCGCAAACGTTTTGAAACGACAGCGGGCAGGCGACGCGCTTGCTGAAAATCCATGCCCAGGCTTCGTCGAAGGCGGCGCGTTTGCGCACGCTGGCGGCATGATGAAAGTCCTGCACGATGTTGATCGCGTCGGCGAGCACCGCCAGCATCAGCCGCTGCTCGCTGGAGAGCGATCGGGTTCCTACCAGTTCGAAGAACTGGCTGCGGAGAATGACATCAGGAAATGGGCGGGAATCAGGAGCACTCGCGATGGCGCCGGGCCGAAACATCGATAGATGACCTCGCCGCTCGTCGAGCACGAATTTGCGGCTTTAAGGGAGTCGAGTTCAAACAGTCCTCCTAATTCATCCAACTAATATCGCTAATCTTGGTTACCGAAACTTAGTGCGACTTTGCGGACATTGCAAACGAATCGGCCATCTGTGGATATCTTTGGACCAATCTCCCCACCGGGACCGCTCCGCCTAGCGATAGGCCCGCGGCGAATGCATCTGATATCATCCGGCTGGGGCCGGACGAGGCCCATGCGCCGCATCAATCGGTTTTCCATAAACGGGGCGCATCGCTTGCGCCCGGGGAGCGACGACGATGGCTGAATTCTACGGCAAGGAAACTTCCAAGAACCTTCGCAAGCTGCGCCAGATGGCGCCGGATGCATTCAAAGGCTTTCTCGACTTCGACCAGATTGTCTTTAAGGACGGCGCCATTCCGAGCAAAACCAAGGAGCTGATGGCGATTACCGCGGCCCACGTTACCCAGTGCCCATGGTGCATCGAGGCCCACGTCACCCGCGCCAAGGAAAAGGGCTGCACGGACGAGGAAATTGCCGAGGCGGTATGGGTGGCGGCGGCGATGCGCGCGGGGGCGGCGTTCAGCCACGGCGCGATCGCGATGGCGGTTGCCGAGGAACACAAGCACTAGGTCCACTGGAACCCGCCGCGCGCGTCGGGCAGCATAGTCAGGATGGATCAGGCATCAGCGGGCCGCAGGACCCGGACAGTCCAGATCGGCGCGGTTACGGTGGGCGGAGGCTCGCCGGTTGTCGTGCAATCGATGTGCGCGACGCGCACGGTTGACGTTGACCAGACCGTCGCGCAGGCGCATCAGCTTGCCCGCGCCGGCGCCGGAATCGTCCGAATCGCGATGGATAGCGAGAAGGAAATCCCGGCGATAAAGGAAATCCGCGCCCAGACCAAAGGCGTCACGCTCTCCGTCGATCTGCAGGAGAACTATCGAATCGCCGACCGGGTAGCGCCGCACGTCGACAAGATTCGCTACAACCCCGGCCATCTCCATCACATCGAGAAGTCGAAGTCGATCGAGCAGAAGGTGCGATGGCTGGTTGACGTCGCGCGCGATCACAACCTCGCGATTCGGATCGGCGTCAACTGCGGCTCGGTTGCGCCCGCTTTCCTCGATAAGTATCCCGGTGACCAGCTCAAGGCGATCGTCGAGTCCGCCGCGTATCACTGCGACCTGATGGACGATCTGGGCTTTACCCGCTTTGTCGTGTCGCTCAAGGACTCCGATCCGCTGAAGGTGGTCGAGGCTAACCGGCGCTTCGCGGAGCGCCGCCCCGACGTGCCCATCCATCTCGGGGTCACGGAAGCGGGGCTTCCCCCTGAAGGTATCATCAAAACCCGCATCGCGTTCGAGAAGCTGCTCGCGCAGGGCGTCGGCGAGACCATCCGCGTTTCGCTCACGCTGCCGAACGAGCGCAAGCACGAAGAAGTGGTCGTCGGCCATCAGATTGTCGAGGACGTGCGCGCCGGCAAGTTCATCTCGGTTCCGGAATTCGGGCAGGGGCTCAACATCATCTCATGTCCGTCGTGCTCGCGGGTCGAGAACGAAAAGTTCGTCGAGATGGCGCAGCAGGTGAAGGAACTGGCGCGGTACGCCGCGAAGCATCGCATCACGATCGCGGTGATGGGATGCCGGGTGAACGGTCCGGGGGAGACCGACGATGCGGACCTGGGGCTGTGGTGCGGTCCGACGACCGTCAACCTGAAGAAGAAGGACAAAAGAATCGGATTCTTCAGCTATGACGATGTGCTCGGCCGCCTCAAGACCGAGCTCGACCGTCTGATCGCCGAGCAATCCGCGGCGAGCAACTGAAAGCCGACAATCGCGGCTTTCGGCCTACAGCCCTTCGAGCTTGATCGATCCGTTCGCAACCCTGGCCAGGGTTTCCGCGTAGATCTGATGCTCGACTTCGAGTACGCGCGCGGCGAGCGAGTCCGCCGTATCATCGGGCATCACCGGCACCTTGCGCTGAGCCAGGATCGGTCCCTGATCGTATTCGTCGGTTACCAGATGGACGGTCGCGCCCGATTCCTTCTCGCCCGCCGCCAGCACCGCTTCATGCACGCGTTTTCCGTACATCCCCGCGCCGCCGAATTTGGGGAGCAGGGCGGGGTGGATATTGAGGACACGGCCGCGATAGTGCGCGAGGGTCCGCGGACCGAGCTTGCGCATGTACCCGGCGAGCACGACCACGTTCACGTCGTGCGAGCGCAGCGTCTCCACGATTGCGGCATCGAGGGCGCCGGGATCGGGATGGGTTGCCGAGCTGAGATGGCGGGTTGCGATGCCCGCTTTTCGCGCGCGCTCGAGCACGAGCGCATCGGAGTTATTGCAGATGACCACCCGTGGGTCGCCATCGAGCCTGCCTTCTTTGCACGCGTCGATGATTGCCTGCACGTTGCTGCCGCCATGAGAGGCAAGAAATCCGATGCGCAGTTTCATCGCGGTCATCGCCCGGCAATGCGATCAAGCTAACCGTTGACCCGCGCGCAGGGAAGGAGAGCATCGCGAGCGCGGACCCGGCGCGGTGAAGATCGCTCAGCGCGATGCGGCTTCGTGCCGGGGCGGCGAAGCCGGGCGGAGCAGATCGGCGCGCGCGAGCGTGACCCGGTACGGCGACTTCAGCGATGCCATCATCTCGGAGATCGACTTGTTCAGCTTCGGATGGATGAGCGTCGGCGCAAGCTCGCTCATCGGCGCCAGCACGAACAGGCGCTCGTGCAAGCGGGGATGAGGCACGGTCAGCGTGCGGGTATCGATGGTTTCCTTGTTGAAGAAGAGCAGGTCGAGATCGATGATGCGCGGGCGGTACTTGCCCCGCGCCGGTTTGCGGCCGCGCACTCGCTTGCGGCCCATGATTCGCTCGATTCCGAGCAGCCGCCGCATCAGCGCGTCCGGGCTGAGCTCGGTTTCGATTTCGATTACACCGTTGAGGAACGCGCCCTTAAGATCGCCGACCGGTTCGGTCTCATAGATCGACGACTGACGCACGACCCGCGTCTGAGGTATCTGAGCGATACGGGAGATCGCCTCGCGATAATTGGCGGCTCGATCGCCTAGATTACTGCCTATTCCAATGAAAGCCCTATTGGGCATCCTCGCCGTTACAGCCGAAGCGCTTTAATTCGTGCCACTGCCTCTTTTAACCGTTCGCTCGGCACCGTAAGCGAAAAGCGAACAAATCCCTCACCACCCTTGCCGAATCCGGAGCCGGGCGTGATGACGACTCCCGCCTCCTTGAGCACGCGCTCGGTAAACGACACCGAACTGTAGCCTTTGGGAACTTCCGCCCAGATATAGAAGGTGGCGCGGGGCGGATCGCATTTGATTCCGATGCTGCGCAGCGCGCCCACCAGCAGGTCGCGCCGTTCCTTGTAGACCGCGCAATACTCGGCGAGCTTGTCGCCGTCCCCTCCTTCGAGCCCGGTGATAGCGGCTTCCTGCACCGCCTGAAACACGCCCGAATCGTAGTTGGTCTTGACCTTGCCGAGCGCCGCCACCAGTTCGGCGTTGCCGAGCACGAAGCCAACCCGCCATCCCGTCATCGAGAAGGTCTTTGACAGCGAATGGAATTCTACCGCGCATTCCCGCGCGCCATCGGCCTCGAACACGCTCGGCGCCCGGTAGCCGTCGTACGCGATCTCGGAGTATGCGTTGTCGTGGGCGAGGATGATGTTGTGGCGCAGGCAGAAGCGCACCGCCTTGTCGAAAAAGGCGCGATCGACCGTCGCGCCGGTCGGATTGTTCGGATAGCCGAGCCACATCAGCCTGGCGCGGCGCGCAACCTCGTCCGGGATCGCGTCAAAGTCGGGAACGAACCCGTTCTCCTTTCTGAGAACCATGAAGTAGGGCTCGCCGCCGTTGAAAACGCATCCTGAGTAGTACACGGGATAGCCCGGGTCCGGAATCAGGACGATATCGCCCGGATCGACGACCGCGGTCGAGAAATTCGCGATTCCTTCCTTGGAGCCGATAAGCGCGCAGACTTCACGCTGCGGATCGAATTTCGGACCGAAACGGCGCTGGTACCAGTTGGCGGCAGCCCGCCGGAAGGATTCCAGCCCTTCGTAGTCGGGATAACGATGATTTTTGGGGTCGGTTGCCGCCCGCTGCAGGCTTTCTACGATATGTTGGGGTGTAGGAAGATCCGGATCTCCAATCCCCAGACTGATTACATCGACACCCTTTGCCATCACCTCCTTCTTGAGCCGATCGAGTTCAGCGAACAGATAGGGTGGCAGGAGGGTCAGGCGTGTGGCGGTCTTAAGTTGCACCTTAGGGACAAAACCTCAAAAAGTCAGAATAAGTTGGTAACTAACATACTTTGAATAGCTCCGAAACTACCGTCACTTTTCTTTCCCCACAGTGAGTTTCGCAATCCACAGGGCAACGCCGGACGGACCGTGACCGGCGAATTTTTTCTTCCGGATTACATCGCGGATGCGGGGTCGCGCCGCTTTTTGTTTCTGATCCGGCGAGAAGCGAATTTTACGAAGTGCACAAAACCCTTGTCCTGACGAGCTAAAATGAACTGCGTCGCGCCGCGATGCGTGCATCTGACTTGAGCGCAGTTGTAGAGAACTATTAATTTTTCTCAATTGACTGCTTTCGTTGTTTTAGACATTTTTAGGGTCGAACGCTGGCAGTAAGCGCGCGCTTGATCATTAATCAGGGTGTCGCTGTTGTGACCCGGTGAAACTGAGCGCGCGCGGTTTTTTGTCCGGCGTTTTGATTGGAAAGCTCGACCGATTGCGCGGCTCATCCTTGGACTGCGCCTGCGGCCGTAGTCTGACCGCCAGATGCCCAGATGAACCGGATACTCTTACCTCTAGCAGCCGTATTACTGATAAGCGGACTCGGCGCCGTCGCGGTCTCTGAACGGCCCTGGTTGCCACGCAACGACGTGGTCCAGCCCATCCCGTTCAGCCATCGCATTCACGCGGGCGTCAACAAGATTCCCTGCCAGTATTGCCATGAGTATGCCCGCCGTTCCGAAAACGCGGGCGTGCCTCCTGTGGCGCGATGCGTCGGATGCCACGGCAGCGGCATCACCGGGGGAATCAAGCCTGTGACCCGCGCATGGAACGACCATCAGCAGCCGCCATTCGAGATCCGCTGGAATCGCGTCTACACGCTGCCGGACTTCGTCAAGTTTACTCATCGTCCCCATATCCACGCGGGACTTGCATGTCAGCAATGTCACGGGCCGGTCGAGACGATGGACCGGATCGTGCCGGTCAAGGAAATCAACATGGGTTTCTGCGTGGAGTGCCACACGCAGCGCAAAGCGACGCTCGATTGCGTCGACTGTCATCACTGAGCGAGGAACTCGATGCCTGAGGGGCTGTCCAGGCGATCTTTCATAAAACTCGCCGCCACCGCCGGCGCCGCCGCTGCCGTTCCGGGTTGCGAGCCTGCTTCACGCAAGCTCATCCCTTATGTCGTTCCCGACGAGAACGTCACGCCCGGGATGCCGACCTTCTATGCGAGCACCTGCGCGGAGTGTTCGGCGGGATGCGGAATCGTCGCGACGGTGCGCGAGGGGCGGGTAACCAAGCTCGAAGGAAATCCGGCCGACCCGATTAGCGCCGGCTCGATCTGCGCGCGCGGCCAGGCGGCCCTGCAGGGACTCTACAACCCCGACCGGCTCGCGAATCCGATGGTTCGGGCGGACGGCGGCTCTCTAACTCAAATCTCGTGGGATCAGGCCATCGCCCAACTCAACGATCACCTCGGCAGGGCGATCAAGGCGGGCAAGGATCGCGTCGCGTTTTTGGGCGCGCCGCAGGGTCCCGCCTTCAGGAAAATCGTCGATGCGTTCCTTTCGGCGCACGGGTCCTCTCGCGCGGTTTTCTACGAAGCCCTCGGCAACGAACCCCGGCGCGCAGCCGCGCAAGCCGTGTTCGGTCGCCGCGACCTGCCGGTCTATCGCATCGATCAGGCGCAGACGCTGCTTTCATTCAGTTCGGACTTTCTCGAGACCGGCGACTCTCCGGTCGAATACGCGCGCCAGTTCGCCGCGTTTCGCGCTCCGCGCCAGCATCGCAGCGGCCTCGACATCGGACGTTCCTTTTACGTCGGCCCTCGGATGAGCATGACGGCGGGCCGGTGCGACCGGTGGATACCGGCCGCGCCCGGCGACGAGGCGCAAATCGCGTGGAGCGTTCTTAACGTTCTGATCGCGCAGCGCTGGGTATCGCAAAACTCGGGCGTCGATCTGAATGCGCTCGCCTCGCTGGTTGCCGCCTACGACCCGGCATCGACCAGCAAGCGCACCGGCGTGCCGGCCGAGGCGATCACCGCGATGGCGGAAGCGTTCGGCAAGGCGGACGGAGCGGTGGCGCTTGCGGGCGGCGATGACGATCTGCTGCATACCGCGGTTTGCGTGCTCAACGCGGTTACAGGAAATGTCGGCCGTACGATGCTGTTTCTTGACGGCGGGCCATCAGAGGCTGCCAGCACGCCTGACGAGGTGGCGGCCGCGATGACGGCGATGCGCGAGGGCAAGATCGACGTTCTGGTCATCGCCGGGGCGAATCCGGTTTTCACGATGCCGCCCGCGCTGCGCGCCGCCGAGTCGCTGCAAAAGGTCCCCTTCGTGGTCTGGTGCGGCGGCGTTCCCGACGAAACCGCCGCGATGGCTAATCTGCTGCTGCCCGCGCATCATCCGCTCGAATCGTGGCGCGACACTTTTCCGCGCGCGGGAGTGCGCGGTCTGGGCCAGCCGGTTATGCAACCGGTATTCGCGTCGCGCGCAACCGGCGACATTCTTTTGGCCGCCGCTCAGGCATCCGGCGCCTCCAGCCTTCCGGGCAAGACCACCGAAGAAGTGGTCAAAGCGCAGTGGCTGGCGATGGCTCCGCAAGGGGGCGCGGAGGATTTCTGGACCACGGCCCGCCGCGAAGGGGGATCGTTCAGCGAGGCGAAGCCCGCCGCGGTCAGGCTCAACACCGGCGCTCTGCGCGCACCGTCGCCATCGAGCTCGCCCGCGGACCTGACCTTTGTCACGTTTCCGCACATTTTCCTCGGCGACGGCGACGGCGCGGACAAGCCGTGGCTTCAGGAAATTCCCGAGCCGATCACACAGATCGTATGGGACAACTGGGCCGAGATTCATCCGTCAACCGCGGCCCGGCTTGGAGTTTCCAAGGATCAGCTTGTCGAGTTGCGAACCGAGCACGGAGTGATCACCGCGCCCGCGCTCATCTCTCCGCGCGTGCATCCGGGCGCGATCGCGGTTCCGCTCGGACAGGGACATCGCGCGTACGGCCGCTATGCGAAGGATCGCGGGTCGAATCCCTGGGAGATCCTTGCGCCCGGCTCGTTGAGAATCGCAGTTAAAGTCAATCCCACCGCCGCCACGCGCGAGCTCATCACGCCCCTTGGCAAGAGCGAGCTGATGGGCCGTTCGATCGTCGAGGCCATGAGCATCGAGGAGCTGGCGCGCGGCGGCGCTCCCGAGGAAGGACCTCTGGCGCCCGAGCCGTACGAGATGTACGCGCAGTACGACTATCAACGCATGTGGGGCATGACCATCGACGTCAACGCCTGCACCGGATGCAGCGCATGCGTGGCCGCCTGCTACGCGGAGAACAACGTGCCCGTGGTCGGCAAGGAAGGCGTCATTCGCGGGCGAATCATGTCGTGGATTCGCATCGAGCGTTACTACCCCGAAGAGAACGAGCCGGGGCCCAGCGTGTATCTCTCGCCGATGCTTTGCCAGCAGTGTAATCACGCTCCGTGCGAGCCGGTATGCCCGGTATTTGCGGCGTATCACACCAAGGAAGGCCTCAACGGGCAGGTTTACAACCGCTGCGTGGGAACGCGCTATTGCGAGAACAACTGCCCGTACAAGGTGCGGCGCTTCAACTGGTTCATCCCCGAATGGCCCGAGCCGCTCAATCTGCAGCTCAATCCCGATGTGACCGTGCGCGGAGCCGGCGTGATGGAGAAGTGCACGTTCTGCATCCAGCGCATCCAGCACGCGGAGATCACCGCGCGCATCGAGAATCGTCCGCTGCGCGACGGCGAAATAATCACCGCGTGCGCGCAAGCCTGTCCGGCGAAAGCCATCAGTTTCGGCGACATGAAAGATGAACAGAGTGCGATGATGCGGCGGCGCGCCGACAACAAGCTGCGCGATTATCGCTCATTGGAAGAATTGAATACTCAGCCCGCAATCGTTTATCTGCGCGACCTCTATCGCGAGAAAGGAAAGGCGTAAGTGGCTGCCGCGGTTCAAGACAGTACTACTCCGACTTTCCGCGATGTCGATCGCGGCGTCCTGCGGGTGATGGAAATGCCCGGACTCCTGTACTGGATCTGGGTGGCGTTCTGCTTTTCGCTGGTGGGTATCGCGGCGGCGCTGTGGACCCGGCAGATCTACTCGGGCCTGGGCGTCACCGGCCTGCGCCAGCCGGTCATGTGGGCGACGTACATCACCGATTTCGTGTTCTGGGTCGGAATCGCGCACTCCGGAACTCTGATCTCCGCGATCCTGTTTCTGTTCCGGACCCGATGGCGGACGGCGGTCTATCGCGCCGCGGAGACGATGACGTTGTTTGCGGTCGCCACGGCGGGATTGTTCCCGCTCGTTCACCTCGGCCGTGTATGGAACGCGTACTGGCTGCTGCCATACCCCAACGAGCGTTTCCTGCAGCCGAACTTCCGCTCGCCGCTGGTGTGGGACGCGTTCGCGGTCTCGACCTATCTGACCATCAGCGCGCTGTTTCTGTTCATGGGCCTCATCCCCGACGTCGCCAACGCGCGCGAGCAGGCGACCGGATGGCGCAAGACCTTCTACTCGATCCTATCGATGGGATGGCAGGGGACCGACGAGCAGTGGCGCCACTATTCGATGGCCTATCTGCTGCTGGCGGGACTCGCCACGCCCCTGGTCCTCTCGGTGCACAGCGTGGTGTCGTGGGACTTCGCGATGGCGCAGTTGCCCGGATGGCACAGCACCATCTTTGCGCCGTACTTTGTCGCGGGCGCGATTTTCTCCGGCGTCGCGATGGTTATCACGCTGCTGGTGCCGATGCGCAAATGGCTGCATATCGAGGATCTGCTCACGCCCTGGCACTTCGACAATCTTGCCAAGGTGGTGCTGCTGACCTCGCTGATCGTCAGCTATTCGTACGCGACCGAAACTTTCATGACCTGGTATTCGGGCGACAAGATCGAACAGATGACCTTCCACATGCGCTATTTCGGGCCGTGGGGATGGATGTTCTGGGTGATGGTGGCGTGCAACTGCGTGATCCCGCTGCTGCTGTTCTCGCCGCGAATCCGGGTGAACCTGACCGCGCTGTGGATCATCTCGATCTTCGTGAATATCGGCATGTGGTTTGAGCGCTTCGTCATCATCGCCGGTTCGCTCGCGGTCAACTTCAACCCGTCGCAATGGGGCTCGTACACTCCGTCGATCACCGAGATCATGATCACGGTTGGCAGTTTTGCCTGGTTCCTCGGGCTGTTCTCGCTGTTCGCGCGCTTTCTGCCGATCGTCTCGATGACGGAGCTGAAGGAAGGAATCGCGTGGCTGCGCAAGGCGCTTCGAAAGGATTACGCGAAGGCGGCATGAACGAGTCGGTGGAAATAGTCGGTTCCTTTGCCGACGAACAGGCCTGCGCGCACTGCATCGAGAAGTTGCGCGAGCTCAGGGCGCTTGCGGTGAGGGTATTCTCGCCGATTCCAAGCCATCACATCGAGCACGCGATCGGCAAGCCCAAAAGCACCGTGCGCGCGTTCGTGCTGAGCGGCGGAATTCTGGGCATCCTGACCGCGCTGGCGCTCACGATCGGCACGTCGTGGGAATGGAACCTGGTGGTGGGCGGCAAGCCGATCGTTTCGTGGCCTCCGTTCATCATCATCATGTTCGAGCTGATGATCCTGTTTGGCGGAATTTCGGCGGTGTTGAGCTTTCTGTTCAACGCGCGCGTGCCCGCCTTTGAAATCGAAAAGGGATATTCGTCGCGCTTCAGCGAAGACCGCTTCGGCATCGTGGTGCGATGCGCGGAAGGCGAGAGCGCCCGAGTTGAGTCGATCCTGAAAGATGCTGGTGCAGAAGAAGTTGTGCGCGAGGCCGCGTAGCCTTCGGCGCGGAAGTTCAATCGAATCATGAGCGCCAAGCCGGAAGCTGTTCGTATAAACGCTGAGGGAATCGCCGCGCCCGCGGCGGCGCCGGTCGCTGGAGCCGCCTTCAAAGGGCTGCTCGGAGTGCTGGTGCTTGTGGGTATCGCCGGCTTTGCCGCCGGCATCTCGAGCGGCAACGCCGATCGCGTATGGCAGGCATACCTCGTCAATTTCCTTGTCTGGATCGGAATTGCGCAGGGCGGCGTGGTGCTGTCCGCCGCCTACTACCTGACGCAGGGCCGATGGGCGGGAGCGACCCAATATCGATTGGCGGAAGCCTTCGCCGGATTTATCCCGCTCGGCTTCGTCCTGTTCTGGGGTTTGTACTTCGGCCGCACGATGATCTTTCCGTGGGTGCTCCATCCTATCCCGCAGAAGGCGGCATGGCTCAATACTCCTTTCCTGTTCGCGCGCGACGGAATCGGATTGCTGGTGATGACGGTGCTGAGCCTGGCGCTGGTCAGAGCGTCGCGCCGTCCGGAAGCGACCGCATGGCAGCGCAACTCGGCGGACATCGAGATGCCGCCGCCAACCCTGCGCAAGATTGCGCCCGCCCTCGGCATCGCCTTCACCGTCGTCTATTCGCTGATCGCGTTCGACCTGGTGATGTCGCTCGCGCCGGTGTGGAGAAGCACGCTGTTCGGATGGTACTTCTTCGGCGGCGCGTTCTGGAGCGCGATTGTCGCGATCGCGCTGACGGCGGTGATCCTGCGCGCCCGGCTCGGCGAGCACAACGTGTTGCGCGATCCGACGGTGCTCCACGACATCGGAAAGATGGTGTTCGCGTTTTCGATCTTCTGGATCTACCTGGTCTTCGCGCAGTACATCGTTATCTGGTACGGCGACATCCCGACCGAAACCTTCTTTATCGTTCAACGCGTTTACTACATGCCGTGGAAGGCGATTTCCTACGCGGTCGTGTTCCTGATGTGGGTGATTCCGTTCGTGGGCCTGATCGGGGTGCGGCCCAAGAAGACGCCCGCCATTCTGGGAGCCATCTCCCTCGGCGGCATTATCGGAGTGTGGCTCGAGCGCTACCTGTTGGTGGTGCCGTCGCTTTCACTGCACACGATCCCGTTTGGATGGGTTGAAGTGCTGATCACACTCGGATTTTTTGGAGCGTTTATGCTGTGCTCGCTGCCGGGCCTGGATCTGGTGGCGGCGGCCGCTACCTCCGAATGGCAGGAGGGACACGAATGAGCCGCCGCGCTTTTTCACTTGGCGCGATGTCAATTCTGGCCGCGTTTCTCTCCGGATGCGCGTCGAATCGCGAGCTTCCGATGACCACGCTCGCGCCGAAATCGGATCTCGGCCAATGGATCTATCACCTGTTCATCGAGGTGACGCTGTGGGACGCTCTGATCCTCGCGATCGTCCTGATCGCGTTCATCCTTGCGGTCTTTATCTTTTCGACCCGGGTTGGCGAGGCGGCGCCGCCGAAATCCGCCGCATCGGACCTCAAGCTCGAAATCGCATGGACGGTCGGGCCCGCACTGGTCATCCTGATGATTTCGGTTCCGACCGTGCGAACGGTCTTCCGATCGCAGCCGCGCGTCGCTCCCGCCGACTCTCTGCATATCAGGGTGATCGCGCATCAATGGTGGTGGGAATTCCAGTACCCCGATTCCAAAGTCATCACGGCCAACGAATTGCACATCCCGGTTAACCGGCCCATACGGCTCGACCTGGTTTCCAGCGACGTGATTCACAGTTTTTGGGTGCCGCAACTCGGCGGCAAGCGCGACGTTGTGCCCGGCCAGATCAACGAGCTGACCTTCGAGGCGAATGTGCCCGGCATGTACCCCGGGCAATGCGCCGAATTCTGCGGCGACTCGCACGCGAACATGCGGTTTCGCGTGATGGTCGAAACGCCGGAACAGTTCGCGGAGTGGACGAAGCTCCAGCAGGCGGTGCCGGTCGCGGTGGACCAGATAACCGACGCATCGGTTGCGGACGGAGCGAAAGTCTTCGCCGACAGTCCGTGCACCTCATGCCACCGGATAGACGGAGTCTCGAAGGGATACATCGCGCCCGACCTGACGCATTTCGGCAGCCGGACGACGATGGCGGGCGGAATCATGGCCAACACGCCCGACAACGTCGCGAAGTGGATTACCGATCCGCAGGCCCTCAAGCCGGGGGCGCTGATGCCGCCGCTCGGGCTGCGGGGCCAACAACTCAACGACCTGGTGGCCTATCTTGAAAGTCTCAAATAAGGGAGCTCTGTGATGGCTGCCCATCCAAAACCACTTCACGTTGAGCCTGCGAATTATCTCCAGGGCGGCGGTGTAATCGGATGGCTTACCACCGTCGATCACAAGCGTATCGCCGTGCTGTACGGTGTCAGCGCGCTTCTTTTCCTCGGTCTCGGCGGGCTCGAAGCGATGGCCATCCGGATCCAGCTCTGGGCCCCCGGCGAACATTTCATCAGTGCGCGAGCCTACAACGAGCTGTTCACGATGCACGGGACGTCGATGCTGTTCCTGGCCGTGATGCCGCTGCTGCTGGGGACGTTCGCGAACTTCATGCTGCCGCTGCAGATCGGCGCGCGCGACGTCGCCTTTCCGCGCATCAACGCGCTGAGCTTCTGGGTCTCGCTGATGGGCGCGATTTTGCTGCATCTCGGATGGTTCTTCGGAGGACTGCCGGATGCGGGATGGTTTGGATACGCGAATCTGACTGAGCGGATGTACTCGCCCGGGCTGCCGCTCGATTTCTGGACGCTCGGCCTGATCGTCGCGGGCGCATCCACCATCCTGGCTACGCTCAACTTCCTGGTGACGCTGATCACGATGCGGGCGCCGGGGATGAGCTACATGCGGATGCCGATGTTCTGCTGGGCGATCATGATCACGTCGATCCTGGTGCTGCTGGCGTTTCCGCCGCTCACCGTGGGGCTGATCTTCCTCCTGATGGACCGGTTTTTCGGCACCCACTTCTACATCGTGTCCGCCGGCGCGACGCCCATCCTCTGGCAGCATCTGTTCTGGCTGTTCGGGCATCCCGAGGTTTACATCATCGCGCTGCCCGCATTCGGCGTGATTTCCGAAGTCGTTCCGACGTTCTCGCGCAAGCCGCTGTTCGGCTATCCGATGATGGCGTATTCGATCTGCCTCATCGCGTTCCTGTCATACGGTGTGTGGGGCCATCATATGTTCGCGACCGGGATGGGTCCGGTTGCGGACGCCGCGTTCGCGGTCACCTCGATGCTGATCGCGATTCCGACCGGAATCAAAATTTTCAGTTGGATCGCGACCGTGTGGGGCGGCTCGCTGAGGATGACGACCTCGTTCTACTTCGCGCTCGGCATGATCCTCGAGTTCACTTTCGGCGGCCTGTCGGGAATCATGCACGCCTCGGCGCCAATCGACCTGCAGCAGACCGATTCGTACTTCGTCGTCGCGCACTTCCACTATGTGTTGTTCGGCGGCGCCGTCTTCGCCATCCTCGCCGGCATCTTCTACTGGTGGCCGAAGGTGACGGGAAAGATGCTCAGTGAGCGGCTCGGCAAGCTGCAGTTCTGGCTCACGATCATCGGCTTCAACGGCACGTTCTTCCCGATGCATTTTCTGGGGATGTGGGGAATGCCGCGGCGAATCTACACTTACGGCGCCGGTCTCGGATGGACCCATCTCAATCAGCTCGAGACCGTGTGCGCGATGATTCTCGGGCTTGCGTTTCTCGTGATGTACATCAACATGGTCTGGAGCATCGCGAACGGCGAAAAGGCGCCGCCTGACCCGTGGGATGGACGCAGCCTGGAGTGGTCGGTCGCATCGCCGCCGCCGGTTTACAACTTCGCGCGCATCCCCGAAGTTCGCGGGCGCGACGCGTGGTGGATCGTGAAATACGGGCGGACCGGATCGCGCGGGCTCGCCGCGTACATGTCGGGCAAGCCGCCTCAGCCGTCCGCGGCCGACCTCGCGCCTCCCGCCGAACCGATCCACATGCCGGCGCCGTCGATCTTTCCGCTCATTCTTTCTATCGGCGTGCTGGTGGCAAGCCTCGGCGTAATCATCGGCGAGTGGCGAATCGTGATTCTTGGAGCCGTGACGCTCGTGGTTGCAGCGATCGCGATGGGCTTCGAGTATCCGACCTTCGGACAGGAATCGCACGATCCGATGGCGGCGCCGTCTTCGGGCGGGACCGACGTCCGCAAGGTCGGTATCTGGTCCTTCATCGGATCGGAATGCCTGTTTTTCGCGAGCCTCATCGCGACCTATATCATCTACAAAGGCCGCAACATCGGCGGTCCCGGCGCGGAGATTCTCGAAATTCCG
This sequence comes from Pseudomonadota bacterium, assembly GCA_021323675.1. Classification (GTDB taxonomy): domain Bacteria; phylum Desulfobacterota; class Binatia; order Binatales; family Binataceae; genus JAFAHS01. Next base: position 16,739 of record JAJPKP010000019.1, on the reverse strand, counting down.
CTCACCTCGTTCAGCACCTTCGCGCTGCTGATGTCGAGTCTGGCGATGGTGCTGGCGCTGGCCGCGATTCAGCGCAACGACCGCACCTGGATGCGCGTGTGGCTGGGCACGACGATCGGGCTTGGGCTGGTGTTCCTGGGTGTGGAAGCCTACGAGTTCACCCATTTTTACCATGAGGGCCTGTCGCTGCAGACCGACCTGTTCGGGCAATCGTTCTTCACCCTGGTCGGATTCCACGGCGCCCACGTAAGCATCGGGGTGTTGTGGCTGGCGACGTTGTGGTTCGCGTCGTTCGGCGAAAAATTCGACGGCTCGCGATCGCTTTCCGTAGAGCTGGCCGGACTTTACTGGCATTTCGTCGATATCGTGTGGGTAATCATTTTCACCCTGGTCTATCTGATGCAGCAGGTAAAAGGCGCATGAGCGAAGCGACGCAAACGGCGGGAGCAATCGCAACTCACGACCACGCCGATCAGCCCCATCATCCGGGCGCCGGCATCTATCTGATCGTCGCGCTGTTCCTGTGCGTGCTTACCGCGATGGAGATCACGGTGTTTTACGTGCCGGCGCTCAAGACGGTGATCGTGCCGGTGCTGTTGGTTCTGGCCGCGGCGAAATTCGCGCTGATCGCGATGTTCTTCATGCATCTCAAGTACGACAGTTGGACGCTCAGCGGAATCTTCATCTTTCCCCTGTTCATCGCGGCTTTCATGCTGGCTTCGCTGATGATGCTGTTTGCGTACCTGGCGCACCATCTGGCGTGAGGCGTCGCGCGAGAACGAATCGCGATGGACTTTGATTTTCTAGGCGAGCATCCCAGCGTCCCGATCGGATGCGCAATCCTCGCGATCCTCTACTGGGGGGCCTGCCGGCTCACCGGGCGGCGTCCCACCTCGAGGCAGGCGGGATGGTTCGTGCTCGCGCTCATAACAATTTTTTTCACGCATACCGCGATCGATGAGTTCGCGGACGATCGAATCTTCTTCATGCACATGCTGCAGCATCTGCTGCAAACCTTCGTCATTCCGCCGCTTCTTCTGCTCGGAACGCCGGACTGGATGCTGAGGCCGTGGGTGATGAGCCGGCCGGTGCGGCCGTTCGCGCGCTTCTTCACCAATCCGGTGGTGGCGTTCCTGCTGTTTTCGGCGGTCTTCGTCAGCGCGCACTTTCCGGCGGTGTTCGACAGGATGTGCCGCGACGAGAATTTTCATATCTTCCTGCACGTTTGCTTCATGGTCAGCGGCGTCATCATGTGGTGGCCGATTCTGAGCCCGCTGCCCGAGCTGCCGCGCGTCTCCTATCCGGCGCAGATCATGTACCTGTTCCTGCTGATGATCCCGATGACGGCGGTCGCGGCGCCCATTACGCTCGCCAACCAGGTAATCTATGGATGGTACCTGGAAGGGCCGCACGGATGGGGTATCAAGCCGATGGACGATCAGGTGCTGGGCGGCCTGCTGATGTGGATAGGGCAGGGCACGTACCTTATGGCGGTATTCACCGCGATCTTCTTCAAATGGTCCCGCAAGGAAGATCAGGACATGCCCGTACTACCCGAAACCCCCCGCCCGAGACTCCGCGTAGTAAGCTGAAGTCCCCCGGTTCGAGATCTCCTCTCGAAATCCGTCCCATAATCGTCAACCAAGACGCCCCCTTCCCGAAAGGGGAATTTCGCTGTCCCAAGCACCATGCGGCAGAGACCGTTGCCAATCTGCTCTCTGACTTGATGCCGAGGACGGTCAGTTGCCGCCCCTTGGTCTCCAGAATGCCAGAGCAATGAACATTGCACTGACCATCTCCGCAACGGCAACCATACGTAGCTCCGCTGACCACGGGCAGTAAGCTGAAGTCGCGCGCGGCTCGAAGGGGGTGAGAGCCACTCAGAGTGATGAGAGCAACTCGATCAGCTCTGGTGGCGTTCGGCACAGATCATCGGCTCCGGCGAGTTCTTCGTCCGAGCGGTAAACCCAGGTTACGCCAACGGTGACGATGCCGTTGTGGCGGCCGCCTTCGACGTCGTAAACGCGGTCACCGACCATCGCCGTCCGCGACTGATCCAGTCCGAGCGAATCAGCGACGCGGCGCAGCGGCGGTCCGATGCACCACAGCAGCTCGCTCTCGGGCGGCGGCACGATATCCACGGACGTCAGCGCGTGTCGGATGCTGTTCATTATGCCCTCGCGAGAATCGGTGAGCGTTCCGTCGAGGTCAAAGAGAATATTGAGACGCGGCCGCGTCATGTGCGTGTGGCGACACACTATGCGTCGGTCGATTTGCAATCCACCTGCAAGTCGCCTTGTGCCCTTACCCTGAGTTGCGCTCTCTGGATTGCAAAATCACCCGGGGAGGACGCGCAGGGGAGACTCTGCGATCGAGGCGGGCAGGGCGGGGCGGAAGGCGAAGCTTAGCGTCCACATCGTGATGCACGCGTAGACGATGCCGCCGGCGGCGACCAGCGATGCGCCGAATCGGGCGATATCGACCGCATCGGCAAGGAAACCCGCCGCGAGGACCACGACCCCGATGTTGAAAGCGGCAAATACGAACAGCCGCGGCTTGGGAATCGAGATCTCCGCGATGGTGACGGGAGGCCATCCCGCGCTCGTTCGCGTGCGGCCGACAATTCCGGGAAAGAGCTGATAGGACATCCCGATTATAAAATTGGAGAAGAACCCGAGCAGGCCGATCGCGCCGTACGCGGGCGCGAGTCGGGCGCCGAGTTCGCTGTCGCCGCCCGCAAACGAGAGCGCGATTCCCAATGCTATCGCGGCGGCAAGGCTGACTACGCCGGCGATCGCGTGCAGGGGAGTCCAGTCCAGCGGCATCCGCCGCGTCCGGATCATCCGCGCGATAATCGCCACGTACCACACAATCGCCAGCGCCATCGCGATCGCGAAGACGGGCGCGACGCTCGATTGCATCAGCAGCGATACGACCAGCCCCGCCACCGCCGCCGACATCACATAGATCTGCCACTTTGCGGACGCGGGAAGCTGGATGGTCGGAAGCACAAACGCGGGCAGCATCCGGTATGAAACCGCGCAGATCGCCATCGTTACCCATCCTACCGCCGCCAGATGCACGTGCGCGGAAAGGTTAGTGAGCACGCTTCCGCCCAGGAAATCGTACGTCTTGTCCATCCCGAGCAGCATCCCCAGAAGCGCCGCCGCGATCAGAAAGCATATGGAAAGAAATATTCCCGTCTCAGCCACGCCGCGTCCGAACTGGCCCTTCAGGCACGGCAGGATGTTCCATGCGAACATCAGGATGCTTGCGAACACGACGATCGCGGCGAGCCACAGCCCGAACCATATTCCGATCGCGAAATGCGTGACCATCCCGGACGCTCCCACGACGAAGATGCCGAGTTGCGCCCAGGCCAGGCGCAGCGAACGAATCGGGGTGCGGGTCAGCGCCGGAACATAGCGATACATCACGCCCATGATGGTCGCGGTTATCCATCCGAGCGTGAAAGTGTGAACGATCGCGAGCGGGAACGGCTGATAAAAGTATTGAGCGATATCTCCGACCACAAACGGCAGAACGCTTACCCCGAGCGAAAAAAACAGAACCGCGGCAACAAAAAAGCCGACCGGAACTCTGCCGATGCCGGCGACCTCGGGATGGTGATGCTCGTGTGGTGGTGGTGCGGCAGCAGTCTGCGAACGCGACGGGATGTGAATCGCCTGGCTCATGGCTCTTTGCGCAATTCTACCTGTTCAGCGGCGCGTCATTGAAACGCCTCGGCGCCGCAGGGCCATTTTTGCAAGGAATTGCTTATTTCTGCCAGAAGCTCAACTAAACAGAGCTGTCGCCGACAATAACTTCAGCTTAACTCGTCAACAACCTCCGCTTCATCGCACTTGCCGATTTGTTCTGCATAGGAGTAGAGATTTTCATGGATACGCCATTTTTGCTCCGGCGTGAGGCTCGTCGAGGGGTCGCGGGAGTTGGGTGCGGGTCTCCGTTAGGTGCAGCGGAGAGGGTGAATGCAACACTCAAGGACGCGGATCATCATCGATGGTGCGGTGGCGGGAATAATCGGCGCCGTGGTTGTGGCGCTATGGTTTTTGCTCTTCGATCTTGCGCGCGGCCACGCACTCGAGACTCCGGCGCTGCTGGCCGCCACGATTCTGCACGGCGTTCGCGACCCGCATGCGCTGCATCACGGACTGCTTCGCCTGTCGGCCGAATATTCGGTTATCCATTTCGCCGCGTTCGTAATCGTGGGCGTAGTGGGAGCGCTCCTGCTCGAAGCGGCTGAAACGGAACCACCGTTCCTCGTTTCAGTGCTGATTTTCTTCGGCGCGTTCGAAGTCTTCTTTATCGCCGTCGTTCTGTTCCTCGGGCCGGAAGTGATGGCGGCGCTGACCTGGTGGGGAATTATCGTCGGCAATCTTCTCGCGACCGCCGCGATGCTCGCCTACTTCTTCGGGCAGCATCCGATGCTCGCGAAAAATCTGCTGGGCTCGGGATGGCTTCGCGTCGCGCGCGAGGGCGTGATGGCGGGAATCGTCGGCGGTGTCGTGGTCGCCGTCTGGTTCCTCGGCTATGACCTTGCCTCGGGCGAGATCTTCAAGACGCCGGCGATGCTGGGTGCGATGATCTTTCAAAACACCCCGGACCTCGACGGCGTGAGAGTGACCACCGCGCTGGTGCTCGGCTATACGGTGCTGCACTTCTTCGCGTTCATCGGCTTCGGCCTGGCGATCGCAATCCTGCTGGCAGCATCGGAATGGGAACCGTTCCTCGCGCTGGGCGTATTCCTGCTGTTTGCCGTCTTCGAGGTCTTCTTCGTCGGCTTCGTGACGCTGCTCGATCAGTCGGTGGTGTCGGAACTCGGATGGTGGAAAATCGTGGCCGGAAATATTCTCGCGCTGCTGGCGATGACCGCCTACTTCCTGCACGGGCATCGCGGCTTGCGCCTCAAGCTGGTCGAGCGATGGGCCACGCTGGAGATGGACGGAGAGGTAGGGATCTTTCCGACTCCGGATACGGGGCGCGCCACCAACGGCCACGCGCATCAGGAGCATCTGCCTTCATAAAGAGGCGGCGAGAGATTCGTTTAGTTCGCAGACCGCCAAGAGCCGGGCGGCGCGCCGCGACCAATCAGAGTCCGAGCACGTCGCGCATCGAGTAGAGGCCGGGCTTTTGCTTCTCGAGCCATGCCGCCGCGCGGATTGCGCCGCGCGCGAGTGAGTCGCGGCTTTGGGCACGATGGATAAGCTCCAGGCGCTCGCCCTGACCCCCGAAAATCACGGTATGGTCGCCGACCGCGTCGCCGGCGCGCAACGCCAGAACCGAAATCTGTCCGGCAGGCCGCACACCGGTTATCCCTTCGCGGCCGAAGACGGCCTGCGACTTGAAATCGAGCTTGCGGGCTGATGCGATCGCGCGCCCAAGCGCCAGAGCGGTGCCCGACGGCGCATCGGCCTTGGTGCGATGGTGAATCTCGATCACTTCCGCATCGAAGTCGGGCAGGATCGCGGCGACCTGTTCGACAATCTTCGTGAGCACGTTTACGCCGATGCTCATGTTGGGCGCGATGACCGTGCGGGTACGCGGCGCGATCTCGCGGGCGTGTTTTTCCTGATCGGTGCTGAAGCCCGTCGATGCGACCACGATGGCGGCGCCCTGCCTGGCCGCGACTTCGAGATGCTCCATCGATGCGGCGGCGTTGGTGAAATCGAGCGTCACGGTGTCGGGGCGGGCGATTGACGCGTAATCGTCGGTAATTTTCACGCCGATCGCGCCGGTGCCCGCGGTTTCTCCCGCATCGGCGCCCACGGCGGCCATCCCCGGCGCTTCCACCGCTCCCACGAGCTTGTGGGCGCTGTCGCGCGCGATAAGCGCGATCAAAACGCGGCCCATCCTGCCGGCCGCCCCAGCGACAATCAGATTAGCCATGATGAAACGATCTCAGGCCGCGGCCGTTCGCCTGCGGCCAAAGCGTCGCACTTATTGAGCCGCCGGCGCGGCGGGAGCCTCCGCCGCGGGCGCGGCGCCCTTTCCGGTCTTGGCCTTGTAGTGTTCTTCGCACAGGCTCAGGCGGAAGCGCTTCTTGCGGCATTTCTCGAACGTGCACGTCTTGTAGCGCGCCTTGGGCATCTCGCCCGCCCGCCAGAGCCGGTAGTGCTTGCGGCAGTAATGCTTCGCGAACGCCTCGCGCTCGCAGTCCTTAGCCTTGCAGGGTCCTTTGCTCGCCATGAATCTTCTTTTATGCGGGCCGGTTCAGAACTCGGCCTTTAATCCTCTGCTCAACAATTCTTCGACCATAGCGTTTGGCGCCTGTCCTTCATAGAGGCTGCGGTACACCGCGCCGACGATTGGCATCTCGACTCCGAGCCGCTTTGCAAGCGCAGAGACCGACCGCGCGTTTGCGACGCCTTCGGCAATCGGCCGATGCTCCGAGGGCGCCGGCTCCAGCGCGGGACGTTCGCCCGCGGCAAGCGCCAGCCCGGCGCGGCGATTTCGTGACAGGTCGCCCGTGCAGGTCAGCACGAGATCGCCCAACCCCGCCAGTCCGGCCGCGGTTTCGCGTTTGCCGCCGCCGGCATCGACCAGGCGCATGATTTCGGCGAGCCCGCGCGTGATAACCGCCGCGCGCGCGCTCGATCCGAGCCCGAGGCCGTCGCTCACGCCGGCGGCTATCGCAATCACGTTTTTCACGGCGCCGCAAAGTTCGACGCCTGCGACGTCGATGCTCGAATAGACCCGTAGCGAGCGGCCGGAAAACAGACGCTGCACCTGCTCAGCTACCGCCGCATCGCGCGCCGCCGCGACCAGCGCCGCGGGAAGATCGCGCGCCACTTCGGCGGCGAATCCGGGGCCGGAGATGACCGCCAGCCGGACGCCGGCAGGCGCGATCTCCGCGATCATCTGGGTCATCGTCTGGAGGGTTCCGTCCTCGATGCCCTTGGTCGCGCTGATCACATTCGCGTCCGCGCGGATCGCGCCCGCGATCGGCGCAAGGGCCGCTCGCGCGTGGGCGGACGGAATCGCGACCACCAGCACATCCGCCGATTTTGCCGTATCGCTCCAGTCGCTCGTGATGGCGAGAGTTTCGGGCAGTGCTACTCCCGGCAGGTAGGCGGCGTTTTCACGCGCTTTGCGGATGGTCTCCGCGTGCGCTTCGCGCCGCGCGCACAGGGTGGTTGCGATGCCGCGGCGGGCGAGCATCGCGGCCAGCGCCGTTCCCCACGCACCGGCGCCAAAAACAGCGACATGAGGTCTCGGCGGCATTGCTCGATCAACCTAACCCCGAACCCGCTTGCGGAAAAGCGCCGACCTCGGGCTTGAGACAACGCGAACGCAAAATCGTCATGCCGCGGGCCGAAGCATCCGATACAATGGTTCGAGCTCGCGGAACGCGTCGAGCACCTCGGCGCGATCGAGCCGCAGCGCCTCCGATACCGGCCATCCAAACCCGAGGTCGATTCCCCCGGTCTTCTTGTTCAGAGACTCCGCGAGCGCGCAAAATAGTCCCGCATCAGCCGGTCCTTCCTGCGGCATCGCGGCGAATTCCCATCCATCGTATCGGGCGATGCGCGTGCCGCGCAGCGACTTCTGGAGTTCGGATGAATGGGCGGCGATTTTCGAGGCCATCTCCGGGCGATCGTCGGCCTCCGGTTTTACCACTACGCGCGCGTGAAGGCCCGCGCCGGAGATGCAGAGCGCCAGGTAGCCGTAGCGCTTGTAGCCCTTGGGCGAAGGACCGAATGCCGCCCAGGTTTCCGGGGGCGGATTCACCGTGCGGCGCGCGTGCCTGGCCACGTGCGGAAAAAATTCCATGTGAAACTTGCGCGAAAGTTCGGGGGCAAGCTCGTTGCCAAGCCTTGTCAGCTTGGGCCGAATCCGCTCGTAGATCGCGCCCATCCGGGCGCTGAAGCCCTCGATTTTGAACACGCCAAAATCGTTCTGCGTAAAGCCCATCCGCGCCATCGGCGATGATTCCCTAATTCCCGCCCGACCGGCTACGGTTGCGTTCGAGCAGAGCGGCTTCCCAGTTGCGGCCGTCAAACTTTCGAAGGGGCAGCTTCGACAGATCCACTCCGTCGAGGCATCGCACGTTGACATCGATTTTGTCCGGGTCGGAACGCGGGATGTAAAACGACGCGATACCGCATCGCGGACAGAAATGATGCTGCGCGACGCCGGTGTTGAAGCGATAAGTGGCGAGGTCTTCCGGCGGCGTAAGAAGGCGGAACGACTCGCGAGGGACGATCCAGTGTAGATAGCCCTTTTTGGCGCAGATCGAGCAGTTGCATTCGGATACGTCGTCGAGGACGCCGATGACTTCGAACGCGACCCTCCCGCAATGGCATCCGCCCCGGTAAGTCTCTTCTCTTCCAGCCGATCGCTCCATAGACGTTGAAACAGGTCGTAGCACGACCATGCAAGCGTGACCAATCACGCAGCCGAATTATACGATCATGTGTTGAAGCGCGCGTGAAAAATCCGGCCTTGCGATGACACGCCCTGCAGGAGCGGCAGGCGGACGATTTTGCACTCTTGCCTTCGGTTGGCTGCGGGCGGTCTACTGTCAGGGAGATGGCTGGATCGGATTTTTCTTCAAGCTTCGACCGCGTGCTGGCGCTCCATGGGGTCGGTCCGCTGGAGCGGGGCGTGCCGCGTACGCTCCAGGTCAACGTGGGCAAGCTCTGCAATCAGGCGTGTCATCATTGCCACGTCGATGCCGGGCCGAAGCGAACCGAAGTGATGACGCGGGAGACGGCCGATGCCGTCATCGCGCTTTTAGCGCGAAGCCTCTCAATCGATACGCTCGACATCACCGGTGGAGCGCCCGAGCTGAATGCGAACTTCAGGATGCTGGTCGAGCGCGGGCGCGAGATGGGCCGGCGCGTGATGGTGCGATGCAACCTGACGGTGATGCTGGAAGACGGGATGGGGTGGCTCGCGGACTTCTACCGGCGAAATCGCGTCGAGCTGATTTGCTCGCTCCCCTGTTACAGCGCCGACAATGTTGACCTGCAGCGCGGCAAGGGCGTCTTCGCAAAAAGCATCGCGGCGCTCAGGATGCTAAATGACGCCGGCTATGGATGCGGCGAGTTGCAGCTGGCTCTTGTCTACAACCCCGTGAGTCCGATGCTCGCGCCGGCGCAGCATGAACTCGAACAGCGCTATCGCGAGGAGCTGTCGACCCAGTTCGGAATCAGCTTCGACCGTCTGCTCACGATAAACAACATGCCGATCGCGCGATTTGCCCATCAATTGAGCCGCGCCGGCCGCCATGCCGAATACATGGGGCTGCTGGTAAACCATTTCAATGCCGCAACCGTGCCGGGGCTGATGTGCCGGACGCTGGTGAGCGTGGGATGGGAAGGCGGACTGTACGACTGCGACTTCAACCAGATGCTCTCGATACCTCTGCGAATTGAGGGGCGCGCCCGGACGATCTTCGACCTGAACGATCTGGGCGAGCTGGCCGGCGCGCGCATCGAAACCGCATCGCATTGCTTCGGATGCACCGCCGGCGCGGGTTCGAGTTGCGCAGGCGCAATCGTCTGACCGGTTGAGCCGCGAAGACATCTCGGAGTTATTGTTTTTCACGTTCGGGCGCGGCTCCTTTTCCGGCGCCAAGACCGATTGTTCAAAAGTACAAGCTCTTTGAGGTCAGAGATGACCTAATTCATCTGGTTGTCGTTGATGAACTGACAGAGGATGACTTTGTCTTTCAGTCCTTTTACGAATCAATCAACCTTTTGATCAGGCACACGAAGTTACTCAACCTCAAGTCCTTCGTTTCGTCCTTGGTTCAAGCTCGACAAGAGGGACTCGATCTCGCCAGCACTGAAAAAGCGAAAAGGATCGCAGACGCCTGCGCTCGAAAAACGAGCCAGTCAAGCTGTTCGTCAAAAACTTCTATGCCACCATGATGAAGATTCTTTTGGAGAACAGTTTGTTTCTGCGCTGCATGATGGAGCATCCCACTGTCTGAAAGTTGGTCATAGGAGTTCTGGGATTGTTGGGCTCAATGATGCAGAACTCCACTGAGACAACGGCGCATACCTTCTATAAAGAATACGAGCACGCTCAGTCCGAAGCGGCAGCTTAAGACCCTCTGCCTTCCACCTGGGTTCAGCGCCGCAGCGGTTCGAGCATCTCGCGGATGTCGGGGAGATTCTCTCGCCCCCAGAACAGTTCCCCATCGACTACGAAGGTGGGAACGCCAAAAACTCCGGCCGCTTCGGCATCGCGCCGTATCTCGTCATGCTCGATTCGGCCCGGACCGGCCAGATAATCGGCGAATCCGCCGGTGTCGGCGCCGGTCTCACGGAGGACTTTTTCGATAACGGCGGGGTCTTCGATGTCCAGTTCGCGCCGCCAGAAACGCTCGAAGACGCGGTCATGGTAGGCGCGAAATGCCTGCTGGCCCTGGCGCTTCACCCAGAGCAATCCGATCGCGGCGAGCGAGGAATCCCAGACCTTGCGCGGTCCGAGAATCGTGAGCCCCCGTTTGCGGGCCTGCCGCCGGCAATCCATGTAAGCGTATCTCACTCGCCGCCACTGATGAGGACTGCGGTTGGATTCAATCACGTTGCCGTGTTCGTCCACGCGCGCATCGCCCAGGAAACTTGGGACGTCGAGCGTGTACGGCAGCCAGTCGAGCCGCACGTCGAAGTCGTTTTCCAGGCGGTAGGCGAGATCTTTTGCCAGGTAGGCGTAAGGGCTTTTGTAGTCGGTATAAACCGTGATCGTCTTCATGTCGCGAGTCTGAATCGCGAATCCGATGGTGGCAAACGGTCCGCTACAAGCCTGCAGATCGATGGAGAGCCCAGCGAAGCTTGTAGAAGTGCGTCATCGAGGCGAGGTAGCGAACGCGCCATGCGGCCGTCAGGCGCGACATGTCCAGGCTGTAGCGAGGACCGATGAGACGGTAGGCGCTGCGGATACGAAGGAACAGTTCACGAGGAGAAGCGGTATTCGAATCGGTTCCGCCAATTCCTTTGAACGTCTCCTTGCTGTAGGCCGCCAGCGCGACAAGGCTGTCGGCGAATATCTCGTCTTCTTCCTTCAGATGCTTCGAAAACGTCCCTTCCATGAACGCCACCATCGGTGCCCGCTCGCCCCGGAGGGACCCGTAGATGTAGTGGCCGAGTTCGTGTCCCAGAGTAGCAGCGGCTGCGCCTGGATGGTGGGCGGTGTTCACGAAGATAACGAACTTGGCGTGGCTGCCGATGCTGGTGCGGCAGAAGAATCCGCGCAACGCGAGGCCCGCGCCCTCCGTGTACGGCTCGGCGCGCAGCTCGATCTCGCGCGGGCCGAACCGGCGGAACAATCGGCTCAGGACCTCAGGGCTGTCGAGGCGCTTCCACTCCCCATCGTAGGTGGTGATCTCCGCGTTCACCACCTGCGAGAGTTCCCGCAGCAACTGCCGGGGAGGAAGAGCAACATCTTCAAGGTAGTCAGCCGCCAGAATTTTCTTGAGATCGGTTAGATGGCCCAAAACGCGGCCACCGAGCGACCCGAATGGCACCCGCACTTCACTGAGCAGCTTCGAAACGAGTTCATCGATCTCGCGCGCCGCAAGCGCATCTAGTTCGTGCCGCACGGATTTTCGAGCGGAGGTTCGCGGCGCGAGAATCGGCGAGAAGCCAGCACTCATGGCTTGATGCCCGTCCGCAGCATCGGTTCAGTGCGCAACTCTGGCCACCTCCGCGCGGAAATCGCGCCTGCGAACTCTTTTTAGCCTAAGGCCCCGTGCTTGACCAGTAAAAAATCAAGCGTCCCGTTTTAGCCATCGTTCGACGAAGTCGAGCCGGTCTTTGCCCCAGAACATCTCGTTACCAACAAAGAACATCGGCACGCCGAAAACGCCCCGGGCGGCCGCTTCGTCGGTTATCGACCGGAGCTCGTCGCGTATTTCGCCGCTGTCGGACAGCCTCAGGATGGCTTCGGGATCGAGCCCAGTCTGCGCGATCGAGTTCTTCAAGACGGCAGGACTGGCGATGTCTTCGTCGCGCTCCCAATAGGCTCGAAACACGGCCTGCGAGAACGCTACCCGTATGCTGCCGCCTCGGTCACCACCGCCGGCGACACGGTCGGCCGCAAGGACGCATCGAAGCGCCATCGCGGTCTTGATTGGAAATCGAGAGGGCCGGCGGAAGGGGAGGCCGGTTGCCTCCGAGTAGCGCGCGTGGTCGCGCCACAGGTAGCGCGCCTTGCGCGGCGTCATCGCCATAACGTCGAAGCCGGTGGCGCGAAACAGGGCGGCCGAATGCAGGGGCATCCATCGCATCTGCGCGCCCGTGCGCTTGCAGATTTCGGGCAGCATGAAGGCGGCGAAGTAGCTGTTGGTGCTGGAAAAATCGTAGTAGAAATCGACCGTGCGCATCGCGAGAAGTCAGGCCTCGATGCTCAAGCCGGCCTGTTTCAGCCGCTCTTCAAGGACCGGAATTCGGTCGTGGCCCCAGAACGGCTCGCCGTTGAAGAAAAACAGGGGAACGCCAAAGACGTGGTCCTGCTCGGCCTCCCGCTGCGCGCGCTCGTATGCCCGCGCGCCCTGTCCCGCCAGGTAAGCGCGATATTCCTCGCGTGACATGTTGAGGCTCGCGAGCACCTCCGCAATCGCCTCGGGCTGGTCCACCTCGAGCTCCCTGCGAAAGAACATCTCGAAAACCTTGCGGCTGTAATCGAGTAGCCGGCCATAAGACTCGGCGAAAAGCCCTCCGATCAGCGCGGGAGTCGTGTCATAGACTTTGACCGGCCCGCGGATGGTAATTCCCCGGGGCGCCGCCCATCTGCGCGCATCGAGGTAGGAGTATCTGGCCTTGAACTCTGAATAGATGCTGCGTTCGCCCTTGCCCTTGATGCGGAGCTGGAAGGGAATCCATCGCAGCCGAATTCGATAGCGCTGCTCCAGGGCGAATGCGGGATCGAAGGCAAGGTAGGCGAAGGGGCTCTTGTAGTCCGAATACATCTTGACTTCTTTTCGGTCCACGCTGTTCTTCCCCATCGAGGTCTACGGATCCTCAGGATTTGCGAAAACGGGCGATTCCGTCCCGGATGAGCCGGCGGGCCGCCTCTCTGTCGACCCATCCGTTGACCTTCACCCACTTGCCTTTCTCCAGCTCTTTGTAATGGCGGAAAAAGTGATCGATTTGATCCCGAAGGATCTGCGGAACGTCGGAAAGCTCCGCGATACCGTCGTAGTACGGATTCAGCTCGTCCACCGGCACCGCCAGGATCTTTTCATCGACTCCATGCTCGTCTTCCATCAGCAGCGCCCCCACCGGGCGGCATCGGATCACCGCGCCGGGCACGACCGGAACCTGCGAGAGCGCCAGCGCGTCGCAAGGGTCGCCATCCTCGGACAGGGTGTTCGGGATGAAGCCGTAGTTGGCCGGATAGTACATCGCGGTGTGCAGAAAGCGATTTACGAACAGGGCGCCGGAAGCCTTATCCAGCTCGTACTTGATCGGGACGCCGCCCTGCGGAATTTCCACGACCACGTTGATATCGTCCGGTGGGTTACGGCCGGGGGGAACCTTGCTCACATCCATCGCCTGAGCCTCGCTGGAGCCTTCCAAGTAGAGCACGGTAAAGCCCGGCAAGCCATCTTGTGGGCGGGCCCGCAGCGGCATCGCGAGGGCCGCGAGCTCGCCAATCGGACGGCGCTCGAAATTCCACTACAATAAAAGGAGCGCGAAGCGCCGCGAGCGGGTTTTACGCGACTGGAGATCGAAAAATTTGGCTCGGTTCGAGATCGAAAGCCGATCCTTCCGCGCATCGTGGTTAGATTAAAAGATGATTAAAAGTGGATGCGCCTGCCCGCGCGGACGTCTTGATGCGGCGCGAGAACGCCATGGCTCTTGATCCTCGTCGGCCTTTGGCGATTACTGTCAATTGCCGGAATTTTTCGCGGCGGTCGTATCGGAGGGATTAAATGGCTTCATTCGGCAGAGCGAGCGTCCGTTCAAAGGAACGCGAAGCCATCGAGTTCAGCGACGAAAGCTGGGCGATTAAGGACGCCAAGGCGATGTACCTCGTCGACCGCTGGGGCGGCGGATATTTCGAGGTCAACGACCGCGGCGATATGACGGTGCAACCGCTGATGGGGCGGGGCGGCAAGATCGTCATCCGCGAAGTCGTGGAAGCCGCTCGTCTCAAGGGACTCGGATGCCCCCTGCTGATTCGCTTCCAGGACATGCTGCACCATCGCGTGCGTGCGCTGAACGAAGCCTTCAGCGCGGCCATCTCCCGCAAGCGTTTCAAAGGGGTCTATCGGGGGGTCTTCCCGATTAAGGTCAACCAGCTCCGCGAGGTGGTCGAAGAGATCGTCAACGCCGGACGCCCGTTTCATTACGGGCTGGAAGTCGGCTCGAAGCCGGAAATGTTCGCGGCGCTGTCGCTTCACACCGACAACGATTCGTTGATCATCTGCAACGGCTACAAGGACGACCGCTACATCCGGGCCGCTCTGCTTGGGCGCAAGCTCGGCAAGACCGTGATGCTGGTGACGGAGAAGCTTTCCGAAGTCCAGGCAATCGTGACCATCGCCAAAGAGGTCGGCATCGAGCCGATGATCGGCGTGCGCCTGCGCCTTTCGAGCAAGGGCGCCGGCAAATGGTCCGAGTCGAGCGGCGGCGGCGCGAAGTTCGGCCTTTCGACCGAGGAGCTGCTGCAGGCGACGGCTATCCTGCGCGATGCGGGGATGAGTTCGGCGCTCAGGCTGCTCCACTTTCATATCGGCTCGCAGGTTCCCGACATCCTTATCATCAAGCGCGCGATCCGCGAGGCCACCCGCTATTACGCAAAACTCCGCAAGATGGGCCATCCGATCGAGTACCTCGACGTGGGCGGCGGTCTCGCCATCGACTACGACGGCTCCCGGACGACCTCGAATTCCTCGATGAATTACAGTGTGCGCGAGTACGCGCGCGACATCGTCTCCAACGTCGCCGACGTGTGCGATGAAGAGAATGTGCCGCATCCGAATCTCATCTCCGAGTCGGGCCGCGCCGTCGTCGCCCATCATTCGGTGCTGGTGGTCGAAGCGCTGAACACGGTCGAGAAGCCCGGCAAGGCGCCGGTGAATTTCCCCGTCGGCGAGCACAAGCTGCTGCGCGAGCTTAGAGAAGTCGGCGAGATGGTCGAGCAGCGCGAGTTGACCGAGTCGTGGCACGATCTGGTCCAGATTCGCGAGGAAGCGCAGAAGATGTTCGAGCTCGGGCTGCTCGATCTCGAGCTCAAGGCCAAGACTGAAAGCCTGTTCTGGGAGGCCGCCCAACGCATCATGCGCCTGGCTTCGCAGTTGAACGTAAACGATCTACCCGAGGAAATGATCGAGCTCAGGCGGGAGCTCGCCGATCAGTACATCTGCAATTTCTCGGTGTTCCAGTCGCTGCTGGATCACTGGGCGCTGGGCGCGATGTTTCCCGTTCTACCCATCCATCGCCTTGACGAGCGGCCGACGGCGCGCGCCCGCCTCGCGGACATCACCTGCGACTCCGACGGGAAAATCTCCAAGTACATCCATCAGGACGACGAAGACGACACCCTGCCGCTCCATCCCGTCAACACTCGCCCCTACTATCTGGGAGTGTTCCTCACCGGCGCCTATCAGGACATCATGGGCGACCTGCACAATTTGTTTGGCCGCGTCAACGAGGTCCACGTTTTCCTCGATAACGACGAGCCGTGCGGGTACTACCTCGAAGTGGTCATTCCCGGCAGCAGCATCGCTGAGGTGCTCGGGATGGTCCAGTACGATACGCGCGAGATGCTCGCGCGGGTCAAGGCGCAGGTTGACGCGGCGATCAAGCAGGATCGCATCAAGCCGAGCGACGGCATGAAGCTGCTCGAAGATTACGAAAAAGGTCTCAAGGATCAGACCTATCTCTACAACGAGTAGGCGCGCGCAACCGCCGTCTTTACCGGGTTGCCCGGGTGGCCTCGACCTTCAGGGCGGTTGAATTGGAATAGGTGACAATGACTCGTTCGCCTCGCCGGAGCTGGTGGACATCGACGTCGTTTCCAGCCTTGAGGTGCACCGTCTTTTTCGATCCGGAAGCCTTGACCGTGAAGGTCGCGGTTTTGGTGTCGAGGCGGACGATCCTGCCCGTGACGGTCTCCACCGAGTCGGCGGGATCGGGGGACGGGACCGGCGTCGAAACCTTCACGGGAATTGACTGGGCAGACACAGAAATCGCGCTCACCAGAACCGTGGCGATTGCGATCGGCAGCAGGTAGCGTTTCATCTTGTTCCTTTCCAGCGAGCCAGAGGCCGGCAGAATTCCACAAAAGATGCATCGCTGCGCCTCCGGCAGCTCGGACATCCGCGAGAATTTCTACTCCAACCCGTACTTCGCGATCTTTGCGTAGAGCTTCTTGCGGGAGATCTTGAGCAGCTTGGCCGCCTGCACCTTGTTGCCTTCGGTGGTCTCGAGCGCGCGCTGGATGATCGCCCGCTCGGTGTCGGCGAAGCTGCCGACCGGAGCATTCGGATTCAGCGTCGATTGCGCAAGCGCCTCGGCACCGGCGATCGAGCGCGGCAGGTCGTAGAGACCGATTGCCGGAGCGTGGCTGAAAGTAAACGCGCCCTCGATGGCGTTGGCGAGTTCGCGCACGTTGCCCGGCCACGAGTAACGGCGCATCGCCTCCAGCGCCGCTTCCTCGATTCCCGTCACCGGCTCCTGGCGCATCTGCCGCGCGTTGAACAGATCGATGAAGTGCTCCACCAGCAGCGGCACATCCTCCAGCCGCTCCCGCAGCGGCGG
>JAJPKP010000009.1 GCA_021323675.1 Pseudomonadota bacterium | reverse complement strand
TCCCAGACCTGCTCGGGCAACAGGCGGGTGGCATTGGCGAATGCCTCCATCGAGCGAATGTATGGAATCGGATCGCGCCCCGCCGCGAGTTCGTAGTGTCCGCGCTCCCCGGTCAGCAGCGGCCACGGGCGTCCGCGTCCAAACGAGATGAACGGTCCGCCGTCGTCCTGCTGGCCGTAGCCGTCGTGCGTGTAGCGCCGCCAACAGGGACCCTGCGGCAGGTTCACTTTCAGGACGGCGTCGACGACGCGCAGCGAGTCTTCGATCAGCGGATCGCCCGGCGGCCGTATTCCATAGCGCACCAGCTCCAGGAATCCGGGGTCCACGATCTCCGCCGCGGGAAAGTCGGTCTGCGAGCCGGGCGGACGATTGTGAATCGTTACGGGCAGGCGATCCGGGTCTTCGTTGGGGTGCGGATCATTGGCGTTGGCGGGCGTAATGCGGATGTAGTGGCGGCGGATTCCCGGCACCAGGAAACCCTTGCTGGTGACCGTCCACGCCTCGATGTGCGATTCGAGGAAGTCCGCGTATTCTTCGAGATAACGCGCAGTGGCGGTATCGCCGCGTTCCCGCGCGAAGCAGGCCGCGCAGACCAGCGCGGCGATATTGCTCGCGAGCGTCGAGGGCGAGAAGCCGCTGTTCTCTTCCCATCGTTCCTGCTCGGTGGCAGGCCCGTGCCGAATCAGGAAGTACGCGCCCGCCCGCACCATCGGATACGGATCGAAATCGAGCAACGCTCCGGCTTTGTGCAGCCTCCACGCAAGCATCATCGGAAATGCGACTTCGTCGAGCTGGATGCCCTGCCAGTACGGGTCGCCGTTGATCCAGAAATTCTGCGAGAACCCGCCGTCCTCGTGCTGCGAGCAGGCGAGGTAGACGAGTGCGCGCACCGGCGTGGAAAGATCCCCCGATGCGAGCATCCCGGTCGCGCTGTTGACCATGTCGCGGGTCCACACCAGGTGATAGCCGCCCAGGTCCTCGTCGCCTTTGGCCTCGCCCCAGGGGATGCTCAGGGAGGCGATGATGGCGCCCGGGTAGCTTTTGTCTTCGTGCGCGATGAGCAGCTCGCGGCTGCGCCGATGCAGATCGCCATTGTCGCCGGACCATTGGCCGAGCGGATGAAAATGGCGGCAGGCGCGATCCCATTGCTCCAGGAAGCGTTCGCGATGGTGCGTGAAGGGAGTGCCAAGTGATTGAAAGAGGGTCGTGACCGCGCGATGCAGGGTGCGGCCGAACGCCAGTCCCACAACGAATTCCCGCCCATGGCGCAGATCGAACTCCCCGGTGAGCGCGATGTTTCCGTCGGGCGCCGAGGCAAACTCGTAGTCGAGCTTGAAGTTTTCGGCCAGGTCCTGCCATCCGTCGGTCCTGCCCACGTACCCGCACGATTTTTTGACGAAGGGCACCGTAGCCGCCACCGCCAGCCAGTTGCCGTTGCGATGCGCGGTCAGAAACTCGCGGCCCACGATGCTGGTAACGTTCCCATTGTTGCCCCATCCTCCAACCCCCATGTGCGGAGCCAGCAGGATATAGAGATGGAGGCGTTCGAGGAGGGCGGGATCGCCTTCGAGCCTGACGCTCATCAGGACGGTCGGCTGATGGGGGTCGGCGATGACTTCCTTGACGATTCGGTAGCGGCCCAGCGGTTCGGAATTGACAATCCTGACGCCCAAGCCGTGCTCCGAAAGGTACTCGGTCGTGTTGTGCAGGTCGCGGCGCTCCTCATGAAAAAAGGTTTCTCCGTCGGTGATCAGCAATTGCACGTCTCGCACCTGCGGCTGATCGACGGTCGGAAAATAGATTTCGTTGAGCACCCCTTTGGAGCCGGTGAACCATACTCGGCTGGCCGACGAATAGGCGGTTCCGATCAGGTCCTTCGCGCTGCGAGTCCATCGAGGTTCAATGCCTGGTGCGCCTGTGGCGCGTGGTGAATCATGCAGCGTTGCCATCGAGCTTTCCTTTCGTGACGCGAGGCGGAATTCTAGCCGGGCTCCGAACTGTCCGCCGCCGTCGCCGCGGCGGGTCCGGCCTTTTCGGTCCGGAACACGTATGCCACCGCGATGCTCAATCCATAGAGCATCAGCAGCGGAATCGCGAGGAGGAACTGCGAGATCATATCGGGGGGAGTGAGGGCCGCGGCTACGATAAAGATCGCGAGAATGGCGTAGCGCAGGTAATGCACCATCATCTTGTGGTCGATGATCCCGAGCTGGGTGAGAAAGAACGCGAAGATTGGCATTTCGAAGGTGATGCCGAAAGCGAGCAGCAGCTTGGTGGAAAATTCCAGATACTCGCTGATTCGGATGGTGGGGGTGATGCCGATGCTCGCGTATTCGCTCAAGAAAAACGCATAGCCAATCTTGAAGACCACCGCCCAGCAGAAGTAACCGCCCGCCAGAAAAAAGACGGTTGCGGAAATAACGAACGGACGCGCCATCCTCCGTTCATTCTGATACAGCCCCGGCGCAATGAACTTCCAGATCTCGTAAAACACCGCGGGACTCGCGATGAACAATCCCGCGATCAGCGCGACCTTGATCTTGGTGAAAAACGCCTCGCCCACTCCCGTGCCGATCAGAAGGACCTTGCCGTGGGAAACCTCGCGGATAGGCCAGGTGAGGGCAGCGAAGATATCGTCGTCGATCAGGTATGCGACGATAAATCCGACTCCAACCGCGATCGCGGCGCGCAAAAGGCGCACCCGCAGCTCCTGCAGGTGCTCCACGATCGACATCCGCGCTTCGTGGTCGGGCGATGAGGCGTTAGGTTCGCTGTCCACGGAAGGGTTTCGCTCAGGACTGCCCCGGAGGCTTGTCGCGCGGCTCCGCGGCGGGCGCGGTGACATTGTCGCGGCGCTGAGGCTCCTCGTCGATGGCTTCGCTAAGCTCGCGCAAAACGGTGTTGCTGGCGGAGCGCAACTCGCGCATCAGCTTGGCCGCAGCGCGGATCACTTCGGGCATCTTTTCCGGGCCCAGAACGATCAGCGCGATGGCCAGAATCAGCAGTATTTCAAAAGGGTTCACGCTGGGATGGCTACGGTTTAGTTTGGAGATATAGTGTTACGAACGATCGCAAACCCGATGCGGCCTCGTCCGTCAGATCATCATTATAGCCGATCGTGGAGTCAACGATGCTGAAGACTGCGCTGGTGACCACGCGCGACTATGCCAGACACTTTGCCGGCCGGTCTCATCCCGAGCGCCCGGAGCGGATCGAGGCGATGATTGAGATGACGGAAACGATGCATCGCGACGGCCTTATCCATCATCTCCCGCGCGAGGCGACCACGGAAGAAATCTCGCTCTGTCACGATCCCGCTTACATCGCGATGGTGGCGCGAACGCGGGCATTCGACAGATTCGACTTCGATCCGGACACCCATGCCTCGCGCGATTCCTATCGCACGGCGATGCTGGCGGCGGGCGGCGTGCTCACGGCGGTCGAGGCGGTGCTGGATGGGGCCGCGGACAACGCGTTTGCGATGGTGCGGCCTCCGGGGCATCACGCGCTCCCCGATCGCGCGATGGGTTTCTGTTTTTTCAACAATGTCGCGATCGCCGCGGCATGGCTCGTAAAGCACCGGGGGCTCAAGCGCGTGATGATCGTCGATTGGGACGTACATCACGGCAACGGCACCCAGGAGATGTTCTACGAATCGCCGGAGGTCCTGTACGTATCCACCCATCAGTATCCCCACTATCCGGGCAGCGGATCGTTGCACGAGATCGGAGCCGGAGCGGGGGAGGGCTATACGATCAACGTTCCGATGCCCGCCGATTTTGGTGATGACGAATACCTGCGGGTCTTCGATGATTTCATTCTGCCGGTGGGCCGCCGCTTCCAACCTGAGTTCGTGCTGGTCTCCGCCGGGTTCGATTGCCATTGGCGCGATCCGCTCGCCCAGATGCGCGTGACCGAAGACGGATTTGAGGCGATGGCGCGGCGGACCAAAAAACTGGCCGCCGAGTGCTGCGAAGGAAAGATGGTCGCGGCGCTGGAAGGCGGCTACGACCTCGAGGCGCTGGTGAACTCCGCCCGCGCCGTGCTTGGCGAAATGGGCCGCTACGCCGACGAGCCGATTCACGCCGCGCGCGAGGGCTCCGCCGTCATGCCCATCGTCGAGCGCGCATTCCGCAACGTGGGCAGATTCTGGAACCTCGCCTGAGAATGGCCCGACCGCAACCGGACGCACGCTCATCCGGCCCCAAATCCGCCGCTCGACTGGTCGCAATCGGCGGGCAGGGGCCGCGCGAATGCGCTCTGACAGACGACAAGACCTCGGTCGGCAGCGCTCCTGACAACGACATCGTGATCGATGCGCCGACGGTCTCGCGCTATCACGCGGTCATCCGCCGCACGCTGCGCGGTTACGCGGTGGCCGACCTCGAATCGACCAACGGGACCTTCGTCAACGGAGCCAGGATCCGCAATCCGGCTCCGCTGAAGCGCGGCGACGAGGTCCGCTTCGGGGCGGTCCGGTTCGCCTTCATGCTGCGCCGCGGGTCGATCGCTCGCCGCGGGCGATCGATCCGGCCGGGGTTGGCGGTGGCGATGGCGATAGTTCTCTTTGCCGCCGGCTTTGTCGGAGTGCGGATCGCTTCGCGGCGCGTGAAAGCGCCCGTTCTCGAGCCTGTGTCCACCGCGGCCGCGCCGGATTCGGCCGCGACAGGAAAAGCACCCGCCGCGGAACGCACGGCATCGCCTTCTTCGCCTGCCGAGCCGGAATGGCTCGCGCTTCTGAACTGGTATCGCAAGATGTGCGGACTTCGTCCGGTCACCGAGGATGCCCGCCTGAGCTCGGGTGACCGGGCGCACGTGCGGTATCTGCTGGCGAATTACTCCGACGCCCTGCGCAGTGGCGCTGTTCCGGGCGAAGAGATGCACCTCGAGCGCGAGGGCAGTCCGGGCTATTCATCGGAAGGCGTTGTCGCGGGCCAGCAGAGCGATGTCGATTTTGTGTACTGGCACGGCCACAAGCCGGATGGGCTGGTCAATTTCGCGATCCTCGACTGGATCAGCGGCGCGTTCCATCGCCTGCCGCTGTTGAACCCCAATTTGCGCCGAGTGGGTTACTACGACTTTTGCGGCGCCGGCATCTGCATGGCCGCGATGAACGCGATAGGAGGAAAGGACCCTCTTAACACCGGCCAGTTGTTCGCGAGCCCTGTGCAGTTTCCTCCGGACCGAGCCGAGGTTGATTTGCGGACGTTCACCAATGAATGGCCGGATCCGCTGGCATCGTGCGACGGATATGCGGCCCCGACCGGCTTGCCGATTACCCTGTCGCTGGGAAGCTTTGCCGCGGCGCGGCTGGGATCGTTCACCGTCGAGAGCACGTCGCGTTCCGGCACGTCATCGAAGGTGGAAGCCTGCGGATTCGATCAGGACACTTACGCGAACCCGGATGCGAGCGCGCAGTCGGCCGGACGCGAGGTGCTTAAGGTCAGCTCGACGGTCGTGGTAATTCCGCGCCGCCCGCTGGAGCGCGGCGCTACTTATCGTGTGACAATCACGGTAAACGACCGAACCTACCAGTGGAGTTTCACGGTCTCCGGCTGATCGGCATCTTGTCTGGATGTGGACAAGGGCGGCAAATTTGTGTATTTGTCCGTCTCGCTTCCACGGGAGTTGATTCACGGTCACTCGCAGTGAAGCCGAGCGGGGGGAGAAATTGCGGTTCTATCTGTGGGGCCTGGTCTTCGCTTATGCACTGTCATTAGGCGGATGCTTCAGTTGGACGGAAGATTCGCAGGGTAATCTCACTTCGGTCGGGCTTCCGGGAGTGCCGATCTGGCAATCCAGCCCCTATGCGGCCAGCGCTCAGCCGGTAAGGCCAACCGATCTCGGATTTACGCAGGATGAGGCCGCGAAGCTCGGCGGACCGGTGCTGGTGACTCCTCCCGCACCTCCGGCGACGGCGTGGCGCTATCGCTATTACCCGGCCGGCCAGAATCAGTGCCAGGCGGATTTGGACAAGCTGATGGCGCAGCGTGCGGCGATGGGCGCCACTGGACCGGCGCCGTATTGCACTGACAACCCGACGGCACCACCAGCCAAAGGGAGTGCGTTCGTGTTCTAGACGGACGCATTGAGCGGGGGTCGAAAATGCTGAGGCGGGCGCAACCGGCGCGCTTGCTGGCTTCCGATCGAACTCAAAGCGGCACCCGCCTGCTGTTGCTTGGGCGCGGCCAGACCTGGGTGGGGCGCGGGCGTGGCGCCGCACTCGCGATCGCCGACTCGGGAGTCGCTGACCGCCACGCGCTGATAATCTGCCGGCGCGGGCGCTACTATATCCGCACTTTCAGATTCGCCGGCCCCACCTTCGTCAACGATCTCCAAGTGCGCCGATGGGTTGCGCTGGAGCACGGCGACATTGTCAGATTCGGGGCCGCCGCTTACCGGTTTATCGATCCCGATTACTCCTTGCGCAGGGCTCATCGGCGAATCGCGCAGGCGACCGTGGCCGCGGCGATGCTTCTGGCGACAGCCTTCGCTCACGGGCGAGGATGGGACGTTCGCATGATCGACTTCGCCAGGAGGAACGCGCCCGCAGGATGGCAGCCGCCTGCCGCCGAGCCCGGCAACAACACGAGGCTGGTGCGCGCTGATGCTCCCCCGGTTTCGGTGCCGCCGGCTGCTTTGCCGACCCCGCGTCCCGCGCCGCGAAGCGCGGACGCTGTCAGGCCGGTAGCGGCGCGGTCGGGTCCTTCGCCCGCGCAGCCGCAAGCCAGCCCGATGCCGGATGCTCGCGACATATGGATACAGCGAATCAATTTTTTCCGGACCATGGCCGGCCTGGATCCAATCCGTGAAAATCGCGAGCTGAGCGCGAGCGTCGATGCGCACGCGCGCTATCTGATGGTCAACTTTGGCGATCGATTGCGCAGCGAGGGCTCTATCGGCAACGCCGCCTACAGGGAGGAACGCTCCCGGGCGGGCTACTCCGAAGCGGGCGACCTGGCCGCGGCTAACAGCCAGATCGCATGGGGATGCGGCACGTGGGATCCGACGGAACAGATCGATCGATGGATCGCCGGGCCGTTTCATCGCCTCGAAATTCTCGATCCCTTGCTGAAGGAAGCGGGATTTGGCGAATCTGAACGCGACGGATGCTGGGTCGCGGCGCTGCGCCTGCCTCCGCAACCCGAAGCCGCCGGTCTCTACGCCAGGCCGGTGATGTTTCCACCGAACGGTTCAACCGTATCGCTCCATTTCGCGGGCGGTGAATTTCCCGATCCTCTGGCCGCCTGCCCCGGTTATTCCATTCCGATCGGGCTTCCGATCACGCTTGAAACCGGGCGGCTCGTGGAGTCGGGCTCGCTTTCCGTGCGCCTCGCCGAAGAGGGTCGCGCCATGGAGCATTGCGCCTTCGATGCGCGCGGGTACCGAAATTCCAGCCGCGACGCGCAGGAGTACGCCAGATGGGCGATGCGCAGTCACGGAAGCGTCATCATCATACCGCGCGCGCCACTTCGCCCCGGCACTCGCTACGAGGTTTCGGTAGCGATCGGCAGCCAGGCCTACGCATGGTCGTTTCAAACGCCTGGCCAGTAGCGCTGGTCTGGCGTGCGCTGAGCCGGGACCCTTACTGCTCGAAGTCCAGTGCTATGACGCTCTGCAGCGGATCGATCGCGCTGTCGGGAATGTCGATGACGAGTTCGCCCACCGGATCCTGGTTGAACATCATTTCGATCACCGGGCCGCGCGGATGCGTGCGGAGTTTTTCGCCGGAAGCGAGCGCGGTCGCGGCCTTCACTCTGCGCACGTGGATGCCGCGGACCGAGATCGTTTCATACGGGCGCATCAGCAGGTGCAGATAGACGCGATTGCCGCGCCGCGTCGATGGTCCGTAAAACTGCCACGGTTCAAGCGCAGGGGTGGTGTCGCCGATACTTTCGCCGTTGTGTTCCATCCATCCGGCGATCGCTTCGAGGCGTTCCACCTGCTCAGCGGGTAACTGGCCTTCTCCGGTTGGACTGACGTTGAGAAGGAGATTGCCGCCCCTGCTCGCCACCTCGGACAGGGTGTTGAGCAGGCTGCGCGCCGATTTGTACCTGCGATCGGAGGGATTGTAGCCCCAGCTATTGTTCATCGTCATGCAGGTTTCCCACGGCCCCTTGGGAACGTGCGACGGCATCCCCTGCTCGGGGGTGCTGTAATCGCCGCATCCTGGCAGGCGGTCGTTGATTACGATTTCAGGCTGGAGCTCGCGGATCATCGTTTCCAGATCGCGCGCCTTCCACTCCTCCTCCGTGCGCTCCCATCCGCCGTCAAACCACAGGAGGTCGATTTTGCCGTAGTTGGTCAGGAGCTCCCGCACCTGCCCGAACATCGAGCCGCGGAACCGCGCCCATTGGTCGGCGCTGGAGCGCCGCCACTGGCCCCATCGATAGGGCTTGTCGCTTTCGCGGAAGTCCGGGTAGTCGGGGTCGTGCCAATCGATTAGCGAGAAGTAGAGTCCGACGCGAATTCCTTCGGCGCGGAACGCATCGACGAATTCGCGCACGATGTCGCGCTTGAAGGGAGCGTGCTCGATCGAATAGCCGGTGTGCCGCGAATGGAACATCGCGAAACCGTCGTGATGTTTGGCGGTGAGGACGGCGTAGCGCATCCCCGCGCGCCGGGCCAATCGCGCCCACTGATGCGGGTCGAACTTCACGGGATCAAAAGTGCGCGCGGTCGAGTGGTACTCTTCGACCGAGACCGCCTGCGACTGCGGCAGCATCCCGGCCAGTCCGCCCACCAGCGGCCATGACAGCTCCCATCCGCGCTGGCTGCTTGCGCCCCAGTGAATGAACATCCCGAATCGCGCCGTTTCAAACCATTCCCGCATCACGCGATAGTACGACACATCGCCCTTCATTGGCAGACGAGGATCGCGGGCGTTGGGGAATTGCAGGCGCTCGTGGTATGGGAGAAACGATGCCCGGCGACGTGCCGGAGGAGGCTTGCGGATGAAGATATCGATGTTCCACCTGATGCCGTATCGGGATCTGCCGGCGGATTTTGAAAAGCGCTACAACTCGGTCTGGGTCGATCCGCCCTACTGGGAGCTGGCGGACTCGGCCAAGATTGGCCAGTACTACAACTGGACCCTCGACGAACTGATCCACGCCGCCAAGTGCGGGATGGACGGTATTTGCGTCAACGAGCACCATCAGAATGCCTACGGTTTCATGCCGAATCCCGACCTGATGGGGTCGGTGCTGGCGCGCGCCACCAATGGAATGGATGTTGCGGTGGTGCAGATGGGATCGACGCTGCCGACCTCGAATCCGCCGATTCGGGTTGCCGAAGAATATTCGATGATCGATTGCATCTCGGGCGGCAGGATGATCGCGGGGATGCCGCTGGGCACCTCGCAGGACGTCAACCTGTGCTACGGAATTTCTCCGATCGAGCAGCGCGAGCGCTACTACGAAGCCCACGACCTGATTGTCAAATCATGGACCGCGCGCGAAATCTTCGCGTGGAACGGCAAGTACTTCAAACTGCCGATGGTCAACATCTGGCCGCGTCCGATCCAGCAGCCCTATCCGCCCGTGTGGATTCCCGGCAGCGGCAGCCTGAGCACCTGGGATTTCTCGGCGCGCAACGACCATTGCTACTGCTTCCTTTCCTATTGGGGAAACAATTTCGGCAAGCGAGTGATGGACGGATGGTGGGATTTCGTGGCGAAGGGCAATCACGATCCCAATCCGTTCCGCGCGGGGTTCCTGCAGCTCGTCGCGGTATCGGAGACCGATGCGAGCGCGGAGAAGGAGTACTACCCGCACATCCGGTACTTCTATGACAAATGCCTGCATATCCAGCCGGAATATTTCCCGGTCGCGGGAAACCAGGATTACAAGAGCCTCGTCAACAGCGTGACCAAGCTGAACCCTCAGCAATTCGATCTGATGGCGAAAATTCCGAACTGGAAATACAAGGACTTCGTCGAAAACCAGTTCGTCATCGCCGGCAGCCCCGCCACCGTGCGCCAGCAGTTGATGGAAGCGGTCAAGAAGCTGCGCGTGGGCAATCTGATGGTGCTGCTGCATATTGGATCGATGCCGCACGACCTCACGCTCAAAAACATCGAACTCTTCTGCCGCGATGTTCTGCCGCATTTCCGCGATGTGTGGGAGGACGAATGGGAGAACAAGTGGTGGCCGGAGAAGCTGCGCGCCAAACGCGGCAGTAACGGCAGGGCGGCGGACGCGCGCGCCTAGGCGGCGGCGCGACCGTCGATCGCGAAATCTCGCGGGGCCGGCGCCCAGCCGGCCCCGCTTACACTCGGAACACAGCAACAGAAAGGCTCTGGCGAAACATGGCGGCGAGCAAGGAACAAACCGTAAGCGTATGGGGTGACAAGGTTCATCCCAAGGTGAAAATTTCGGGCAGCGGACAGCCGCTGGTCTATCTGCATGGAGGCTATGGGCTGATCGAGACGGAACTGGTCGACGAACTCGCCAAAAGCTTCACTGTCTATGCGCTGCCGCATCCCGGCCTTACCTCCGGCGATGAAGATGCGATCAAGGCGCTGGACGATTTCTGGGACCTGGTCCTCTATTATTACGATCTATTCGACAAGCTGGGGCTCAAGTCTCCCGCTGTGGTCGGGCATTCGTTCGGAGGGATGGTGGCGGCGGAAGTGGCGGCTACCGATCCGACCCGCGTCAGCAAGCTGGTGCTCATCAATTCTTTGGGGCTGTGGCTCGACGAAAAACCGATCAGGAACTACATCGTCACCGCGCAGACCGAATTGCCCGCCTTGCTTTTCAAGGATCAGCATCATCCCGCTCTCAAGCGCATCGTGCTGAACCCGGAGGATCAGGAGGGCTTCATCCGGATTACGTGGGCGCTCGGATGCACCGGGAAATTCTACTGGCCGATACCGGACAAGGGCCTGAAGAAGCGGCTCCATCGCATCACCGCGCCGACGCTCCTGCTCTGGGGCAAGAACGACAAGCTCCTGCCGCCCGCCTACGCGGAGGAGTTCAAGAAGGTCATTCCGAATGCGAAGCTCGAGACCCTGGACGGCGCGCATATGATGCCGCTTGAAGACCCGGCCGCGGTCGCAGCCGCCGTGACCAGGTTTCTCAAGTAGGGTCGAGAGAGCGCAAGAATCGCGGCTCTGACGGAGGCATCGGCGCGAGCCGGCGCCTCCGATTTTCACGATGGTCAAGATGTCCGGTCGCGAAGGCGGATAGAAACGCCACTTGCACACGGGCTTCGGCTCGAATACTCCAAAGAAGACTTACCCGCATCGGATCGAGGGGACAGAAGTGAAACTCTCCAGAAACTCGCTGGTGGTGGCGTTTCTCGCGATTTTGGTATTCGCCTCTGCCTGCAACGGCTCAAGTTCGGATGGATTACCCGTGAGAAACACCGGCCACTACGCAATCGTCGAGACCGAACGCGGCACCTTTGTGATCGAGCTTTATCCGAAGGTCGCTCCCAAGACGGTCGATAACTTCGAGACCCTGGTCAAGAAGGGATTCTACAACGGCCTGACGTTTCATCGCGTCGTGCCTGACTTCGTGGTGCAGGGCGGCGATCCTGATGGGACGGGGATGGGAGGTCCGGGCTACACCGTGCCCGCCGAGATCGACAAGAATGAGCATCATCTGCGCGGGACCGTCGCTACCGCGCGGACCAGCGACCAGGTAAATCCGAACCGCGAGTCTTCGGGCAGCCAGTTCTACATCTGCCTTGAGCCGCAACCTGGGCTGGATGGCGACTACACGATTTTCGGCGGCGTAATCAAAGGGATGAACGTGGTCGATCAGATCCAGAAGGGCGACCATATGAAGAAAATCACCCTGGCTTCGGAGCCGCCGAAGTAAGACGGCGCGTGATGGCAAACCGAAGCGGGCACCCGCCGGGGCCCTACTTCAGCATCGACCTCCATCTGCACACCAACCGCGGCAGTTCGGACTCGAACCTCTCGCCGGCGGACCTGGTCGAGCGGGCCGGCGAAATCGGCATCGGTGCGGTCTGCATCACCGAGCACGACAACATGTGGGAGCCGCGCGACATGGATCTGCTCGCCAACGAGTCGGGGGTCGTGTTCCTGCGGGGAATGGAAGTGACCACCGACATGGGGCACATCGGGGTGTTCGGCCTCGACCGGTATATCGGCGGAATCTACAAATTGTCGGAATTGCGCAAGGTGGTCGAAACGGCGGGCGGCATCATGGTGGCCAATCATCCGTTTCGCTATCGCCTCGATCCCCGGTTCTCGTTCATCAATCCCGACGGCGAGCCCATCGATCCCACCCGGCCGGATCGCGCCGCCAAGCTCAAGATCTTCGAGCTGGTCGATGCGATCGAGGTCCTAAACGGGGCGTGTTCCGAGGACGAGAATCTGTTCGCGCTGCGCGTCGCTCGCCATCTCGGGATGCCGGAGGTGGCCGGCTCGGACTCTCATTCGGTTTCGTCGGTTGGATGCGTCAGTACGCTGCTTGATGCGCCGGTGCATGACGAGCGCGGGCTCATCGAGGCGATAAGAGCGGGCCGATGCCGAGCGGGGCGCGGGCTGCTGAACAGCGCGCTGGCGCCGTTCGAGTTGCCGGACTAGCCGGACGGGCGAGCAAACAGACTTCCATCGCCGCGAATCTCGCCCAATTCGCGGAATTCTTCATGCTATCGTTGTTACAGCGTGAAGGCGTGGGATAGAATTTCCCGGCGCTTTCCGCTCCGAACCGGATTATGGCAACCAATCGAGACCGTCTCGCCCTGATCGAGGAAATTTCCACTATCGCGGGCGAGCCGCATGCCGACCTTCGCGAGGCGCTGGACAAGATTGTCGGCGCAATCGCGGAGGGGATGCAGGCGGAGGTCTGCTCGCTTTACCTGTTCGATCCGCAACGCCAGCGCCTGGTACTGCGCGCGACCGTGGGCCTCGATCGCGATTCCGTGGGCCGGGTCTCGATGCGCACGAGCGAGGGATTGGTCGGCCTGGTGATCGAGAAAGACGAACCGGTCGCGGTCGCCGACGCAATCAGCCATCCGCGCTACAAGTATTTCCCTGAAACCGGCGAAGAGCGTTATCACACCTTTCTCGGCGTTCCGGTGCAGGAGGGGCGCCAGAAGCCAATCGGCGTGCTGGTCGCGCAGACCTTGGCGCGGCGCAAGTTCTCGCGCACCGAAGTTACATTGTTGCGCACGGCGGCATCGCAGATAGCGCAGGTGCTGTCGCATTTCCGGCTGCGCGAGACGCTCGCGACCCGGGAAAAGGAACGCGAGGAATATCGGCGGCGGATGATCGAGGCGAACCGCCAGCTCAAGGACTACGAGAAGGTTGGCGGCAAAACCCGGGTCAAAGCCCCGAGCAAGGTCCGCAGGCCGCGGTTGGTCGGATTGCCGGCCGCTCCCGGATTTGCCCAGGGCGGCGCCCACGTGGTCGGCACGTTTCTGAGCAGCATCGAGCGCAATCAGCGCACCCGCGACGTCAAGGGCGAGCGCAAGCGGCTCGATGAAGCCATCGAGAGGTCGCGAGCCGAACTGGTTGCGCTGAAGATCCGGATGGAGCCGATGATGCCGGAGGCGGACCTGCAGATCTTCGACGGGCATCGCCTGATCCTCGAGGACGAGGAGTTCATCGGCCGCATCCGCGACACCATCGAAAAAGGCTACGCGGCCGAGAGTGCGCTGTTTCGGGTGATCGATGAGCTGTCGGCGCAGATGCTCGCGGTGGCTGACGGCTATCTGCGCGAGCGCGCCACGGACTTCCGCGACGTGGGGCATCGCGTACTGCGCCATCTGCGCCAGGAAGACCGCAAAGGGGCGTTTTCAAGGCCGACGGTGATTGTGGCCGAGGAATTGACCCTGTCGCAGCTTACGCTCGTCTCGCACGAAAATCTGGCCGGGATCGCGCTGCAATCGGGCGGCGTTACGTCGCACGCCGCGATCCTTGCCCGATCTTTCGAAATTCCGACGGTGGTCGGCGTGGAGCATCTGATGGAATCGGTGGTCGAGGGCGATCATCTGGTGCTCGACGGAAATTCCGGCCTGGTCTACGTGAATCCGGGCAGTGAAATCGAGAAGGACTATCAGAGCCTCACCAAACGCTATGAAGCCTTCAAGCGCGAGCTCATCGAGGCCGATCACGAGCCGGCAGGCACCCGCGACGGCCATCGGGTGATGATGCTCGCGAACATCGCGCTGCTGGCGGATGTGCATCTGGCCCTGCGCTACGGGGCGGAAGGAATCGGCCTGCTCCGATCGGAGTTTTCATTCCTCACCTACGAGGATTTTCCCGACGAGAATCAGCAGCTCGAATTGTACAACCGGATGCTGAAAGAGGTTGGCAAGCGGCCGGTCACGATTCGAACGCTGGATATCGGCGCGGACAAGTATCCGCCCTATATGCGGGTACCGCGCGAGGAAAATCCGTTTCTGGGATGGCGCTCGATCCGGATCTCGCTCGAGATGTCCGGGCTGTTCAAGGTCCAGCTTCGCGCGATCCTGCGCGCGGCCGCCAAGTACAACGTCCGCATCCTGTTCCCGATGATCTCGAGCCTCGAAGAGCTGCGCCGCGCCAAGGAGCTTCTCGCCGAAGCCAAGGCGGAGCTTTACAAGGAAGGCCTCGAGCATAATCCCAACATCGAGGTGGGCATCATGGTCGAAGTGCCGTCGGCGGTGTGGCTGGCGGCGCGGCTGGCGCGCGAGGTCGATTTCTTTTCGATCGGCACCAACGACCTCATCCAGTATCTGCTGGCCGCCGACCGAAACAATCCCAAGGTCGCGCACCTTTACGAGGCGTTTCATCCGGCGGTGATTTCGGCGATCAGCGAGGTTATCAATGTGGCCCGCGCCGCTGACAAGGAAGTCGGAATTTGCGGCGAGATGGCGAGCGATCCGCTCGCGACGCTCCTGCTCGTCGGGCTCGGCCTCGACGAACTGAGCCTGAGCCCGCTTTTTATCCCGGTCGTGCGCAAGCTCGTGCGCCAGGTTGATTACCAGACCGCGAGATTGACCGCGCGCGAGACGCTGCAGATGGCGAGCGTCCAGGAGATCAAGGGCTACCTTATCGAACGTTACCGCGACCTCGGCCTGATCAACCTCGTCGAGATGTATCGATAAGTTTTCATTGCCGTGCCTGAGCAGGCCCTTAATCGCGGACTTCGTAAGGCGCCGATGGCGACAACTGAAGCGGGCGTATTATTCGAACGGGGGCACTGGCCCGGCGGTCAGACATATCAACATGGAGCGTTAGCTCCGCATGTCTTGGCCTGTTATGATGCCAGTAAGATTTTTGCTGGCCCCAAAATTTCCGTGAAAAAGATTGACTTTTCCTGTTCGGCAGGATTTACTCTGACCGGTCGGTTAGAGCTCTTCCGGGCCGGATGTTGTCAGCGCCCAAGAGCCGAAGAGGAGTTGTGATGGTATTCTTGCTGGTCGCACTTGCCGCTTTCTTTTGCGTCGCGGCGGTGGCCCTTTACCTGTTGCTGGGAACCAACCGCTACGGCGGAGACCGCCCGGCGCAGGCGCTTCAACTCACCGCCTCCAAGTCCGCCCTCAGCGAAGGGGCCCTTAAACCTGAGCCGTGCCGCACGGTCAGGGTCTATTTCATCAAACCGTCCCGCTACGACGAAGACGGCTATGTTCAGTTCTATCGCTTCGGAGTCCAGCCCAATAACACGCTCACCGCGCTTGCGGCTCTGAACGAAGCGTTCAACCGAAAGTACTCGACCGAGCGCAACGTCTATCTTGAGACGGTGATCTGGGACGAGATCTGCGACGGCGTAATCAGTCCGGAGACGATCAAGGCGATCAAGGAAAAGGCGCACGAGGATGGCGTCGAGCTGCTGGTCGGGCTGTCGGGCGTGCAGTCCAACCAGTATCCGCGCGGACGCGACATCGCACTTCAGTTCAAGGCGCTGGGCGTGCCGGTTATGATGGGCGGCTTTCACGTGAGCGGCTATCCGGATTCGGTGAAGTTCCTGAACGAATGCGGAATCACCGCGGTTGTCGGCGAAGCGGAAAATCTGTGGGGCCGGATTATCGAAGATTTTCTGCGCGGCGAACTTCAGCTCCACTACTCGGTCCAGGAGGGAATCCGCGCCAAGACCGGCCGCGACGACATTATCGTTCCCCTGATCACCGACGCGCTCCTGCCGGTCGTTGACGATCGCTACCTTACCCGGTTCTTCAACGAGGCAATGACCACAATCGACACGTCGCGCGGATGCCCGTTCACGTGCTCGTACTGCAGCGTCAAGAACGTGATGGGACGCACGATGCGGTCGCGCGAGCCCAACGCGGTGGTCGCCTGGGTGCGCGACGCGTGCCGCAACCACGGAATCGAGTCGCTGTTTCTGGTCGATGACGACTTCTTCAGGTCGCCGCGATGGGAGGAAATTCTGACCGGACTCGTCGAAGTCAAGAAG
Source organism: Pseudomonadota bacterium (assembly GCA_021323675.1). GTDB lineage: Bacteria > Desulfobacterota > Binatia > Binatales > Binataceae > JAFAHS01. The sequence continues at coordinate 15,319 of JAJPKP010000009.1, read as the reverse complement.
GAGTTCCCCAAGTTCTCCTTCATGATGCAGGTGGACGTCGATGCGTCGGCATATGCGAACGTGGCTGAGGGCGAGACCGAAACGGCCAAACATCGCCGCAGCCAGCGGTTCACCGAGCTTGCCGCCGCCGCGGGGTGCTACATGGCGTTCATCGGCATCGAGTCGCTGAATCCCGACAATCTCAACTTCGCGACCAAGTACCAGAACACCGAAGACCGCCAGCATAAGTTAAATCTCGAAGATGCGCGCGCGCGCGTCATCAACAAGTACAAGCGCGTGGTCGACAACTGGCACAAGGTCGGAATTTCCACCCACGCCGGTTATATGCTCGGCTTCCCGTTCGATGGGCCGGATTGCGGGCGGATTGCGGCGCAGACGCTCAAGAAGATCGGATTCGATATCGTGTCGTTCTTCATCATGACGCCGCTGCCCGGCACCGAAGACCAGGTGCGCTACGCCAAGGAAGGCGCGATTATCGACTGGGACTTCAACAATCTCGATTCCCAGCACGTCACGCTGAAGCATGAAAAGCTGGATCGTTCGAGCTGGCTGCAGGCCTATCGCGACGCGTTCACCGGTTTCTATTCGATCCCGCGAATGCTGCATACGGTTTTGACGGTCGCCGGCGGACGCGGCCTGAGCGCCGAAGGACGCCGGTCGGTGCTGCGCCAGTTCCTGTACTACTTCTTCTCTTACCGGCAGGGACGGCATCCGATGGTCGGCGGAATCTGGCCGATTCTCCGCCGCGACATCCGCCGAATCGCGATTTTCGACGAAGAAGCACGCCGCCAGTATCTCGGCGGGACGCGCTTCGACGCGATTTTGCGGGGCGAGTCGAACGGCTTCGCCGCCGCGCCCGCCTGATCCCAATTCGCCTTGACGATGAGAGATTTCGCGCGCCGCCTTGGGGCGCGCGATTGATACTTGTGTCTGCCCATGGCATACAAGCGGATGCCCCGCGGAGTTCCGCAGCGGGAGCTTGCGCGTCCTGACCGAAAGGAGCTAGGCATTCAGTACCGCCACGGCCATGAGCAACCTTCCCTATTTCAACCTCATCCTCGCCGCCGTCGTCATCCTGATTCTGATCTTCGTCCCGTTCATCCGCCGCCTGGTATTCGCTCTGATCCGTTTCGCGGTCGCAATCGTAGCGGCATTCATCGCGATCGCGGGCATCTCGATGCTCATGAACAACGAGACCATCTACGAGAAACCGGGAGTTGAAGCGCGGACTATTCGCTTCCTGACTGAAGACCACGCCGCCACCAGCGAGAAAGGCCTCGGCAGCGCGACTTGCAAATGGCCCGATGAACCGGTCCCGACGGCCACTCCGACTCCGGCCGCCGGGGCGGCAAGCCCGGCGGCCAAGCCCGCGGCCGCGTCCACGCCATCGGAGGAGGAAGACGTATATCCCGAGTTGATGACGCGCAGCTTTCCGGGAATTCCCCGCCAGAAGCTGTTCGATATGTCGCAGCAGGTGGTGAATTCGCTTGGGGGATGGAAGATCGTCAAGGCGGATCCGCGTTCCGGCACGATCGAATGCATCTACACCAGCCGCATCCTCGCATCCGAGGACGACGTGAAAATCACGATCACGCCGAAGGGCGATATCGAGCTATGTTCGCGGTCGGGAACGGCGCGTCCGGATTCGACCTCGTTGCTTCGGTTCTTCCCCGGAGACTTCGGCGCGAACATCGGGCACATCAAACAGTTCTACGAAACGCTCGAACCGAAGATGGATGAGGTCTATAAAGAACAGCAGGAGAAGGAGAACGCGAAGAAGCCCCGCGGCGGCCCGTAGGCGCGGCGGCTGCCTGAGCCCCGATGATCCGCGAATCGCAAATCGATGCGCTTGCCGCTTTCCTGGTCCATAGCCTGATCGCGCGCGGCGTTATCAAGCCCGCAAGAGACGAAAAAGACCTCGTGGCCTGCGTGGTCGAGTTGATGTCGGCGAATTTCGAGACCGAAGCCGCAATCGATGCCGAAGCGGACAAGATGGCCGACGAGCTGGCCCGCAAGGACTCGCGCGCCGACCCCGACCGCCTGCGCGCGATGATCCGCCAGCGCCTGGCCGAGAAAAAGGGGTTCACCCTGTGACGATTGTTGGTTGGCCGTGAAGCTGAGCGAAGCCAGAATTCTGTATCTCGCGCGGGAGTCTCTCGCCCGGCTTCGCGACGAGGGGCTGGCGGAAATTCCCAACTTCGCGCTCGCCTTGCGCCAGGCGCGCGAACTCATCGCCGAATGGAACGAGAAGGGCGACGAAATCGACGCTCTGGTCCGCCGCAAGATCACCTCGATCAAGCGGGGTATCGTCGAGGGCAGCAACGAGTGGAATCTGCTCTACCGGCGCTATCGCGATGAAGAATTGCGCCGGCGCGGCATTCTGCATTGATGGCTGCCGGGACTGGCGCTCAGATCAAACCGGGCGAAGCTGAACTGGCCGTACGCGCACGCGGCGGGTTTCGAAGCCTGTTTGCGGACCTTCCCGCCGGCCGGGTGCTGGATGTCCCGGCGGGGGGCGGACTTCAGACCGCCGCGCTCGTCGCGCGCGGCTTCAGGGTGTGCTCCGTCGATCTCTTTCCGCGCCATCGCCCCGCGCCTGGGCAATCGTGGGTCTGCGCGGATGCGAACCATCGGCTGCCGTTTCGCGGGAGCAGCTTCGATTATCTGCTCTGCCGCGAAGGTATCGAGCATCTTGAGGATCAGATGGGATTCCTGCGCGAATGCGCGCGGGTTTTGAAGCCGGGCGGCACGATTATCGTAACGACCCCGAACGTGATGCATCTGGCCGCGCGCATCAGCGCGTTTCTCACCGGACAGCGCAACCTTCGCCGGGGATTGATCAACGAAGTGCAAACCCTGCGTGGAAGAAACGGCGCACGCATCTATCACGGCCACGCCTTTCTTCTCGACTATTTCCGCGCCCGCTACATGATGCGCCTCGCCGGATTCGACAAGCTTCAGGTCTATACCGACCATCTCAGTCCAACCGCGGTGGCGGCCGCGCCGCTGGTCCCCATCCTGTGGGCGGCGATGAAATTCTCGGTCGCGGTTTCCGCCCGCAATGCCCGAAAGCCCGGACACAAGCCCCCGTCCCCACCCGTCATTCGCGAGATTTTCCAGCACGTGCTGTCGCCAGCCCTGTTGTTCGGCAAGCGGATGATCCTGATGGCGGAGCGGGTATAGGTGAATCGGCGATGAATCCGCCGCTTACCGGATACTCGGCAGGGCTGCTAGGATCGGTTGGGTGGACGATCGCGAATTCCTGAAGGCGTCAGACGAGTGCCTGGCACGCGTAGCCAGGCACCTCGAAGAGATCGACCCCGACGAGGCGGATTACTCGACGGCTGACGGGTCGGTGACCATCGAATTTCCCGACGGCTCGAAGTTCATCCTGAGCCGGCAGTCCGCCACTCGACAGATCTGGCTGGCAGCCGGCGCTCGCGGCTTTCATTACAGCTTCGATGCCGAATCGGGGAGATGGCTGGATGACAAGGACGGGCACGATCTGTTCGATCGCCTGAGCGAGGTGGTAGGCGATCAGATAGGCCATCCGGTTTCGTTTGGTGCCTAGGGTGTGGCCGAGCCTCATTATCTCCTTAAAAGAGCTAATTTTTCCTAAAGTGCGCGCCTCTGGCGCCCGGAGAACTGTCTTTGCAGCCCTTGCGTTAAACGGCCATCTCGGTAGGATCGGCATTGGCACTCTCAAATGGAGAGTGCCAATTGACATTCCGGGGCCGATGATTAAATTTGCGGCGGCCGGAATTTCCCAAGAAGGCCACTAAACTCAAAACTCAAACGAGGAGGCTGCGAGTCCCCAATGAAAATTAGACCGCTGGGCGATCGCATTTTGGTCAAGAGGATCAAGGAAGAGGAGAAGACCAAGGGCGGAATCATCATCCCGGACACGGCGAAAGAGAAGCCGCAGGAAGGGAAGGTTGTCGCGGTAGGCAAGGGCAAGTACAGCGAAGACGGGAAGCTCATCCCGATCGAGGTCAAAGCCGGCGACAAGATTCTGTTCGGCAAGTATTCCGGCAGCGAGATCAAGCTGGAAGGCGAAGAGCATCTGATTTTGCGCGAGGACGACGTCCTGGGGATCATCGAGTAACCGTCCGCGCACTCGCAACTGAACCCAAAACATTGAATCCAGGAGAGGCAAGCAAACCATGCCTGCGAAGATAGTTCGTTTTTCCCAGGAAGCGCGCGAGAAGATCCAGAAAGGGGTCAACGTGCTCGCCGATGCAGTAACCGTCACGCTGGGTCCGAAGGGCCGCAACGTCGTGCTCGAAAAGAGCTTTGGCGCTCCGACCGTGACCAAGGACGGCGTGACCGTCGCCAAGGAAATCGAGCTTGAAGACAAGTTCGAGAACATGGGCGCCCAGATGGTCAAGGAGGTTGCCTCCAAGACTTCGGATGTCGCCGGCGACGGCACCACCACCGCTACCGTGCTCGCCCGCAGCATCTACACCGAAGGGGCCAAGATGGTGGCAGCGGGTCATGACCCGATGTCGCTGAAGCGGGGGATCGACCGTGCGGTCGAGGCGATCACCGGCGAGCTCAAGAGCCTGTCCAAGCCGACCAAGGACCGCAAGGAGATCGCCCAGGTCTGCACCATCTCCGCGAACAACGACTCCACCATCGGCGAGATCATCGCGGAGGCGATGGAGAAAGTCGGCAAGGAAGGCGTGATCACGGTCGAAGAAGCGCGGGGACTCGAGACCCAGCTCGAAGTGGTCGAAGGTATGCAGTTCGACCGCGGCTACCTTTCGCCGTATTTCGTGACCGATCCCGAGCGGATGGAAGCGAAGATCGATGACGCCTACATCCTTATCCACGAAAAGAAGATCTCCTCGATGAAGGATCTTCTGCCCATCCTCGAAACCATCGCGAAGACCGGCAAGCCCTTCCTGCTCATCGCGGAGGATATCGAAGGCGAGGCTCTCGCCACCCTGGTCGTGAACAAGATTCGCGGCACGCTGCAGTGCGTGTCGGTGAAGGCGCCCGGCTTCGGCGACCGCCGCAAGGCGATGCTCGAAGACATCGCGATCCTCACCGGCGGCAAGTGCATCGCCGAAGAGCTGGGCGTGAAGCTCGAGAGCGTCACGCTGCAGGACCTCGGCCGCGCCAAGCGGATCGTGGTTGACAAGGACAACACCACCATCATCGACGGCGCCGGAAAGAAGTCCGACATTGAAGGGCGCATCAAGCAGATCCGCGCGCAGATCGAGGAAACCACCTCCGACTACGATCGCGAGAAGCTGCAGGAACGCCTCGCGAAGCTGGTTGGCGGCGTGGCCGTGATTCGGGTGGGCGCGGCCACCGAGATCGAGATGAAGGAAAAGAAGGCGCGCGTCGAGGATGCGCTGCATGCCGGGCGTGCTGCCGTGGAAGAGGGGATGGTCCCCGGCGGCGGCGTCGCTCTGGTTCGCGCCGCCGGCGCACTGGAAGGGCTGCGCGCGAATGAGACTGAAAAGGTCGGCATCGGGATCGTCAAGCGCGCGGTCGAAGGACCCGCGTGGTGGATCGCGACCAACGCCGGATGGGAAGGCTCGGTCGTGGTCGACAAGATCAAGAACAACAAGGGCGCGTATGGATTCAACGCGGCCAGCGAAGAGTTCGAAGATCTGACCAAGGCCGGCATCATGGATCCCACCAAGGTCGTCCGCAGCGCGCTGCAGAACGCGGCATCGGTTGCGAGCCTGCTGCTCACGACCGAGTGCATGGTGGCCGAGAAGCCCGAGGAGAAGCCGGCCGCTCCGGCGATGCCTCCGGGCGGCATGATGTAATCGCGCCAGGCCGGCGCGATTGCGCATCGCGGCTCGCTCCCCGGCGAGCCGCTTCAAACCTGAAAAAAGCGGCGGAGCCGGAAACGACGGCTTCGCCGCTTCCGTTTCAACGGCAAATAGGTCGCGGTGATTCGCCTATCGGCGCGGGGATGGTCGGTCAGCGTTCCACGAGCAGGCGCTCGACTTTGACTCCCTCTCCGGGCACGCATTCAACCCAGGCAACCCATCCCGAATGATCGCCTGAATAGAGCGGCGCGGGAGTTCCGCAGTAGAACGCTCGAGTGCCGCCCTGCGACACGTCATTCCAGACGTGCACGTGGCCCAGGGCGATGTAGTGATGGCCCGATCCGGCAATCTCTTCCGCGGTTATCGGCGACGATCGCATCAGGTCGCCATCTTCCATGAAAAATCCGTGCGCCAGCGCGATGTTCCACTTGCCCGGGTCAGGCTCTGGGATGCCGGCGAGCGGACGGTAATCGGGAGTGTGCTCGACCAGCGCGCGTCCCCAGATCCGCGTCGAGAGTTCCGGGATGTGAATGGTGCGTCCTTCGGGCTCGAGGATCAGATGCAGGTTCTCGGGCAGCGACGACGGCGCGAGCGGCGCGTAGATTGACCGCTCGTCGTGCGCATCGTGGTTTCCCGGGATCATCACGACCGGCATCCGCGCCCTCGCGATGGTTCCCAGCGCGAAGGCGAGTCCCTCTTCGCTGACGCGGCTGGAATCGAACAGGTCGCCGACAATCAGCAAAAGGTCCGCTTCGCGGCCGTTAGCCAGCTCGATTACGTTTGCGAATGCGCTTCTGACCCGCTGGCGCAGTTCCTCGCCCTTCGGCCCGGCTCCAAACGTGTCCGTTTCAAGATGCACATCGGAGGTGTGAAGCATTCGCAGCGGACGTGGGGGATGTTTAGGCACGGTTGTCCTTTGGGGCGCGGCCTGGATTCATCGAAGTGCAGGACGTGCTATACCTTGGTAAATACTAAACTTTCGCCGCCTATTCCATCCGATGCCTCTGGCGCCGTTAGGGAACTCAAGCCTTTGATAGTCGTACTCAAACCGCACGTTACCGAAGAACAGATCGCTACCGTTGTCAGGATGGTCGAGGAGCTCGATTACCGTGCTCACGTCATCAGGGGCGTCGAACGTACCGTCGTCGCCTGCGTCGGTGATGAGCGCGGGGATCATCAACTGGGGCATCTCGAATCTCTGGCCTTCGTCGATCGGGTGATGCCGGTGCTGCGGTCGTTCAAGCTGGCCGCACGAGAGGTTCGCCCCGAAGGCTCGCGTATCAACGTGAACGGCGTCGAGATCGGCGGAAAACGCATCACCGTTATCGCCGGGCCGTGCGCGGTCGAGAGCAAGGAGCAGGTCGAGGCGGCGGCGGTTGCGGTAAAGGCGGGCGGGGCCCATCTCCTGCGCGGCGGAGCTTTCAAGCCGCGCACTTCCCCCTACGCCTTTCAGGGAATGGAAGACGAGGGGTTGCGGCTGCTCGAAGCGGCCGGCCACAAAGCGGGATTGCCGATCGTTACCGAGATAATGGATCCGCACGACATCGACCTGTTCGTCGAGCACGCTGACATGCTGCAGGTTGGCGCGCGCAACGCGCAGAACTTCTCTCTGCTCCGCAGGCTCGGAAGGATCAAGAAACCGGTGCTGCTGAAACGCGGGATGTCGACGAAGCTCGAAGAGTTCCTGATGGCGGCCGAATATATCCTGAGCGAAGGCAATCCCAACGTGGTCCTGTGCGAGCGCGGAATTCGCACCTTCGAGACCGCGACTCGCAACACCCTTGACCTGAATGCGGTTCCGTTGCTGAAGCAATGGACGCATCTGCCGGTGATCGTCGATCCGAGCCACGGCACCGGCATCTGGTCGCTGGTCACGCCGATGGCGCTGGCGTCGATAGCGGCGGGCGCGGACGGGCTGCTGATCGAGGTTCATCCGGACCCCGCGGTGGCACGTTCGGACGGGCCGCAGCAATTGAAGCCCGAACGCTTCACGGAGCTGATGAAACTGCTTGCGCCGGTGGCCAAAGCCGTCGGCAGGTCTCTCTAGCCGGCCAGGATCGATTCCGAGTCGGCTAAGGGCGGCGATACGGCTCGCCGAGAGCCGATGGCGATGCGGCCTGGCCGCCGACGATGGCGAGCACGGCCAGAGTCAGCGCGTACGGCAGCGCGAGAAACAACTGATACGGGATGGTGGTACCCAGCGCCTGCAGGCCGAACTGCAGCGCCATCGCCGCCCCGAACAGGACGGATGCGGCTGCAAGCCCCCACGGCTTCCATCGCCCCAGGATCACCACGGCCAGAGCAACGTAGCCGCGGCCGGCGGAGATGTTTTCGACAAAGGTGCCCGCGTACGCGAGCGTGAGATACGCGCCGCCGAGACCCGCGAGCACGCCCGAGGCCAACAACGCCTGCCATCTCAGCCGATAAACATCCAGACCCAGGGCATCCGCGGCTTCCGGTCTCTCGCCGGCAGCGCGCAGCGAAAGTCCGTAGCGCGTACGCCACAAAAGAAACCCGGTAGCCGGGACGAGCGCAATCGTGACATAGACGAGAAAGTTGTGATGAAAGAGCGCGGGGCCGATCAGCGGGATGTCGGCCAGGGGCCCGAGTCTCAGCTTCGGAATCAGCGGAACGATAAAAGCCTTTCCGGTAATTCCGAAGAACTTGTGGTAGAAGACGCCGGTGATCCCGACCGCGAAAATGTCCAGTGCCGTTCCGGCCACGACCTGATTGACCGCGAGATTGATCACCAGCACGGCCAGCAAAGCGTTGATTGCGGCTCCCGCCGCCATGCCGGCTCCCAGCCCGAGAGCGGTCGATCCCGAAAAATACGCCACCGCCAGCGCGAAGAACGCGCCCGAAAGCATCGCGCCTTCGATACCGATATTGATGATTCCGCTTTCCTCCACCAGCAGCTCGCCGATGGCCGCGAGCAGAACCGGAGTTGCCATCCCGATCGACGAGCTTAGAAACGCTTCAAGCATCCGACAGCTCCGTGGTGGTGGTGCGCGAGACCGGACGGGCGGCGGCGCTCAGCGAGTTGCGCAATCGATCGAACATCGGCGTGTCGAAGGCGAGCAGGATTATGATCACCAGCGCCTGGATTACCTGCACGAGTTCCGCGGAGACGCCTTGTCCGCGCTGGACCGCCTGCGAGCCGTTATCGAGCGCGCCGAACAGCAGCGAGGAAAAGATGATCCCGATCGGATTCAGGCGCGCGACCAAAGCGACGGCAATCGCCTCGAATCCCCATCCGGGCGACATCTTCTCGTACAGGCGATGAGTAATCGCGGAAACCTGTACGGCGCCGCCAATCCCCGCCATCGCTCCCGAGACGGTCAGGATAAGGATGGTAAGCCGCGCGGTGGGGATGCCAAAAAAGGTCGCCGCACGCCGGTTACGCCCCATCGCGCGCAGCTCAAAACCGGCGGCGGTCTTGAACAGAAACAGGTAGCATCCGACCGCCAGCGCGATCGCCAACACGATTCCCAGGTTCAGCCGGCTGGGGGAGAAGAACATATACATATGCGCGGACTCGGCGATCGGCGTGCTTGCTGGGTAGGCGCGCGATGCTTCTATCAAGGGGCCGTGCACGCTCCAGCTAAGGAGTTGCGCGGCGACGAAGTTCATCATGATGGTGCTGATGACTTCGTTGGTATCGCGCCGCGCCCGCAGCCATCCGCAAATTCCGCCCCACAGCGCGCCGCCCGCCGCACCCGCCGCGAGCAGGATTGCGATCGCGGCCGGCCGCGGCCATCCTCCAAGCCACGGTCCGATCGCGCCCGCCGCAATCGCTCCCGCGACCAGTTGGCCGTCGGCTCCGATGTTCCACAGCGCTCCGGAGAACGACACGGAGATCGCGAGTCCGGTAAAGACGAGCGGAGTAGCCTTAACGACGGTGTCGGTCAGCGCGTACCAGTTTCCGAACGCCCCCTCCGCCAGCGCGACAAAGGCGCCGATCGGAGATGCTCCCAGGGCGAGCAAGACCAGCGCGACGATGGCGGCGGCGAGCACAACCGCTCCCAGCGCCCTGGCCAGCGATGAAACAATCACGCTCGACCTCGATGACGGGTGAGCGGCCCGGCATCCGCGGCACAGAACATCGTCACGTCCAACTGCCGGCCATGAGCATGCCGAGCGTTTCGGCATTCCGTTCTGACACGGCGGTTTCGCGGATGCGCCCGGCGCTGATCACGAACAGCCGCCCGCACATTTCGAGCAGCTCATCGAGGTCGCTGGAGATGAGCAACACGGAACCGCCGGCGGCGGCGAATTCCGAGAGCGTTCGATGCACCTCGGCGGTGCCGGCCAAATCGAGGCCGCGGCAGATGTTGTGCGCCACGATTACCCGGGGATCGGACGCGATGGCGCGGGCGACTTCGAGTCGCTGCCGGTTCCCGCCGGACAGCGCCGCCGCGGAGATTTCCGGCCCGGGAGCGCGGATGCCGAATCGGCGCAGAAGCCCCGCGCATAACTCGATCGCGTGCTCACGGTCGAGCCACGCGCGGCGTGTCGCCCGCTCCCGGAGCGGGCGCGAGAGCATCAGGTTTTCCCACAGGGTCATGTCCAGGATAAGTCCGACCAGGTCGCGGTTCTCGGGAATTACAGCCAGCGCCGCATCGCCGCCCGCCGCGATCATCCTGATTTCTCCCGAGTCGGCCTTCAGCGCTCGAGCGAGAATCTCGACCAGTTCGGACTGGCCGTTTCCGTCAACCCCCGCCAGACCCGCTATCTCGCCCGCGCGCAGCGAAAGAGTGACGCGGTCGAGGATTCGATGGCCATCGCGCTGCAAGGAAAGATTTTCGATGGTAAGGGCGACCTCGTCGCCCCCGGCCAAATGCGCGCGGGTCTGCGGCTCGGGCAGCTCGCCGATCATCGCGCGCGCCAGCTCCGCTTCGCTGGTCTCCGCCGGCCTGGTGCGTTCAACCACGCGACCCTCGCGCAGGACAGTTACTCGGTCGGCCACCGACAGCGCTTCGGAAAGCTTGTGCGTGATCAGCACGATGATGCGGCCTTCGGCCCTGAGCCGCCTGAGCAGGTGGAGGAAGGCTCCCAACTCCGATGGAGCAAGGACGCTGGTGGGCTCGTCGAGGATAAGCACGCGCGGTTCGAAGCTCAGCGCCCGCAGAATTTCGAGGCGCACCCGCTCGGCCATCGATCTTTCGTCGATAGTGGTGCCCGGGTAGGGAAGTGCGAAGCCGAGACGCGCGGCGAGCCTGCGCGCGTTTGCCGCCACCGTGGCAAGGTCGAATCGCCCGGTCTCAAATCCGCCGAAAGCCAGGTTCTCTTCCCAGCTCATTCGCTCGAACAACATCGGGCTCTGATTGACAACCGCAATTCCAGCCTTGAGCGCTCCCAGCGCCGATCCCACCGGCAAGGCGACGCCGTCGAGCGACGCCTCTCCGCCCTCCGGCCGGATTCGCCCGGCGATCACGTTCATCAAGGTGGTTTTGCCCGCGCCATTCTCGCCGACCAGGGCGTGAATCTCGCCGGGATGCGCGTCGAAATCGGCGCGGTCGAGCGCCAGCGTCGTGCCGAAGCGTTTGGTTATGTTCCTTGCGGCGAGCACCTGGGTCGGCGGAGTTCTTAGGATCGATGTCAGGCGGCGCGTGGTGAATTGCCGGGCGGCCCGTAGTTGTTCTTGACGTACTCGAGCGCCTGCTCCCGGCTCTGCAGCGCGCCATCGAGCTGCAGGTCTTCAATTTCCTTAAGGATGGTCTTGAAGCGCGGACCGGGCTCGAAGCCGAGACCGATCAGATCGTTGCCGCCGATAAGCCGCGGCGGACGAATCTCCTCGGCGGTCAGCGTGCTGCGCGCGCGGCGGCAGAAGTTCCAGTAGCCGAGGTACGAAGACGACGCGAACGCATCGAGAAACGCCACCTGCATCAGCTCATCGAAGCCGTCCTCGGCAAGCATCCGCTTCAGCGTCGCGGTACGCATCCGCGGCGCCATACACAGGCGCAGATGATTTCGCACCAGGTATGCGACCCGTTCCTGCACGAAGCGCGAGCGCTTGAGCCGCGCCATGATGTCGATCGCCATTTCGGCGCCCTGATCGGTATGGCCGTAAAAGGTTACCTTGCCATCGGGAGCGACTGCGCGGCATCGCGGCTTGGCGATGTCGTGGAGCAGGATGCCGAAGGCGACGGTCTCGGAACATCCCGGTTCGAGCATCGAGACCGCGATGCGCGTATGGCGATAGACGTCGCCCTCGGGATGAAAATTCTCGGGCTGGGCGCATCCGACCATCTCCAGCACTTCCGGAATCAGCGCATCGAGCAGGCCGCATTCGCGCATTATTTCAAGCCCGCGCGCGGCGCCGCCCTCGGTCATGAGCATCACCATTTCCTCGCCGATTCTTTCGGCGGCGATCATTTTGATCATCGGCGCCGCCCGCTTCATCGCCGCCCACGTGGCGGCATCGATCGTGAAGCCAAGCCGCGCGCAGAAGCGGGCGGCGCGCAGGATTCGCAGGTGATCTTCGGCGAAGCGGTCGTAGGGGTTTCCGATTGCGCGGATGATGCCGGCGCGCAGATCGCGCATCCCACCGACCAGATCGATGAGCTTGCGCTCGATCGGATCGAGGAACATGCCGCCAATCGTGAAATCGCGGCGGATGGCATCTTCCTCGATGGTGCCGAAGCGGACCGCCGAGGGCCTGCGCCCGTCGAGATAGGGTGCGTCGGCGCGAAAGGTGGTGACTTCGAACGGATCGCCGTCGATTACGACCATGATCACGCCGAAGGCGGCGCCGATCGCGACCGTTTCGTCAAACATGCTTTGGATGACTTCAGGGCGAGCGTCGGTGGCGATGTCGTAGTCTTTGGGGATGACACCGAGCATTCGGTCGCGCACGCATCCCCCCGCGAAATAGGCGGCGAAGCCTTTCTCGCGCAATCGGCGCACGATCGCCAGCGCCTTGCGCTCTTTTTCAGCCGGGTTCGAAGCCACGCCAGAAGTTTACGCCGCCCCCCGCGGGCCGCGCCATACGGCGCGATGGGTCTTCTGGCGGCGCCGCGAGCGGAGCGCTACTCGCCCGGTGGACGGCCGAGAGTGATGCCGCCGTCGATGGAGACAATCTGCCCGGTGACGTTTCGCGCGCGTTCGGAGCATAGCCATGACACCGCTCTTCCGATGTCATCCATCGTCTGTTCGCGGCGCAGAGGAACCGTCTGATTCACTACCGCCTCGAAGGTGGCGCGCGCCTGCGCATCGCCGCCGCCCATCGCCGCACCCAGGTTTTCCCAAACCCGCGTGTAGATGAGGCCCGGCGCGACGGCATTGACGCGAATTCCGGACGGTCCGAGCTGCAGGGCGAGCGTCTTCGTGTAGGAGATTACGCCCGCCTTCGCGGCCGCATACGCGGCGAGAAAGGGAGTTGCCAGCAGCCCGGCGATCGAGGCGGTGTTGCAGATGGCGCCGCCGGCGCGCATGCGAGGAGCGACGTCGCGCGTGACGATATAGACGGAGTTCAGGTTGAGATCGACGTACTTGCGCCAGGTCTCGACCGAATCCCACTGGGTCCTGCGCCCGCTTTCAAACCACGCGCGCTCGCCGCCGCCGGCATTGTTGCAAAGAACGTCGGGATGGGCGCCGAAGCGTTTCGTGATCGACTCGACGGCGGCGTGAACCGAGGCTTCATCGGTAACATCGCCCTGAAAGCCGTGGACCTTCGCCGCGATCGCGGCGGGCGCGGGCGCAAGATCCTTGTCGATGACGGCGATTTCATCGACGACTTTTTCGTCAAGCAGCGCGGTTACGATTCCCAATCCGAGTCCGCGCGCGCCTCCGGTTACGATGGCATATTTCATACGAGATCCCTCAGCGAGTGGCGGTTGAGGCCACCGTCAGGCACAGTTATGTGCCGTTTTTCCGTGACACGACGCTACTAGACGCCGCCGCGGTCAACAAGCGAATTTGGCCGGTCTCCGCGTCGTCTCCATAAATGGAGAGTTGCGGGAGATGTCGGCGCTGCAAATGGGTTTGGTGGCGGGCGGCATATTTCTGGCCGAACTTTTCGCGGTTGTGGCGGTGGTGGTCTCTTTGTTTTTGGAGCGATGGCTCGGCTTGAGCCGCGGGGTGGTGCTGGATTGGGTTTTCATCGTCGCGGTCAGCTACGTTCCGGCGGCATGGATCGTCGGAACCTTGTTGATGCGCAGCTTCGCGGGAAAATCAGCGGCGAACAAAGAGACAGCAGACCCGCTGCCTCTCGCGCAAGCGCGGAAATAATCGTCAGGCCGCTTCCTTGCGCCGGTCACCGTAGGTCTTGCGGTACACGCGCAGCAGGGCGGCAAAGACTGACATGATCGCCGGACCAACGAAGAGGCCGATGGGTCCGTATGCCTCCAACCCCCCGGCGATTCCGAGAAACAGGGCCATCGTGGGCAACCCGGTCCCGTGCCTCATCACGATCGGCTTTACAAAATTGTCGATAATCGCGATCGAGATCGAGCACCAGACCACCAGCACGATCCCCCAGATCCATCCCGAAGCGTAGGTCAGGTAAGCCGCGGCCGGCAGCCAGACGAGCGCGGTTCCGCCCAGCGGCAGCAGGCCCGCGCCCGCGGCGATCACTGCCAGGAACGCCCAATAAGGCACGCCGCACACGAGCAGTCCAAGTCCAATCGTGATGCCCTGCAAGAGCGCGGTCAGCATCAAGCCGCGGATTACGGACGAAAGCGTCGCTCGCAGCGTCTCATAGATGGTTTCCTTGTCGTCTTCGTGCAGGGGGGTGAGATTGCGCAGCGATTCGTAATAGCTCTCGCCATCGCGCAGCAGATAGAAGAAGACGAGCAGGACGATACCGAAGTCAACGATCGCGGTAAGCGCGTTTCGCGCGGCAGAGGTCGCGTTCTTGGCGACATAGCCGCTCGCCACCTGCGCCACTTCCATCGCGTATTTTGGCGCTTCGTCCTCGAGCCTGAAGTGACCTCCGAGGCGGCGGTTCAGAGATGCGATCCAATCCGAATGCGACATCCAGTCCCGCGCCTGCCCGATGCCTTCGGCGCTCAGCACCGAGGACGCCTGCGTGTAGAGGCTCTGCGCTTCCGTGGCGAGCCTGCCCGAAAGGTAAACCGCGGGCAGAATGACGCCGAGCGCCACGCCGGCGGTGATGATAATCGCGGACAAGGTGCGCCGTCTGACCAGGCGATCCAGTTCGATGAGCAGGGGATGAACGACGAAGGAGAGCAGGATTGCCCAGGCGATGGGCGTGAGGAACGGTTGCAGCAGGACGAACAGCTCATAGGCCATCACGGCCAGGAAGCCGAAAAAGAAGATCTGGATTACGCGCTCGCGATCGAACATCCGGGACACCATGCTGCCGAACGCCGAAGTCTAGCAAAACCCCCTGGAACCGTCGCCTGCCCGGTTTCTTCGGTTGGTTGCGCTCGGATGTGAGTTGCCCGGTTTGGAAATATCTGGTACGGAATTCTTCTACTTGCGACCGTCTATCAAAACCAGGCAATTCCAGGCACGTAGCTCAGTGGTAGAGCACTTCCCTGACACGGAAGGGGTCGGCGGTTCAAACC
>JAJPKP010000054.1 GCA_021323675.1 Pseudomonadota bacterium | reverse complement strand
CGGATGATTCCCGACATCATCACGACGTTCGGCATGATCAACATGATCGGCGGCGAGTGCGACCGCTGAGCCGAATCCGCCAAATCACGCGAACCGCCGGTTTGCCCACCGGATAAAGAAATTCGCGGCTTCTTCTTCGTGCCGGGGCCTACTTTGCGCGGCGCGACTGCGCCGATATGATCCGGATGCAAACGGTCCGAGATGCCTTCGTCCGCTGAAACATCGCCTTCTCCCATGACCCCGCCACAGCGGGTGCTGATTGTCCTGCTCGGCGCGATTGGCGATGTGGTGCGGGCGCTGCCACTGCTCGGCCGCATTCGCCGCGCCTGGCCGGACGCGCATATCGGATGGGCGGTCGAGCCGAAGTCGCGGCCGATTCTGGAAGGCCATCCCTGGCTGGACGAGATCATCGTTTACGATCGCGTCCGCGCTCCCTGGTCGTTTGTCCCCTTCCTGCGCGACGTTCGGTCGCGAAAGTTCGATCTGGTCGTCGATCTGCAGCGTCATCTGAAGAGCGGCATCACCTCGCTTGCCTCCGGCGCGCCGGATCGAATCGGCTTTGACGCGACCAACACCAAGGAATGGAATCATCTCTTTTCCACCCGGCACATCGCGCCGCAGCCGAATATGAAGCTCAAGCTGCTTCAGTATCAGGCGTTTGGCGATGCGCTCGGGCTTGCGCCCGCGCCGATCGAGTTCGGCCTGCAAGCTTCGCCTTCCGAACGCGAGCGCGCCCTGCACCTTCTGCGCGACGCTCCACGGCCGATGCTGGGCGTTATTCTGGGATCGTCGTGGCCCAGCCGCATTTATTTTCCGGCCTCGATTGCCGAGGTCGTCTCGAGTCTGGCGCATCCTTCCAACGCAACCGCGCCGCTCTTTCCGGTGCTGTTGGGCGGCCCCGACGAAGCCGGGATAGCGCAGGAAGTGACGAGGATACTGCCCGATCTTCCGCTCCTGAACCTGGCCGGAAAAACCACGCTGCGCGATCTGGTCGCGATCTTTCCCGAATGTGCCGCCGCCTTCGGACCCGATTCCGGGCCGATGCACATCGCGGCGGCGGTGGGATGTCCGATCGTGTCGCTTTGGGGATCGACGGCGGCCGAGCGATCGGCGCCCTGGGGGTTCGCTGATTTCGCGATTTCCGCGGAAATTCCGTGTCATCCCTGCTACCTCCGCGAATGCCCGATCGGGCGCGAGTGCATGTGGCGGATCGAACCGCGGGAAGTGGCCGCGATGGTCCGGCGCGCTATCGGCGCGCGTCCTGCGATCGCGAGTTCGTCGAGATCGGAGGCGCTCGCATGAACGGGCAGCCTGTATTTGGAAAAGTGCCGTCCGATCGCGGCCGAAGTGTGGCTTCGCGCGAAGGGCATGCTTCTTTGCACTGGGGGGATAGTCCGGACAGGCGCGATCGCGGAGAGGCTCTGGCCTGAATGGCGACCGGGTCCGCGATTTCCGCTCATAACCCGCGCGGACTTCACCGCGACGGGTGGAGCCTTTTGCTTTCTTCTCAGCTTGCGCCGCCCCTGGACGATATCGTGACAAGCGCCGCGCTTGGCGCGGCTTGCGGAGCTGCCGGGGTTCGCGTGCGGCAGTCGATGCATGCGGACACGTGGCTTGCAAGCGCCGGCGGCGACGAAGTCTTCGTAAAGATCATTCGCGCACCCGAAGGGCTGGTCCGGCTTAAGCGGATGGTTCGTGGCAGCATCGCGATGCATGTGGCGGCTATCACGGCGAGCCTGCAGCGGGACGGGTTTCGCGCGCCGCTGCCGGTGCTTTGGGGCTACGAGCGGCGGGGCGGCCGCGAGATTATCGCGACGATGCGCGCGAAGGGGGTTTTGCTGCCGCGGTTGATGCGGGAGTGGCCCCATGGCATCGCGGCCAAGCGATCGATGTTGCGGGCGCTGGGCGCGGAAATCGCGCGGCTGCATCGCGCGGGCTATATCCACGGCGATCTGACTCCCTTCAATGTGATCGTCGCTGAACCGGCTTCCGCTCCTACATTCATCTTCCTCGATCACGAACGGACGCGAAGAACTCCGCTCGCGCGGCTGGTCCGCCCGCGGCTGCGAAATCTCGTGCAGCTCGGCCGCTTCGCGCTGACCGGCGTGACAAAGACCGATCGGATGCGCGTGTGGCGGGGTTACGTGGACGCCGGCGATGAAAGACGCGCGCGGCACAGATTGCGCCGCCTTGCGCGCATGATCCGCGCGCGCGTCACACGCGACGGGCTCGCGGCCGGTTCCGATTCCAAGCCGATGCTGGCGCGGCGGCGGGTAGGCGAGACGTGATGGACAGCGCGGTGAAAATTTCCGTCGTCATCCCGGTTTACAACGAGGTCAACACGATCGGCACGGTGATCGACCGCGTGCTCAATTGCGGATTCGACGTGGAAGTGATCGTGGTGGATGACGGTTCGACCGACGGATCGCGCGAATTTCTCCAGCGCCTGGAACATCCGCGCGTGCGCGCCTTTTTTCACGCCCGGAACAAGGGCAAGGGCGCAGCGCTTCGGCTTGGGTTCGCAGCGGCGCGCAACCCCTACGTGTTCATCCAGGATGCCGACCTCGAGTACGACCCGCGCGACTATCACAAGATGATCGAGCCGCTTCTCGACGGTCGCGCCGACATGGTTTACGGATCGCGCTTTCTCGGCGGACCTCATCGCGTGCTGTTCTTCTGGCACTACGTCGGCAACCGGTTCATCACGCTGCTTTCCAATGTGGTGAGCGATCTGAATCTGACCGACATGGAAACCGGAATGAAAGCGTTTGTGCGGGAGAAGCTGATGCGGCTCAAGCTCTCCGCCGACCGTTTCACCTTCGAGCCGGAGATAACCGCCAAGGCCGCGCGCGCCAAATGGCGCATCTACGAAGTTCCGATTTCCTACTCCGGCCGCACATACGAAGAAGGGAAGAAGATCGGATGGCGCGATGCGGTCGCCGCCGCCCTCGCCATCCTCTACTACCGCTTTTGGGATTGACGCACCGCCGATGATCGATGCGAATGCGCATAGGCGCCCGCCCGCCGCGACGGTTGATGCCGCGGAGGAACGCCCGCTGCGTATCGCGGGGATCGATCCCGAGCGCGGCTTCGCCGGCGGCGAGACCCAGGTGCTGGGGCTCACCCGGGAGCTGCGGCGGATGGGGCATCGGGCGGAACTGATCTGTGATCCCGCGGGAAAGCTCATCGAACGGGCGCAATCCGAGGGAATTCGGTGCCATCCGCTGCGGCTCAGAAACGCGATCGACGTGGCCGGGGCGATGCGCCTTCGGGCCATCCTCGCCCGTGAGCGCTATGACGTGGTGCACTTCCATACCTCGAAGGCGCACGCGATGGCGCCCTTTGTGCGGGGGCTCGCTCCGGCCCTCGTCGTAACCCGCCGGATGGATTACCGGCCCAACCGCCTGTTCGCGCCGTATCTGTTCTCGCGCGCGGTCGATGGGGTCGCGGCGATCTCGCGGGGGGTCCGCGATGCGCTCGAAGCGGCCGGCGTCGCCCGCGATCGTATCCGAATAATTCCGAGCGGCGTGGATACCGGCTATTTTCGGCCCCCTGCTCCCGAGGAGCGCGCGGCCGCGCGGCTTGTGCTGGGCATCGCCTCCGGCGCGGTCGCGGCTGGAACGGTCGGGATGCTCGAAGCGCGCAAGGGTCATCGCTATCTTCTGGAAGCGATTGCCAGGATGGCGGGCGATGTCGTCTGCTTGATTGCGGGCGACGGATCGCTTCGAGACGAGTTGGAGGAACTCGCGCGGACCCTCGGCATCGAAAACCGGACCCGCTTTGTTGGGCGTATCGAGGACTCTCGCGCTTTCCTATGGGCTCTGGATATCTTTGTGTTCCCGTCCCTGTGGGAGGGACTGGGCGTGGCCGCTATTGAGGCGGCCGCGTGCGGGCTCGCGACCGTGGCCAGCGGCGCGGGCGGTATCGTCGAAGTCGTAAGCCATGGTGAGACCGGGATTGTCGTCGCTCCGGCGGATTCATCCGCGCTTGCCTGCGCGATTGAACGGCTTGCGGCCTCTCCCGCGGACCGCGCCGCGATGGGCGATGCAGCAAGGAGCAGAGCTGTGACGATGTTTGCGATGAGCGGGATGGCGGAGCGCACACTGGCGCTGTATCGCGAGTGCCTGCGGACAAGGAAGGACCGAGCCTGATGCGCAGCATGACTGGATTTGGAAGGGCGCTTATCGAACGCGATGGCATCCGGGTGACGGCGGAGGTTCGTGCGCTGAATCAGCGCTTCTACGAGCTCAAGCTCAACCTGCCCCGCACCTGGGGAGAATACGAGGCCGAAATCCGCAAGATTATTCAGGCCACTGTCGCGCGCGGACGCGTGGAGTTGTTCGTAAAGGCGGTCACCCTGCGCCCGCCCGCCGCGCGTCTGCAGGTCAACGAGGGACTGGCCAACCAATATGTCGATGAACTCCGCCGCCTTGCCAGGCGGCTTCGCCTCAACGGCGAGCCCGGAATCGAGGCGATCCTCAACCGCCCCGAGATTTTCCACGTAGTCGAAGAGGAGCGCGAGGGCGCCGATGCGCCCCGGCTGGGAATTGTCGCAATCGAGCGCGCGCTCAAGGCCCTTGATGCCGAGCGGCTTCGCGAAGGCAAGAGCCTGCGCAGAGATTTTGCCGCGCGGATCAAAAGGGTTCGCGCCGCGATACCTAAGATCGAGCGGCTGGCGGAACAGACGCGCGCGGAGGTCATGAAGAATTTTCAGGCTCGCGTCCGCGAGCTGCTGGCCAACCTGCCGGTCAACGAAAAACGCCTTTACGAGGAGGCGTCATCCGCCTCGCAGCATGGCGATATCAGCGAGGAAATCACCCGCCTGAAGATTCATCTCGACGGCCTTGGCGACCTTCTAAACCGCGAGGGGCCGGTCGGAAAATCGATCGAGTTCCTGCTGCAGGAGATCAATCGCGAAGTAAACACGATGGGGTCGAAGTCGCAGAATGCCGCACTGTCGCATCTGACGGTCGAGGTCAAGGCGGAGGCGGAAAAGATGCGCGAGCAGGTGCAGAACGTCGAGTAGATATAGTATAAAACGTTATTTGGTAACAGGAACCAGACGGACCACACCAAAAGTGCCTCACGCCGGCGATACTCCCCGCCCCAGACGGGGTATAATATTTATACTTGCGGCTCCTTCCGGGGCTGGTAAAACCACGATCTGGCGCGGCGCTCTGCGGGCGATCGCGGGTCTTGAATTCTCCGTATCGCTGACGACGCGCGGGCCGCGCGAAGGAGAAAGGCCCGGCCTCGATTATCATTTCGTGACCGAGGAAGAATTCAATCGCAAGGTCGATAGCGGCGAGCTTGCCGAGTTCGACCGCCACTTCGATGCCTCCTACGGAACGCCGCGGGCGCCGCTGGAAGCGGCCATACGCGAAGGCCGCGATATGCTGCTCGATATCGACGTGGAGGGGGCGCGCCAGATTCGCGCGCGCTACCCAGGCGAATCGGTCGCAATCTTCGTGCTTCCGCCGAGTTTCGAAGACCTGGAGATGCGCCTTCGCGGGCGGCGCACCGAAAACGAGGCCGCCATCCAGCGCCGCCTCAAGCGCGCGCTCGAGGAAGCCCGCCAGTATCCCTCCTACGATTATCTGATTATCAATCGTCAAATTTCAGAATCAATTAACGAGCTTGCGGCGATCGTGAATGCCGAACGGCTCAGAACCTCGCGACTCAGCGGGAAAATCGCGCCGTGGCAGAGCTAGCCCATCAAGCATCTGACGGCCTGGAAGAGCTGATTCATAAGGTTGAAGCCTACAACCCGCAAGCCGACTTCGCGCTTATTCGCAGGGCTTACGACTTTGCCGCCGGCCGCCACGCCGAACAGAAGCGGCTGTCCGGCGAGCCCTTCGTCAACCATCCCCTCGCCGTCGCAACCATCACCGCCGAGCTGAAGCTCGACGTCGCGTCGATCGTTACCGCGCTGCTGCACGACGTGGTGGAAGACACCACGACGCCGCTTGAGGAAGTGCGCGATCAGTTCGGCGCCGAAGTCGCCGAGCTGGTCGACGGGATGACGAAGGTCTCGAAGATAACTTTTCAGAGCCGCGAGGAAAAACAGGCCGAGAACTTCCGCAAGATGATAATCGCGATGTCGCACGACATCCGCGTCGTCCTCATCAAGCTCGCCGACCGCCTGCACAACATGCGCACGCTCGATTCGCTGAGCCGCGAACGGCAGGCGGAAATTTCGCGCGAGACGCTGGAAATCTACGCGCCGATCGCCCATCGCCTCGGCATCTACTGGCTCAAGTCCGAGCTCGAAGACAATTCCTTCCGCTATCTCAACGCGCCCGCGTATTCCACGCTGAAAGCCTTCGTGGCGAAGACCCGCAAGGAGCGCGAGGAATATATCCGCGACGTCATCGCGATCCTTTCGCGCCGCCTCGAAGAGGGCGGCGTCAAGGCCGAAGTGACCGGCCGCCCCAAGCACTTCTATTCGATCCATTCCAAGATGCAGGAGATGGGGCTGTCGTTCGATCAGATCTACGATCTGGTCGCCTTCCGCATCATCGTCGCGACCGTGCGCGAATGCTACGAGGCGCTCGGCGTGGTGCATGCCAACTGGAAGCCGGTGCCGGGCAGGTTCAAGGACTATATCGCGCTGCCCAAGGCCAACATGTATCAGTCGCTGCATACGACGGTGATCGGGCCGCGAGGGCAGCGGATGGAAGTGCAGATTCGCACCACCGAGATGCATCGCGTGGCCGAGGAAGGAATCGCCGCCCACTGGAGCTACAAGAAGGGCGGGGCGGGCGCCCGCGACCTGCGCGAGACCGAACGCTTCGCGTGGCTCAGGCGGCTTATCGAATGGCAGCAGAATCTCAAGGATCCGCAGGAATTCCTCTCGACCGTCAAGGATGACCTGTTTCCGGAAGAAGTCTTCGTCTTCACGCCTAAGGGCGATGTGCTCAATTTTCCGCAGGGCGCTTCGGTAATCGACTTCGCATACCGCATCCACTCCCAGGTCGGAAACCATCTGTCCGGCGCGCGCATCAACGGCAGGATGGTTCCGCTGCGCCAGCGGCTGAGATCGGGAGACACGGTCGAGGTGATAACCTCAGAGCGGCAGACTCCCGGCAAGGATTGGGCGAACTACTGCGTTACCGCGCGCGCGAAATCGCGCATCCGGCAATGGCTTCGTGCGCAGCAGGCGGAGCGCTCGCTCGCGCTCGGCATTTCATTGGTCGACCAGGAACTCGAACCGATCAAGCTCAACGTCGCGCATCTGCGCGCCGCCAAACGCTTCGAGCCGGTGCTCAAGGAATTTTCACACAAAGACGCCGACAGTCTGCTCGCCGCGGTCGGCTACGGACTCATCACGCCCGGGCAGCTCCTGGCAAAGCTTCTTACGCCGGAGGAGCTGAAGGCATATCGCGAATCGAAGCTTCCAGCCCCCGTCCCGCCCCCCGGCAAGGAACGGTCCTTGCGCAAGACGCCGGGCGGCGCGGTGGTGGTCTCGGGCGTCGGCGACGTGCTCGTCAGGTTTGCGCGATGCTGTAATCCGCTGCCGGGAGAGGCGATCACCGGCTTCATCACGCGCGGCCGCGGCGTCACCGTGCATCTGGCGGGATGCCCTCATGCGCTGAACACCGATCCTCAGCGGCGCGTGCCAGTAGTGTGGAAGGATGGAGAAGAAGCGCCGCGCCCGATTCGCCTCGAAGTGCTATGCGTCGATCAGCCCGGCCTGCTGGCCGCGATGACGAAGACGATCGCCGCCGCCGGCGTAAACATCTCGACCGCGGAAGTGAAAACGCGCGGCAACGACGGCCGCGCGCTTTCGCTTTTCGAGGTCAGCGTCACGAGTGCGCGGCAACTTAACAACCTGATGAGCTCGATCGGCGCGATCGAGGGCGTGATGCGCGTGTCGCGGGTCGGCTATCAGAACGGCAGCCGCTTTCACGCCTGAACCGTTTGCACCATGAAACAGATCAACACGCCTCACGCTCCGGCGGCTATCGGGCCGTACTCGCAAGCGATCGATTGTCACGGGATGATTTTCTGCTCGGGCCAGATTGGGCTCGATCCGCGAACCGGCGCGCTGGTCGCCGGCGGTATCGAGGCCGAGACGCGCCGCGCGCTCGAAAACCTGCGCGAGGTCCTGGCCGAGGCGGGCCTCGGCTTTCGCGATATCGTAAAGACGACGATCTTTCTGGCCAGCCTTGCCGACTTCGACGTGGTCAATCGCATCTACGGCGAGCATCTCTCACCGCCATACCCCGCGCGATCGACGGTCCAGGCCGCCGCGCTCCCGCGCAACGCCCGCGTAGAAATAGAAGCAATCGCGATGAAGCGATAGGCGTCGGCGCCAGGGAGCAGGTCATCCTGGATCTGGCCGTGCCGGAGCTTGAGCCGTCTGCCTCTCAAGGTTGGGTGAGTTAACTACCTTGAGATTTACTTGACGCACTCATCGATTGAAGGTAAACACTCTTCTGTGAGTCGAGCGGCACGACCTCGGACGCTGAAGGACGCGATCGAATACTTTTCGGATCCGAATCGCTGCCTTCCATTCGCGGCCGGGCTTAGATGGCCCGATGGCGTAAGATGTCCGGCGTGCGGGAGCGTCGATGTAACCTTTCTCGCCCCGCGCCGCGTTTGGAAGTGTCGCAAGGTTCATCCGCGCCGGCAATTCAGCGTCAAAGTGGGCACGATCTTCGAGGATTCCGCGGTGGGAATGGAAAAGTGGCTCGCGGCGATTTGGATCGCGGCCAACGGTCCGAGCGGCATCAGTTCCTATCGCGCCGCGCGGGAACTCGGAGTCACGCAGAAGACCGCGTGGCGGATGGCGGACCGGATCCGACGCGCGATGCGCAACGGGCGCATGGGAGAAATCCTCGCCAATCATCCGGTCGCCATTAAGACGCCAGAAGACGGTGCCAAACAGGCAGAGCTCCGACCGAGTCGAAACGGAGAGCCAGCAGATAGCTTGGAACGCTTTGAATATCTCGCGCGCGCCCTGTTCGAGGTGCGCAAGGACGACCTCGAGGCGCGGGGACCGCACAAGCCAGAAGGAAACCGCGGGAGGTCGCGCAGAGCCGGTTTCACCCAAACCGTGAGGAGGTTCGCAATGCAACAGGCCCAAAAGAAGACCCTGTGCTGCTCATTCTGCGGCAAGAGCGAAGACGACGTGAAGTACTTGCTCGCAGGCGGCAGCAGCAACGTTTACATCTGCGGCGGATGCGTGGACGTCTGCGTCGACATAATCAACAAGACCAAGTCCAAAGATTCGGCAGCCGACGGCGCTTGAGAATAGGTTCGCACGATCCGATGAAGCGCACGCCAGCGATTGTCGAGATGTTCGTGGCCTCAAATGTCAGGCGTAGAGGCGTTGACCGGAGCCGCATGGTCATCATTCTTGTCGGGGACTGATCTTGCTCACTCATCGGCAAGCCAACGAGTCAGCGTCAACGGCCATGGAACGTTGGCGTAGTCTTGTGGCTTCAGCTTACGTCCAGAATTGAGAGTGCGGACGCGTCCAGGTAGCGGGCCTGGGGGTCCAGTTTTCCTGCTGACCTTAGAAGGCGGCGGGCGTTTTTTTTCCGCAGAGCGGGGCGCAGCGGCGAGTCGTGGAGACGGGCCTTGTCGAGGTCAAGGATCACGATTTTGAACGTCTCTCCGGCCTGGGTGACGATCAGGTTGTGCAGGTTTAGATCGGCGTGAAATAACCCCTTGTCATGCATCGTGACGATCGCGGCGCGCGCGGCCATCAGCACGTGCCGGCGAACGATTGGATCGTCGTCGGTGCGCATGAATTCCCACAGCGTCATCCCGGGTATCGCGCGCGACAGGAAAAACCCCCGGTAAACGCCGGGTACAATCCAATGAACCATCGCGCCCATCGGCTCCGCCACGGGGATGCCGCGCTGAAAGGCTTTGGTGGCCACCGCCAATTCGTTGAACGGGCGGGCGCTGATGCCTACGAACGTGTCGCGCAGGAAAAAGCGCGCGAGCCCTCCCCGTTTCGCCTGCCGGACGAACAGGTCGGGTCCGCCCTCGAGCCTCAGCAGGCGTCCGCTGCCGCGATTGCCCGCTCCTTCGGGCGCCCGCGACGAGCTCATCGTGCGCAGGGCGGCGGCGATGGTCGGCGCGTGGCGAAGGATGCCGCGGCGGAGCAGGAAGACCGCTCGGCCCAACTCGATTCTGGCGAAGCTGGGGTCGGCCTTCCATGTGGTTTGCGCCTGCGGTCTCATCTTTCCACGCGCTGTGACTACCCGTGTTCAGCTTGCGCCGAAACCGGCGCCGATACCATCCGCTCGCCCCGGTCTCCGCGGGAGAGCGCGACAAGCGCCGCGAGCGCCAGGATCGATGACAGAAAGTTGGCGGAGTAAAAAAGCGCGATGCGGCTGAGATGCCGTCCGGGCACGAAGTTCAGGATCGCCGATGCGGCCAGGAAGGTCCATGCCCAGCGCGACTCGCTCCGATCTTCGATGAGTTCGGCGGCAAGGAGCATGTATGGCATCAGCAGCGCGGCAAAGTAGCTTTTCCACGAGATCGGCGCGAACCCGGCCATCAGGCAGAAGAATCCGGCAAGCGCGTATCGGTCGGTTGTGATTTCGCCCTCGCCGGATCCGGCCATCATCGTCCATACCGCAACCGCGGCCACGAGCGCGGCCTCCAGTGCCATTCCGATCCGCAAAGGAATCGGACCCGCGGCCGCTTCCTCGCCGCCGAACCGCGATACGAAGCGCGCCACCGCGGACACGGCGGATTGATTGGTGAGCATGGTTCGGTAGCGATCGGTCATCGAGGCGACCGAGTGCAGGTACCCCTGCGTTTGTTCGAACAATCCCGTCGGGCCAAAGACGACGATTGGCAGCGCAAACAGAATCAGGCCGGCGACGATCCCCCATCCGAGCGCCGGCCATTTTCGCCGGATTGCCAGGTAGCACGCGGCGATCAACGCGAAGGGTTTGATCAGCACCGCGGCGGCAATCATCGCGCCCGACCAAACCGGACGACGCTCGCGCGCGTATATGATCGCCCATGCGCAGAGCGCGAGAACCGGCAGATTTATCTGGCCGTGCTCGATATTGTTGCCGACAAATCGAAACGACAGGAGCACCGGTACCGCCAGCAAGATCGCGGAAAGCCGCCGTTCTCTTCCAAACAGCAGGATGGCGGAGCCGGAAATGAACGCGATCAGGCCCCACGCGTTGAACACGAACCAGAGTCCCTGGGCGGCGTGCCGCGGCAGCAGGGCGAATGGCGCGAACGCTACCGCGAATATCGGCGCATAGAGGAAGCGGTCGGATTCATCCGGCGGATATATCGCCATCCCGTGAAGGACGCGATGTCCCGCGTGGTAGTAAACCAGGAAATCGCCTTGCAGGCGCAGGATTGCGGAGACCCCCAGGCCCGCGATGTAGATCCAGAGCGCAAGCCACGCCAGGCGCCGCGATCGCTCGCTGTCAAGCCGAATCATTCTGCGATTCGCGCGCGCCGCAAGCCGGCGCATCGCGTCCGCGCAACGCGGCTCACTTGAGCGGCTGGGCCTCCTCGATAAGCATGATCGGGATATCTTCCTTGATGGGATAGATCAGCTTGCAGGCTTCGCAGATCAGTCCATCCTTGGCGTCGGTCAAGCGCAGGTCGCCTTTGCACTTGGGGCAGGCGAGAATATCGAGCAGTTCCTGACTAACTGGCATTGCCGGAGACCTCCTGGACAGGGCCGCTTTCGCTTTTTTCCGGACCTCGCAGGCGCGGAAGTATCAAGCCGTCCAATGCCCGCGCATCCTCCTCGGCGAGTGAAACCTCAAGACGCAAAGCGTACAGGGAATCTCGCGGGAACGGAAACCGTTCGAGCTTGATGAGGTCCTTTTCCGTGGTGATGACGAGATCGACGTCGCGCGCGGCGGACGCGATCTCCTGCCAGTCGGCCGCGGTGTACGCATGATGATCGGGGTATTCAAGGACTCCGACCAGGTCGCCGTCGATCTCCCGCACCATCGCATGAAACGCCGATGGATCCGCGAGGCCGCTGACTGCGATGACCCGGCGGCCGGCGAGCGCCGCGGGGCTCTCGCGCCATTGGCCGTTCTCGGATTGAACCAGGCATCGCGCACGCACGCGGGCGTTGAGAACGCGATGGCGGAGCATCTGCTTCATCTCCTGGGGCCGGATGCCGCTCGGATAGTTGTCTCCCACGGAAACGACCACGACCGCATCGGCGCGTTTCAATGCGCTCAGCGGCTCGCGCATCGGTCCCGCCGGCAGCATCCGGCGATTCCCAAAACCGCGCCGGTCGCCGACCAGCACGAGGTCCACATCGCGCTGAAGCCGCGTATGCTGAAAGCCGTCGTCGAGGATTATGGCGTCGAGCGCGTAGCGCTCGGACAGCATCTCGATTGCGTCCAGCCGCCGCCGCGCGATCGCGATTGGGCCGGTAAAGCGCCGCGCCATCATCGCCGGCTCGTCCCCGGCCTCCTCGGGAGCCGCCTTCAGCTCACCGCGATCGGCCACGAGAATCGCGCGAGCCTTCGATGCGCGGCCGCTGTAGCCGCGGCTGACGATAGCGACGTTGAAGCCGCGGCCCTGAAGGCGAGCGGCCAGAAAAAGGGTGAACGGAGTCTTCGCGTTGCCGCCCACCGTCAGGTTGCCGATGCTTATAACGGGGATGCCGGCGCGGCGCGCCATCCGCCGCCACCAGAGGTTGCGGATGGCGACGGCGCTCCGGAACATCCCGGCGGCGACGCAAAGGGGAAGGGCGGCGATTGCGCCGCGCCGGGTGGCATCGCCATGCCACAGCCGTTCCAGTCCGGATCGCCGTGCCCGGTCGCGGCCCATGTGATTCGGTCAAGCCAGCGCGAGGCGCCGCAGATGATGCAGCGTGGTCCGCGCTCCTCCGGCAGCCTTGTGGGCGGTCGCGTGAGCGAGTTCGCCCGCGGCGGCACGGGCGCGCTCGTCGGCGAGCCATCGCGCGCAGGCATCGGCCAGCTCGCCGGCATCGCGCACAACAGCACCGGCGCCGGCTGCAACCAGCGCGGATGCCATCTGAAGTTGATTCTCGTGGTAAGGGCCGAACAGGACGGGAACTGAAACGGCAGCCGGTTCGCCCACATTCTGGCCGCCGCGCCCGGCGAAAAGGCTTCCGCCCACGAAAGCAACCGTCGCGTGGGTGTACATCGCGCGCAGCTCGCCCATGGTGTCGAGCAGGAGCACGCGCGCTGTGGTCGGGGAGTTTTGAATCTGGCTTGCCCGCGCGAACGGAACCGAAGCGCCGTTCAAGAGTTCTTCGACCTCCGGTGCGCGGGCGGGATGGCGCGGGGCAATCACCAGGGTCAGCTCGGGAAATGACTCGCTGAGACGCCGCCACGCATCGAGGACCACGGCCTCTTCGCCTTTGGCGGTCGAGCCTGCGACCAGGATCCGGCGTCCGGCGACGAACGCTTCGAGATCGGGCCGGAGGGCGGTTTCCTCTCCTGCCCGTTCGAGGTCGAACTTGGTGTTTCCGGTCACCACCACTCGGTCTCTGGCGACGCCGATTCGGGCGTACCGGCGCGCGTCGTCGGCGGTCTGCGCCAGGATGAGGTCGGCGGCGTTCAAGGCGGGCGCGAACAGCCGGCGGGCTCGCCGGTAACGCGCCGCCGATCGTTTCGACATCCGGCCGTTCACGATCGCGACACGGGCGCCGGCGCGTTTGGCCTCGATAAAGTAGTTGGGCCAGAGCTCGGTCTCGACAACGATCAGGAGATGAGGCTGGACGCGGCGGAGGAACCGCCGCACCACCGCCGGGCAATCCAGCGGAGCGAGCGCGCAGACTTCAGCTCCCGGTATTCGCCGCCGCGCCGCATCGCGTCCGGTCGGCGTCATCGTGGTGACCACGATTCGCGCGCCTTCAAGATCGCGCTGCAGGCCGTGCGCGACGCTCCGGATCGCTTCGATTTCGCCGACCGACGAGGCATGAATCCAGATCCGCGGGCGGCCGCTGTCGGGTGCGAACTCGGGCCGGCCCATCCGCTCGCGGCGATCCTGCTTTCCATGGGTGCCGGCCGCGACCAGCGCGAAGGGCAGGGCGGGATACCACAGGACGTTGTACAAGGTTCGGAGCATAGCGGGCCGGTCGCGCTACATTGGAATTGCGCGGCGATGCGCGCTCAGTTCACCAGACCGCCGTTGCCGGGCGCTTCCTGCGGAGAGACGAACTGGAGGTCATAGAGTTTGCGATATTCGCCGTCGCGCGCGAACAATTCGTCGTGCGTTCCTTCCTCGACGATCCGGCCATGCTCGATCACGATAATTCGATCGGCGCGGCGCACGGTGGAAAGGCGATGCGCGATCACCAGGGTCGTGCGGTTCTCCATCAGCACTTCGAGCGCTTCCTGCACCGATCGCTCGGATTCGGAATCGAGCGAGGAGGTCGCTTCGTCGAGCACCAGGATCGGCGCATCCTTGAGCAACGCCCGCGCAATCGCGATGCGCTGGCGCTCGCCGCCCGACAGCCGCACGCCCAGTTCGCCCACCACGGTATCGTATCCCTTCGGCAGGCGCGTGATGAAGTCGTGGGCGTTGGCCAGGCGGGCGGCGGCGATGATGCGTTCCCGGTCGCGATCCGCCGAGCCGTACGCGATGTTGGCGCGGATGGTGTCGTTGAAGAGAAAGGTTGATTGCGTAACCAGGCCGATCTGCGCGCGCAGCGATGCGAGCTTGATGCGCCGGATATCGATGCCGTTGACGGTCACGCGGCCTTCCTGCACGTCGTAAAAGCGCGGAATCAGGTCCGCGATCGTGGACTTTCCGCCGCCGCTCATTCCGACCAGCGCGACCACCTTGCCCGCACCGATCTCGAGGTTGATATCGTGCAGCACCCACTCCGCGCCGTAACGAAAACTGACGTGCTCGAAGCGGATGCTGAGCGGTCCGGGGGGCAGCTCGACCCCGGCGGGATCGTCGGGAACATCGCTCGGCTCATCCATCATCTCAAACACCCGCTCCGCCGCCGCCAGTCCCGCCTGGATCGTATTGTTGGATTTGCTGAGCTTTTTGAACGGGTTGTACACGAGAATCATGGTCGTGAAGAAACCGGCGAACGAACCCAGCGTCCGCGTGCCCGCGGAAAGCGACGAGGTCGCGTACCACACGACCGCAACCACCGCGAACGCGCCCATCGCTTCGATCAGCGGACCGGTAAAGGCCTTGATCCGGGCAACCCGCATGTAGATTCGAAACAGGCGGCGCAGCTCGGTATGAAAGCGCTGGCGCTCGTAATCTTCCATCCCGAACGCCTTCACCACCCGATTGCCCTGGAAGGTCTCGTGCAGCAGCGCCTGCAGCCCACCGAGCTGCTTCTGCGCGTTCTTGGTTTCCTTGCGCACTCGCCGCGAGAATTTCACCACGGGGCCGACGCTGATCGGAAAGCCGACCAGCATGATCAGCGCGAGCTGCCAGTCCATGTAGAAGGCGGTAATGACCAGAGCGATCAGCGACATCCCGTCGCCCCAGATCGAGAACGCCCCCTCGGTGAGCCCGCTCACGACCACGTTCACATCGCTGAGCACCCGCGACACCATCACACCGGTGGGCGTCCGGTTGAAAAAGCTGAGCGACTGGCGCTGCAGGCTTTCGTTGAGATCGGCGCGGATGTCGAGGACGAGCTTCTGCTGGATGTAAGCGCTCAGGTAATCGTTGGCGAAGTTGCCGATCGCGCGCAGCAGGAAGAGCCCCGCCAGCATCAACGACAATTCGTGAAGCCCGGCGACCTGCTTGAGATGAACCAGTTGATCGATGAATCGCTTGCCGACGAACGGGATTCCCGCGTTGGCGGCCGCCAGCAGGCCCATCGCCGCCGCGAGCAGCGCGACGTAAGGCAACAGGTAGGGACGCAGGTAGCGGAACAGCCGCCGCTGCATCGGCGTTCCGAGCGTCATGATGCGATCATCTCCAGGGCGGTGGCGGCGACGCGTCTTGCCGCGCCGGGTGCTCCCAGTTTATCGCGCAGCGCTGTCAGCGCGGCGACGGTTTCGGCGCGGATTGCGGGGTTGAGCAGGGGCTCCGCCGCACGCACCAGGTTGCGCGCGTTCATCTCGCCCTGAATGAGTTCGGGAACGATTTTTCTGCCCGCCAGGATGTTGGGCATGCCGATAAAATTGACGCCGGTCACCAGCATTCGTCCGAGAATATAGGTCAGTGGCGACATCTTGTATGAAATCACCATCGGGCACTCGAGTAGCGCGGTTTCCAGCGTCGCGGTGCCCGAAGTAACCAGCGCCAACTCGCTTGCCGCGATAATACTATAGGTGTCTCCCTCGATAATACGGATCCCCGCGAGATCGACATCCCCGCCGCCGAGCTGCTCCGGTGTGAGAGTAGGCGCAAGCGCGAGAACCGGACTGAGGCCATGATCGCGTTCGAGGATTCGCGCCGCGCCGACGAACTCCTTGAGCATATAGCGGACTTCGGCGTGGCGGCTGCCCGGCAGCAGCACCAGCAGCCGGGCGCCGGGAGGAAAACCGTGTCGCGCGAGGGTCGCCCTTTTGTCCTGGGCCGGTTTCACGCGGTCGAGAAGAGGATGCCCGACGAAGCTTGCGCGATCGCCGGCGGCCGCGAAAATTTCCTTCTCGAACGGCAGAACCACCGCGAGCCGATCGGCTCGAGCACTGATCTTGCGGATTCGCCCGCGCCGCCACGCCCATACCTGGGGCGTGATGTAGTAGAGCACCTTCGCGCCCGCTCGTTTCGCGACCCCGGAGAGAATGAGATTGAACTCGGCGTAGTCAATCAAAATCACCAGGTCGGGATGCTGCCGGCGGATTATTCGACGCAGCTCCCGAAACGCGGCGATGGTGCGTCCGATGGTGGATGCGAGTTCCGACAGGCCGAGCCCGTGGATATCCTCCATGCGCACGATTGGATGCACGCCCGCGTCGCGCATCTGTTGGCCCGCGATCCCGAACAGCTCGCAGCGCGGATCGAGCCTGAGGATCTCGCGCGCCAAATCGCCGCCGTGCAGATCGCCCGACGCTTCGCCCGCGACAATCATGATTCGCGGCGAGCGGTCCTGGTCGTGAAGGCTGTGCGCTCGACTCTCCGCGCCGGTGGCCATCAAGCGACCCTCCGATGCGTTCGGCGCGGGTGTCTCAAACCAAAATCGGGGGCGCCGCCGCGAAACCGCCTTCGGCGTGAGACGGCGCGACCCGAAAGAATCTGGCTGCCCGCGAAATATCGCGCGCCGCATGTTCCGGTCATAGACTGGCGATCCCTGCTAGCGAAAAGAATCCAGAATGCCTCTATCATGGTTCCCTTCCGCTTGAAGAAAGGGGCCACAGCCCGGGCCTGCCTCCCGCGCCTCATCCTGACGTCGTATCCGTCAGCATGCTCTCCCGAATTCGCTCGCTCAGTTCCATTACCCGCAGTCCGTCCTCCGCCGTAACCGCCGGAGTTCCGCGCGCGCGGACCGCCTCGACGAATGATCTCACTTCATCGGCCAGCGGATCGCCTTCTCCGAGGTCGAGCTGCTCGGCCGAGATTATCGGGAACTTCGCGCCCGGTGGTGGAGGACCCTTGCGGTAGATCTGAACGCGGCGAGCCTCATAATCGACCGAGATGTAGGCATCGGGCTGGAAGAAGCGAATCTTGCGCTCGCGGCGCGGCGCGACCCGGCTGGTGCTGATATTCGCGATAAGCCCGCTTTTGAAGCGCAGGCGCGCATTGGCGACGTCGATGCTGTCGGTGAGCACGGCAACGCCGACGGCTTCGACCGAAACCGCATCGCTGGGCGCGAGCGAGAGAATCACGTCCAGATCATGAACCATCAGGTCAAGGACTACGTCAACATCGGTGCCGCGTTCCGTGAACGGCGCCAGGCGATGGCATTCCACGAAGCGCGGTTCCTTCACGATCGAGCGCAGGCGGACGATGGCCGGATTGAACCGCTCCAGGTGTCCAATCTGGAAAACGCGGCCGTGCTTTCGGGCGAGGTCGGCCAGCGATCGCGCCTCGGCGAGCGATGCCGCCATCGGCTTTTCCAGCAGCACGTCCACTCCCGCCTCGAGCATCGCCGCCGCGACCTCGTGATGCGTCACGCTGGGCGATGCGACCGAGACCAGATCGACCTTGCCTTGCAGATTGCGGTAATCGGCGATTGCCTGAGCTCCCGTTTCCGCAGCGAGCTTGCGGGCGCGGTCCAGAGCGATGTCGGCCACATAGGCCAGTTCAACCTGGTCGATGGCCGCGTACTTGTGCGCGTGCAGCGATCCGAGGCGGCCCGCGCCGATAACTGCCGCACGAAGCTTAGGCATGGCCGTAAACCGTTACGCCCGCCGCACGCGCCGCCTCGACAGTTCGTTCGCCGTCCAGCACCAGAGTTACGCCGGCCTCGATTCCAAGCACGGCGGCGCCGATCTCCGCCATCAGATCGATTGTCGCGGGGCCGATCGCGGGGCGATCGAAGCGCAGGTCCTGTCCCGGCTTGGCCGACTTTGCCACCACCAGATGCCGGCCCATCAACTGCGCGGCGCGCCTCAGCGCGGCATCGGTTCCTTCGACCGCTTCGACCGCGGCCACAATACCGTCGCGCACCGCGACAGTCTGGCCGATGTCGAAATTGCCGAGCTGGCGCGCGACGGCGAACGCGAGGTCGAGGTCTTTCAGTTGCGCCTGGGTAGGCTCGGGTCCCGCCGCGACTCCCGGCCGCGCGAGCGCGCCTGGAACCAGAGGGACCGGGTCGATCATCGGAATTCCTTCAGCTTCGACTTCGCCCGCGACGCCGCGCAGGACGGCATCGTCGCTGAACCTGCCGATCCGCGAGAGCATCGCGATCGCGCGCGCATCGGGCGCGAACGAGTCCTTCAGGCGCGCGCGCGAAATGCCGCCCGCCATCGCGGCTTCATCCACTCCGGCGCGCTTGAAGACCTCGATGATGCGATCGAGCTCGCCGACCTTGATCCAGGTGATCTCGTCCACGGCGTCCTGCAAGGCCGGGTCGGTTTCGTTCTGATGCGCGACCGCGATTACGCGGATGCCGCGGCGGCGGGCGCCCGCCGCGACCTCGATAGGAAAGACGCCGTTGCCCGCGATTAGTCCGAGCTTACTCACGCTCGCGGCCGACAACTCCGCGCTCGGAATTCGCGATGAAGTCGACGAGGCGGCGAACCTCGGGAAAGCCGCCCTGCTCGTCGAGGACCTTTTTGAGCGCATCCTCACGCAGAAGCTTGGAATAAAAGATAGTGCGCACCGCGCCCTTGAGGGCGTTGATCGCTTCGGGAGAAAAGCCGCGGCGTTGAAGCCCGATCTCGTTGATGCTGACCAGGCGGGCACGCTCGGCTCCGGCGACCATCACGTAGGGCGGCACGTCCTGCGCGACTTTCGCGCCCGCGGCGACGAACGCGTGGGCGCCGACCCGGCAGAACTGATGTACCCCGGCCATCCCTTCTATCGCCGCGAATTCTTCGACGATGCAATGTCCGCCTAGCTGCGATCCGTTGGTCAGAATCACGTTGTCGCCGACGCGGCAATTATGCGCGACGTGCGCGTAATTCATCACCAGGACGCGATTGCCGAGCTTGGTCAGCATCCCGCCGCCTTCCGTGCCGCGATGGATGCTCGCGAACTCGCGGATGCGGCATTCGTCGCCGATTTCCAGGCGCGACGGTTCGCCCCTGTACTTCAGGTCCTGCGAATCCTCGCCGACCGACGCGAACTGGAAAATCCTCGTGCGCGCGCCGATGGTGGTGTTGCGCGCGATGACTGCGCACGGTCCGATCCACGTTTCGGCCGCGATTCTTACATTGGGACCGATTACGGCGCCCGGCCCGACCGTCACGGTCGAGTCGATTTCAGCGCTGCGATCGATCGTCGCGGAGGGATGAATATTGCCGGCTATCAGACTCTCTCCTCGATCTCCATCGCCGACAGCTCAGCTTCCGCCGCCAGCTCGCCGTCCACGCGCGCCTCGGCCGACATCCGCCACAACGGGCGATGGAACTTAATCGTCTTAACTTCGATCCTGACTTGATCCCCCGGAACCACCTGGCGGCGAAACCGGACCTTGTCGAGCCCGGTCAGCATAAAAAGGGTCTTCGGGTCAGGACCCATCTGGCTCAGCACGATAAATGCGGCCGACTGCGCCATCGCCTCAACCAGCAACACCCCCGGCATCACCGGACGCTCCGGAAAATGCCCCTGAAAGAAGGGCTCGTTGAAGGTGACGTTCTTGATCGTCACCACGCGTCCTTTTTCCAGCTCGAGGACCCGGTCGACGAGCAAAAAGGGGTAGCGATGGGGCAGCAGACCAAGTACGCGCGCGATTTCTCCAACCTTGTTCTCGGCCACAGTGGCTCCCGGATTTTATCAGTCAGGCTCCTACCTGGAGATGGTTGAGCGTTTGGCGGCGTTGGAACCGAAATCGCCAGGTGCTGGCCCGCCGACCGGCTGGTATTTGCCGCCACCCATTCCCTCACCCAGCGTCCC
Source organism: Pseudomonadota bacterium (assembly GCA_021323675.1). Classification (GTDB taxonomy): domain Bacteria; phylum Desulfobacterota; class Binatia; order Binatales; family Binataceae; genus JAFAHS01. Next base: position 13,392 of record JAJPKP010000054.1, on the reverse strand, counting down.
GATCTGTGCATGGGAACTGTTATAGGTTCGGATGACCTGGTCGGTGATGTCGAGGCTGGGGGCGCCCCACAGAATCGAGCCCTTTTCCATCACCATCGTGTATCCGTTCTGCTCACCGAGATTGCGGATGACGACGCCGAGGTCATGGAGGATTTTGCCGGTGACCTCGCTGTCCTGGCGCTGCAGGTCGTCGCGCGCATCCTTGAGATTGCGGTCGAGATCCTTGGCTTTCTTGACGTATTCGTCCTGAAGGTTCTGGCGCTGCTCCGGCTGCATCAGCATCCCCTTCTTCTCGAGCTCGTCCTTGAGCGACTCGACTTCGTTCTGCTGGCGTTGAAGCTTGGAGTCGAGCGCCTGAATCTTGCTTTGAAATTCGCTCTTGGCCCGCTTGCCCGCATCGCACTCATTGAGAGCCCGCTGCACATCCACGTAGGCGAGCTTTACCTGCGCGTGCGCCGGTTGCGACACAGCAACCAAGGCCGCAATGACGGCGCAAATCGAAAACGCTTTCCTCATTTGGTTACGAATCCTCCGTTTGTCACGACCCGCGGCCGCGACAGGCGATGCGGACTAACCGGGGTCTCGCGAATTTCCAATTCCGACATTAAAGCGGGTTTTCGGTCCTCGGCGCTAGTGCCTCGAAATTTCATCGGTTTCCCCGCTTTCGCCGTGATTCGATGGGGCGAAATTCCTCGTTCCGCGCCGCAGGATGGCATGGCCTGTGGCTTCCACTCAAGCCGGGTTTCGATCCTAAAGCGGGGCGCCCGTGCCGAGCTCGAACACGGTGCTCTGATCCGCAGGGCGAGGATTTATCGGCCGCGCGATGTCGATGCTGAGCGGGCCAAACGGCGATTTCCACCGGACGCCGATTCCGTACGACGCCTGCAGCGACGACGGGTCCATGCTTTGGTGCAACGTGTACGATTGGCCGGCATCGCTGAAGATCACGCCGCGCAGGCCGAGACCCGACAGAATCGGGAACGTGATCTCGTTGCTCAGGATGAGCTCCTTGCTTCCGCCGATGTTCTGCACGCTGACCGGCTGTCCGGCCGCATTGTAAATCGTGACCAACGGTCCCAACGAATAGAGCTGGTAACCGCGAACATCGCCCGGGCCTCCGACACCGCCGGGGAAGAACCGTTCGTACAGCGGCAATTCTCCTCCTGTCCCGCTGGCCAGATTGGTGCCGATGCCGAACGTCACGCCCTGCGACAGCACCCAGGTTCCCCACGTAGGGCTCTTCAGGAACGAGTAGAAATAGCGGCCGTGCAGAACGCCCTTGATGAACTGGTTGCCGCCGCCCAGGCCGCCGAATTGGGTATTCAAGCTGACTACCGTGCCGGAGCGCGGGTCGACCCGGTTGTCCACGGTGAAGCGCTGGATACTGGGCAGTATTTCCGAAGTCTGCGTGTAGCCCTTGTATCGCAGGATTTGGAAGGTGGTCAGCGGGCTCAGGCCGGTGATGCCGACGCTTTCAAATTCGTAGCCGAGCCCCGCGGTAATGTCCTTGAGCGAAAATCCGGCGAGTTTCTTGAAACCCAGTTCCGTGAGCGGATAGGTGCTGTTCAACGAAAACCCGGCGGCGGCCTGATTGAAACTCAGCAGGTAGGACTTGTTGTCGAAGAGTTGGAGGCCGACGCTCAGCGGGATGTCGAGAAACCACGGCTCGACGTAGCTGATCGAGAAATTCTGAAAGAGAAATCCAACCTGGGCATTCAGAATCAGCGATTCACCCCCGCCGAACAGGTTCGTATTTCCCAGCGTGAAGTTGCCAAAGATGCCCGAGTAGCTGTCCACGCCGCCGGCCAATTGCAGCGAGGCGGTGTTCCGTTCGGAGACGTTTACGTTCAGGTTGACCTTGTCGGGCTGCGCGGACGGCTCGGTGGTGATGCGGACCTCGTTGAAGAATCCCAGCCGGTCCAGCCGCACCTTGGATTCCCGTATCGCCTCCGCCGAATACGGCTCCTGCTCCTGAATCTGCATCTCGCGGCGAATTACCTTGTCCGAGGTCTTGGTGTTGCCGGTGATGATGATCCGGTTGATCAGCACCTCGTGCCCGGGGGTGATGTAAAAGGTCACGTTGATCCGATGCGCCGCCGGATCGAGCCGGGTGCGAGGATCGACATTGACGAACGCGTAGCCCCGGTTCGAGTAGAAATCGGACAGGGTCAGCACGTTATGCTGCATCGCGGCGCCCTCGAAACGCTGGCCCGTCTTGATGGTCAGCAGAGGCAGGAGCTCGCGGCGCGGAAAGCGGAGGTTTCCGGCGATCGTGATCCGGCCAAACCGGTACGGCTGGCCTTCATCGATCTCGAACAGGATTTTTATCGAGTTGGCGGTCCGTGTGATCTTCGGCTCTGAGACGTGAACGTTCAGATACCCGTTGTCGTAATAGAACGCGCTCAGCCGGTCGACATCTTCCTGCAGCTTCTTCTTGTCCAGAGTGCCCGCGCCGGTAAACCAGCTCAGGAAGTTGTGCGTGCTGGTTTCCATTACGCCGCGAAGCTCGGCCGCGGAGAAGGCCTTGTTGCCCGCGAATTCGATCGAGGTGATGTCGACCTTCGGCCCTTCGTGCACGTCGAACACCGCGATCGCCGTGTTGTCCGGTTCCAGGATGGTGCGAAAGGTCACCTTCGCATCGAGGTAGCCCTTGTCCTGATAGACCTGCTCGATTCCGTTGATGGATTCCTTGGCGCGCGCGGGATCCAGGATCGAACCCGGATGAATCTTCACGGCGGCGACGATCTTGTCGTCGGTCGAGCGCAGCGCCTTCATGCCGTCGAAACGGACATCGGTGATCTGAGGCCGCTCCTTGACCACGTACACAAGGACAAGCTGACCGTTGATTATCTCCTTTTTCGCATCGACCGTGTCGAAGAAGCCCATCTTGTAGATGGCCTTGATATCCTTGTCGACCGCGGCGTCATCGAGGGGTTCGCCTGCCTGCTGGGAGATGTGGATGCGAATCGCGTCGGTTTCGACGCGCAGGTTACCCTCGATGCGAATCTGCGCGACTATCGGCGCCGATCCCTGCGCAAAGGCAGCCGCCGCCGACATGACCCACGCGACGGCGATGGCCAGCGCGAGCAGCACCAACACGCGTGGAGTGCGAAAATTGCATTTTGCCGAAGGCACGTACGAGGCCCCAAAAAAGAGCGCGGACCAACGTAACCAATCGGGTTTGGTAAGTAAACCGAAACGCCCAGCGTAAACCGGGGTCGAGGTGTGGAGAAAAGTCTTCCTGCGGCGAATCGGTTGCGTCGGCTCGGACCTTTACGCCAGCTTGCAGCCGCATTTCCGCGTCTTGCCGCGCCCGCTCGGGCGATTGCGACCACTTCGTTCGATGAGCGCAGCTTATTTCACACCGCCAGATTTTCGCCGGCCGCAATTGAATTCAGTCTCCGCAAATGACGGCCGATACTGCGCCATCCGGCAAGCGCAGCCAACGGAGAGGCATGCCATAACACGCCAAGGGGAGGTCCCGAAGAGGTTGGCGGGCGGCTCGGGGGCGCTGCCGACCGCGAGGGAATGAGGGTGGCGGCGGTAGGAGTCGAACCTACGACCTGAGGATTATGAGACCTCCGCTCTAACCAACTGAGCTACGCCGCCACCGGAGAAGCGATTAGAGTAGCGTGGCCGGAAAAATCGGGAAAGAGTCCGCCCCTGGCCTCCACCGCCCGCGAGCATCCGAGAACCCGGACTTTCGCTTTCGCGGATACGCCGCTGCCGGTCAGCGCAGGGGAATGGATCGCGTCTTGACGTGATGGCTTCCGCGGTCCACCTGGTACAGCGCGCCCTCCGTAAACTCGACACAGGTCAATTTGCCGCCGTACACCAGCCCGGTATCGATACCGAGCTTGTAGGGAAGATCGATCATCACACCGCGCATCGGCGTATGGCCGAACACCACGGTTGCGTCGACCTTGTGCGGATTGAAGATGAATTCCTGGCGAATCCAGAGCATGTCCTCGGTCTGCTGCTCTTCGAGCTGCAGCACGGGCGAGATTCCCGCATGCACGAACAGATAGGGCGGGCGCAGATAGTTAACGGCGAGCCGCCGGTAGAAATCGATGTGCCGGTGCGGGATGTGATGGATCGCCTCGGCGATATCGTCCTCGCGCAGCCCGTAGCTCTCCAGAGTCGCGACACCGCCATTGAACAGAAATGATTCGCCGTAATGGCCGGGCAAGCCGAGAAACGAGAGCATCATGTCCTCGTGGTTGCCCTTCAGGAACACCGCCTCGGCCCGGCTTTGTTCGAGATCCAGCGCCATCTCCACGACATCGCGCGAAGCCGGACCGCGATCCACGTAATCGCCGACAAACACGATCGTGTCGCCGGCGGCAGGCGCGATCGCCTTTAGAAGCGCCTCCAGTTCGCCGGCGCATCCGTGGATGTCGCCGATGGCGAACAGGCGGCCCGAGCCCTTATGTGAGCGGTCTGGCATGGTGATGGAATCAGTCGGCGGAGTCCGTCTCGTGTGACAATAGCTCGTTCAGGGCCATCGGGTCATCCAGCAATCTCAGCATCGCGCTGTAAGGGTTGATGCCGCCGGTGGCGACCTGGTTCATCACCTCGGGTGCGCGTCCGTTTTTCAACGCGCGCGCGGCGCGCTCGTCGAGTTCGGCGGTCAGAATCTCGACGAACTCGCGCCGGCGCCGCTCCGCTTCGCGCGCGGCGTCGCGGTGCTGGCTCAGATGATCGCGATGCTTGCCGATTGCGGCGACCAGCGCGTCCACTCCCACGTCGGCCGCCGCCTGCGTCATCACCACCGGCGGGCGCCATCCCGCGCCCGTCGGCCTCAGATGCACGTTGAGTTCGAGTTCCGCCTTGATGCGATCGGCGCCCTCGCGGTCGGCCTTGTTCACGACAAACACGTCCGCGATTTCGTTCAGTCCCGCTTTCATGATCTGCACCGAGTCGCCGCCTTCAGGCACGGTGACTACGACGGTCGTGTCGGCGAGGTCCATGATCGAAAGCTCGGTCTGCCCGACGCCGACGGTCTCGATGATCACGACGTCGTGCCCGAACGCATCGAGCAGTTTGACGATTTCGCGCGCCGCGCGGCTGAGTCCGCCATGGCTTCCGCGCGAGGAGAGGCTGCGGATATAAACCGACGGATCCTTGTAATGGTCGGTCATCCGCACCCGGTCTCCGAGCACCGCTCCTCCGGAAAAAGGGCTCGACGGGTCAATCGCGAGCACCGCTACTTTTTTTCCGAGTCCGCGATACTTCGCGATGAGCCGGTTCACCAACGTGGATTTGCCCGCGCCCGGCGGCCCCGTAATTCCGATCACATGCGCCTGCCCGGTCATCGGATAGATGCGTTCGATGATGGCGCTGGATTCGGGAGCGCGATTTTCGACCAGCGTAATCAGCCGGGCCAGCGCGTTGCGGTCGCCTTTGGCAAACTGTTCAAGGCGTTGCTCCAGCCTGCTGTTCACCGGTCGCGTGGCGGAATGATGTCTGGATGAATGTGATGCGTGAGCGGACATTGGCTATCATTCGATGATACCCGCACGCGTCGAAGATGCGCAACGCCGCTGGCGCGTCAGGATTGACGGCGTTGTTTTCGCGCCGCGCGAACCCTAATCTGATTGGGAATGAAGCCGCCGGACCTGTATTCCGACTGGAAGATTGTCGCCGGGCTCGCCCTCGTCATCCTGGGCGCGGCCAACTGGTTCATCGGGCTGCAGCGCACCCGCCAATACAGCCAGATAATCGCGGCGGCGACGCACGCGGCGGCTGCCACCGACTACCGCAGTTTCGACGAGCTCGAGCCCGGAACAGGGCTTGCCGTCCTGGAGCCGCTTACGCCGCGCGAGCGGCAGCTTTCCTACACGACCGCGCGGATGGATTTTTATCACGCGACCTTTCTGACCGGGCAGGTTCTCGTGCTCGTCGGGGTGCTGCTGGGACTGCTCGGATTCATCTCGGTTATCCGGCGCGATTCGCGCGCGGCATTACGCAAGGTCGGCGTGAAATCCGGAAGATCGGCCGGCTGAGGGGCGCGCCCGGATGGTCAAACTGGTTGCCGAGTACGCCCCGGCAAAGATCAACCTGTGTCTGCGAATCACGGGCAAGCGGACCGACGGTTATCACGAACTCGATTCGATTTTCCTTCCAATTTCGTGGACCGACCTTGTCCGCCTCGAAGTGCGCCCATCGCGCGCCGCCCGCGTGCATCTCAACTGCGACGACCGCGCGATTTCGGACCCTGAATCGAATCTCGCGTCGCGAGCGGCGGCGGCGTTCATGCGCGAGCACGCAATCGCGGCCGACGTATCTATCGATCTGCGCAAGCGAATTCCGATGGGCGCGGGGCTTGGAGGCGGCTCCAGCGATGCGGGCGCGGTTCTGCGCATGATGGCGGAGATTTTTGCAATCGGGCCGGATGCGCGGCTTGGCGAGGTCGCGGTCAAACTCGGCGCGGATGTCCCTTTCTTTCTCGACCCGCGTCCCGCTCGTGTCCGTGGAATCGGGGAAAAGATCGAAGCGCTGCCATCGATGCCGCGAGTGCATCTGGTGGTCGCCGTGCCCGACGTGGCGGTTCCCACCGCGAGCATCTTCCGAGCTCTGAAGCGAGAACATTGGAGCGGCCCGTTGCCGGATTCCGATCGGTCAGCAATTCTGGCCGGGCGGATTTCGGCCGATCAGACCGTCAACGATTTGGAGGCCGCGGCGATCGATCTCTATCCCGCGATCGCCGGGGTTAAACAAGTACTTGAAGAAGAAGGCGCGACGGCGGTGGCAATGTCGGGCAGCGGAGGATCGGTCTTCGGGCTCTATCCGGATGCGGCGGCGGCTCGGGAGGCGGCGGGGAGAATTCGGGCGCGGATGGGCTCGGGCAGGGTGGAGGCGGTCTTTACCACGAGCCATCAAGAGTTGCGCCGGACGCCACTTGTCGATTGATGCGAGATTTCTGTTGATTCGCCACGGGCACGCTCATTGACAGCCCAAAAACCCCCCAATAACATCGCAATCCCGCATATTAAGCGCGGCTTACGCGGGTCTTCTCCGGGTATGAACCTCTTTGCGGCTGCTCTGACTGCCCGCACGAGCCGGAGTGTTATTTGGGGGCAGGCAGGCGGGTCGCCCTCGGGCGGCGCGCTCGTCTGGACTTGGGCGTGAGGCCAAGGCGCGTGCAGGCAAGCTTTCGACCATCGCGTTGCATTGCGCTGGGCGGTCGCCAAGCTGGTAAGGCACCAGGCTTTGGACCTGGCATTCGAAGGTTCGAATCCTTCCCGCCCAGCCAAAGGTCATGAATTCAGGCCGGAAGATTCCGGCGGGTCTATCGAGGATAGCGGCCAAAACGCCGCGGAAACGGGAAATGGCGGAGCAAGCCAAGGACCAACTGGAAATCTTTACGGGCAATTCCAATCCCGCGCTCGCGCGCGAGGTCTGCGAGCATCTGAACGTGCGCCTGGGCGAAGCCGAAGTGGGACGGTTTCCGGATGGCGAAGTGATGGTCGAAGTTCACGAGAACGTTCGTGGCGGGGACGTCTTCGTAATCCAGTCAACCTGCTCGCCGCCCAACGACAGCCTGATGGAGCTGCTGCTGGTGATGGATGCGCTGCGGCGCGCGTCGGCGCGCCGCATCACCGCCGTAGTTCCATACTTCGGCTACTCGCGCCAGGACCGCAAAGTCGCTTCGCGCGTCCCGATCAGCGCCAAGCTGGTCGCCGATTTGATAACCACGGCGGGCGCTTCGCGCGTGCTTACGGTCGATCTTCACGCCGGCCAGATCCAGGGCTTCTTCAATATTCCGGTCGACAACCTGTACGCGATGCCGGTGCTGATCGGCTACCTGCGCAAGCGTCTGGACGGGCACAAGGTAACCGTCATCTCACCCGATGCGGGAGGCGTGGAACGCGCGCGCGCATTCGCCGGCCGGCTCAACGCGAATCTTGCGATTATCAACAAGCGCAGGCGGCGCGCCAGCGAAGTGGCGGAGATGCAGCTCGTCGGCGAGGTGCGCGACTCGGTCGCCGTGCTGGTCGATGACATGATCGATACGGCGGGCACTATCACCGAAGCCGCCAAGGTCGTGGCGAACGCGGGCGCAAACGAGGTCATCGCCGTCGCGACCCATCCGATTCTCTCCGACCCGGCCTGCGAGCGGCTCAACAAATCCAACATCAAGGAAATTATCGTCACCAACAGCATCCTGCTGCGCCCCAAGGTGCAGGCTGAGCTGCAGAAGCTCAAGGTGCTGTCGGTGGCGCCGCTGCTGGCGGAAGCCGTGCGGCGAATTCATAATGAAGAATCGGTGAGCTCGCTTTTCAACTAGGCGGGCCGCCCTCGGGAGTATCAATGGAAACCGGCGAACTGAACTGTGAAAAACGGGCCGTCCGGCCCAAGAGCACGATAACCGCGCTGCGCCGCCAGGGCCGCGTCCCCGCGGTGCTGTATGGACCCGGCACGCAGCCGACTCCCATTTCGGTGAGCGGCGCGGAACTGAACGGGCGCCTTTCGGCGGCGTCTCACGTGCGAATTGTCCGGCTCAAGTCGGCGGCGGCGGACATCGACGGCCGCCACGTCATCTTCAAGGAAGTCCAGCGCGCCCCGGTTTCCGGCGAAGTGCTTCATGCGGATCTGTACGAAGTCGATCTGAATCGCGCGATCCAGGTCGAGGTGCCGCTGCGGTTTACCGGCCGCGCCAAGGGCGTCGCCGACGGCGGCATTCTCCAGCCGCTGGTGCGCGCCATCACGGTCGAGTGCCTGCCGATGGAGATTCCGGAGACGATCGATGTCGATGTAACGGGACTCGGCGTTCATGACGTTATCCACGTGTCCGCGGTGAAGATTGCGGGCAACGTGAAGCCCATTTTCGATCAGGATTTCGCGGTGGTCTCGGTGCTGCCGCCGACCGTCGCCGAGGCTCCGGTCGCCGCGGCCGCGGAAGCCGCGGCCGCCGAAGGCGCTCCTGCCGAAGGAGCTGCGGCGGCAGCTCCCGCGGCGGAAGGCGCCGCGAAGGAAGCCGCGCCGGCTGGAGCGGCCAAGAAGGCCGAGCCCGCAAAGAAGTAAACTCTCGCGCTCCGCCAGGTGCGGAGCGCGCGTAGAGTGCGTTCGAGAGGAGGCCGCGCGCGCCAGCGGCGCGCGCGGCGGGTGGAGGAGCCGCGGTGAGTTTCGCCCATCTGCATGTTCATACGCAGTTCAGCCTGCTCGATGGCGCCAACAAAATCGGACCTCTCCTCGAGCACGCCAAAGCCTGCGGCATGGAAGCGATGGCGATTACCGACCATGGCAACATGTTCGGCGCGGTCGAGTTCTACCAGAAGGCCATCGCCAACGGCATCAAGCCGATAATCGGATGCGAGGCATACCTCGCCACCGGCAAACGATCCGATCGTACTCAGGCTCCCCGCGGCGACGACGTGGAGGGCGGCGGCAACTTCCATCTCATCGTTCTCGCGCAGAACCGCGAAGGCTATCAAAACCTCTGCAAGCTGCTGACCGCCGCGTACCAGGAAGGGCTCTACTACAAGCCGCGCATCGACAAGGAAATTCTCGCCGAGCTCTCGGATGGGCTCATCGTTCTTTCCGGCTGTCTTTCCGGCGAGATTCCGCGATGGCTCAGGCAGAGCAGGATGGACAAGGCGTGCGAGGCTGCCGAATGGTATGCGAAGACTTTCGGCGATCGCTTCTATATCGAGCTTCAGGACAACCGCCTGCATTCGCCAATCAATGACGCGCTGCGCGACGTCGCGCGCAAGGTCGGATTGCCGGTAGTCGCGACCAACGATTGCCACTACCTCCATCGCGGCGACTCCAAGGCGCACGAGGTCCTGCTCTGCATCCAGACCGGAAAGACGATGGCGGACGAAACGCGATGGCGTTTCGATACCGACGAACTGTACGTCAAGACGCCGGACGAGATGGCGAAGGCGTTCGGGGCGGAATCGGAGGAATTCCGCAACACGATGGAAATCGCCCGGCGGGTGGATTTCCAGTTCGAGTTCGGGAAGTTCCACTTTCCAGTCTATAAGGCGGACCAGGATGTCAGCCTTGAAGACGAGATGGAGCGGCGCGCGCGTGCGGGATTGGAAAAGCGCCTGGCGGAGATTCGCGCGCGCCTGGGAGAGTTCGATCCCGCCCCTTACTACGAGCGGCTCGATCGCGAAATTCCCGTAATCCGAGAGATGGGCTTTTCCGGCTATATGCTCATCGTGCAGGACTTCATCAGCTACGCCCGCGACCGGGGCATTCCCACCGGGCCGGGCCGCGGATCGGTCGTCGGATCGCTCGTCTCTTACGCGCTTGGCATCACCGAAGTCGATCCGATCGAGCATAAGCTGCTGTTCGAGCGATGGCTCAATCCGGGCCGCAAGTCGATGCCGGATATCGACTCGGATTTCTGCTGGGAACGGCGCGATGAGATCCTGGATTACGTGCGCCACAAATACGGTGCGGACCGCGTCGCGCAGATAATCACCTTCGGCACCATCAAGGGCAAGCAGGCGATTCGCGACGTGGGCCGGGTCCTTGGGCTCTCGTTTGGCGAGACCGACAAGATCGTCAAGCTTTACCCGGCGCCCAAGCAGGGGCGTGATTTTCCTCTGAAGGACGCGCTCGAAATGGAGCCGCGGCTCAAGGACGAGCGCAAGAACCATCCTGAACTGTTCGAGTACGCCTTCAAGCTCGAAGGCCTGCTGCGCCATACGTCAAAACACGCGGCAGGCGTGGTAATCGCCGATGGTCCGCTGCATTCGATGGTGCCGCTGTACGTCGACAAGGAGACCGGCGAGGACGGCATCGCGATCACCCAGTACTCGATGAAGGGCGTCGAGGAGATCGGGCTTATCAAGTTCGACTTTCTCGCGCTCAAGAATCTCACGCTCATCAAGGACACCCTCGATCTGATTGCGGCCGGCGGCAAGGAGGTTCCCGATCTGAATCGGCTCAGGCTGGACGATGGCGAGACCTACCGGCTGCTGGCGCGCGGCGACACCGTGGGAGTCTTCCAGATGGAAGGCTCGGGGATGCGGCGGTTCCTGAGCGACCTGAAGCCGACCTGCTTTGAAGATATCGTCGCGGCAACCTCGCTCTTTCGCCCCGGTCCGCTCGACGCGATCCAGGACGGCAAGACGATGGTGCAGCATTACGTGGATCGCAAGCACGGCCGCGAAAAGGTCGAGTATGACCATCCGCTGCTCGAACCCGTGCTGGCCGACACCTACGGCGTCATCGTGTACCAGGAGCAGGTGATGCGCGCGGCGCAGGCGCTGGCGGGGTACACACTGCAGCAAGCCGATATGCTGCGCGCCGCGATGGGCAAGAAGAACAAGGCGGTGATGGAGAAGGAGCGCGAGCGCTTTCTCGAGGGCGCCCGCAAGAACGGGCTCACGACCGCCCAGGCCCAGTCCATCTTCGAGAAAATCGAGACGTTTGCATCGTACGGCTTCAACAAGTCGCACGCCGCGGCATACTCGCTTACGACCTATCGCACCGCTTACCTGAAGGCGCACTTCCCGCACGAGTTCATGGCGGCGCTGATGTCGCTGGACATGGACGACGCGGACAAGACCTACAAGAACATCGCGGCCCTGCGCGAGATGCGCATCCCGATTCTGCCGCCCGACGTCAACCAGAGCCGCGTGAAATTCACGGTTTCGGAGGGCGCGATCCGTTTCGGACTGGGCGCGATCCGGGGCGTCGGCGCGAAAACCGCCGAGGCGATCATCACCGAGCGCGAGAAGGGCGGCCCGTACGAAGGCCCGGTCGATTTCTGCCTGCGGGTCGGGGCGCAACTCGTCAACCGGCGCGTGCTCGAGGCGCTGATCAAGTGCGGCGCGTTCGATTTCACAGGCTCAGCGCGCGCCGCCCTGATGGCCATCGTGGAAGACGCGCTCAGGCTGGCGCAAAAAGCGCAGAGCGACGCCGAGCGCAATCAGATGGGCCTGTTCGGCGGGCCGGTCGCCAGGACCGCGGCGCCGCCGCGGCGCGAGCCGGTCCAGGAATGGGACGCGAAGGAGAAACTCAAGTACGAGAAGGAAGCGCTCGGCTTCTACATCACCGCGCATCCGCTCGACAAATATGAAAGCGTCATCGCGCGCATCAGCAGGCTCACGACGGCGGACCTTCCTTCGGCGCCCGACGGAAGCCAGGTCCAGATCGCCGGAGTGGTTCAGGCCGTCAAGCTCAAGAACAACAAGTCCGGCAAACGCTATGCGACCCTCTCGCTCGAAGATCGTGACGGAGTGGTTGAGGCGATTGCGTGGCCCGAAACCTATCAGAAGTACGAAGCCCTAATCTCGGGCGAGGAGCCGGTTGTTGCCCGGGGCAAGCTCGATGTCGACGAGGAACGCGCGCAAATCATCCTCGATGAGTTGCGTCCGCTGAGCACCGCGCTTTTGGAATCGTATCGCGAAGTGCGCCTCCACGCGCAGCGCAGCCGGCTGGAGAACGGCGGGCTGGAAGCATTGAAGGCGGCGCTTTCCAGGTATCGCGGCAAGTCGGTCACCTACCTTCATCTCGGCCTCGACGATGGCCGCGAGGCGGTTCTTCTTTTGGGCGACGACTTCCGCGTAACACCCAGCGACGAATTCGTAGCCGAAGTGGAAAAACTGATCGCCCCCGGCGCAGTGGAATTGAAGTAGTCGATCAAAACCGCTCTGGCGTTGCCCGCTCGAATGAACTGACGGCGGCTAGCGGCGCGGCGCCCGGATCTATCGTGAGAAGCAACGTCTCGATTCGGTTACGGATGTTTTAGCTTTCGTTGTCGATTTTTCCGGCGAATTGACCACGGGTCCGGGTCTGCTACGCTAGGCTTGAGTGGCGGCACGTGCCACGGGGGTTCCTGAAGGGATTGTACAGCGTAGCCAGCGAACGTTGTGATCGGGCAGTTCTGGTCGGAATCGATCTGGGCGGCCATACCGGCATTTCCAGCGAAGAATCGCTTGCAGAACTGAAGGCGCTGGCCGAGAGCGCTGGCGCGAGCGTCGAAGCAACCGTAAGCCAGCGCCTTAAGGCTCCCGATCCCCGCACGTTTATCGGAAAAGGCAAAACCGGCGAAGTCGGAGAGATTTCGCGGATGGCCGAAGCGACGGTGGCTATCTTCGACGATGCTCTCTCGCCGGCGCAGGCGCGCAACCTGGAGAACGAACTCAAGCTGCGGGTGATCGACCGCAGCCAGCTGATCCTCGATATCTTCGCGCAGCGCGCCCGCACCCTGGAAGGCAAGCTGCAGGTCGAGATCGCGCAGCTCAGCTATCTGCAGCCGCGGCTTACCCGCCAATGGTCGCATCTGTCGCGCGTGCGCGGCGGAGGCGCGGGCGGAGGCGGAGTGGGAACGCGCGGACCCGGAGAAACCCAGCTTGAAGTCGATCGCCGCCGCCTGCGCGAGCGTCTCACCCGCCTGCGTTCGCGCCTGAAAGAGGTCGAACGCACGCG
>JAJPKP010000074.1 GCA_021323675.1 Pseudomonadota bacterium | reverse complement strand
TGGCGTAATGCCAGCCCGGATTGTACCAGCCGCGGCTGTTCGCGACCTGATCCGCCGTCAGGCCGAACAAAAACATGTTCTCTTCGCCGGCCTCCTGGGCCATCTCGATGGTCGCGCCGTCGCGTGTTCCGATCGTCAGCGCTCCGTTCATCATGAACTTCATGTTGCTGGTGCCGCTCGCTTCATAACCCGCCGTCGAAATCTGATTGGAAACGTCGCTCGCGGGAATCAGGCGCTCGGCAAGGGAGACATCGTACTCGGGCAGAAACAGCACCTTGAGCCGTCCGCGCATCGCAGGATCGCCGTCAATCGTGCCCGCAAGGTTGTTGATGAATTTGATGATGACCTTGGCGAGATGATAGGCGGGAGCGGCCTTGCCGGCGAAGAAGAATGTCCGCGGCGGGACCGCCAGGCCGGGATTTTCGCGCAGCCGATTGTACAGCACGACGATCCGCAGCGCATTGAGCAACTGCCGCTTGTACTCGTGGATGCGCTTGACCTGGCAGTCGAAAATCGTATCCGGGTCGGCGCTCAGGTTGTAGGCGGATTGGAGCCAGTCGGAGAAGCGCAGCTTCGCCTCGCGCTTCGCCGCTCGAAAACGAGCGCGAAAGCCTCCGTCCTCTGCAAGCGGTCTTAGCTTCGTTAACTGTTCCAGGTCGATGATCCAGCCGTCGCCAATCGCCTCCGTGATTGTCCGGGCGAGCGCAGGATTCGCCAGCAGCAGCCATCGACGCGGCGTAACTCCATTGGTCTTGTTATTGAACCGTTCAGGATACATCTCGGCCAGATCCTTGACCGTGGTGGTGCGGAGCAGTTCGGAATGAATCTGCGCGACACCGTTGGTGCTGTGCGATCCCGCGATGGCAAGATTCGCCATCCGCACATGCTTGCCCGATCCTTCCTCGATCAGGCTGACACGTTCGACGCGGAACTCGTCGCCGGGGAAGCGCGTGCGCACCTCATCGAGCAGCCGCCGATTGATCTCGTAGATGATTTCGAGATGGCGAGGTATCAGCATCTCGAACCACTCAACAGGCCATTTTTCGAGCGCTTCGGGCAAAAGCGTATGATTGGTGTAGGCGAGGGTGCGGCGGGTTAGATCCCACGCCTCGTCCCATCCCAAGCGGGCTTCGTCGAGCAGAATCCGCATCAGCTCCGCCACTGCCAGGGCGGGATGGGTATCATTGAGCTGGATGGCGACCTTGTCGGGGAGCGCGTTCCAATCGGCGTTTCTAAACCGGAACCTGCGCACAATGTCGGCAAGCGAGCACGCGACCAGAAAATACTCCTGCACGAAGCGAAGCCCCTGTCCGAAGCTGGTCGAGTCGTCGGGATAGAGCACGCGCGTCAGCGTCTCGGCTGCAAGCTTTTTTGCAAGCGCGCCGACAAAGTCTCCGTGGTTGAATTCCTGCAAATCGAAATAGCCCGGCGACGCGGCGGTCCATAGCCGGAGAGTGTTGATGGTACGGCCGCCATATCCCACTACGGGCAGGTCGTGCGGTATGCCTTGCAGGGTTGATGGAACTCCGAGCTCCGCCTGCAATCTTCCGCGTGCAATCTCGAAACAGCAATTCGCTTTCACCTCGACCCGTTCATGCGGTCGTGCAACCTGCCATGGGTCCGGCCGCCTGAGCCAATTGTCCGGCTGTTCCTGCTGCCATCCGTCGACGATTGACTGCCGGAACATCCCGAATTCGTAGCGCAACCCGTAACCCATTGCCGGTAGCGCCATCGTCGCCATCGAATCCAGAAAGCATGCCGCCAAGCGCCCCAGACCGCCGTTTCCCAGACCAGCGTCGGGCTCCTGCTCGAGGAGACGGACCCAATCGAGGCTCTTTTCCTCGATCAACTGCCGGGTGGCGGGGGCAAGCATCAGATTCTCGATATTACTGGCAAGCGAGCGGCCAAGCAGGAATTCGATCGACAGGTAGTAAATGCGCTTGGGATTCTCCCGATCGTAGGTCTGCTCGGTGCGTACCCAGCGCTGCGACAACACGTCGCGCACCGAACGCGCGACCGCTTCATAACGGTCGCGAGGCGTCGCCCGCGCGGTATCCACCACGTTGTCGAAGAGCAGATGGCGCTCGTAGAGCGCCTCCTCCGCGCCCATGAACTTGATCGGCCCGCATGCATACTGCGCGATCAGCTTCGAGATCGCTTCGGAATCCGTCGGCGTGATGGAAACTGCCATCGGAGCTTCTCCTGAGTTTGATGTTGCCCGCGGGGCGGCCAGGCGCAGGCGAACCTAGCCCACAATTGTTACGTAAGAGGCTTTTTCCATTTGGCGCAAGGCACAAGCGGCTCTGCGCAAGGATTTCCGCCTCTGGCTGCGTCGCCGGTTAAACAGGCAACGTCAACAATCGGCTTCAGTTACTCGATTGCTTGATAGGCGAGAGTCCAGAAGTCCGTCATGACACGCGGCAACACGGGCGATTCCATCATCCGTTGGGTAAGGAGTATGCCAACGAGGCCCGCCGACGGATCCGAGTAGCCGGTGGTGCCGGTGCCGCCAACCCAACCGAACCTGCCGGGCGAAGAGAACAGATCCGCTTTGGCTGTATCGACGCCCATGCCGAAGCCCCACCCGGCTTTGAACCCGCCATTGCCGTCGCCGAAGAATAACTCCGATCCTTGCTTTTGCCCTTCCGTCAGGTGGTCCATCGTCATGAGCGCCACCGAGGCGGGCGAAAGAATACGCTCGCGCTTGTAGATGCCTTTACCCAGCATCATCCGGCAGAAAGCAAAGTAATCATCGGCGGTGGATACGAGCCCGCCGCCGCCCGAAGCAAACGCGGGCGGGTTGCTCCAGCGGCCCGTGTTGGGATCGTCGTGGATTTTGAGGTCATTCGTCGCCGGATCGCGCATGTAGGTGGTTGCGAAGCGATTTCGCTTCGCGGCCGGGACGAAGAAGGCGGTGTCCTTCATTTCGAGTGGCTCAAAAATGCGCTCGCGAAGAAAATCGGCGAAGCTCATCCCCGAGGCGCGGGCGATGAGGACGCCCAGGACCTCCGAGCCGGTATGATAAAGCCATCTCTCGCCCGGCTGATAGACAAGAGGTAGAGCGCCAAGGCGTTTCATGAATTCATCCGGGGTAAGATCGACCGAATTTGGCCCCGGCATCAATCCGGCGGCTTCCATGGCCTTCTGGATCGGATAAACCGGTGGCCACACCATCACGGCGCCGAATCCCCATCGGAAGGTGAGAAGATCGCGCAGAGTGATCGCGCGCTTCGCCGGAACAACATCGTCCAGCACGGCATCCGGACGCCGCAGCACCTTGCGATCGGAGAGCTCGGGCAAGAGGTCGTCGATCGGATCGTCCAGTCTGAGCCGGCATTCCTCGACCAGGATCATCGCGGCTGCGGCGGCGACGGGCTTTGTCATCGACGCGATGCGGAATATCGCGTCTCGCGACATGGGTGAGCCGCCGAAAGCGAGCGCCCCCAGCGTCTCGACGTGTACTTCATCACCCCGGCTTATCAGCGCTACAAGCCCCGGTATCTCGCCGCGATCGATGTATCCGGCAAGCACGGCGCGCATCCGTTGTATGCGCAGGGGAGAGGACTGATCGCTCATCCCTGTACTCCTGAAATCGATTTTTACCTGCGTAAGCGAAGTGGCTTACGGCTAACTGGCCGGCATCAAATGCTCGCCAAGACGATCGAGTGCCTGCGTCCATCCGCGCACATGGTCGTCGCGGACTGAAACGTTTTCGAAAATTGACTGACGCAGCGTCAATCGGGTCTGGCCGCCTTCGTCCGTGAAGGTTATTGTAACCACGGTCTGATGCAGCGGGTGGCCGGCATCGTCTTCGAAAATATAGGAGAACACAAGGCGATCCGGCCTTTCGACTTCCCGATATACGCCTCTCTGTTTCTCGATAATCCAGGGAATATCGTGGGCCGCCGGTTCAGTGCTGCTCGGGAAGCGATTGACGAACTGCGGAAGCACCCTGGGCGTCCGCATCGTAATTCGCCATGTGCCTCCAACCACAGGAGTCGCTTCGCATGAGACAATCGCGCAGCCCTTTGGCCCCCACCACCTCGCCAGATGCCGTGGATCGGTGAATGTATCGAAGACCAGTTCACGCGGCGCGTCGAAAGTGCGCGTGATCACGAGCGTACGGTCGGATAAATCCGGTCCAGCTTTGTCTTCCGGGAGCATTTTGTGATCCCCTGCTTCTACTTTTCGGCTGAAGGTCGCCACGAGCTTTCGAATCGCGGCACGCCCGCGGCCAGAGAACCACGGGGGCATATCTTAACCGGTCAGTTAAATATCCAAATGGTTTGATACGCCGGCCCACGACCCTTGTCAAGAACGCGCGACCGGTATCGAGCCCCCCGCGCGGGGACCGACGATCTAAGCGCGAATTGTAATCTCGGAGCTTTGAGCGACGGCTGCCGCCGCAACTTGGGTTGCCGTCAGATGGAGAAGAAAACGGCGGCGTCCGCTTGCGTGCGGACGCTGCCGCGAGGGCTTATTGCTTGGTGAGGTTGAACTGTCCCTGGCCTTTACAATGCTGCTTGTTTCCGTGAACGACGAAACTTCCGGTCATCGCGCTACCATCCACCGTTGCAACAACCTCGGCGGTGCAATTGTGCTTGGTGCCACCGGTCGCGTGAAAAGTGGCATGAATCGCGTCGCCGTTGATAGTCCCGTTCACCGTTCCCGTGGGATTCTGGTCACCGGTCGTGACGCTGAATGTGCCCCGAAGCTTCTTGCCGCTCTGGTTGATGTCCAGCGTCATCGGGCCGCCCCCGTCGGAACTCGTGTCGGTACCCGACCAGGCTCCCGCGACATTCACCGGGGGAGGATTCTTGGACTTGGACTTGGCCGCCTCAGCGTCCTGCGCGTGAGCCAAAGGGACGAGGCCCAGGACCAGGAGCATGGATGAAGCAGCGAGCGCGACGACGATCCCTTTCATTTCACCGTTCCTTTTTAAAGTTTTTGGACGAACACGATGCCTTTTGAGACGTAATTTCAGACATAAGTATTCAGGCTGGTCAAGCGAGTGTCTAGGATAGCCGCTTGATGGAAATTGGTGACCTCAATTCAAATCGTATGGCTAAATATGGCTATCACCGCCACGCCTCTCCTAATAAGGCCTCACACGTGCGCTAAAAGCCACTCAGGGCGGACCTCGAGCAGGCTGGACAAAATCGCGTCCCACGCCAGGAAACTCTGGTGCCCCGGCCGGGAATCGAACCCGGACTTGAGGTTCCGGAGACCTCCGTGATGTCCTTTTCACTACCGGGGCGTGCCGTTGGCGGACTTCATCAATATATCAGGGTTCGTATCCGGACAAGCGAGGAGCCCTTCAGGCCACGGGCCGCGATGCTCGCCTCGCCAGAAACCAGCGCTCGACATAGCGATAGTGCAATCCCGCCGCGACCGAAGTGAGGATCACCACCATCGCGGAGGCTACGCCGAATTCCGCAGTCGCCGGCTCGATCGACAAGGACGCTTGTGGAAGCGCGATCGATGCCGCGTTCGCTACCTCGACGGAAAATCCCGATGCGATCGCGGACCAGGCCGGCGCGGGAATTTCATGGATTAGAAGCCACGCAATCGGGCCGTGAAATAGATACACCCCATACGAAATTCTCCCAAGCGCCACCAGCGGACTCCATGAGAGCGCGCGAGCCGCTATCGACGCGGGCCGGATGAAGACCGCGCCAATCATCACGGCCGTTACGCCGGCATCCAGTGTGTAGCCGAACGTGGCGCTGCGCCATGAACCACTCGAGGGAGCTCCTCCCGTCACGAAGACAACGACAAGGGAGGTCAGCACGACCGCTGTCTCCGGCGCGATGCGCGACTTGCGGATCCAGCGCCACATTCGCAGGGCGCAACGATGCCGCAGCGAGAGCGCGGCGGCGCATCCCATCAGGATCACTCCGATCCTGGTGTCGGTGGCGAAGTAGATCCAAACCGAGGAATTCGGCGATGGGGCCGCAAGATGCCCCCAGTTGAGCCAGCAATACAGCGCCGCGCGATATGCCGCCAGGCTTGCGATCGCGCCAAGAGAGAAGGGGAGCGCCCGCTTCAGTCCGATGCGCCGCAAAACCATCGGCCACAGCAGATAGAATTGTTCCTCGACGCACAGCGACCACAACGCGACGAGAACGTCGAAATGCGGCCCGTTCAACGCGATTTGATAGTTGTAGGTATAGGTCACGAGCGCCGGGATGACCTTCGGAACCCTGGCGACTTCCGGCCGGCGAAGCAGGATGGCGCCCGCCAGCACCGCAATCAGCATCGAAGTATAGGCAGGACCGAGCCGCAGCACGCGACGGCTGTAGAAGCGCTTCAGGTCAATCGTTCCCGTCGCCTCTAATTCGCCGGAAAGGATCCACGTGATCAGGAAGCCGCTCAAAACAAAAAAGAGGTCGACGCCGTACCATCCACGCGTCAGCTCGAAGAGAAGCCGGCCCTTGGGAAGAACCGTGGCGCCCACGTGCAGCAGCATCACCGGCAGGATCGCCACACCGCGAAGTCCATCGAATGCGGGTACGTAGCGGTGATGACTCTTTCGCAACGGCGGACCCGAAAGCGGATGCGGGCAGCGGGAACCTGTCCCTGGTTTCGACGGAAACGCCGATGAAGATCGGCAACTGGATCGTAGCGCCGCGTCGGGGGCCTTTTGAAATTTTTTCTGACACCTGGCGCTGCTACGTACTCAAGGCTTCACGCGCCATCGCGAGTGCGGTCTCGGTTGATGGTTGCGAATTGCGCCTTGGCGCCAATCGAGCGGTTTGGACGATCCTTGCGATCCAGCGACCGCCCGTGCCGGCAAGAAGTGTGAACGGGCTTCAGCTATGCCGCGGCGTGCGATTCGCGCAGCATTTCCGCGTGGCGGCGTTCGGCTTCGGGACGGACCTCTTCAATCGTGGTGACCATCTGCGCATGGATGCGGCGGTTGGTGGCAATGATGTTGCCGCCGTGGATGTCGAGCGCCGATCCATCCATGTTGCTGACGCGCCCGCCCGCTTCTTCCACCAGCAGTGCGCCCGCCGCCACGTCCCAGGCTTTCAGCCCGAATTCCCAGAAGCCGTCGGTGCGGCTGGATGCGACATATGCGAGGTCGAGAGCGGCAGCTCCCGTGCGGCGCACCCCCTGCGTGCGCATCATGAACGCTTCCCAGAAACACAGATAAAAGCGCCTGCGTTCGCGCCGATCGTATGGAAAACCGGTGGCAAGCAGCGAGGTGCCCAGCGAATCCGTCGTGCTCACGTGAATCGCTTTGTTGTTGAGCCGCGCGCCATGGTCACGGCGAGCCGTAAAGCACTCCTTCTTGAGCGCATCGTAGATGACGCCGAACTCGGTGCGTCCGCGATGCTGATACGCGATGGACACGCAGAACTGCGGAAAACCGTGAGCGAAATTGGTGGTGCCGTCGAGCGGGTCGATAATCCACTGATGGTCGGACTGGTGGATGCTCGCACCGCTTTCCTCCGCCAGGATCGCGTGCGTGGGAAAAGCGCGATGAATCGTCTCAATTATCGCGGCTTCCGACTCGCGGTCCGCCTCTGTGACCAGGTCGATCGAGTTGGACTTGCGGCTGATATTGATGCGGCTCAGCCGTTTCAAATGTATTCGGCCCGCGGCGCGCGCCGCGCGCAGGGCTACGTTTTCAATCTCATTCGCCACGGATTCTACGACGATAGGACAGGAACGTTATTCATTGAAAGCGCACGACGTTGATCAATCGACAGGGGGCGAGTTTTTGTCTCGCCTCTCCCATGTCTAGCGACGTCCGCTCCGATCTTCAGCAGGGAAAGGTTGTGCGAAACGCCACGCTTCCCGTGCCACGTTCAGTGCGCGCGCTTGTCCAGCGCCGCCGTTTCCGTCCTACCATCGTGGCGTCTCGGTGAGACTGATGCCCAGCGAGGCCTTGCCGAGAAGTTCGCGGGCGCGAGCGTTCGACAGGGGATGGTTCACTCCGGCGCGCACGTCGCGATAGTAACGCTCCATCGGAAATTTCTTGAGAAACCCGTGCGCGCCGACGGCTTCCATGCATTGATCGACCGCGCGCAGCGCGTTGTTGGTCCCGACATATTTTGCCGTCACCAGCCGTGCCAGGCCCGCCTCGCCCTGAAACGCATCTCGATTGGAGAGGTATTCTCGCGCGACGCTCTGGTAGAGGGCGCGCGATTGGGCGATAAGCGCCTCCGCTTCGGCGACCGCGAACTGGATTCCGGGCAGATATTTTATCGGGCGGGGCAGGGTAAGCGGCTTATAGCGTCCCGTAAACTCGCGCGTGAACCGGAGCGCCGCAATCGCGATCCCGGTGTAAACCGCCGCGACCGAGAGGCTGAACCACGCGAACAGCGAGATTCCCTGGCTGTCAATCGGGCCAA
The DNA here is from genome assembly GCA_021323675.1 of Pseudomonadota bacterium. Lineage (GTDB taxonomy): Bacteria > Desulfobacterota > Binatia > Binatales > Binataceae > JAFAHS01. The sequence goes on along the minus strand of JAJPKP010000074.1, from coordinate 39,515 downwards.
CCGGACGCGATTCCGACATCGCGACCGCCGGCACGCGTACATCCTTGATCACCATGTCGTGGCTCGCCGTCGCTCGCATCCCCATCGCGTCCCAGGTTTCGACCAGTTCAAGCCCCGGGGTGCCGCGCGGAATTACAAAGGTCGCGGCAGCCGGCGGGGTCGAACCTTCCAGCGTGGCCATCACCATGAACAGGTCGATGACAGGCGAGAGGCTCGTAAACGTCTTTCGCCCATTGAGGACGTAGAATTCGCCGTCGCGACGCGCCTTGGTCGCGAAGGATCCCCATTCTCCTCCGGTCTCGGGTTCGCTGATTCCGCCTCCCATGATCTGCTTTCCGCGGCCGATCGTCTCAAAGAAGAGCGCCTCCTCCGGACGTCCAGTCGCGCGCTCCACCATGCTTCCAAGGCCAAACAGATGCATGTTGATGGCGATTGCGGTCGCGCCGCATCCCTGGGCGAGCTGCTCCTGGCACAGAACGTAGTCTTCGAGGTCGGCGCCCAAGCCGCCGTGCTTCTCCGGGATAAGCAGGGCCGTATAGCCGGTCTCCTTGAGCTTTTCGATGTTTTCGACCGGAAATGAGTTTTCGCGATCGTGCTGCGCGGCGCGAGTGGCGAATTCCGCTGCCAGTTCCCGGGCGAGGCCGGCGAGTTGTTCACGCTTTTCAGACATAGGGGCTCCCTTGGCCGCCCGCGACACTAACGTCGCGGGCCTGATCATTATTCTCGAAAGGATGGCACGACTGGGCGGAATGATGAAAGGAAGTTGTCGCCCCTCAGGCGGAAGTGGCCGCCTGCGGAGCAACCAGCCGCTGCGCATACGGCATCAACGTCGCGAACAGGTTGACCTGCGAGTCGAGGGTTTTGCCCAACCCGCTCAGGAGACCCATCACTCGGTTGACGAGCAGGACATCGCCGGGCACCTCGACGATCGGATTGGCGCGCAGGGCGCGGGGAAGTTCGTCGGAGAATTTTTCCACCAACTCCTGGTCCGCGTACGCCTTGTTTCGCCGCAGCGTCTGACCCAGGAACAGGTCGGCCAGCGCAAGCAGCGTCTCAGGGGAACCATCCCGGGTCCGAAAACCGAGTTCGGTAAACGCCCGGATGATCGCCGCGCGATCGGAAATCAGGATCGCAAACGTCAGGCGAACCATCCCCTCGCGCACGTTGGCGGGAAAGTCCTTGGCCAGGCCGAAGTCGAGAAGCACGAGTCTCGGACCCGGCTGCACCAGGATATTTCCGGGATGCGGGTCAGCGTGGAAAAACCCGTCGCGCAGAATCATATCGCAGAACCGATCGATCAACTTTTGCGCGACGGCGCGCTTGTCAATACCGGCCCGGTCCAGCGCGGCGACATCGCTCACTTTGATCCCGTCCACCAGCTCCATCGTGAGCACCCGGCGAGAGGTGAACTCGCGATATACCTGCGGAACCACTACATCGTCGCATCCCGCAAAGTTTTTCCTGATAGTTCTGGCATTGTCCGCCTCGTGTTCGAAGTCCAGCTCCATTGGGATGTACTTCATGACCTCGCGCGCCACGATCTGGAAATCGAAATCGCGCTCCAGCCAGGCGAGCCACTTCAGGACGAGCATCATATTGCGCAGGTCGGCGCGCACGATTCCTTCAATTCCCGGGTACTGCACCTTGACCGCGCATCGCCGCCCGTCGTGCAGCCGTGCGGCATGCACCTGTGCGAGAGAAGCGGACGCTATCGGCACGGGCTCGAAATGCGCGAACACCGCTGCCAGGGGACGCTTCAACTCGCCTTCGATCTGGTCGCGGATTACCGCAAAGGGGCGCGGAGGAACCCGATCGTGAAGGCCGGCCAGCGTGGAAACCCATTCATCGGGAAGAATGTCCGCGCGAGTCGCGATAAACTGCGAGGCTTTTATCAGCAGTCCTTCAAGACGTACGGCCGTCGCGTACATCGCGCGCGCGGCTCGCAGATCCTGACGGCGGTACAGCGCTTCCCGATTGCGGTCCGACACAAACCGAGTCCAGAACTGGATCGCTTTGTATCCGGCATAAATCCGCGCCGCCAGCCACGCCACATTGGCAAAGCGCCATGCGCGTGTGCGAAAAGCGGGCTCGGGAGTGTTCGGCGCGAAGCCTGGAACGGAAATGCTGCTGGTTGAAGACATCGGATGGTCCGGTGAATTCAGTCTAGATGAAGCGCGAGGCACAGAGAATGACGCGCGCGTCCTCGAAATTCTCCACGCGATAAGCTGTCCTTGACCGGCAAGAGACTCACGGCTACTCTGCCATTCATGCCTGAAATCGCAGCCAAAATAGCGCGAGCTACGCGCGTTAATCCTGTGAGTTGAACGGCTCCGATATCTGGCGTTGGAAAAAGCCCTGGGCGCCTCGGAGCCCGGGGCTTTTTCTATTTTGCGGCGACACCGTAACAGGGGCGGTATCGCGAAAGATGTTTGTGGATGCCGATGGAAGCGGCTGTAAAGCACGAAGCGAAGATACGCGGGATCATCCGCCGCTATTACGCGGTATGGTGGATATATTCGTTCGCCGGCGGGTTCCTGTTCGGAGTCTATCCGATCTTCCTCAAATCACGCGGGCTCACCCAGTTCGAGATCAACTCGGTGCTCGCGACCTACTTCGTGGTGTTGTTCTTCACCGATGTGCCGACAGGGGCGTTTGCGGATGCGCTCGGGCGGCGGCGCTCGTTCGTGGCAGGCACCTTGCTGCGCGTCACCGCGTTTATCGTGTACTTCTTCGCGCATCGGTATTTCGTGTTTCTGATCGCGGAAAGCATCGACGGCATCGGCACCACTTTCTGTAACGGTGCCATCGATGCCTGGGGCGTCGATGCGCTCGATGAAGCGGGCTACGACGACGTCAAGGATCGCCTGTTCTCGCGAATCTCCCAGATCTCGAGCGCGGCGTTCATGGGCTCGGCGATGATCGGCGCGTACGTGGCCGACGTGAACATCGCCTGGCCCTGGCTGCTCGGCGCCAGCGGCTTCCTGATGTCGTGCGCAATCGGCGCGACCCTGATGCATGACGAGAAGCCCCGCGCGGTCCAGATCGAATTCCGCGCCATCCCGAAGCATATCGCCGGCCAGGTTCGCGACGGAGTTCGAGCCGGATTTCAGGCGGAAACCGTCCTTTGGCTGAGCGTCGCCGGCGCAATCACCTTCGCCGCATGGGCTCCCTACTGGCTTGAATGGCCGATCATGTTCAATGAACGGTTCAACATCGGCGTTTGGATCGTCGGATGGATTTACTGCGGGCTTACGATTGCCCGGATGATCGGCGCCGAGGTGATGATCCGGATCGCGGCGGACGAGTATTTGCGGGCGGGCCGAGTAAGCATGCTGATAATCGCGGCGAGCATCATGCTCTTCGCCGCCGGCCTGTTCGGCCATCGCCCGGTTCTGTCGCTCGCGATGCTGTTCGTGATGAACGTTGCGACTGGAGGGATGCAGCCCCTGGTGCAAAGCTGGTTCAACGAGCAGATCGAATCGAGCCAGCGCGCCACTTTGCTCTCTTTCAGCAGTACGTTTCAGACGATCGGGGGATCGGCCGGATTGCTGCTCGGCGGCGTGGTGGCGGATGCATCCGGAATTCCGTTCGAATGGCAGATGGCGGGCCTCATCTCGCTCATCGCGGCGCCCATTTACTGGTCGATACGGTCGCGCCCGGCTATTCCGGTCGGGGCGGCATCGACGGCGGAGTGACGAAAAGGGCTGGTTGTAACCCTACTGGCGAGGGGGGCAACCGTCGGTTAAAACTAATGGCTCAAAGCGGCGCGGCGAGGCGCCCGGCAAGACGACGCTCATGAAGATGGATTTTCCACGAATCAAGCGGCTTCCGCCTTATGTATTCAACGCGATCGGCGAGTTGTGCCTCAAGGCCAGGCGCGCCGGCGAGGACATCATCGATTTCGGCATGGGCAACCCGGATGCCGCCACGCCGCCGCATATCGTCGCCAAGCTGGTCGAGGCCGCGGGCAAGCCGCCCAACCATCGGTATTCCGTGTCGCGCGGGGTTTACAAGCTGCGGCTGGCAATCACCGACTGGTACAAGCGCCGTTACGGGGTCGATCTCGATCCGGACACGGAAGCGATCGTCACGATAGGGTCGAAGGAAGGAATCGCCCATCTCGCACTGGCGATTCTCGATCAGGGCGACGTCGTGCTTGCGCCCACGCCGACCTATCCGATTCACCAGTACGGATGCATCATCGCGGGGGCGCAGGTGCAGGGCGTTCCGCTGCGGTCAAGCGGCGAGGAATTTTATGACGAGCTGACTTCGATCGTCAGCCGGACCTGGCCGCGGCCCAAGTTCATGATCATGAACTTTCCGCACAACCCGACCACGGCGACGGTGGACCTGCGCTTCATGAAACGGGTCGCGGATTTCGCTCGCGAAAATGAAATCATGGTCGCGCACGATCTCGCTTATGCCGACCTGTGCTTCGACGGCTACAAGGCGCCGTCCTTCATGCAGGTCGAAGGCGCCCGGGAAATCGGAGTCGAATTCTTCACTCTGTCCAAGAGCTACAACATGCCCGGATGGCGCGTCGGCTTTGCGGTCGGCAACCGCGAAATGATCGGAGCTCTGGCGCGGCTCAAATCCTACTTCGACTACGGGATGTTCGCGCCCGTGCAGGTCGCGGCGATTGCCGCGCTGAACGGGCCGCAGGATTGTGTTGCCGAGATCACCCAGATGTACAAGAGCCGCCGCGATGTGCTGGTTAACGGCCTCAATCGCGCCGGGTGGCCGGTGGAGAAGCCCAAGGCCACGATGTTCGTATGGGCGCCCATCCCGGAGGCGTTCCGCGCGATGGGATCGATGGAATTCGCCAAGTTCCTGATTAAAGAGGCAAAGGTTGCCGTGTCGCCGGGAGTTGGATTCGGCGCCGACGGCGACGGTTACGTGCGCTTTGCGCTGATCGAAAATGAGCATCGCACGCGCCAGGCGATCCGCGGCATACGGCACGCGCTCGCGCGCCTCGAGTCGCAGCGACCCCGCCGCGCGGTGGCATCCTGAACCCATAGCTCCTCGAACCGGATCGCGGTGAAGCCTTGAAACCGATACGGATTGCCCTGCTCGGATGCGTCACCGTGGGCGGCGGCGTCGTGAAGCTTCTGCGACGCAACGCGCAAGACTATGCGCGCAAACTGGGACGGCCGCTTGAACTAGCCGCTATCGCCGACCGCAGTCTCAAACCCGACCGCTCGCTCGGCATCACCCGCGGCCTCATCACTCGGGATTCCGCCGCCCTGGTGGGCCGCCCCGATATCGACATCGTCGTGGAACTGTTCGGCGGCCTCGAACCGGCCCGTTCGCTCATCCTGAAGGCGCTGGAGGCGGGCAAGGATGTAGTCACTGGCAACAAGGCCCTGCTAGCCGAGCACGGCGAAGAGATCTTTCGCGGCGCCGCGCGGCGCGGGCTTGCGGTCGGATTCGAGGCCAGCGTCGGAGGCGGTGTCCCGATTATCCGGACGTTGAGGCAGGCGCTGGCCGGAGATCGCCAGCGCGCCGTGTATGGAATCGTAAACGGAACGTGCAATTCGATTCTGACCACGATGACGGGGCAGGGGGTAGAATTCAAAGCCGCGCTGGCGGATGCCCAGAAGAGCGGCATCGCGGAGCCCGATCCGACTCTCGATATCGAAGGGCACGACGCCGCGCATAAGCTCTGCCTGCTCGTCAGCCTCGCTTTCGGAGTCCTGCTCAAGCCTGAGCGCGTTTACACCGAGGGGATCACCCGCGTCACCCAGTCGGATATCGCCTACGCGCGGGAGCTAGGCTACGCAATCAAGCTGCTCGCCATCGCGAAAGAGGACGGAGGTGCAATCGAAGCGCGGGTTCATCCGACGATGATCGCGGCCGGTCATCTCCTCTCCGGTGTCGGCGGCGCATTCAACGCTATTTATATCCACGGCGAGGCGCTTGGCTCGACGATGTACTGGGGGCTGGGCGCTGGGCAGATGCCGACGGCGACGGCGGTGATGGCGGATGTTCTGGAAATCGCCCGCGATCGTATTATCGGCGCCAGCGCGCGGTCCCATGCGCTCGGGCTGCCGGTCGAGCACGTGCGTCGCGCCCATGTTAAGCCGATGGACGACGTGGTATGCGAATACTACCTGCGATTCATGGTGCGCGATAAGCCGGGCGTGCTGGGCGCTATCGCTTCCATCCTCGGGCGCAACGGCATCTCGATCGCGTCAGTGATTCAAAAGGACAGGGGCGCGGAAAAGACGGTGCCAATCATCATGCGCACGCACGATACTCCGGAGCGCAACCTCAAACGGGCGCTCGGCCAGATTCGCCGGCTCACCGTGGTCGATGCCAACCCCGGATTTATTCGGATCGAGGAGAGCTTGTAGGAACTTATGCCGAGCCAGAAGCAGCACCAAGCCGGACGGCTCACGCGATGGCCCGGCCTGATCGAGCACTATCGTCCTTTTTTGCCCGTCGATGAGCACACGCCCATCGTTACGCTGAACGAGGGTAACACACCGCTGGTGGATGCGCCCCAGCTCGCCGAGCGGCTGGGCCCGGACATAAAGGTTTACTTGAAGTGCGAAGGCGCCAACCCCACCGGTTCGTTCAAGGATCGCGGGATGACGCTGGCCATCTCCAAGGCGCTTGGCCAAGGGGCGCGCGCCGTCATCTGCGCTTCAACCGGCAACACGGCGGCATCCGCGGCAGCCTACGCCGGGCGCGCGGGACTTAAGGCCTACGTTCTGATTCCCAAGGGCTCGGTCGCGCTGGGTAAGCTTTCCCAATCGGTAATGCATGGGGCTCGCGTTGTCGAAGTGATCGGCAACTTCGATATCTGTCTGAAGGTGGTGCGCGACCTCGCCGAGCGGGATCCGGTGAAAATCCGGCTGGTGAACAGCGTCAATCCCGATCGGATCGCGGGCCAGAAGACGGCGGCATTCGAAATCTGCGATCAGCTTGGCGATGCGCCCACGCATCATTTTCTGCCCGTGGGCAACGCGGGCAACATCACCGCCTATTGGGCCGGCTATCGCGAATACCAGGGCGCCGGGCTTTCAGCGCGGCTGCCGAAAATGATGGGCTACCAGGCGGCGGAGTCGGCCCCAATCGTGGTCGGGCATCCGATCGACGATCCGCACACGGTTGCGACCGCTATCAAGATTGGCAATCCCGCAAGCTGGAAAGGAGCCACCAGTGCGCGCGACGAATCCGGCGGCATCATCGATATCGTGACCGATGCCGAAATTCTCGCGGCCTATCGGCTGATCGCCTCGATTGGCGTCTTTGCCGAACCCGCTTCCGCTGCTTCCGTGGCGGGGCTCCTCAAGTTTGGCGCCACCGGAGGCATTCGTCCCGGTTCGGTCTGCGTGTGCACCCTCACCGGCCACGGGCTCAAGGATCCCGACACCGCGCTCAAGAACCTGAGCAACACTATCGTCGTCGAACCTGACATCGAGAAGGTGTTCAGAATTCTGGAAAACGACTGACCATGAAATACGTCATTATCCACGGCGACGGGATGGGCGACTGGCCCTGCGAAGACCTCGGCGGCCGGACTCCGCTCGAAGCCGCACGTAAGCCCAACATGGACCTGGTAGCGACTCGCGGCAGGCTCGGACTGGTTGCCACGATTCCCGAGGGGATGCCGTCCGGCAGCGACGTCGGCACTATGACGATGATGGGTTACGATCCGCGCCGCTATCACACCGGACGGGCGCCAATCGAGGCTGCAAGCCAGGGTATCGCGATGGGTCCGGCGGACGTCGTTTTTCGCATGAACCTCGTGTCCTTGAAGCCGGGGCCCGGCGGCGGCCTGATGAACGACTTTACCGCCGGCCACATATCGAGCGAGGAGGCCGCTCGCATCGTTGACGATCTTCGCGGCGAGCTGGCGGGCGGAGGAATCGAGTTCTTCAACGGCGTCAGCTACCGCCATCTGGTCGTATGGCGAAACGGAACGGCAAAAACGGCGCTGACTCCGCCTCACGACATCACCGGGAAAGCGGTCGATCCCTACCTTCCCTCGGGAGAGGGCGCCGAGCGATTGCGCGATTTGATGGCGCGTGCGGCGCATATCCTGGCAGACCATCCCGTCAATCGCGACCGCCGCGAACGCGGCCTCGCCGAAGCGAATTCAATCTGGTTTTGGGGGCAAGGCACTCGCCCCGCCGTCCCGACGCTGAAGGAGCGCTTCGGACTCGAAGGCTCGGTTATATCGGCGGTCGATCTGGTGAATGGAATTGGTCGTCTGGCCGGACTTCAGCCGATAAAGGTTCCGGGTGCGACCGGATTTCTCGATACCGACTATGGCGCCAAGGGGCGCTACGGACTGGAGTCGCTGCGCGGCCGCGACTTCCTGCTGCTTCACATCGAGGCGCCGGACGAAGCGGGCCACATGGGAAGGGCCGACCTGAAAACCGAGGCGATCGAAAAAATCGATGACCTCATCCTTGGTCCACTCCTTAAGGGGCTCGCGGAGATGGGCGATTTTGCCTTGCTGCTGATGCCGGATCATGCGACTCCGTCGAAGCTCAAGACCCATTCGCCGGATCCGGTGCCGTTCGCGCTGATGACCTCCGACGATTTTCGGCGCTCGCAAAATTCCGCGCGGCGTTATACTGAACCCGAAGGCGCAAAGACTGGACTGATGGTAGAAAACGGGTTCACCCTTATCGAGGCGCTTCTGGGCCGCATCCGGCTCGTCAACTAAACGGAGTCCTTCATGGAGCGAAACCTTGCGCTGGAAGTGGTACGCGCGACCGAGGCTGCGGCGCTCGCCGCGGCGCGGTTTATCGGCAAGGGCGACGAACGGATGGCGGATCGCGCGGCCTGCGAAGCGATGCGCAAGACCCTGAATTCGATCGCAATGGACGGAAAGATCGTTATCGGGGAGGGCAAAGAAGACGAGGCTGAATGGCTCTACGAAGGCGAAATCGTGGGCAACGGCGCCGGAACCGAAGTTGATGTCGCCCTTGACGCGCTCGAAGGCTCGCTCATCTGCGCCACCGGCGGACCCAACGCACTTTCCTGCGTCGCGCTCTCGGAACGCGGCAAGATACTGCGCTGTCCCGACACCTACATGGACAAGATCGCGGTCGGTCCGGCCGGACGGGGAGTGATCGACCTCGACCGCTCGCCAACTGACAATCTCAAGGCGCTCGCCGAAGCGAAAAAGGTCTATGTCGAGGACCTCCGAATCGCGATCCTCGACCGGCCCCGGCACGAAAAGCTCATCTCCGAAGTTCGCAAGGCGGGTGCTGGAATCAAGCTGCTCTCCGCAGGCGACCTCTCCGCAGCGATCGCCACTACCCGGCCCGAAAGCGAGATCGATATGCTGATCGGCGTCGGCGGCGCTCATCAGGGCGTCCTCGCGGCGGCAGCGATTCGATCGGTGGGTGGAGAGATGCAATGCCGGTTCGTGCCGCGCAACGCCCAGGAAGCCGAAGCGTGCCTCGCCGCGGGAATTCTCGACCTGCAGAGGCGCTATACGCTCGAAGAGCTCGCGGGCGACAACGTGATGTTCGCGGCTACCGGCGTTACGACCGGCGACTATCTGCGCGGAGTACGCTTTTTCTCCGGCGGCGCAATGACCAACAGCGTCGTCATGCGATCGAAGACACGGACGGTTAGATTTATCGAAGCGATACATCATTTCGATTTCAAACCGGAGTACTGATCAACATGATCGGATCAAAAGGGGAATTGACCGCGGCATTGCTCGCAATTGCGGCGCTTCTGTCCGGCGCGATCGGCGGATGCACTCCCGCGGGCTCTCAGACCGGCGCGGGCGCGCTCGAGAAGATCGGATGCAATTTCGACGCGAGAAAGGTTTGCGAACAGGCGTTATCGCATCCAGTCGCGTATTCCTCGGGCATCACAACCAGCAATCAGTCTTACTTCCAGCAAAACGGGCCCGCCACTGTATGGGAACAGGTGCCCATCAAGGCGCCGGGCGGATCGGAAGTCGATGTCCAATGCCAGATTAATACCCAGAACAAGAACATCGTGTACGCGTACGCGGCGCCGAGCGGCACTGTGTCGGAGAGCGATCGCGACTGGCTGAAACAGGTCGGCTATTGCCACGGCGTAACCGGCACCACAACTGCGCCGCCCGCGCGCGCAGAGGATTAAGAAATCAAATGGATCTCAAGAACGTGGTCTTCGAGCATGCGGCGATTTCGATCGCGACCGTAAACCGTCCCACCGCTCTTAATGCCCTGAATCGCGAGGTTCTCGAAGACCTGACCCGCGTAATCCGCGAGGTGCGCCACGACCCGTCCGTGCGCGTGCTCATCATCACCGGCGCGGGCGACCGCGCATTCGTGGCCGGCGCGGACATCGCCGCGATGTCAAAGATGACGACCGCTGACGGCCTCGACTTCTCTCATCTGGGCCATCGCGTGCTCTCCAGCCTCGAAGACTTGCCCATTCCAGTAATCGCGGCCGTCAACGGCTTCGCTCTCGGCGGTGGCACCGAGCTTGCGCTCGCTTGCGATCTGATTATCGCAAGCGAAAAGGCACGCTTTGGCCAACCTGAAATCAACCTGGGCCTGATTCCCGGTTTCGGCGGCACCCAGCGCCTGCCTCATCGAATCGGGCAGGCGAAGGCGCGCGAACTGATCATGACCGGCGAAATGATCGACGCAAAGACCGCGCATGCGCTCGGGCTGGTGAATCAGGTGGTCGCACCGGAAGAGTTGATGAAAGCGGCTCGCTCGCTCGCGGAGAAGCTTGCCGGCAAGTCCGCCTTTGCCCTGCGACAGGCGAAGGCCGCCCTGCGCGCGTCCTTCACGATGCCGGAAGATGCGGGGCTGCGCTTCGAGCAGGAAGCTTTCGCGGTGACGTTTTCGAGCGAAGATCGAGTGGAAGGGACGACCGCGTTCGTCGAAAAGCGCCAACCCGATTGGCGTCACAAGTGACCGCGGCGTCCGCCGCGCATTCTTGATTTGGAGTCACGTTCCCGGGGGGAACGCGCGATTTGAACGATCGTTTAGACCGAACGTTCTGTTCAACGCTTAAATCTCGCGCTCTTCTATCGACCATCCGCGCGGCGTGAGCTAAAACATTTTCAATGGAGCTTGAACTTTCTGCCGCGCAGCGTTCCGCGCGCGATACGGCCCGCCGTTTTGCCAGGGAGAAACTCGATCGCATCGGCGTCGAAGCCGACCGCACTCACCGGTTTCCCAAAGAAGCGATCGATGAGCTGGGCCGGCTCGGGATGCTCGGCACTTTTGTTCCGGAGGAATACGGCGGCGCGGGGCTGGACCAGGTCGCCTATGCGCTGGTGATCGAAGAGCTCGCGGTAGCGTGCGCTTCCACCGCGGTGATCGTCTCCGCCCATTGCTCGCTGGCATCGTGGCCGATTCTCGGCCTGGGCACCGATGCGCAGAAGCGTCATTTCCTCCCGAAAATGGCGTCTGGGGAGTGGCTCGGATGTTTCGCGCTGACCGAACCGCTGGCGGGCTCCGACGCGGCCGGACAGAAAACCCGCGCGGTCCTGCACGGCGATTCGTACGTCATCAACGGTACCAAGAACTTCATCACCAATTCGCCGCAATCGAAGGTCGCGATCGTCTTCGCGATGACCGATCCCGGGAAAGGGCACAAGGGAATCAGCGCGTTTGCGGTGGAAACGGATTCCCCCGGATGGCAGGTGGTGCGGGTCGAAGACAAGATGGGTATTCACGGGGCGCATTCAGCGCAATTGAGCTTCACCGATCTGCGCGTTCCGCGCGGCAACCTGCTGATGGGCGAGGGCGACGGCTTCAAGGTCGCGATGAAGACGCTCGACGGGGGAAGGATTGGAATCGCGGCGCAGGCAGTCGGAATCGGCCGCGCCGCGCTGGAGGCATCGCTCAAATACGCGCAGGAGCGGCAGTCCTTCGGTAAGCCGATTTCGCAACATCAGGCGATCCAGTGGAAACTCGCTGACATGGCGGTCGAAATTGATGCTGCACGCCTGCTTACCCTGAGAGCCGCGTCGCTTAAGGACGCGGGCAAACCCTGCACCAAGGAATCGGCGATGGCCAAGCTGTTCGCGGCGGAAGCCGCGATGAAGGCGGCCACCGAAGCCGTCCAGATTCACGGCGGCTACGGCTACACTCGTGAATTCAAGGTCGAACGCTATTTCCGCGACGCCAAGATTACGGAAATTTACGAAGGCACGTCAGAGATCCAGCGCCTGGTCATCGCCGGACAGGTGCTCGAAGGCAATCGATGAGGGCAACGTGAGTTCCAAACGCGAATGGCTTGAAACCACCTACAAGCAGGCATCCGAACGGCCCGTCCGCTTCTCAACCATCTCCGATATGGAGCTGGAGCCCCTGTACACGCCCGACGACGTCGGAGGCTCGTACGATGACGCGCTCGCGAACCCGGGCGAGTATCCGTACACCCGCGGCGTGTATGGATCGATGTATCGCGGACGGCTCTGGACGATGCGCCAGTTTGCAGGGTTCGGGCTCGCCGAAGATACCAACGCGCGCTTCCATTACCTGCTGTCGCAGGGGCAGGACGGCCTTTCCACCGCCTTCGACATGCCCACCCTGATGGGTTACGACGCCGACCACGAACGCGCCAAGGGCGAAGTCGGACGCGAAGGAGTGTCCGTCACCTCGATTCACGACATGGTGCGGCTGTTCGATCGGATCCCGCTCGACCGCGTCACCACCTCGATGACGGTGAACTGCTCGGCTTCCGTGCTGCTGGCGATGTACCTGGTCGTGGCCGAGCGCAACGGGGTGCCATGGGATCGCGTGGGCGGCACGATCCAGAACGACATGCTCAAGGAGTTCATCGCGCAGAAGGAATGGATTTGCCCGCCGCAACCGTCGCTTCGCGTCGTGACCGACATGATCGAGTTCTGCGCGCGCAAGGTTCCGCGCTGGCACGCGGTGTCGATTTCCGGCTATCACATCCGCGAGGCGGGCTCGACCGCCGTGCAGGAACTGGCCTTCACGATCGCCGACGGCATCTGCTACGTCGAGGACGCGGTAAAACGCGGCATCCCGGTCGATGACTTCGCGCCGCGCCTTTCATTCTTCTGGAATATCCACAACGATTTTCTCGAGGAGGTCGCCAAGTTGCGGGCGGCGCGCCGGATGTGGGCGCGCATCATGAAGGAACGGTTCGGCGCCAGAAACCCGCGCTCGATGATGCTGCGGACGCATGCCCAGACCGCGGGTGCGTCACTCACCGCTCAACAGCCGGTGAACAATGTCGTCCGTGTCGCGCTGCAGGCATTGGCGGGCGTGTTCGGCGGCGTGCAGTCGCTGCACACCAATTCGATGGATGAAACGCTGGCTCTGCCCACCGAGCAGGCGGTAACCGTCGCCCTGCGCACGCAGCAGATAATCGCGGAAGAGACCGGCGTGACCAATACGATTGACCCGTTCGGCGGCAGCTATGCGATCGAGGCGCTGACCGATCGAATCGAGCGTGAAGCGACCGAGTACATCCGGCGCATCGACGAGATGGGCGGGATGATCAAAGCGATTGAAACCGGCTATCCGCAGCGCGAAATTGCCGAAGCCGCGTTTCATTACCAGCGCCAGCTCGAACAGGGGATTAAAACCATCGTAGGCGTCAACAAGTATTCGACACCGGAAGAACTGCCGATCGACACTCTCAAGATCGATCCCGCGATCGAGGAGCGCCAGGTGCAGCGCGTGCGCAAGATCAAGCGCGAACGCAATTCCGTCGCGGTGCGCGAAGCGCTCGCGCGTGTGTCGGAAGCGTGCCGCTCCGGTGAAAACCTGATGGAACCGATTCTCGAGGCGGTCCGCCGAGAAGCGACCGTCGGCGAGATCAGCGACGTATTTCGCGCCGAATTCGGCGTATATCGTGACCCAGGCTGGATTTGAAACATATGGCTGACAAGAGGCTCAGAATTCTGGTGGCAAAGCCCGGACTCGACGGGCACGACCGCGGCGCCAAGATAATCGCACGCGCACTCCGCGACGGCGGATTCGAGGTGGTTTATACCGGACTGCATCAGACCCCCGAGATGATCGCCGAGGCCGCCGTGCAGGAGGACGTCGACGCGGTCGGCCTTTCAATTCTCTCCGGCGCGCACATGACCCTTTTCCCCGAGGTTATCAAGCTGCTCAAGGAGCGCGGCGCCGCGGACGTTGCCGTCTTCGGCGGCGGAATCATCCCCGACGAAGACGCCGTAAAGCTGAAGGAGATGGGCGTGCGCGAGATTTTCACTCCCGGCGCATCGACCGAGGACATCGTGAAGTGGGTCCGCGAGAACGTTCAGGCGCGGCAGTAATCGCATGAATTTCGATCTGACCGAGGAGCAGCGGCGCATCCGCGATACCCTCACAGCGTTTGCCGAGCGCGAAATAAAGCCGTTCGCGGCCAAGTGGGACAAGGAAGAAACCTTTCCTCGCCACGTGATCGAAAAGCTTGGCGAACTCGGCTTTTTGGGCGTCGCTTTTCCCGAAAAATGGGGCGGCGGCGGAGCCGACACTCTCTCACAGGTGCTGATAGTCGAAGGGCTCTCGCGCTACGACGCGTCGATCGGCCTGACCTGTGCCGCGCACATGTCCCTTTCGACCGGGCATATAGCGGCGTTCGCGGCGGATGAACATCGCGACCGTTACGTGCCGGATATGCTCGCCGCAAAAAAGCTGGGAGCCTGGTGCCTAACCGAGCCGAGTTCGGGGTCTGATGCGGCGGCGATGAAGACGCGCGCGGTTCGGGTTGGCGACAATTATCAGATCAACGGCTCCAAGATGTTCATCACCAACGGATCCGTCGCCGACGTTTATGTGGTTATGGCGGTGACCGACCCGGACAAGGGCCGCGACGGGGTGTCGGCCTTTATCGTGGATCGCGGCACTTCCGGCCTTTCTAACGGCCGCAAGATTGAAAAGCTCGGGCTGCACGCCTCGGACACCGCGGAAGTGATCTTCGAGAACGTAATCGTGCCCGCGCGAAACATCGTTGGCGACCTCGGCGCCGGCTATCGGCAGACCTTGAAGGTGCTCGACGGCGGACGTATCGGCATCGCGGGTTTCGCCGCCGGGATGGCGCGCGGCGCATTCGAAGAGGCGCGCGCCTATGCTCTCGAGCGCAGCCAGTTCAAAAAGCGCATCGCGGAATTCCAGGCCATTCAATGGATGTTCGCTGACATGGCAACTCGCATCGAGGCTTCGTGGGTCCTTATCTGCCGAGCGGCGGCGCTGAGAGATGCGGGACGTCCGTTTGCGCGCGAAGCTGCGATGGCCAAGCTGTTCGCATCCGAGACCGCGATGTGGGCGACGACCAAGGGTGTCCAGATCCACGGCGGTTACGGTTACGTCACCGACTTCCCGGCCGAGCGCTATATGCGCGACGCGAAGCTGTCCGAAATAGGCGAGGGCACCAGCGAGGTGCAGCGAATGATCATCGCGAAATCGCTGCTTCGCGACGGCTACCTGCCCGCATAGGGCACGATAGGGCAATCGATCCAAGTTGGCACAGGCATGCCACTTGTGCTGGTCAGTCTTCGAGCAGGTCGGTGCGAATCGCTTCCAGGTGCTTCGCGTCCAGTCCCAGAACTTCCCGCATAAAGGCGTCGATTCCGCCGGCTTCGTCGATTGTCTCGAATACCGGGGTTAACTGCGTGGGGGTGAGCAGATCGCGCGGAAAGGTTGCGTTGCTTTCAAGAAAGTCGGCAACGATATGCTCGCGGCCAACGCCAAGCACTTCCAGGAGCATCGCCGCTCCCACCCCGGTGCGATCCCGCCCGGCGGAACAATGGAACAGCAGCGGGTAAACATCGCGCTCGGCCAGGAGCTTGAAGAAACGCTGCCAATCCTCGCGAAAATGCATCACCAGCTCGAGATGCGCGCGGCCCGGCTCACTCGCGCGGCGCGTGTAGCCGCGATCGTTGAACCACTGGTCGCCGATCGGAATATGCTCCCATCGCACGCCGCTCCGCACCGTGTGCGCCGGAGGCCCGATATGCTTGACCTCCATTCGGCTTTGCAGGGTCACCAACGTCCTGAGTTCGAGTGAATGCAGGGGACTCTCGGGCGGAAGCTCCGCAAGATGAGACGAACGATAAACGTGGTTGCGCCGCACGCGTCGGCCGTCGGCCGCCGGATGGCCGCCGAGGTCGCGGAAGTTCCGGCCAGCTAGCGTACGCAGCAGCTCGAAGTCAACGACGACTTCGGGTTTCTGCGCGTGAGATCCGTCGAAACTATCCGCCAAGAGAGATGCTCCTGGAGCCTATTTTAACACGAAAGCGCGGGGGCGAAAGGCGACTCAGCCGCTTCGATGTAACCGCGGCGCAAAGCGCACGTCGTCTAAGCTTCAACTTCCGGATGCATCTCCGACTCAGCGATCGCCAGGTAGGAGCGATACGAAGGAGACGATTCGATCAGACAGTCGTGAGCGCCCGCGGTTTCGAGCCTGCCCTCGTTCACGAACAACACCAGATCGCATGCCGCAAGTGTATTCGATTTGTGCGCGACAACCAGGACGATCCTGGTTCGCGCGATGTCGCGCAAAGTTGCGATCAGGCTCATCTCGCTGGCGGTATCGAGCGGTGCTGTTGGCTCGTCCAGAATCAGCACGTCGGGCAGGGCGAGCAGGGCGCGAGCAATCGCGATACGCTGCTTTTGCCCAACGGAGAGGCGTGTGCCGCGTCTGCCGAGGATGGTCGAATAGCCCTCCGGCAGCCGTGAAATAAACTCGTCCGCTCCCGCCATCTTTGCCGCTTGCCTAATCTCGCCGGCGGATGCTTCGAGGCGGCCGTAACGGATATTGTCCTCGATCGAGACGGAGAAGAGCGCCTCTTGCTGAAAAACAAATCCGATGCGCGCTCGAATCGCCGCCGGCTCGAATCGCCGCGCGTCTGAGCCGTTCAACAGAATGCATCCGCCGATCGGCTCCAGAAAACGGGGCAGAGCGAGAATAAGCGTCGTCTTACCCGCACCGCTCGGTCCCGCAAGAGCCACCATTTCTCCTGTCTTGAGATGGAACGAAACGGATCTCAGGATCGGCGAGTCTGTTGCGTAACCGACGCTGACCTCGCGAAACTCGATCGAAGTGATGGAGTCGAGATGGGCAGCCGCGGCGACTTCGTCGCGCGAGTTCTCCAGCCGATCCAGCACGGTGTGAATTCGCCTAAGGCCGGCGGCCGGAAGCTGCATCGCCGCCCACGTCCCGCCCAGCGTAGCCATCGGCCGCGCGAGCAACGCTCCATATCCCGCAAGCAGCGAGACATCGCCCAGCGTCAGCCTGCCGGCGATTATTTCCTTCATCACATGATAGAGCGCGGTGTACATCAGGAAGCCGACCATCGGGGTGATCACAAGAAACAGCACCAGCCCGAGCGCGAGCATCTTCAAGGTCGAGCGAAATGAATTCCAGCTCGCCTCGTCGATTGACCGCGATTCACGATCCTCCTGTCCAAATGCCTTGATGAGCTGCACCTGGGAAAGGCGCTCTTCGAACGCGGCCATCACGTTGCTGCCGGTCTCGCGCATCTCCTGGCTCTGCCCGCGAAGGGCACGCCCGAACAAGGTGGCAAAGATCGCGAATATCGGCAGGAAAAGCGCCGCTGTTTCGGGAATGACAGGTTCGTTCGGAAATTGCGCCCGCAGAATGACCAGGGTCATGAGAAACAACACGACCGACGCGATGGGCGCAAGCAGCCCACGGTAGAAAACCGCGCTTACCGCAGCCGAATCGTGCATCACCCGGAAAACCGCGTCGCCAATCTTCTGGTCCGAGTACATGCCCAGCGGAGAATTCAAGAATGCCTCGTAAACCGCGGTGCGGACCGATTGGGTTATTCTTTGCGTCAGATCGAGCGTAACGCGGGTCTCCAGATAGCCGAATAATCCGTTCCAGAGACTCCAGCCGTCGTTTGCATCGTTCTGCGTGAATCCGGCCTGATCGAGGCCGCCGCTCTGCACTTCGGTGCCGAGTGCGACGGCCCGATCGGCAACCATTCCAACCAACAGAGCGGCCACCGTAAGAAAGCCGATGACCACGGCGAGGATGCGGGCGGGATCGGACCCGGCAATTGGGAAGATGAGGGCCCGCGGAATTCCGCTCATCGGCCGCCGATCGAGAACATTGTCGATCACGATCTTAAGCGGCCACGGCGTCATCACGAAGAACGCCAGCGACCCGATCGCAAGAATTGATTTGAGCCAAACGAGGCGGCGAAATTCGCGGATAAACCGCCAACTGCGCACAAACAGGCGCCACACTTCGCGCGGCTTGAGCGGCCGATGCTCATCCGAATACAGCAGGTTCCGGCGCGAATCGAAGCGCGATGGTTTCGCGCCGTTCAAGGACAATGGCGGAGTTGGTTGTGTTGCCATTTGCCTGTATCAGCCGCGCTGTCCCAGCGAGGCCAGGGTCGCAAGCCCAAGATGTCCGGCATCGAGGCGGTAGATCCGGTCCGCTTTCGCCGCGCTCGAGCGGCGATGGGTTACCAGGATTGCGAGCCTTCGTGCAGGATCATCAGCGATCCATTCCCGGACCCCTGCGACCACGCTCTCTTCGGTCTTTCCATCGAGAGCTGAGGTCGGTTCGTCAAGCAGCAATATCGGCGCCTTGCGCAGAAGAGCGCGCGCGACCCCAATTCGCTGGCTCTGACCGGCCGACAGCTTCGCGCCCTTCTCGCCGAGCATCGTGTCCAGTCCGGCCGGCAGGGATGCGACGAAGTCCCCAAGTCCGGCACGCCGCAGCGCGGTCCAAACTTCGGCATCGGAGGCATCTGGCCGTCCATAGACCAGGTTCTCGCGAAGCGTGGCCGTGAACATCGGGCTCTCCTGGAGCGCCACCGACAGGCACGCCCGCCACGCAACCACATCGAACCGCTGGATAGGCGTATCGTTGAGCAGGATTGCTCCGGCGTCAGGCTCGAAGAATCTCAACAACAAAGCGATAATCGTGCTCTTGCCGGAGCCGCTGGGTCCGGCCAGGGCCGTAAGTTCGCCGGCTTTTGCTTCGAGCGAAACGTTTTTCAAAACCGGGGAACGCGGATCGTAGCCGAAGCTGACGGAATCAAAGCCGACCGATCGGACCGGACTGCCAGGAACGGCGGTTCCGCTTTTGATCTTTTCTCCGGACGGCATCGTGGCCATTTCGAGAACCCGCGAAATCGCTACAACGACGTCCTGCAGGCTCGCCCATCGATCGGTGAGTTCACGCGCTCCGGCGGTCATCCATGCGAATATTGAAATCGATGCCTGAAAGAGGCCGAGCGATGCCGCCATCTTCGCCGCGCCCGTGTACCCGCCGACCAGGACGCCGCGCGCGCCGACATACGCCGCCATGGCGTAGGCGAGGGCGCGAATCGTGTTTGAACATACGCGATAGCCCGCGAGCATCAGCCGCGCGCGCCGCGCCGCCAGAAACGCGTCCCAGTTGTCGCGCGCATAGCGATCGGTTTCAAACCGTTCGCGCCCGAAAGCCTTGACCGCCTTGATCGATGCGAGCGTTTCTTCGATTCGGGTGGTTGCGAAGGCTGCGCGTTCGCGTTCGGCGACAAATGCGCGCCGCAACGCGCCGCCGCTCGCCGCGGCAAGGATGAAATCCAGCGGCAGCACCGCAAGCGCGATTAGCGCCATCGTGCGGTCGAACAGCAGCAGGAAGCCCAGGGTTCCGAGCGCCAGCGGCAGCCAGCGAAGAGGCTGGATAATCAATCCGTCCACTACTTGTGGAATTGCCGCCGAATCCTGAAACATCCGGAAGATCGCGTCGCCGATCTTTTCCTCTCCGTGAAAGCGCACCGAGAGATCCTGCATTCGTACGTACAGGTTGACCCGGAACAGATTGGACATCTTTTGCAGAATCCACACCGCGTACGCGAGCAGCACCGAATTGAGAGGAATCACGAGCATCGTGACCACGCCTCCCGCGATGCAGGCGCGCCACAGGACCAGATCGCGGCTCGCGTTGAGCGGGACCTGCAGCATCCGAGCCTCATACGGCCGGAGCGGATGGCCGTTGCCAATCACGTCAAAGAAGATGCGAATTAGATCGAGAATGACGAGGCCCAGCGGAACCGCCGCGAGCATCATCAGAAACAGCAGCAGGAGATGCCGGCGATAGGGCCGGATGAACGGCCAAGCGCGCGCGATCAGGCCGAAGACATCGCGCGATCGAAGCGATCGCGCCTCGGGAAAAGCCAGGTCTGACGAGAGCCGTTCGGCAAATCCGCTCTGTGGCGCTGCACTCACCGCGTGCCCTTCGGAGAACCGCCGGCCACCGCGATCAGATCCCGCTCCATGTTCCCCGTGGAGGTGCAGTCGATCCGCGCCTCCTGCGAGCCAAGCGTGTACGTCCCCTGAAAATCCGCGCTGACGCTCATAAAAGTCGCCTGTGCTCCCGCCTTTTGGAGCTGCACGGTCACCGTCGCGGTGCCGTCTTCAAAGCGATAAATCATCTGTTCTGCCGAAGCCTTGCAGAACGCCCAGTTGTTCCAGTTCGCGCCGTCGATATCCGAGCGGGTCGCAACCAGCGTCCATGACTTCTGGTCCGCGCTCCTCAGCACGAATCCGCTCAATGAAGAGTCGTTGAAGTAGTGCTTTAGAGTGCCAAAGACCTGATCGATCGGATGCCCGACGCGCTCGGAGCGCGGAATTATACGCGGTGTCTCGATTGCAAAGGCCGGCTGGACAACGAGCGTAATAGACGCTAGCAGCACGATTGATTTAAGCATTTCATCCTCAGGCGAACCGCAGGAACCGCCGCCAGGGTCGATGATATCGGTGGGCGAAGTGGCTGGTAAAGCTGAAAGCGTGCTACCTTGCGCGAAAATCCTGCTGTATGTGCGAGGACTACTGTCATGCCGGCCCTTTTGTTCGAAAAACGCGGCCATATCGCCTACATCACCTTCAACCGGCCTGAAGTTCACAACTCCTTCAACCCCGAAACGCTCGTTCGTCTCTCCGACGCCTGGGAGGAGGTCAACCGTAATGACGAAATCAGGGTTGCGATCGTTTCAGGGGCCGGCGAGGCAGCATTCTCGGCCGGCGCGGACCTCGGCAGGTTGATCCCGCTGTTCACCGGCGCGCGCAAACCGGAGGACGAATGGGACCAGCGGCTCCTCGCGAACCGTCGCTATGGCGACATGGCGCTGCTTCGCAACTACGATGTGGACAAGCCGATCGTCGCCGCGATCAACGGCTTTTGTATCGCGGGAGGCATGGAGCTGATCCAGGCGACCGACATCCGAATCGCGGCGGAACATGCCAGCTTCGGGCTTCAGGAAGTGAAATGGGCCATTATTCCCGCCGCCGGTTCGCTCGCCCGGCTCCAGCGTCAGATTCCATATTGCAAGGCGATGGAAATTCTGCTGACCGGCAACCGGATTAACGCGCAGGAGGCGTGGCGGCTCGGCCTGGTCAACTACGTCGTTCCGCAAGCGCAACTGCTCTCAAAAGCGGAGGAGATGGCGGAGACGATCGCGGCAAACGGCCCCATCGCGGTGCGCAAGATAAAGGAGGCGGTCCGCCGAACCTCGGGCCGTCCGCTCGACGAGGCGTTTCGAATCGAAAATGAATGCGCCCGCGAGGTCATGCGCTCCGAAGATGCCCGCGAGGGTCCCCGTGCGTTCATGGAAAAACGCAAACCCATCTATCGCGGCAAGTGACATCTTTCAGGAGTTATCACGATGCCTTTTTTCGATTCGTCGGGAGTTCGGATTCATTACCACGATCGCGGCCAGGGCGACGCGGTAGTGCTCGTACACGGATTCGCCTCGCATGCCGATCACAACTGGGGCGTGACCGGATGGTTCGATCTGCTCGCGCCTGATTATCGTATGATCGCGCTGGATTGCCGCGGCCACGGACAGAGCGATAAACCGCACGAAATCGCGTCGTACAGCGGCACAATCATGGAAGACGACGTGCTTCGCCTGATGGATCAGTTGGGGATCGGGCGTGCGCTGCTGATGGGCTATTCGATGGGCGGGCGGATTGCGATGGGCCTGCTCGCGCGGCATCCACAGCGATGGCGCGCGGTGGTCCTCGGCGGAGTAGGGGACGGAGTCGCCGTAAACGAGTCCGCGCGCCGCAAGGCAATCATCAACGCGCTGCTCGCCGACGATCCGTCCTCAATTCAGGGTGAAACGCCCCGGCTTTTCCGGCAATTCGCGCAGCTAAACCGCAATGACTTGAAAGCCCTCGCGGCCTGCATGGGCGCCGACCGGGCGCCGATTGACCCAACGGTACTTGCCGGCAACACCGTGCCGGTTTTGATCGCGCTGGGAACCAAAGACGCGCTCGTCGGCAACGCAAGCTCGCTTGCGGCGGCGCTCCATTGCAGCCGCCTGATTCAGATCGAAGGGCGCGATCATCTGAACACTCCCGGTGACAAGCGATTCAAGGAAGCGGTGCGCGAATTTTTCAGAGCCGCTCCCGCATAGGAAGCGGCATGACAGGCTCCGCGCGCGGTTAGCTGAACGCCGGAGACGAGACGGTACCGCCAAGCTTGTAGGGCCCCGTGCCCGGCGGATGAGGCAGGAAATTCAGCAGGAATTCCAGCCGCTGCCGCGCGGTGGGCGACGGCGTCAGAGTAAACTGGAGCGCCAGCCTGCTTTCCTGCCAATCGTCAGGGTCCAATTGAATCGATCCACGGCCATCGATCGCGAGATCGCCGCCTGAGGCCTTGATGGTGCCGATCTTGACCACGCCGTGCTCGAGGCTAAGGATGAGCTCGACATCGCCAAGCCCAATTGCGCCCGTCGGCCATGGAATGCGCACCAGCAAACCCTTCGCATGCAGCACCGCTGCGCCATCGTCTCCAGTCGGCGAGAGCGGGTCAAAGGTGATGTCCCCATCGCCTGACAGTTCGCCGCCCAATGCCGCCCCGAATTGACGAAGCAGTCCGATACTGGCGAGGTCGAGCTTGTCCGCATCAAAACTGACCGCGGCGCCTTCTCCCCTGCGATGCACGTGGAGCTTCAAGTTGCCTGAGTACGCCTTCGCGCTCAGATTGATTCCAGGGTGAAACAGCAGGGTGGAAAACAGCGCGGGCGACACGCGCACGCTCTCGCTCTCGAACAGGGGCGGCGCCCCGGGTACAAGCTGCTGTATTCTGACTTTATCGAGGCGCGCGCCGAAGGGCAGGGCGAATCCCTGTCCGGAGCTCTCAAAGCGCAGTCCCATAGGCGCAAGCGCCGCCTTCACCGCCGGTGTATACGGGAAAGTCGCGAATAGAAACGCAAGGAATAACACGAAAGCGGCGGCCGCATACGAGAGCTCGAGTCGATGCGCTAGCCAGTAGTCGGCGTTCAGAAAATCAGGCATTGCGCCCCAGCGCCACGCAGGTCAGATCGACGTCGAAGGAGTGGGTGTTTTGCGAGCGCCGCTCGATGCGCAGGTCGGCGACGCCTACCGGAACAGGCAGCGCGCGCACCGCGTAGAGCGCGTCGACAATTTGCGCAAGGCTAACGTCGTTGAGCTTCAACTGCACGCTGTACTGCACGAGTCCGTCAGGGAGCTTCTTGTCGGCCTGGGGAGTGATCGAGCCAATCTTGTCGTGCCCAACGCTTTTGCTGAAGGACGCCTCGACAACCGAAAAAAGTGAAAAGTCCTTCCCCGCCGGAACGGTGTTGTGGCGGACGACGTTCAGCTCCGATTTCAGAGTCGCGTAGGTGGCTGCCAGCCGCTGAACTCCGGCGAGGTCGCGCTCACGAGCAGCGATCCTGTCATCCAGCCCGTCCACGTAATCCATTATCGGTGCGACCGCGAAATTGTAGGCGATTAGTACCGCGACCAATGCGCCGGCAATCTGCACCAGGATCCGTTCGCGTTTTTCGAGCTTCTGGTAACGGGCCCGCGCCTGCGCGACATAAGGGTCAACCAATGCCCGCACGCGCCGAATCTGTGGCTCGAGCACCGAGAGGATTCTGTTCCGAAGCTGGCTCAGATATTCGCGGAACATTTCTACTCGGTCCCCTTGAAATCGGCGCTCAGCCGAAATTCAACCTTGTTCGCCTGGCTGCCGGAGGTTGCGTGGGTCACTTCGATCGTTCCGAATTCGCCGGACTGATCGAGTGCTCGCTTCACCTCATCCACCGTCCCGAACGAGTCAGCCAACCCCGTGATGCGCACGCCGCTCGGGTCAATCTGCATTTCCTCGAACTCGGCGGGTATGCGCGGCGGAACCGCCTGCGAAATCGACATCAACGTGTCGAGCACGAAGCTTCGGCTGGGGTCGCCGCCAAGGAGGCGCAGTTGTTTGTCCATCGCGGAAATTCCCGAACGCAGTTGCACGACCGGATCGCCGGACGCTTCGCCACCCAGCACTGGAGCAGCCACCTTTGCAATCTGCCGGTCGATGAGATGCAGGCGATGGACTTTCCCGTACACGCCGAGCGACAGATGCAGCAGTACAAAGCCGGCCAGGCATGCCGCAAGGATTGCGGTGGGGTAGAAGGGCGTGAGATCGCCTCGCGTTCTGCCGCGAAACGCGAATTCGCCTTGCCGGAAGTTGAGCAGCTCGACCGGATGATCCGGAGTTTCGCCGAGCAGCATCGAAATCGGGCTCACGAAGCGAATCAAATCTGGCGATGCGCCCTCGAAGAGCGCCGAGCAATTGAAGTCGCGCGCCGGCAGAGAGAGCAGATCCGCCAGGTTGGCGCGCACTTTCGGGACCGCGGCACCGCGGCCGGTCACTATGAGATCCGCGTGGTCGAGTTCGGCGCTATGCGCGAGCATCGTCTGGCGCATCAAATTTATTATCGGGGCCAGCTCTTCCGCGCCCCGGGGGGAGCCGTCCGGAGTAATCAGTCCCGCCGAGATCGAGCGCATCGCCCGCGGAATTCCCTGCTTGTCGAGCAACACCACGGAAGTCGAGGTCTGCTCGGCATCGACAAGCAGATGCGCGGTTCGGGCTGTACCGTTGCGTGAGCGCGCGAACAGCGACGCGACGGCAAACGGCGTAATCGTTACGGTCTTGGGATCGAGGCCGGCACTCGCGAGAAGCCCGAGATGGTCCTGAATATCCTGCTTGCGTACCGATGCCGCCAGAACCAGAGAATTGTCGCCTTCGCGGCCTACGCGGACGAATGCCACCGCGGCGCCGTCTACCGCGAAGGGCAAGTGTTCTTCGAGCGCGAAAGGGACCACCTGATGCAGGCGGCGAAGGTCCTTGAAGGGCAGCTCGAGCAGGCGCTTGGCCACGCGATCCGGCGGCAGAGCGGACACGACGACATCCGGATGGCCCGTCTTTTCGAGCAGGCGGTTTAGTGCGGGAACCAGGCTCTCTTCATCGGCAGTGCGTTGGGTTTCAAAAACGCCGATGAATTGAAAGGAATTCCAGGTGCGATCCGCCGTGGCGGCCCGCAATCTGTCTCCCGCAATTTCGACTGCCAGGATGCGCTGCGGCATTCGGTTAGCTGCCTAGTCTTCCTGCCACGATACGAGCAGCCCGCTGCCGTTCGGCTGGCGACGAAATGTGGAATGGACCAGCTTGCGAGCCCCCGCGTAAGTCCCCATCCCGTTTATCGTAAAGAAAATGCTCCGCGTGGTTAACACCTTCGAGAGGTCGCTGATGTACTGGCCTACACCCGGAATATTGCCCACATCGGTTATGTTGGAAAAGGGGCTGATCATTCTGGCCGTCACGATCGCCTTGACCAGATCCGGATTGGCGAAAAGCTGAGGACTCAAGGCCGCCAGCACCTCCGGCGGGGCCGTATTAACGTTCACCTGCATCTCCGGCATCACGGTGACAAACGGGAGCAGCTTTTGAAACGTGGCGTCATCGATCCCGCGGATCATCTTAAGATCACCGACCGTCGGCATCAGCCCGTTGCGAGGCACATAAGGCGGCCTGAGCCGCATATAATAGTCCATTTCCGCGCCCCCCAGCGAGGACGTAAGGCTGTCGACATCGACCCAATCGGCGATGGCTGGGATTATCTGCGGAGAAATGCCGAGGATGGTGAACAACCTTTCGAGGGTCAAGGCAAATTGCTGGTTCAGTTCGCCGTTGGCGGGATTGACGATTTGGTTAAGATTGAGCTTACGCGCCTCGTCAACGATCGATATCGAGGCGGTTCCGCCATCAACGCTCACGGGCGGGAATGGCGCCGCCCACACGTCGTTCAGGCTGTCAAAGGGCGTCTGATTCATCGCGTCCATTCGCGAGTCTTCGGCGAGCAGTCCGAGACCTACCGCGACGCTCGATCGAGCCAAATAATAAGCGCGCAGCTCGTTGGCCTGATTGGCGGCGGACAGATAGCCGAACGCGGCGTTGGTGCTGAAATCCACCACAATCAGCGTCATCAGCGCGATGCCCAGCATGACGACCAGCAGCGCTATGCCGCGCTGCCGCTGTTTGAGTCTGTTCACCATTGCGTGATCGACATCGGGACTGTTACCTGCGTGGAAAACGCCAGCGGGGTGTTTCGCGGCCCGGCCAGGGTGAGATCGATCCATACCGCTACAGGCAACTGTTGTCCGAGCGACAGGTTTTCGGAATTCCACACCTCTCCCCATTGTTGGCCGTCGAAGTAGCGGAATTTCAGGGAAAGCAGGTTGTCGGCCACGATGATCGGCATCGGGTTGGCGCCGGTGCCGAGTGCGCTGTACTGGGAGCGCTCCAGCAGAAACCATCCCCGATGGTAAGGGTTCGCAACCGCTTGATACGTCACGATCTCTTCGACGCCATAGCCGTCAATCGATCGCCGATGGCCGGGGTCGAGGGTCGAAATCGTCAGGCTGTTGATCGGAACGCCGCCCTGGTAGCGGGCGGAACCCAGAAACAAAACCCGGCTGGGGGCAAGGGGGGTCTGAACCGCGCCGCGAATCTCGTCGCTCATTTGCGAAACGATCGCGCGGCCCGCGCGCTCTGAATTCAAGCGGTCTTCAGCATGCACCTTGCTGCTTGCCACCGCGTGGAACGATTCCGCCAGCATCGCGAGAATCAGCCCCAAAATCGCAACCGCGAGCATCAACTCCAGCAGGGTAAAGCCGGCGTTTGGCCGCCGCGGCGTCTTGTCAGCGATCACTGCTCTCCCTGCGTCGGAATTGGGTTGTGAAGGTATTCCGTGAGCGTGAAGGTTCGCAAGAACTTTGGTCCGTAAAATACGATCACACGCACCTTGCGCACATCGGGAAATATGCCTGATGGCTCGACGTGACGCTCCCATCGAAAGTTTCGATACCTGCCGGGGAACAGCTTGTCGAAATTGCCCTTGGTCACTCCAACGTTCGGAAATTGATCGAGTTCCGCCTGCGTCATCACCGCCTCGCACAACATGGCTGCGCGCGAGATATCGCGGCTATGAATCACGCTCTGCAGACTCTGATGATGCAGCGTCAGGAGAGCGAGAAGCGCGATGCCGAGCACGGCCATCGCGATCATCACCTCCAGAAGCGTAAAGCCCTCCGAAACGCAGCCTGAACGTGCCCTATCCGATCGAAAGAGCGCCGTGTTCATCTGGCCAGCACCTGGGCCATCGTCAGGTCGCCCTCCGCGATGCTGACCCGGCCCGTTACGGGGTTGAAAACCAGCGTCATCACGTGGCCCGACAGATCAATCATGTGGATCAACGTCGCATCGACATATCCTTCCGGATAGAACTGCGTGGCGATGGTGCCGGCGCTGAACGTTCCCAAATCGCCCACCGTCACGTCGCGAATTGCGATCGCCGGCGGCATTCTGACCGGCGCTCCGGCGCTGCTGCGGTCGGGAGTGAATGACGGAGTGGGAAGCGCGTAAGGATCCAGACGCATCACGCCGTAAACCTGATGGTCGAGATCAAAGACCAGGCGCAGGAAGACCTTTTGCGACGACGCTTCGTCGAAGAGATACGACGCGCGGCCGGCGAGCCGGCGCGCTTCGCTCTTGAGCCGCGCTTTGCGGTAGCCGCCGGTGTACGGCACCACCAGCGTGAACATCAGTGCCATGATGAAAATTACGACCGCCAGTTCCAGAAGCGTAAAACCGGACTGCGACGATCGGTCGCCAGGCGGTCTTCCGGGTCCGTACCGGAAAATGCGCGACGGGCGGGCGCTGTTCATTCCGGGTTCAACTCGAACTGCCGTCTATATCGTCAACGCTCTGTACGCCGTCGGGACCGAAAGACTTGAGCACGTAGCTGCTGCCGTCACTCTGGTAGAAGTATGAGTTGCCCCACGGGTCGCTCGGCAGCTTTTCGATGTATCCGCCCGGTTCATAGTTGGCCGGCGTTCGTCCTCCGGTCGGCGGCGTCACCAGCGCCTGAAGGCCCTGGTCGGTGGTCGGGTAGGTGCCGTTGTCGAGATAGTAGCGGTCGAGAGCCTGCTTGAGTTCCTGGATATCGGCTTGCGCCTTGGTGCGCTTGGCCCGGTCGGCGACCCCGCGCAGCCGCGGCACGACCATCAACGCCAGCAGGCCGATGATCAGGATGACGACCATTATCTCGATCAAGGTAAAGCCGTCCTGGCCGCGGTATCTTCGATTCATGTGGGTCACCTTTTCGCGCTATTGCATGATCTGGTTGAGCTGGAAGATCGGCATGAGCACGGCCAGCATCATGAACACGATAACAGCCGCCATCATCAAGGTCATCACAGGCTCCAGGATAGTGGTTACCTGGGCGAGCGAATACGCGACTTCCCGCTCGTAATTGTCCGCTACTCGCTCCAGCATCCGTTCCAATTCCCCGGAGCGCTCTCCGACGCGAATCATCTCGATCAACAAAGGAGGAAAAAGCTTGCTCTGCCCAAGGGTGTGTCCCATCCCGTGGCCCTCGCGAATTTCTTCACGGCTTTTCTCCACCGCGTCGCGAAGCAGGCCGTTGGTGACGACCGCCTTGACCGCATCGAGCGCAGGCAGGAGCTGTACGCCGGCGGCAAGCAGGGTCGCGAGCGTTCGCGCGAACCGCGCGCAGATAATCCGCACGATGGTCTGGCCCAGGTAGGGCACGCGCAGGACAGCGGTGTCGTACGTCCGGCGTCCGCGCGCGGTTGAGAGTCCGTAGGCTATTGCGGCAACCACGCCGATGACGAAAAGCGAGATCCAAATCCAATAGCCGGTCAGGAACGACGAAATTGCGATCAAAATCTGCGTTGCGAGCGGCAGGGCCGCGTGCTGCTGCTCGAAAATCGTTGCCACCTGGGGCACCACGTAGGTTACGAGAAACGCCATGATCGCCGTGCCTACGCACATCATGATGATCGGGTAGGTGAGGGCGCCCCGGACCTTCGCCATGAATTCAGACTGCCGCTCGCTGTATTCGGCCAGCCGATCGAGTACGGTTTCGAGGGCGGCTGCCTGTTCTCCCGCCCGCACCATCCCCACGTAGAGATCGGAGAAAACGTGGGGATGCGCCCGAAGGGCGTCCGCCAGCGAGGAACCCTCGCGTACTCGCTCGCGCACCTGCGACAGCATTCGTTTGACGCTTGCGCGCGATGATTGGTCGCTGAGCGCGCCGAGCGCATCCACCAGTTGCACGCCCGCGCCGAGGAGAGAGCCGAGTTGGCGGGTCAGCAGGGCAAGATCCGAAGCGGGAATTCCGCTGCGCCGAAAGGGGATCCAGTCGGTGGGCGTCGCCTTGGGTTGGCCGCCGATCTCCTCAGCAAGTTCGGTGGGAAAGATTCCCGATGCGCGCAGCTTCCCGCGCGCGGTGCTCGGACTGTCAGCGTCGATTACGCCGGCAACCGATCGGCCATCGGTGGACAATCCTCGGTATGCGAAAACCGGCATGCCTGGGAGGGAGCGATGCTTAGAAAACTTCTTCCTGGGTCTGACGCAGCAGCTCTTCGATGGTGGTTTCGCCGGCCAGAACACGATCGGCGCCGTCCTGTCTGAGCAGCTTCATCCCCATCGATGTGCAATGGCGCCGCAGCGTCGCGCCGTCGCTGTTTTGCATCACCAGCGCGCGAATCTCATCGTCCATCACCATCAGTTCCTGGATTGCGAGCCGGCCGCGATAGCCGCTGTTGCGGCACGCGCGGCAACCTTTCGCCCGATAGAGCGGATTTTCGAGTTGCGCCGAACTGAGCCCGATGCGGGCCAATTCCGCCTCGCTGGGCATGTATTGCTCGCGGCACTCCAGGCACAGCCGCCGCACCAGCCGCTGCGCCAGCACCGCCAGGATCGAAGATGAAACCAGGAAGGGCTCGATTCCGAAATCAAGCAGACGGCTCACAGCTCCGAACGAATCATTGGTGTGCAGGGTGGAGAAAACCAGATGGCCGGTGAGCGCCGCCTGAATCGCGATCTCCGCCGTCTCGCCGTCGCGAATCTCGCCTACCATGATCACATCCGGGTCCTGGCGCAGGATCGACCGGAGCCCGCTTGCGAAAGTCAGATCGATCTTCGGGTTCACCTGCATCTGCCCAACTCCGCGAAGCTGGTACTCGATCGGGTCTTCGATCGTGATGATGTTCTTCTCGGGGGAGTTGATGCGGCTCAGGCAGGCGTAGAGCGTGGTCGATTTACCTGATCCGGTCGGGCCGGTTGCCAGAATAATCCCGTGGCTCTGCCGGATCAGCCGATCGAGCTTGCGCAGGTTTTCGCCGGAAAAGCCCAGGTGATCGAGGTTGATGTCGACGGCGGCCTGGGCGCGATCGAGCAGGCGAAGCACCAGCCGTTCGCCGAATGCGGTCGGGATCGTCGAGACGCGGATATCGATGTCGCGGCCCGCGATACGCAGCCGGATTCGGCCATCCTGCGGAAGCCGCTTTTCCGCGATATTGAGCCCCGCCATGACCTTGACGCGCGAGGTGATCGCGGCCTGGAAGCGCTTGGGCGGCTCCAGCACATCGTAAAGCATCCCGTCAACACGGAAGCGCACTACCATGTCGCGCTCGAACGCCTCGATATGGATGTCGCTGGCGCGGTCCTTGACCGCTTGCGACAGGATGCCGTTGACCAGCTTGATAATCGGAGCGGAATCGTCCGCGTCCAGCAGGTCCCGCGGTTCGTGGGCGAGCTCGCTCGCCACGACGTCGAGCCGTTCTTCGTCAAGGTCGAACATCAGCTCTTCGGCGGTCGTCGTGGTCGCCTGGTCGTAGGCGCGGTTGATCGCCTCGTTGATTACTTCGACCGGCGCGACCACCGGCAAAATCGTGGCGCCAAACAGGATATGCAGATCGTCGAGCGAGTCGTAGTTGGCCGGGTCAGCAATCGCAACCGTAATGCCGGCCTCGTCCGAATGCAGCGGCAGTAACCGGTTCTTTTTCGCGTAGTTGATCGGAACCTTGGTCACCAGGCTGTGCTCGATGGCGTGCTCGTCGATGTGCGCCTGGAATGGCAAGCGATATTCCTGGGCGAGAGCGCGCGCGAGCCGCTGCGGCTCCAGCGCGCCCATCTCGACAAGCACCTCGGCCAGCTCCTGTCCCGGTTTGCGCCTCTGGCGAGCCTTGTCGAGGTCCTGGGGCGACACCCAGGATCGGTCGAGCAGGATAGTTTCGAAACTCTTGCTCGCGGTTGCCATTAAAGGGTCAACGCCAAAACGTCAGGCCGCTCGCTGCGCCTGATGATTTCACGCCTGAAACGCCGTGCCTCGCATCCGACGATCAACGAATTTAACTCCTGGCCAATTACATATGATAGCTGGCAGGGCTTGCAACCTCGTTCCGGCGGCCCACAATCTTCAGTAGTGGGTGGAAGCCCCGTTCGGAGACCCAGGTCCCCCGATAGGTGCTCCGCTGATTCCAGCGCCAAATCCGGACCTCTCTTTGGGCGGCATCGTATGCTCGGCTTCCGTCCATGACACCAGCCGTCCATCTACAAACTTCAGGTCCAGGAAGGTTCCCCGGTCGCCTTCCTTGGTCGAGGTATAGAGCAGGGCGGCGGTCACATCGTTCGTGTTCGGCTTATAAGCATAGCTCCAAACCTCGGTCGTGTCGTCCGGGTACTGGCGAATGTCGGGCTCGCCGAATTTCTGGTGAATCGCCGTCATGCTTTCGCCTGGTTTGAGCTGGTCAGACATATGGGCGGTCTTGAGGCGAATGCCGGCCTGATAGAAGAGGCCGCAACCGGCCAGGCTCGTCGCCAGGCTCGCGATTGCAAATAAGAAAAGCGCGCGCGCTCGCATCGCGGCGATTGTGGGGGCCATACGCTCCGTTGTCAACGCAGCGATGGGCGATTCCATCGCCCGGTGTGCTATACAAAGGCAGAAGTTAGCAGTAAGGGAGACGCGGATGCCCCGAAGGCTTCATCTGGTGAAAGGCGCCCCACAGCGCGGCGCGCTGGTCTATGGGATGCGCATTTTCAACGGCCAGGTAGCCGCGGTCGAGGACGCGCGCGTCACTCTTGATGACGGAAGCTCGGGGCGAGTCGCGATGCACTACATCGAGGGAACGCGCGCCCAGATCCGGCGCCAACTCATGCAGAGCATCGACGCGTTCTTCGAATTACTCGATGAACCTGAAGATCGGAAGTGAGGGGAAAATGCAGCTCGAATTCATCAAGTACGAGAAGCGCGACCATATCGCGTACATCACCTTCAACCGTCCGGAGCGGATGAACGCGCTTCACCCCGCCTGCCATCTGGAGATGGACCAGGTGTGGGACGACTTCGTCGCCGGCAAGGCGATGTGGGTTGCAATCGTGACCGGAGCGGGCGACAAGGCATTCTCGGCCGGCAACGATCTGCGCTGGACCGCGGAACATCGCGGCGAGCAACTCATGCGCTCGAAGGGCGGCTTTGCCGGAATCACCGCGCGCTACGACATCTTCAAGCCGATCATCGCGGCGGTGAACGGCTTCGCGCTCGGCGGCGGCTTTGAAATCGCGCTCTCCTGCGACATCATCATCGCGGCCGAACATGCCCGGTTCGGTCTGCCGGAACCTCGGGTCGGCCTGATGGCCGCGGCTGGCGGCGTGCATCGCCTCCCGCGTCACATCCCGCTCAAGATCGCGATGGGCCTGATGCTGACGGGCAAGCATATTACCGCGCAGGAAGCGCATAAGTGGGGTATCGTGAATGAAGTGGTCCCGCTCAAGGACCTGATTTCAACCTCCGAGCGATGGGCCCGCGAAATTATGGAATGCTCGCCGCTGTCGGTGCAGGCCACCAAGGAGGCCGCGCTGACCGGCCTCGGCATTCCGGTCGAGGACGCGATCGGGAAGCATTACGAGGGACAGGCTCGCCTGTTCAAGTCGAAAGACGCGGTCGAAGGACCCCTCGCGTTTTCTCAGAAGCGCAAGCCCAACTGGACCGGCGAATAGGACGATGCACGAGCTCTGGAGGGCGGGGGATCTGGTGATGGCGCTGGTTGCGATCGCGTCGTCGGCCGGCTTTCCGCCCCTCAGCGCCGGCGCTTTTTGGGCAATCGTTACGATCTGGGGGATCGTGACCGTCCTCTTCGATGACGAGACTCCGCGAGGAGTGCCCGGCATGGACGCATTGCGCCCGCGGGCCGATCACGACACACACGATCAGGCTTCCTAAAGACCGCGATCCGCTCGTCCAGAAAACACCGGAATATTGGAGCGACTATGGCTTCTTGCCGGCGCGCCGGCGCTTCGACCGCGGACCGGAACCGTAGTCGCCGAATGGTTCGTCGCGCTCGCGTACTGCCTGTCGAAATCCCGCCTCCTGCGCCCGCTTGACGAAGTCCAGGCCTTCCTGCGTATGCCGCGCAATTCCGTCGAAGAATGAACCCAGCAGCCGGGAAGTAGCGAACCCCATCTGCTCGGCGGTATGGTTGCACATCAGCTTCAGCATCTGGAGCTGATTGAGCGGCACCTTCGCCATCCGCTCCGCGAACGCGGTTGCATGTTCGAGCAATTTTTCTTCTGGGACGGTTTCGAGGATCAAGCCGATGCGCGCCGCTTCCGGGGCGGGAATTTCATCGCCGGTGAGCAGGTAGCGCTTGGGGCGTTCGAGTCCCATCCTGTACACCCACATCGCGGTAGTCGGCGTTCCCCATACGCGCGACGGCGGGTAGCCAAAAGAGGCGGTCTCCGCGGCAATGATAATATCCGCGCACAGCACCATGTCCGTGCCGCCCCCGATACACCATCCCTGGACCGCGGCGATTACGGGTTTGCTCGCATACCAGAGTTTCAAATACGTGTTCACGTAGCGCGAGATCATGTGGTAATCGGCCACCGAATCCCAGACGCGCCTGCGCTCGGATTCCGCCGCTTGAGCCTGCGTGGAAGTATCGAGCCGGTACCCGGCGCAAAATGCCGGACCTTCAGCCCGGAGCAGAATGACGCGCACATCGCGGTCGGCATCGGCCGCATCTACCGCCGCCGCGAGTTCGTCGCGCAGCTCGGGAGTGATGGTGTTGTACTCGGACGCGCGCGTGAGGACGATCGTCCCGACTCCGTTGCGCGTCTCGGACCTGAGTGTCCTACCCATCGCTAAGACCTCCCTGAGCCCAAACTTTGCGTCGAGCGCAACGGTTTTTGGCGCAATTCAGCCGATTATCTTGTTGAGAGGATACTCGACGATCCCTACCGCCCCCGCCTCGAGCAGCTTGGGAAACAACTCACGCACGGTGTGCTCAGCGATTACGGTTTCAACCGCCAGCCATTCCTTACCTTTGAGGTTCGGATGCGGATAAAGCTGGGAAACGGTGGGAGCCGTGATTGAAGGGAGCAGGGCGATCACTTTCTCGACATTTTCGCGGGCGACATTCATCTTGATTCCAACCCGGCTCTCCGCATCCAGGGCTCCGCGAATCAAGACTCCGATTTGCCTGATCTTGGCCTGCTTCCATTCGTCGGCCCACGCCTCAGGGCTGGCGACCAGAACCGGATTCGAGGTGAGCAGTTCCTCGACAATTCGCAGACCGTTGGCACGCAGCGACGAGCCGGTCTCGGTAACATCGACGGCGGCATCAACGATACCTTCGGCAACTTTGGCCTCGGTCGCGCCCCACGAAAATTCAATTTCTGCTTTAACTTTGCGCTCGGCGAAAACCCGTCTCACGAATCCGACGATCTCGGTGGCCACCCGCTTGCCTTCGAGGTCCTCAAGCCTCTGAACGGGCGAACGTTCCGGAACGCACAAGACCCATCGCGAGGGCTTCAGAGAGACCTTCGAATAGATGAAGCTCTCGACCTCGACCAGCTTGACGTCATTCTCAACAATCCAGTCGCTACCCGTAATTCCGGCATCGAGCGACCCGTCCGCGATGTAGCGCGGCATCTCCTGCGGCCGCAGGATTCGGCAGGCGAGAGCGGGGTCGTCGATGCTGGGAACATACGATCGCGAGCTCACCGAAATACGCCAGCCCGACTTGCGCATCAATTCGAGCGTTTGCTGCTCGAGGCTGCCTTTGGGAATACCGAATTTAAGGAATTTCTCCGCCGCCATCTCAGCACATCCGGTTATTCTTTAACGGCCTTGGGTTGATGGCCGTAGCCGGGGCCGTACTTGGACGGGTCAACCTTGCGTGGTTCCACCTCACGCCATTCACCGTTTTCCAGCCGCCGGTAGAAGCAGGACTCGTGGCCGGTATGACACGCCGCGCCATCGCCCATCTGTTCCACGACCAGCATGATCGTGTCCTCGTCGCAATCGACGCGAATTTCCTTCACGACCTGAAAATTTCCCGACTCCTCGCCTTTGCGCCTGAGCTTGCCGCGGGAGCGCGAGAAGTAACAGGCGCGACCGGTAGCCACGGTCTCATCGAACGCTTCGCGATTCATGTAGGCAAACATCAGCACCCGATGGCTTGCGTGGTCGATCGCTATTACGGGAACCACGCCATTACCCTTCGCGAAATCGATTGCCGCCGATGCTTCCGTTGCCATAGCTTCTCGCTTCGAAGTAACGCCTAAATTGCAAGCAGTGAGAAGCAGTAAGTATTTGCGAATAGCGGCGACGATTCAACGTGGCCGGGCGCCTTCGGCGCGGCGAATTCCGACAGCGGCATTTTGCTTACAAAACCGAAACAATTTCGCCGTTTAGCGCGGCAATGTTCCAATAAGACAACTGAGCGTGTCGTAATGCCGCCCGTGACGCCTATTTCCTTTATTTCATCTCGCGAGTAAATTTGCCCTTCGTATGAAGCGAGCCTCGAAAACTGTTCCAGCCGACCGGACTGCTTTCCGTCCGGTGCTGGTGCCGATGCTCGCGGTTCTGGCCGGCATTGCGATAGCCGCCTGCCACGCAACCCCCGAGGGATTTCTCGCCAGGCATCCGAACGTCGAACCGTTCAATTTCCAGGTCTCGCTCGGCCCCAACCAGTATCAAATCGCCGGATATCTTTCGCGCAGCGCCGAACCCGGCCGCCTTCCCGCCCTGTTGGTCCTCAACGGCGATGAGGACACGGCGGAGCGATGCATCGAAGCGAACGCGGACGTGGTTTCGATGGGAATTAATGTGGCCTGCGTCAGTATCCCCGGTTATGGACGATCGTCGGGGCCCGGCAGGTTCGTTGGGCCGCAGGCGGTGGCCGCGTCGCGGCGCGCTCTCGATTTGCTCGAGGAGCGTCCCGAAGTTGATCCCAACCGGGTTGCGGTATGGGGTGCCGGCGACGGCGCGGTAGCAGCCGGTCTCCTGATGGACTACGACTCGCGCCCTCGCGCACTTATCCTTCAGTCGGGCGCATATGATCTGCTGAAACTCTGGCCCCAGGCGCCGCTTCGAACCAAGCTCGCCATCATCCACCAGGTGTGGCCGAGCAGGCGGGTGCTTTCCGAACGCAGCGTCATCCAGCATCTCCCGCAACGTCTCGATTGCAGCGTGCTGATCCTGCACGGCGAAGGCGACCGCGCGATGCCGGTGAGCCAGGCGGTCCGGCTGGCAAGCGCGCTGCGCGAGCGGGGTGCGCGCGTGGAAACACGCTACTACCCCAAAGCCTCGCATCGGATCGCAAAGCGGGTAGTTGAGCCGGAACTTCGAGCGTTTCTGCGCGAAAATCTGCTCGACAGCGAACGCGAAAGCTGACTCCGCCTAGCGCAACTCGTTGAGGGCGGCGAGAACCTCTTCGGTGTGCCCTGCCACCTTGACCTTGGGAAATACCTTGCGGACGACGCCATCCTTGCCGATTAGGAAGGTCGTGCGCTCAATTCCCATAAATTCGCGGCCGTACAGCGATTTCTTCTTGTAAACGCCGTAGAGCTTGCCGACCTGGTTGCCGGTGTCGCTAAGCAGCGGAAAGTTGAGACCATATTTGGCGCGGAACTTCTCGTGTGAAGCGGAAGAGTCCGCGCTCACCCCGACGACTCGGGCGCCGGCTGCGACAATTTTCTCAAGGTTATCGCGGAAACTGCATGCCTCGGTCGTACACCCCGGTGTCATGTCCTTGGGATAGAAGTAGAGGATCAGGTTCCTCGAGCCGATCAGGTCGGACAGCTTTACCGTCTTCCCGGAAGCGTCGGGCAGCTCAAAGTTCGGCGCCTTGCGGCCTTCCAGCGAGGTGGAGTCCGGTCCGGACGCCTTGCCGGCGGAAGTTCGCGAAACGGAAGGTTTTTTCTTGGTAGGCATGGATGCCATTTAAGCCGTATATGGAGCCGAGGCAAAGCCCCTCGAGCAGGCTTCCCGCCACGTGCCGCGACAACATACCGGGCGTTTAGACGATAGTTTCAGGACCCTAGTTGACCCGCCTCAAAGTTGGCTCTACACTTCCCGCGGATTCCGCGGGCGAAGCAGACTTATCCCATGGCCGTTTATACCGAGCTCAACAAACCGTTCCTCAAGGAACTGGCTGACGACTACTCGCTAGGCCGAATCACCAGCGCCACGCCGGTCGCGCAGGGCTCGGTCAACAGCAACTACGTGGTCGAGGCAGCCAAGGGCAAATTTCTGCTTCGGATCGACGAGGTCAAAGGCGAGAACGAGCTCAAGCGCGAGATCGATCTGCTCTCCTTCCTGCGCAAGCACACCTTTCCATGCCCGCATCCGATGCAGGATCGGATGGGGCGGTACTACCGCACGTTCAACAACAAGTGCGTCTCGTTGTTCAAATACCAGGAGGGCAGGACCCCGGCGCCGGAGAGGCTCAAGTTTTCGCAACTCGAAACGATTGGGCGTGCGATTGGAGAGCTTCACGTAATCGGAAAAGCGTACAAGAAGGGAATCGACAACCGCTTCAGCTTCGAACGAATTGCCGATCTTTACCTGAACGTACGCAGCCGCCTTCCGAACTACTTCCGCAAGATTTGCCGCACGCTCGATGACGAGGTCGAGTACCTGACCCGTTATCTCGAAGGCAAGCTGCCGAAGGGCGTAATCCACGGCGACATCTTCGCGGACAACCTCCTGTTTCGCGGCGAAAAGCTGACCGCAGTGCTCGATTTCGAGTCCGCCTGCCGCGGAAAATTCATTTTTGACATCGCCACTGCGGTAAATGCCTTGTGTTTCGTCAATGGCGACTATTCTCTGGAACGATTCCGCGCGCTGCTGGGCGGCTATGAATCGGTGCGTACGTTATCGCTGGCGGAATGGGACGCGTTTCCAAACGAACTGCGGTTCTCGTCGCTGCGCTTTACCGTAACGCGTTTGCATGATTTCTTCCTGCAGCCGGTGGGCGGCCAGAATCGCATCGACAAAGATTTCCGGGAGTTCTTCGATCGCCTGCGCGTGCTGCGGCGCGAAAGAGAAGGCGGCATGGAGCCGCTCCTGATGGCGATGGCGACCGGATACGATTACCGCAAATATCAGAAGGTAAAGGCGACCGAGCGCAAACAGGCCTAGTCCTGAGAGCGCGCGCGCTCGCCGCTCGCATGCTTTACATCAACCATCTTGAGCGCCTTGTCGGCCGGCGGCGGAGTTCCTGATTGCCGTCGCTTGCCGAGAGCCTGGCCGCGTCGCGACCCGCGCTCTGGCTGGAGGTTGCTCCGCCGCGCGGCGCCAATCCGCGCCTGCTGCTCAAGCGCCTCGAGGAGTTCGTCGGCCATATCGACGCGGTAAATCTGACAGACAATGCGCTGGGGCGCGTGAAAATGTCGGGGCTCGTGTTCGGGTCGTTCGTCAAGGCGCGGCTGGGATTGCCGGTAGTGCTCAATTTTTCCTGCCGCCATCGCAACCGCTTTGCGATCAAATCCGACCTGCTCGGCGCCGCCGCGCTCGGAATCGACGGCGTGGTGGCGTTGGCCGGCGATCCCGTTCCGAAAGATCATCCAAATAGCGCGTCCGTGGTTCGCGATTTGACCCCTTTCGATATGCTGGAGATGATCTCGGCACTCAACCGCGGCGATACGGGCGAGGGGAGGCCCCCGCTAAAGACCCCGCCGTCCCTGTACGCGGGCGTGGTTGCCAATCCCAATCGGACCGATTTCGATCGCGAGATTGCCTTGCTGGAGCGCAAGGCGAAAGCCGGCGCCAAATTCGTGCTCACGCAGCCGGTATTCGACGTGGAAAAGCCGCGCCGATTTCTCGTTCACGCCAACCGCCTTTCGCTGCATACGATCCTGGGAATCCTGCCGGTCAAGCGCGCGTCGATGGCGGATCATATAAAAGAAAAGGTAAAAGACCTGAGCGGCGCGCATGGTTACTTCGATCGCTACTCGGGGATGAGCGAAGAGGAAGCCCGGGCGTTTTCAGTCCGGGAAAATCTTGAATTAATGAAATCATTGGCCGGCGAGGTCGCGGGCTTCAACATCATGAGCGGGGGCGGGACCTCACTGGCGATCGAACTTGCCCGGGAGTTCAGCAAATGGCGCACGCACGCAAACCGGTA